>NZ_MLAS01000009.1 GCF_002272785.1 Helicobacter sp. 13S00477-4 | reverse complement strand
TCTTGTTTGTGTGTTCAAAGAAGAAATGAAATTTGTCATTTGAGCACTCCTTTGAACCCCAGCATTCAGAGAAGAGAATTTCTTTTGATCATTATGGATGGTTTTGAAAGCTTGTTGTTGAGCTTGACTTAGGGCTGGTATTTCATTGAATCTGGAGAGGTTGAAAATGAGTTTTTGATTCATTGATTGGAAGGTTGAACCGAACTCAGTCGCGACAGGTAAAACGCGCTTTAATTTCTCTTGATCACTAATTGTTTTAAGATCAAATTCTAAACTTGTTAGGAGATTTTTCAATTTCCTGAGACCAAAATTGAGTGAATTCATATCATTATCAGTAACTTCACCTTTTATAACTGACTCATAATAATTTTTAACAGCTGCGATGTAAAGTTTTAATGTAGGTTGAACGAACTTGTTAAATTTTAGCTGTGAAATGTTAATGTTCATACCAGCATAAGTCATCATTGTGAAATAATCGTTTTTAATTTTATTTTTACATTGGTCTATTTTGTCATGCTCTTGCGTGGCCTCAGAGACTATTTTATCATGAAATTCTTGTTGATTATACTCAATAATATTTTTTATAGAAGGGTCTGGTTTAGTAGGCTTGAACATATTTAAAAAAGGATTGGATTCTGCCTTTAAATCACTGACCCCCCCCCCATAAGCAATCAAGCAAACTATTGTTGAGATTTTTAAGTATGTTTTTTTCATTGTAGAACCTTTTCTTTTTTGTCAAATGTTTAGAATATTATAAAACTTATTTTCATAAATGTCAATATAAAATTGATTTTTTTACTTATGGGGGGGGGGGTATAGTAAATTAATTGCTTTCAAAGAAATTAAAGATTTTAATGATTGATAAGTTTTTAGGTTTTTTTATAGAGTAGGGATAAGTTGACCACCCAATGGGTAAAATCCATAAGGGTGGATATGATGTGAAGTATCTTAAACTAAAAAAATTTAGGAAAGAAAATTTTATATCAAGGAGTTGAGTGATGGCAATATTGCTGATAGGATTGTTTTTTAAAAATCCTGACATAAAAGCATAATTCCATATAGCTCTGACATACCTAAACATCCTTAAAGCCAAATCAGAACCACTTTTCTTTTGGTATTTAAGAACAATATCAATCACATCTTTATGACTAAATGGTTACAAAAAATAAAACTTAAAAAATTATAACAATTTTGGTAACCACTTTTTAAAGACTACAATAGGTTATGATCTGTATATCATATATAATAATATGCAATTTGATTAAGCAATATTTAAGAATAAAATGCCTGAATGAGGAAATTTGAAGATAAAAATGTGTATCAATATATAGTGATATGTATATGAAAAGAAAGTTTTTGTGGTGCCGAAGGTCGGACTCGAACCGACACAGAGTTGCCTCTATCAGATTTTGAGTCTGACGTGTCTACCAATTTCACCACTTCGGCAATGTAAGTATGGTGTGCTGAGCGAGACTTGAACTCGCACGAGTTACCTCACCACCCCCTCAAGATGGCGTGTCTACCAGTTCCACCACCAGCACACAAATCTTGCCCAAAAAGAGCAAGAGATTTATCCTATGAAAGGATTCATATAAATAGCAATAACTGCAAAAACCAAAGTATAAATAACTTGAGCTTCAATCAATGCGAGAGCAATAAACATTGTCCCAATAAGTTTGCCTCCAATTCCTGGATTCCTAGCAGTTCCTGAAATCGCTGCTGCTGCTGCATGTCCCATACCAATAGCTCCTCCAAGTGCAGCAATCCCTAAACCGATCACACCTCCAGCAATTGAATAAGCTTTTATCATATCTACTCCCATATTACCCATATTCATAGCATTTCCAGCATCTGCAGCATAAGCAAACCCTAAAAATCCAAAAAACATTACTAGCAAAACTTTCATTAAAAAACTCCTAAATTTTTTTAAGCCCTTTTTCGGATCTATCCCCTACTTTGAGACTTTTTGTGAGCTCTAATTATCTCTAAAAAATCATAAATTTAAGTTTAAAACTATTCTTTTATCAAATCAAGTTCTATTTTTCCCTTGTTTAACCCTAAAATCTTACAGTTTATTTTATCCCCTTCGCAGATATAATCTCTAATATTCCCTACCCGACCTCTATCAAAACGACTTATATGCAATAAACCATCTCCACCCTTTGGCAGTCCGACAAATGCCCCAAAATCAAAAATCTTTTTCACCTCACCTTCAAATATTTCTCCAACTTGATATTTATCCAAATCAGCTTTTTGAGTGTTTATCAAATCTAAAATAAATTGCTTTGCCTTTATGATAAAAGTATTATCTATACCTGAAATCCTCACCTCTCCATTTTCTCTATTCAAATCTATGCTGACTTTAAAACGTTCAATAATCTCTTTGATAGTTTTTCCTCCATGTCCAATAATCTCTACAATTTTTCCAGGATGAATGTTGAAAATTTCTATGCTCGGAAGTATGTCACTATTCAAGATAATCTTATTTTGTGCCTCTTTCATGATTTTAAGTATGTGTTGCCTTGCTTCTCTAGCTTGATAAAGTGCCTTTTGTAATATTTCAAAAGATACACCATCAATTTTAATATCCATTTGCATAGCACTGATACCATTTTCAGATCCTGCTATTTTAAAATCCATATCCCCATCATAATCCTCAAGCCCAGTTATATCAGTCAATATAGCATATTTTTCCCCTTCAACAACCAAACCCATAGCCACACCAGCTATCAAATTCCTTACCTCAATCCCGCTACAACACAATGCCAAAGAACCACCACAAACGCTTGCCATAGAACTTGAACCATTTGATTCAAGTATTTCAGAAACCAATCGAATAGTCTTATTGCGATCCACAATGCTACTTTCTAAAGCCTTTTTGGCTAAATTACCATGCCCTAACTCTCGTCTACTTGGAGATGTAATGATTGAAGCTTCACCCACACTGAAACCAGGAAAATTATAATGGAACATAAATTTTTCTTTATTGCCAACTTTATCACTTAAAGACTCTTGGATTTGGGCATCATTTTCAGAGCCTATAGTGCTTACAACCAAAGCCTGTGTTTGTCCCCTAGTAAACAAAACCGATCCATGTGCAAAAGGCAAAATATTTGTCAATATTTCAATATCTCTAATATCTTCATATCCTCTACCATCTGCTCTTATTCCTTGGTGGATGATCTGATACCTTACTAATTCTTTTTTATACGTTTCTAAAGCAAATAAAATATCTTCAAATATCCAATCTTCAATCTTACCTTTAACCTCAAATATATGATTAGCGACGTTTTTTAAGCTTGTATTTCTCTCACTTTTTGCCATTTCTGTAACAATTTTATATACCTCTTTAGAATAATTGTTCCTGATATAATCATCAATATTTAGATTTTTTTGACAAAAATTTAAAGTTAATTCTAAGGGATTTTTTTTGAATACTCCCAAAGTTTTTGTATATTGTTCACAAGCTTTAGAAATCTCCTTTTTACCCAAATCAAGTGCTTTGATAAAATCTTCTTCGCAGATTTCATTCATCCCTTCATCTAAAAGAAGTGATTGCATCTCTATCATTAATAATGCTTCTTTTGTCCCAGATACATAAAGGTCTAAATTTGATTTATCCATTTTGTCCATTGTTGGGTTTAAAACAAACTCCCCATTAATCCTACCAATCCTTACAGCATTAACAGCATGATAAATTGGTAAATTCGAAATATACAATGCATTTGCAGCTGCATTCAATGCACAAACCTGTAAATCACTTTTTTTATCATAACTCAAAACCATCACCGTGATTTGAGTCGGATAATTAAATCCTTTCGGAAAAATAGGTCGTAGACTTCTATCAATAATTCTTGAAGTGAGTGTTTCAAAATCTCCTGGCTTACCTTCACGCTTTACAAATCCTCCAGGAAATCTACCTAAGGCATAAGATTTTTCAATATATTGGACAGTAAGAGGGAGAAAATCTTCTTTGACTGGCTTTTCATCAATAGCAACAGTTGCTAAAATGATAGTCCCACCATTCTGATACATTACAGAACCTGCTGCTTGTCTAGCAACATGATTTAAAATATATTTTTCTTCCAAATTTTTCAATTCTAATTCAATAATATCCACTTATATTCCTTATCTTTTACTTAAATTCTTATCTTCAATTTTACCTAAAGAGTTATCAAGGATTTTTTCAATTTCCTCTTCATTAACTGGAGGCAAAGATCTATAATAATGTGCTGTAGAAACAAAATGCTCAGGCCTTATAACACTAATAACGCCATCACAAATTTCAGATAAACTTGTCCCTACATTTTGAGCAATGACAGGAGTAAGGATATAAATACTTTTTGCACCTTTTGCAATACAAGTTTGAATAGCCACATTCATTGTCAAACCTGTTTCTACACCTTGATCGACAATAAATACATCTTTGCCTATCAAAGAACTTATCATTGAACCTTTTCTAAACTTATAAATATCTGTCAAAATAATCTCTTCATAAGCCCTCTTAGCCTCCCCATAAACATAATCCAAGGTAATTTCAAATGAATCTATCAAAGCTTCGTTCATAATTATATCCATATTTTCACTTACAATAGCAATTTCGCATTCGTGATTCAAAGGTGCGTAAATAGGAACAGTAAACAAAAAATCTAATTTAACATTAAGTTTTTTAGACATTTTTTCACCAAATGCTACCCCTGCAAGACTTGTGGCCAAAATAATACAATTTTTTGTATCCAAATGACGGATAAGTATCTCATCTATAAGACGATTCAATGCATCATCTCTATCCTCAAATCTCATATTGTTTTTTGTCATATCCATCATTTTTCCTTATTTTGTGATACGATAAGTCAAACCTGTATTTGTAAGCGGAACAAAATTTAATTCCAGTTTGATATAAGTATTTTTAAGAACTTCTAGAGGATTTCCAGGATCATTAGTCAAGATTGGTCTCCTTTGGTTGACAAATTTAAGCCCAATGCCAAAACAACGAATATTCTTAAAAATACCAATATCCCAATCTAACAAAACATTATTTTTGATATCATAACCAGCTGAAGCACTCAAGCCAAAATAGCCAAAATCATTACTGAAACCACCTTTAAGATAATTGGCAGAATTTTCAATGATCTTATTGATACCTTCATCATTAAACTTTCTTTTAATATAATAAGATAAATTTGCAACCATATAGTTATGTTTATACATTGCATTTATAGCTATTTCATCCAAACTATTATAATAAAAAGAATAAAAAATACTCCCATAAATATCCAATCCCTCAAGCGGAGAAAAACCAATTTTATTTTCCATTGGGACTCTTGCAATTGAAACTTTATCATCAAAATTCAATCCTTGTGAAAGCTTCCAATAGAACAATTCTTTCCCTCCAAGTCCGTAAAAATATTGCGTTAATTTTATATTCATTTTTCTTGCAGCAATCCTTGAACTTGTTATATTTAAAGGATTCCATATATCTGAATACAATTCATCGTTAATTGAATAATAATCCAAATCATTTGGAGCATAATCATTCCTAGCCTTAGCGGTCAAATCATACATCTGTGCATCAAATAATCCATTAGACAACTGAAAATATGGTGCACTGAATGCCAATTCAAATTGAATTGTGTGAAAAACCTTATTATAGTCTTTTGCCAAATCAGTATTTAAATAAATTGAATACCCTGATGATACAAGATTACCAAATTGCCTAGTGCTTCTTTTGCCCAAATCCGGAATATAAGCCATTGAAGAATTTGTAAGAGCTAAATTACTCACATAAAAATCATTCCATATACCCAAAGAAAGATATTTTTTAAAAAGGGAAAGCTGCAAACCAATAGGAATATTCAAAGAATTTTGCACATAACCATAACCTACTTCTCTTGTAGTATCTTTAAATTCATAATCAAGAGAATACAAGAGATTTTTAAAAAAAAGTGTGTTAAGGTATTTATGGTATTGAAGATTTGGCAAAGATTGGAATGTTTTATTATTGTTGATTTTGTTCAAGTTTAAAAAATATTTCAAATTCAATCCATAATAATGATTTTCTGTCTGAACATAATAGTTACCTCTAGACATATGTGTTCCATCTGTGATGATTTTATTTATATTTTCAAACCGAACATAATCCAAATCATTCATATACAAAAAATCAAGATACAAACCATTATCTATGAGTGGCTTAAGTCCAAAATATTTTTCAAGTGGATTCCTACTAGAATGTAGAAATTCAAAACCAAATACATTTCTATTCCTCAAATTATATTTTTTATAATACCTATCATTATTGTGAAAAAACCTTGTATTGAATACAAACTTATCTTGCTCCCAATCAATAAATCTAGCTTCAAGATTCCCTCCATAACCCCTCTCTGTCCTAATTTGAGGAGTAAAAGTCATATCCCAAAAATCTTGTAATGCTAAATAAAAAGGTTGCATATAGACAAAACCTTCAGTATTAGAAGCAGCAAATTCAGGGTACAAAAGACCGCTTGCACGCTTATTGCTAGTTGATAAGTATAAATAAGGAAAATACAACACAGGGACATCACCAATATAGATTTTAGGATTCCAAAGGGATAAAGCAGATTTATCTGAATTATAAGATCCTGAAGTTGCATCAATATGCCAAATAGGATTTTCAATACTACAACCTGAAATTGTGGCATTTTTAAAACTATATTTTTTATCAAGATTTTGTGCTTTATTTGCACTTACCCACATTCCGCTGATACTATCTTGCATATAAAAAGGTTCTATTACCTCATATTTTTCATCCATATTCAAAACAATATGTTCAGCATGGGCAAATAAGCCTCCTCCTTTATAAATTTTAATATTCCCATCAATGGTAGCAACACGATTCTTGGTATCATAAGATATTTTATCTGCAAGGATGTATAAATCATGATTTAAAAGTACCGCATTTCCAAAAGCGATTACAACGCTACCTTGTGCACTCACATTATCTGCTAAAAGTTCAAAAATTTTATTATTATTTTTATCAAATTTTTGCACAGCGACTTGACTCGCATAACTAAAAACACAAAAAATAATCATAATAATAAATCTAAACAAAATGTTCTATCCAGCTGAAATTACAAGCATTCTGCCCCATTTATCATAAAATGGACGTAAAAACTTATCATTCAAAGCAAAAATAAATAAAGTGCAACAAACACCTTCTTGAACAATTTTAATAAAACAACGCATCAAAATGCTTATAAAGTTAGGTTTATCTAAAGTTTGCACAGAAATAACCTTTATACCAACAATCATCTTCCCTAAAGTAGCACCAAAAAATAAAATAAAAAATAATTCATAAAAAAATTGAAACATAAAAAATAAAAATAAAAATTTTTGAATAAAAATAATTTTACTTTCAATATTTTTTACATATTCTCCAAAAAAACCATAACAAAAACCCCAAACCAAAAAAAATATAAATAATAAATCTATCAAAAAAGCACTGAGACGTTGAGTAAAAGAACTTAGAGTCAAACCTTCCCTGAATAATATTTCCTCTATTTTCTCATCACTAAACAACATCTAATGTTCCAAAACTTTCAAACCAATATCATCACGATAACCCATACCATTGAAATGAATTTTTTCAACTAAAGAATAAGCATTTTTTCTTGCCTCAGATAAAGTTTTTCCCTTTCCAATTCCAAGCAACACTCTCCCTCCGGTAGCCAAAAGCTCATTATTTTTTTTCACAACACCACCAAAAGATAAATGCCCTATTGAACTATCAAAATTTTTTATATAGATGGCTTGTGGTTGTGAATTTTTATATGGATAATCTTTAGAAACCAAAACAATCCCTACGCAATACTCATCAAAAAACTCAACTTTTATATCACTCAAAGAATGCTCCATTACAGCATAACATAGATCTAATAGCGGAGTCTTTAACAATGGCATCAAAACCTCACATTCCGGATCCCCAAATCTGACATTGTATTCAAGTAAATAAGGTTCATTTTTTACAACCATGATGCCAGCAAAAAGCACTCCACTGAAAGGATTATTTTCTTTCAACATTCCTTTTAATGTTGGCTCAATAATCCTATCTTTAATTTTTTGTTTCAAAATTTCATCGCACAATGGTGTAGGTGCATAAGCACCCATACCTCCAGTATTAGGTCCTCTATCACCACTCAAAAGACGTTTGTGATCTTGAGCAACTGGCAACAAAACATATTCTTCACCATCACAAAGAGCAAAAACAGATAATTCATACCCTTCCAAAAACTCCTCAATCACGACACATTTTCCTGCTTCGCCAAAACTTTTGCCACACAACATTTCATCTACACAGGATTTAGCTTCTGCATAGCTAAGTGCAATGATCACACCCTTACCTGCACAAAGACCATCTGCCTTAACAACAATAGGCAAAGATAATTTATCAATAAATTCGCAAGCTTTTTCAAAATCAGAAGTTTTGAGGTAAGCTGCAGTAGGAACATTAAAGCGGGAAACAAAATCTTTCATAAAAGCTTTTGAGCCTTCTAATAAAGCTGCTTTTTTGCTTGGTCCAAAAACTTTGATTCCAGCTTCACGCAAGATATCACTCAATCCAGATACAAGAGGTTTCTCAGGTCCGATGATGACAAAATCAATACAATAATCCTGAACAAATTTTATAATTTCTCCATCATTTCTAAAAACAATATTCTCTCCAATTTCTTCTGTAGCACCATTTCCGGGAAAAAAATAAATCTTTTGAACACGAGGATCCTCTATAAATTTTTTACCCAATGAATACTCTCTACCACCACTCCCTATAATTAATATTTTTTCTTCCATTTATAAACCCTAGTTTTAGCTACATTACTACCCAAATGACCGTTACTTTTTGCACGTAGCCTAAAAAAGCTACAAAGAGAATCAAGAGAATCTCATTAGGCGGCAGATCCTAAACTAAAAGCTTCAAACAGAAATACCGAACACACAAAGATCACTACGATTGATTCAAAATTACTTATTTAACAGACTCGTCAATTTTTAGAAATACGAATCATTCAGGCATTATCATTATAATCAATAGAGCTTTAAAATAACATATAGTCAAATCAATAAATCACTCTTGCCAAATATAAACCATTACCAGAAACAGGATAGGTAAAAATTCGTTTTTTACACTCAAGTTGCAAAAAAATATCATCAAGCCCAATTTCACCTTTTGAATAAGCCAAAACACTCCCTAACATCAAACGAACCTGCGTACGCAAAAAACCATCAGCTTCCAAATAAATCACATAACATTCTTGAGAAAAAATCCTATACTCATAAAATCTAACCAAAAAAATTTCACGAAAATCATCCTTGGTATGACTACCTTTTTTCTTAAAATAACCAAAATTATGTCTGCCTAAAAATAAATTCAAAGCTTGCGTTATGAGTTTTTTGTCTCTAAAATCTTGTTTGGAAATATATTTAGCAATAAAAGGATTTAAATAATCTTTACAAAAAATATAACGATAACCTCTTCTTTTAGCATTAAATCTAGGATGAAATAACATATCTGTTTCTTGAAGATTTTTCACAAAAATATGAGGATATAATTTCTGATTAAGTAAAGATTTTATTTTATCTATATCCATCTGATGGCAAACACAAAAAGAAATAATTTGTCCTGTAGCGTGCACACCTTTATCAGTTCTGCTTGCAGCTAGAACCTCATCTTCAATACCCATGCTCCGAAGTGCAGATTCTATCTTTTCAACTACACTCAATATCCCTACAGTCTTCTGCCTTGCAAATCCACTGAATCCAGAACCATCATAAGCAATTTTACCAACAAGTCTTTTCATCAATAAAACTTCAAAATAAAGCGACGATAAAGATAATAAGATCCGACTATCCAAGATGAAGGTAATAAAGCCATTCCCCAAAAAGGAACATTTTGACTCGTGATATGCATAATCAAAAAATAAATCCCAATACCCAATAAAATATAGACATATGACAAATTTTTATGAAATCTTGGATTTGCCACTCCAAACAAAGGGATTAAAAATATGCTCACAATAGGAAAAAGAGAGGTCATAATTGCTTGGGATAATCTTCTAGCCTGTGAAGAACTACCTTCAAAAGCACTATGCCAATAATCAATCAAATCATAAGAACTCAATTTTAAAACACTTGTTTCATTCCTCAAGCTCATTACTCTGAAATCTATTTTTTTTATTTCTTTATTTTTTGCAAAGTAAGCATCTCCATCATATAAATCAAGTTCAAAAAAACCCTTTAAATTATTAACATTTCCACTATTTGCAACAATAAAACTTTCTGTAGAAAGCCCATCACTTGAAAAAAGTACAAGATTTTCATAATGATTCCCGTTAGCTTTATTAACATAAACAAGCCAATCCCCCAATTTTTGACCAAATTCACCAGGACGAATATTAATATTAACTTTATTTTTCTTCTCAGCAATAAAATCAGAATAAGCACTTTTAGACAAAGGGATCATCACCAAAGAAAATAACAAAAGCACTATGCTAACCAAAACACTCACAGGGATAAAAATCTTTAAAATCTTTTGAGGTGAAACACCCAAAGAGAAAAAAACCAATAATTCATAATCATAAGAGAGTCTAGAAAGTCCCAAAACACAAGCAGCAAAAAAAGTAGCAGGGATGATAAAAAAAACCGTACCAGGCAAAGAATATAAAAATAATTGGGCTAAATCCAAAACATCCATTTTTACAATTAAAGTAACACCAGCAATCCCAATGAGTAAAACAATAGAAGCAATAAAAAATAAAACAAGAAAAAATGGAAAAAATATCTGTGAAATAGATAAAAAAATGTATTGCTTAATCACTATAAACCCTTATAATAAAACAAAAAATAATCCCAAAAAGAATAAAAGCAATCAAAGGAATCTTAAAAACGCTTTTACCAAATAATCTTGAAAAAAGTATGTAAAAAATACCAAGTACACAGCCCCAAAAAATACCTTTCAAGCTATTCTCAGTGCCAAATAAAAGTCCACTTGAGGCAATAAAAACAATATCACCTTCCCCTAAAATCTCTTTTTTATAAATCATATCTCCAAAAATTCTAAATATTGCAAACAATCCAGCAAGACCAAAACCCTCAAGCAATTTTTCAAAAGATAAATAAAAAGAATTATCAAAAATCATCACACCCAAAATTACTAAAAAAAGCAATGCAAAATTTAGCCAATCAGGCACAGCAAATTTCTTAATATCAATCAATGCTAAAAATATCATCAAAGAAAAAACAGCCATTAGCCAAAACTCAAAAATCCCTTGATACAAAAATCCAATCCCAAAGCCTAAAAATACTAATAATATAAGGATACAAATATTTAAAACATTAGAATCAAAAACCCCTCGACAATGCCTGAAATTGTCATACCAAACCAACCAAAAAATTGCCCAACCTAATACAATCAGCCCAAAAACTGATGTATCAAAACCGTTAGGAGAAATCAAAAAAAATAAAAAAATATTCTTATCAAAACCAAAGGAAGATAAATCCATTAGCGCATCACACCATCAACAACTGGCACAAATAGACATTTTTCAAGCACTTCAGGTATACCAAGCCTATTATCTTTTTTCCTATAACGTTTGATTACTTGTGTATTCCCCTCCAAGATTGGTGCTACAATTATTCCACCCTCTTCAAGCTGACCAATCAATACTTCAGGAATATCCTTTATACAAGCAGAAAATAAAATCCGATCATAAGGAGCAAATGCTTCCCAACCTTTTTGCCCATCATCAAGCTTAGTATTTATATTACTAATACCAGATTTTCTAATCCTTTCTTTAGCCTCTAAAAGAAGTTTTTCAATCCTTTCTATTGAAAATACTCTGCGAAATAATTTTGCAAGCACCATTGCCTGATAACCACTTCCACAGCCTATTTCCAAGACACTATCTCCGCCTTTTGGAACCAAATATTGAGTCATCTTTGCCACCGTCAAAGGAGAGCTTATCCATTGATCGGCACCCATTGGTAATGCATCCAAATTATAAGCCAAATGTTTCAAAGAAGAAGGCACAAACATTTTACGATCAATACTACAAATTGCCTCCCTAACATCTTCTTGAAGACAAATCTGTTTAGCAATTTCATCACACATCAAATGCCCCTCAAGCTTAAACATTGCTTGATTCCAAACTAATTTGAACTGCTATTTTCATTTTCCTCACTTCATTGCAATTAGATTAATAAAAACTTATACACATCTTAATCTGATTTGTTTAGAGAATTTTTGAGATTATTATAAAAAGAATTCGCTTTTTTTTCAATCATCTGATCTAAAGATAAGGTATTAAAAATCATCGAAATTTACACTTCCTTTTGCATAATTAGTCACTTTTGCTTCAAAAAAATTTGTTTTTTGCTCATTAAAGCTAGCAAATTGATCTACCCATTTTATAGGGTGAGAGACATTATAAAGCTTAGGAATACCCACTCTGCCAAGTCGTTCATCAGCAAGATATTGAATATATTGATGGATGATCTCTGAAGTCAACCCTAAAATCTGTCCTTGTGTAATATAATCCCCCCAAGCAGACTCAATCTCAACAGCCTTCCTAAACATTTCAATCACTTCTTCTTCTAAATCATTAGTAAATAAATATCCACGTTCATTTTTTAGAGAATTGATCATATTTTGAAACAATACTAAATGAGTGACTTCATCACGCTGAATAAAACGAATCATCTGTGCTGAACCAAGCATTTTTCCACTACGAGCAAGTGTATAAAAATAACTAAAACCACTATAAAAATAAATCCCTTCTAAAATCTGATTAGCATACATTGCTTTAAGTAAATTTCTCTCAGTAGGATTTTTAGCCAACTCTAAATAAACATTTGCGATATGATCATTCTTGCTACGCAGTTGCATATCCACACGCCACATATCATAGATTTCATCAGTATTAGCAGAAATAGATTCTACCATTACAGCATAACTTTGAGAATGCAAGGCTTCTTCATAGGCTTGTCTGACAAGGATAAGATTGATTTCAGGACTAGTAATATAAGGATTAACATTATCAATAAGATTATTTGTCTGTAAGCTATCCATAAAAATTAATTGTGCCAAAGCCCTATCATAACCCAATTTTTCTTGAGGTGTAAGTCCCCCATTATAATCACGTTTATCTGGATTCATATTGACTTCTTCTGGAAACCAGGTATTTGCCAACATCAATTTCCAAAGATTATAAGCCCATTGATATTTTATTTTATTAAGATCAAACATACTCGTAGGATTTCCACCAAATATCCTACGCTCATTAACACCTTCTTTAGAATTTGGATTGTATATTTTTTTACGTTCGACAATCGGGTCTTGCATCATTAAATCCTTCTAATTTTTCTGACTCAAAACAATACCTAAAATTTTCTTTAAGTTTCGTAATAATCAACAGATTAGTATTAATTTTTAGGTTTTTTCAGTTTTATTTAAAGCTTTAGCAAGTAAAATACGCACCTGCCTTAAAATACAGATTGAAGTCATAAAATCATCATTGCGGAAGTGGCGAAACTGGCAGACGCACCAGACTTAGGATCTGGCGCCGCAAGGCGTGGAGGTTCAAGTCCTCTCTTCCGCACCATTTTTTATCCTCCTATTACAAAAAATCATCTTTTTACATATCAGAAAACATTAAAATCCTATGATTTATTGTATATAATTTCTAAATCAAACATCATGCAAGATAAAAAATGAAAAAAATAAACTTTAAAAAATCTGATTCTATTAAAATACTTTTATTCAGGACAGACAAATTAGGGGATGTTGTCCTATCTTTGGAATGTATAGAAGCCCTTAAAACTCTTTATCCTAAAAGTCATATTTGTTTCGCTATGCAAAGCTATACTGCCCCCTTAATAGAAAACAATCCATTTTTAGATGAAACTATCCTAACAGACAACTGCAGTCAAAAAGAACTCATTCGTACCATCAAAAATAAGAATTTTGATATAAGTATTTCTCTTTTCCCCTCAAAAATTGCTTGTTATGTGCCATTTTTTGCTAGAATCCCTATTAGGATTGGTCCATTTTCAAAAATCAGGAGCTTACTTTTTACACATAAAATTCGTCAAAAACGTTCTCTTGGGGAAAAAAATGAAGCCCAATATAATCTTGATCTCCTAAAACCACTGGGTTGTGAAAAAAAATATTTTCCAAAAATTTACCTCTCAAATGAAGAAATCTCTCAAGCTAAAAACTATCTTCATAACAAATTTGGAAACGACGCTAAAAAAATAATCATCCTCCATCCAGGCAGCGGAGGATCTTCAAAAGATTGGAAAATACAAAATTATTTTTCATTGGCAGAAAAAATAGTCCAAAACAATATAGCAAAAGTCCTCATTACAGGCTCTCAAACAGAATTAAATACTTATAAAAGACTCATGAAAAATCACCCTCTATTAGATCAAAATAATCTATTAGAAAATCAAAAATCCTTAAGAGAACTCCTAAGCATCATAGCAGAAGCAAAATTATTTTTAAGTAATGGAACAGGTCCTTTACATTGTGCGATTGCCCTTGATGTTCCTACAATTGGATTCCACACGCTAATGCGTTCTTGCAAGCCAAATAGATGGGGTCCTTTTTGTGCCAATATGAAAAAACACACTATCATTACACCTACAACATCATCAGGAGAAAGAATACCTGAATGCATCTCTTGTAATAAAAAATGCCCTTATTATCTATGTATGGATCGTATTTTAGTAGAAGATATTTTTGAGATTATCAAAAATACTAATCTTTAAATCTATAAAGATACAAAATATGTTTGCATACTAAATAAGGTCGAACAATCTCACGAATTGCCTTCCAAAATAAGGATTTCTTTATTTTTTTATCATAACGATTTGGAATAGTCGTCACTACAGAAACCTGTGGATTTTCTGCTATTAAATAAGGGATATGCAAAACAGTTTTCACCCCATGCATATAAATTTTATCCATAAAATTATCAACCGCAAGAATCCAATACTTACTACCATCAATGAATTTTTTTGCAGCATTAGGTGTCAAATAATAACCTTGTGCTCCTGCAATATCATCATATGTTGTAGCAAAATTTTTTTCTATCATCGTAAATGGTTTTTTTGGTTCATCTAATGCCATTAACCTTACATATTCATATGAAGATTCTTTGATCCTACAAAACCCTTCAAGAAAACAATCAAGTAATTCAACATCATCTTCCAAAATAACTATAGGTTCATCAAGTTTAACACACTCACACCACAAAGAAAAATGAGAAGCATAGCAAGCTATTTCGCCATCTGTTGCATCCCTAGCACGATATATTTTAGATAAAAAACTACTATAATATTTATCAAAACGATGTTGTTCTCCTTTTTTTGCATCAATAGCATCAAAAAAAATAATTTCTTCTTCAAAACCATTTTTTCTAAGTTTATCTATTTGTTCAAGCATAGAGTCTTTTCTATCTTTAGCCCAATTCAAATGAATAATGAAAATCTTCATATCCGTCCAAACCTTTATTTTTATCAAAAATCAATTATAACAAATCTTTATACGGCAAAATAAAGTCAATTTAAGATAAAATCCAAATTCTAACAAAGATCATAAACAAATAAAATCTTAGGACAATAATGAAAAAAATCAAAATCAACTTCGTTGATATGTGGGAAAATTTTGATATAAAGAATAATTTTTTTATCCGAGTGCTTTCAAAAAGATTTGAAATTCAAATCGATCCAAAGCCTGATTTTATAATCTGCTCAATTTTTGGAAATAAATTTAAAAATTACGATTGTCCAAGAATTGTTTTTATTGGTGAAAATATTGTACCTAATTTTAATGCTTATGATTATGCTTTGAGTTTTGAGTTTTTGAAATATGCAGACAGACACTTAAGGCTCCCTTTATATTATGTTTATTTAGATAACTATATCCATCAAGATAAAATGATATTCTCAGAGATTATTACACCCAATGAATTATTAAATAGAAAATTTTGTAATTTTGTTTATTCTAACAACTTGCAAGCTGATAAAATCAGAGAACAATTTTTCCACCAATTATCAACTTATAAAAAAGTAGATTCTGGAGGACGTTTTTTAAACAATATTGGAAAACCCATCAAAAATAAATACGAATTTCAAAAACAATATAAATTTTCTATTGCCTTTGAAAATAGCTCACATCCAGGATATACAACAGAAAAAATATTGGATGCATTTTTGGCAAAAACAATCCCTATTTATTGGGGAAATCCTCTTGTATGGAAAGATTTTAACAAAAAAGCCTTTATTGATGTGAATGACTATCATTCTCTAGAAGAAGTGATTGAAACTATCATCAGACTGGATAATGATGATGAAAGTTACCTCAAAAAAATATCTCAACCTTATCTAAACAATGAAAAATTTTATCAAGAACTCAATGATGAAAAAATTTTAGATTTTTTTGAAAATATTTTTACCAATCCACGTATTTACCATAAGGATGCCCTACCAAATCGTGATGAAAATGGAAATTATCAAAAATTATCCTTTTATATACGTTTTTTAAGTGCATTCATACCTATTAAATCGTTACGACATCGTTTTAGAAATTATCTCATTAGCAAATCTAAATGAAAAATAATCGCCTGCTTTATAACCTCAAAGGATTTATTTCTATCCTCTTGCCCAAATTTTATTTTCAAAAAATCAAAAATAAAATCATCCAAAAATCTTTTAGAAGAAAAGATATAAAATATATAATTGAACGGGTAAATTATTATTGTCCTCTCAATAATTTTCAATCTTTACAAACTGATTCAAAACTCAATGACCATAAACTTACCAAAAAACTTACTGTTTATTTCTTTGATACCTATGAATTTACAAGATATTTCCATGATGATCTCAAATGGTGTTATGAAAAAGGCGATGTAAATTATTTCTTACCACAACCATCAATCACAAAATCTCGCCCTATAGCTGCTGCAGATAAAAATCAAAATTCAATTCTTCTAAATATTGACAAAGTGAGGCATTTTACATTCATTAAAGACCCTTATTTATGGGAAAACAAAAAAGATAAAGTTATATTTCGAGGAGGATGTTATCAAGCCCATAGGCAAAAACTTTTAGGTATGTATTTTGACCATCCACTTTGTGATATAGGTCATGTAGGCTGGGAAGAAGAAAATCTTATCAAATATCAAAAACCAAAAATTTCGATTAAAAAACATCTTGAATATAAATTTATCCTATCCATAGAGGGGAATGATGTTGCTTCTAATCTTAAATGGATCATGAGTTCAAATTCAATTGCTATAATGCCAAAACCAAAATTTGAAACTTGGTTTATGGAAGGTAAGCTCAAAGCAAACTATCATTATATACAAATCAAAGATGATTATTCAGATCTGGAAGAAAAAATTTATTATTATTTATCTGCACCCAATGAAGCTAAAAAAATAATCCAAAATGCCAATACTTATGTCAAACAATTTTTTGACAAAAAACGTGAAAAAATAATCTCTATCTTAACATTAGAAAAATATTTTTATCATACCAAACAAATACAACCTATTGAAGTATTTTTACAAAATCCTTATCTTTATCCAATCCATAAAGCATAGAAATAAATATTATTACTAACAAGATAAAGAAATTTCCATTCATAAGAGAAGTCATTGGCTCATCGCCAACCCCATTTATGATATAAAGTATCAACACACCAAACATAGAAATTCCAAGCATCCTTTTGAATCCACAAAATCGCATTTGTTTGAAAAATAAAACTGCTATACTCACCCAAACAGATAACAAAGCTAAAAGTCCTAAAATACCCTTACGAGCCAAAGTATTTAGGAATTCACTATGTAACCTTTGATAACAATCATTCCTTGAATATTCTTGGGTATTTTTATATTTAACATATTCACATAAACTTTTAGGATTCAAACCTATGATTGGCGAAATCTTAAAAGCTTCCCAAGCTTCATGCCACATTTTAAAACGAAGCCCTAAACTTGTATCATAATAATTTTTTTGATACTGCTCTATATCAGTTTTTGCTTCATTGTATCGGAGCAAAGATTCTTTAACTTGAGGAAAAATACCCATGAGCATCAAACCAACAAAAAATAGTATTATGAACCATTTGAGTAAAGAAACCCACCTTTTATATTCATAAACCAAATAAAATACAAATATACTAATACACCCACAAGCAAAAGCTATACTGATACCTCTAGAACCACTAAAAATAAGTGCTAGAATAACAAAAATAAATCCTATAGCAAAAAATATTTTTTCTTTCATATTGCTTTTTTCACTAAAAAAATAAGAAAAAATACACAATCCTATCACTGCATTGACATTTGCAAACTCAAAAATACCAGAAAATCCCTCAATCCTATCCATACCAAAAATAAGTTTCTGGATAATGGCAATAATACCTCCAATATAGGCACTCAAACAAATCACATAAAAAACTGGCTTTATTTTCAAATAAACACGCAATCCTACCATTAGCATCAATGTTATAGCTCCGATAACATAACTAAGTGGGGTATTGAAGCTTCTAAAATGGTCATAAGAAAAACCATTATTAAAAAATAAATTTGGGATAACAGTTAAAAAAACACTTAAAAATGAATAAATAATAAACTTGACTTGATTGGGTATATAAGAAAAAGACCTTGTAAAAAACCAATATACAACCAATGAAATCAAAAATATAATAGAAAAAATTTGAGGAGATGGACGGATTGAAGAAAAAATAAAAAACCCCCAACATAAGAGGGTGAAAAACATTGCTATTTTATAACAGGATTTGTGATTGATATTAAAATTATCTATCTTTTATCCCTAACTCTGCTATTAATTTGGCATATCTTTCATATTGCGTTCGTTTGAGGTATTTGAGTAAATGTTTTCTTTGACCTACAAGCCTCAAAAGTCCAAGTCGACTAGAATGATCTTTTGGATTATCCTTCAAATGCTGTGTCAATCCTGAAATCCTCTCACTAAGTAGTCCAATTTGAACTTCACAAGAACCTGTATCTTTCTCATTCCTAGAAAACTTTGTGATAATACTCTGTTTTTTCGCCGTATCTAAAGCCATTAATGACCTCCTGTAAGGTATATTATTAATCAAATTGTCATTTTATTCAAAAAACTCAAGGATTTTACATTAAAAAAGCAAAATTTTACATTAAAAAATGTAGAATTCTAAAAAATCTACACAATCTAAGAAAGGGTTTGAAGTAAGTGGCTTCTGAAAAACAAAAAAATGTTGTAAAAAAAATCATACCCTTTTTCCGCTATTTGACAGAATCAAAAGATTTAGCTGTCGTTGTTTTTGTGATTGCAATTTTGGCAATTATCATAGTCCCTTTACCACCCTTTATACTTGATTTTTTACTCATTATTTCCATTGCTCTTTCTGTACTGATTATCCTCATTGGACTCTATATTACTAAACCAACTGATTTTTCAGCATTCCCAACACTATTGCTGATCGTAACACTATATCGATTAGCACTCAATGTAGCAACAACAAGGATGATACTAACTGAAGGCTACAGAGGTCCATCTAGCGTGAGTGATATCATTGCCTCATTTGGAGAATTTACAGTGGGTGGGAATTATGTCATAGGGACAATTATTTTCACAATCCTTGTACTTGTGAATCTATTAGTCGTTACGAACGGTTCTACGAGAGTTACAGAAGTCAGAGCAAGATTTGCCCTTGATGCAATGCCTGGAAAACAAATGGCAATTGATGCTGATTTGAATTCTGGTTTGATAGACAATGAAGAAGCCAAAAAACGTCGCTCAGCCTTAACTCAAGAAGCTGATTTTTATGGTGCAATGGATGGTGCTAGCAAGTTTGTAAAAGGAGATGCTATTGCTTCTATCATTATCACACTCATCAATATCATTGGTGGATTTTTAGTAGGAGTATTTCAAAAAGATATGACCATAGCTTATAGTGCCTCTACTTTTACAATCCTTACGATTGGTGATGGACTTGTAGGTCAAATTCCTGCCCTTATTATAGCAACCGCCACAGGCATTGTAGCTACAAGAACAACGCAAGGTGAAGAAGAAAATTTTGCCTCCAAACTTATCACTCAGCTTACCAATAAAAGTAAAACGCTCATTATTGTGGGTTCTATTTTGGTTTTATTTGCAACTGTTCCTGGACTCCCTACTTTTTCACTTGCTTTTGTAGGATGTTTATTTTTATTTATTGCTTGGCTCATCTCAAGAGGAGATAAAAAAAATCTATTTTCAATATTCGAAAAATGGCTGGGAAAAAAAATGGATATTAATCTTTCTAGCGATATTGAAGAAACCAAAAATCCTAATACTGACCCACACACTCCACCAACAAAATCACAAAAAACACCTGAGGAAATAAAAAAAGAAGAAGAAAAATCTATTGATGAAGTCTTGAAAATTGAAATTTTAGAGCTTGCTTTGGGCTATCAGCTCATTGGACTTGCTGATGTGAAACAAGGTGGAGATTTATTAGAACGTGTCAGAGGAATCAGAAAAAAAATTGCTGCTGATTATGGTTTCTTAATGCCTCAAATACGTATCCGGGATAACCTACAACTCCCTCCAACTCAATATGAAATCAAATTAAAAGGCATTACTATCGGCGAAGGAAGTGTAATGCCTGATAAATTCCTTGCTATGAATACAGGTTTTGTAGGCAAAGAAATTGAAGGTATTCCAACAAAAGAACCTGCTTTTGGAATGGATGCTTTATGGATAGAACCAAAAGACAAAGAAGAGGCAATTATTCAAGGTTATACCATTATTGACCCATCAACTGTAATTGCGACTCATATGAGTGAACTTGTTAAGAATTATGCTGAAGAATTCATCACTAAAGATGAAGTAAAATCTCTAATGGATAGGCTTGCTCAAGACTATCCTGCCATAATTGAAGAAGCCAAAAAAATCCCTACTGGCGTAATTCGTTCAGTTCTACAAGAACTACTTCATGAGAAAATTCCTATTAGGGATATGCTTACTATCCTTGAGAGCATTACTGATATTGCACCTTTAGTGCAAAATGATATTGCCATCATCACTGAACAAGTTCGCTCAAAACTTGCACGAGTCATTACCAATATCTTTAAATCTGAAGATGGAACCCTCAAGCTACTAACCCTTTCAAACAATACAGAACAATATCTTCTGGGAAAATTAAAGGAGCAACCTTCAGGAAAAGCATTGCTTTTAAATGCAAATGATATGCAAAAATTTATTGAAGCCCTCAGCGAAGAATCAATGAAAGTACTCCAAAAAGGTATAGCACCTGTAATCCTTATCGTTGATCCAGAACTCAGGAGAGTGCTTGCTAATAAAATTGAACAATTTAAAATTGATCTGATTGTCCTAAGCCATGCTGAACTTGACACAAATGCAAAATATGAAGTTTTAGGCAATATCAATATTAATTTTAAGGAATAAAATGCAAGTTTATCATTTGTCTCATATTGATCTAGATGGTTATGGTTGCCAACTTGTATCAAAACATTTTTTTGAAAAAATTCATTTTTATAATGCTAATTATGGCAAAGAAGTCTTAGCGAGAATCAATGCTATCTTAAATCACCTAAATACAAACACTCTCACTGATAAATTTCTTATCTTAATCACCGATCTCAATCTTTCTATTTCAGAATGTAAATATTTGCAAGAAAGAGTCGATGAATTCCGACTGAATGGAAAAAATATTGAAATAAGTCTCTTAGATCACCATATCAGCGGAGAAGAATCTGCTAAAATTTATCATTGGTATTATTTAGATACAACACGTTGTGCCACAAAAATCACATATGAAACTTTCAAAAAAAAGTACCCCTTTTTAAATCCAAAAGATGAACAATGGCTTACGCCAATGACTGATATGATAAACTCTGTTGATATTTGGAAAGAAGATGGATTTGGTTTTGAATTTGGCAAAGTAGCAATGAGTATGATTGCGAGTTCAAATGAACTCAATCGTTTTATGTTTGATGATGAACACAGAATATACAAATTAAATTTACTCAAAAGAACAAAAGATTATTTATTTATTGAAAATTCTGAAGTTGAATTTGATAATGAAGTTTTTAAACTCAAAAAAATAGCACTTGGTGGAAATCCCAAAAAACAAACGATGGACAATATTGCCTCTTATGCTCAAGTAGAGTTATTATCGAAAAAAAAAGACAAATGCAGTATCTTTTATGGAGATAAAAAAGGATTTTTAAGTTACTCGATGGGTGGCATTAGTGTCCTTGCAAATCTTTTTTTGAACAAAAATCCAGATTTTGATTTTTATATTGATGTCAATCCTAGAGGAAATGTAAGCCTTAGGGCAAATGGAAAATGCGATGTGAGCTTAATGAGTAAAGAGTTTTTTAATGGAGGGGGGCATAAAAATGCTTCTGGAGGGAAAATTGATGGCTTCAGAGAAAGCTTTTTATATGAGGATATCAAAAATCAAATTGAACAGATCCTTCAAAATCCAAATCAAAGGCTAGGACAATGAATCAAAAATCTGACAAAATTGAATTTGAAGAGCTGGCTGTAGAAATCATTGATATGCTTGGGGTAGCATTACATTTTGCTGGTGTATCACCACAGAATATCGAAAAAGCTATTGATGTATACCTAGAAGAATTGGACAATATTGATGAAAATACTCCATATGGTCAAAAAGAAATAATTGAAGTTATTGAACAATTAAAAATCAAGAAAAGTTTTTTATTCCAAAGATAACAAAATCTAATGAAAATAAATGATAAAATGATTACTCCTATAAATTTTTGCTAATAAAAAATCTATAAAATTAATTCTAATTACTAAAATTAAGGAGTTTATTGTGATAAAAACAAGCTTATTTATTCCACTAGCTCTATTTTTTGCTTCTTGTGCTAGCTATAGAGTAATCCCTGAAAATATTGTCCGTTATGATAAAGGTGTTGAAATCCTTAATTCTGAAAAAGCTCATTCAAAAGTTCAAATTGAAGTTTCCCAAAAAAAATTAGGCGGTTTAAATAACCCTCCTTTAGTTATCTATATTGGGACACAAATCACTCAAGGTGCAAATATTATATTAGATACAGATGATGTAATAGCAATGCAAAATGGAACAAAATTAAAAGTTTTAAATTACAGAGAAGTTTTGGATTCCAATTTTGATTTTACAAATATTTTACAAGATTTTAGTATTCCAACACCAACTGTTGCGGTCAATACAAATGTCATAACACCTATATTTTATTTTGGACGTGGAGGATTTTTAGCCTACAATATGCTTTTCAATCCTTTCATTATCAATGACGCACAAACCCAACAAATGCTACAAGAACAACGTCAAGCACGAAAAATAATGGGAGCAAACTATCTAAGAAAAACAACACTAAGTATTGAAGGAAAGGCAAAAGGTGGTTTTGTAGCCATCAGTCCAAAACACATCAAAGCAGGTAAAATTACCCTCAAAATCCAAATTGGGGATGAGGCTCATCTCTTTAATATTGATATTGAAAAAAGATGATTTTTTATCTTTGATTTTTTTTACTAGATGGTTTCCAAAAAATATAAACTATTTTAATCAATATAGTAAAAACAATCCCTTCAAAAATCGCTGCCAATAAAAATGAATAATAAGTATTCTGATCCATTGCATTTAATTGCAAACCTAAAGTAGCTGTAGCGACCAAAAATGTCAATGGCATAGAATCGCTCAATGCAAACAAAACCGTATTTTTTGCACTTTTAAAATAACTTTTAAAAGCAATCGTGGCTGAAAGCAGACGTAAAGAAATCATTCCTATCACTATCAGCATCCCTTGTAATAATAAACTTGGGGTATGGATAATCAAAGACAGATCTAAAGTAGAACCCACATGAATAAAAAATAATGGCACAAAAAAACCAAAACCAATATCATTAAGCTTATGAACCAATTCATGTTTATAAGGGAAAAAGGTTGCCACAATCATGCCTGCGAGAAATGCACCAAGCACAATCTCAAGTCCAAGCCACATCACAACAACAATAAGTCCAAAAAATAACATTATACTGAAACGAATATCTTGATTATTTTCATCATTATAAGGCATGATAAAAAGCTTTAGACTTGGGAACCACCAAAACATTATTTTGCCTATTTGAAACAATCCAATAATTACAAGCAAAAAAAGTAATAAAACAGCTAAAGTTTTATAAAGATCAATCGTCAACCCATAAGAATAAGAACCGTTAATAATAACTAAAACTGCTATGCTTACAAGTTCTCCAATAATGCCAATTTTTAATGCTAAATCAAGCCAAGGGGTATTTTTTCCATAATCTTTAATCAAAGCCATAATCATCCCCAAACTCATCACTGGAAAAGCTGCAATATAAATAGGTGGTAACCTCAAAAGCAATACCATTAAAGTGGCTATGACATATAATACAGTAAAATAAACACCTGCCCTCTTTAAAAAAGTTTTACCAAGTTGGCGAAATCCACGCAAATCAACTTCCATACCACATAAAAACATTAAAAATAAAAAACCAACTTCTGCAACAATATTGAAACCTTCTGAATGCTTGAAAATCCCAAAATAATACGCTAAAGCACCCAATATCATTTCAACAACCACAATAGGAATTCTTGTAATCTTACTCACATAGGGGGCTATAAGGATCAAAATAGCTATAATGGCAAATATAAATAAATTATCCATTCGACTCCTCCGATCTCAAATCTAATGCTTTCAAAATAGCTTTTGGATAAAGAATATATTCTAATTGATGTATCCTAGTTTCAAAAGATATAAAGCTTTCAGCTTCAAGTCTAAAAATAGACTCTTGTAAAATAATTTCTCCATCATCAATACCTTCATTCACCCAATGTACAGTCACTCCACCAAACTCATCGCCAGAGTCATAAGTATCTCTGATTCCATTGGCACCTTTATATTTAGGCAAAAGGGAAGGATGTATATTGATAGCTTTAATTTTGGAAGTAAAAATCAAAGATAAAACCCTCATAAATCCTGCTAATACTGTCAAATCAGGACTATAACTCAAAATAAGCTTTGTTAACTCCCTATCAAAATCTTCCCGTACCCTGAAATCTTTATGTGACAAAACCTCACACTTTATGTTGAGATCCTTACAACGCGATATGCCATAAGCATCTGGATTATTAGTGATACAAGCAACAATTTCAATACATACTTTTTCACAAACACCTCTAATAAAATATTTATTATGCAAATTATGGATAATATTTTGCATATTGCTACCATTTCCACTAAAAAGAATAACTAAATTTATTTTTCTCAATTTAATCCTATTTTTCAAATGATAAAAATCAATCAAGAACTAAAACTTAAAGCTCAGTTCTTTGATAATCTCCACTCTTACCCCCACTTTTATGCTCCAAACATACTTCAGTAACAATCATCGCCTTATCAATTCCCTTAACCATATCATAAATAGTCAAAAGTCCTATGCTGACACTCATCAATGCTTCCATCTCTACACCTGTTTTACCTTCTGTCATTACAATGGATTTAAGTGTAAAGGTATGGTTTTGTTCATCCTCTTCAATCTCAATATCTACACCTGATAGAAATAATGGATGACACATTGGTATCAAATCACTTGTCTTTTTTGCACCCATAATTGCAGCAATCACAGCAGTTTGTAAAACAGGACCCTTATAAACATTGTTATAAATGATCGCTTCATAAGCTTCAGGACTCATCTTTATTTTACCACTAGCAATAGCAATCCTTTTTGTTTCAGGCTTTAAACCCACATTTACCATTGTGGGTTGATTTTTATCATTGATATGGCTTAAAGGCACTTATACTCCTTACTTAGGATTTGGGTCTAAAAATCTTAATATTCTTTTCATTAGATACAATATATCTCCCTCCAATAAGATCAATGCAATAAGGAATCGCAGGAAAAACAACCTCTAAACATTCTCTAATGCTTTTTGGTTTTCCTGGAAGGTTAAGGATGAGGCTTTGCTTTCTGATACCTGCAGTTTGCCTTGAAAGTATCGCTGTAGGGACATATTTTAGGCTATTTTGACGCATCAATTCTCCAAATCCATGCATTATTTTTTCACATACTGCTATAGTAGCCTCTGGAGTTACATCTCTTAGAGCAGGACCTGTACCTCCAGTGGTTACAACCAAATCACATTTTTCCTCATCACACAATCCTACCAATACAGATTGAATCAAATCTTGTTCATCTTTAATAAGATGATAAAAATATTCACAAGAATTTAGAATATATTCACTCAAAACCTCTTTAATTGCCATCCCTGATTTATCTTCATAAACACCATCAAAAGCCCTATCACTTGTAACCACAATCCCTATTTTTATGACATCCATTTAACTCACTCCAAACAAATCAATTCAAATCCTCTAAGATAAAATCCCACTACCCTTCAAAACAAAACTACGATCTTTTGCATAAATCCTTTCATTATTTTTTATATCATATTTCCAAATAGGTGCAGAATGCTTAAAATCATTGATAAAATCCTCATATAAGCTCAAAGCAGCTTTTCTGTGAGCAGACATCAGAGCAACCATATAAGAACTCTGAAATTTTGCGACATTTCCTTTTGAGTGAGCCATCCTCAAAAAAACTTTTTGATCCTTAGCCTTTTGTTCCCAAACTTCAAACCATTTTAAAAAAAGAGGTTCATAAATATCAAAACTCAGCCCCTCAATATCACCCTCTTCCCTCACAATACCTTCAAACAAACAAAATGCACCCAAATTTTTTTCTATCGCTTCGCCTTCCCATCGCTTATATAGCTCAAAAACAGGTAAAGGTCCTTCATAAATTTCAAGCATTTTTAGCCACCACAAACCGGTGGCAATACCACAACTCTATCACCATTTTTTAGTTCCATATCAATATCTTCTACCAAAACATCATTCACAGCCACTGCACTTAAATCAAGCCACTTGGCAATAGCAGGTATTTCTTGAAGTTTTATTTTTAATTCAAAAAGATTTTTCACATCAAGTTCTATTTTGTTTTCATTGATTGGACCCATAAACTCTACTATTACCATACCTCACTCCTCAAAAAAAATTTTTAAAAAGTAAAATTTCAACTTCACTGCCTTTTGAAATATTCTTTCCATTTTCTTCCAAAATTACAAGTGCACTATCCCCACATAAATTATTAATAACTGAACTTTGCAATATCTTTTTGGAAGAAAAACTTACCTCATATCTGCCTTCAATTATTTCAACATCACAAACACGAAATTCAACCCTTGAATCATTCCTAAGAATATCATCCCTTAGAGTTGCTTTTAAAAACTGATGTTTATAAGTCTTTTGAAACATTTTAGAAAAAAGAATACTGCCAAAAAGATAAAAAGTAATTGCTGCAGAATTAGGAAATCCAGGCAATGCTAATAAATGTCTCTTTTGAATCTTATTATCATAAATACCATACGCAACAGGTTTACCCGGCTTCATACGCACGCCTTTAAACACTACTTCACAAATTTCTTCCATAGCTTGTTGGGTAAAATCATAATCCCCCATACTCATCCCACCTGTAGTGAGTAAAATATCACAATCTAAAAAAGCTTCAGACATCATCTCAACAATAGTTTTTCTATCATCTGGCATTATTGGATAAAGGATAGCTTCTCCACCCATTGAATAAACCATTGCATTCAAAAGATGATTATTCACACTACGAACAAAATTTTTACCTTCAGAGACTTCACCTACTTCTAAAATCTCTGCTCCTCCTGTCAAAATACCAACTTTAGGCTTCCTGAAAACTTCTACAAATACTTCATTGGCATCTGCTAAAAGTCCTATTTCATATGGACCAATACGAATCCCTTTTTGCAAAAGGATTTCACCCTTAATATAATTTTCCCCAATTTGCCTGACCCAATCACCTTTTTTTGGCATTTTAGCTTTTGGATCTAAAAATACTTTATTGTCTTTTACAATAGCAGACTCGACAAGCAAAATAGTATCGCTATTTTTTGGCATTTTAGAACCTGTAAAAGTCTTGATAGTAGATTTTGGGCTGATTTCAAAATTCTTTTCTTCTCCAGCAGGATTATCCCCCTCTAAAACCAAACCTTCTGTTTGCAAAACTTTCAAATCATTGTAATTGAAAGCAAAACCATCCATACTTGAAGTGCAAAAAACAGGCATATTTACTTTGGCAACAACATTATCAGCTAATACCCTACCTAAAGCACTCTGAAAAATAATTTTCTCTCTACTAAGCGAATCTATAGGCATATCTTGTATGATTTGAATAGCCTCATAAAAACTAATATTTTTCAACATTAAAGCAAATGTCCTAATTTAGACTTTTTGGTTGCTAAGTATTTTTCATTATGACAATTACTTGGAACAATAATACTATCTCTGATGACTTCAACATATTGACTCATCGCATCAATCTTGCGAGGATTATTAGTCAACAAATGAATTTTCTTAAGTCCATAATAATGCAAAATATCCCCCACTATCGAATAATCACGATTATCGCTTTTAAATCCTAATGCTTCATTTGCTTCAACAGTGTCATAACCTTTATCTTGCAAAGCATAGGCATTGACTTTATTGAATAGCCCAATTCCCCTACCTTCCTGACGTAAATAAATGAGCATTCCTCCTTTACCCTCTTCAACACTTTGAGCTATTTTCTCCATTGCTATTGCTAATTCTCCCCCACAATCGCATTTTTGGGATCCAAACACATCTCCAGTCAAGCATTCTGAATGCACTCGCACCAAGGGAATCTCAGGTAGATTTTGAGTAAAAATAACTAAATGCTCTACTGGACAAGGGCAATCTTTTTGAACCTTAAGCTCTCTAAAAGATTGAATAAAAAAGACACCAAAACGAGTAGGTAATTTTGCTTGATTTGATACTTCAAATTTTTCCAAAAATATCCTTTTTTGATTTTTTGTAATTATAACATTTTATAGAAAGGATAAATTTGGATTTGGATTCAGCCCTAAGATAATCAAAAAAATTTTACCATTCGTAACCCATCTATTGACCCATAATAATGAGGTAATATCCTACAAACAACAAATCCAAGCTTTTGATAGAGATTGATAGCCTTTTGATTACTAGATTTTACTTCTAAATAGATAAAATCCTTTTTCTTTTCTCTCGCCATATTGATCGCACACTCACATAAATATTCTCCATAGCCCTTACCTTGATACCCAGACAAAATAGCCAAAGAATAAACGCGCAAACTCTTTTGATAGCCCAATACTAATAAATAGCCAACAATTTTATCCTCATCCCAAAGAGAAAAAAGCCTATCTTTCTTAGCAAGATGATAGAAAAAAACCTTTTTTGAAAACCTACCATCTTGAACAGAAAACAAAGAGTTTTCTATTTCATAAATGACTTGTATATCTTCTTTAAGAGAAGTTTTGAGCTTCATTTTTGATAAATCGTATATTTAGGGACTAGTTTTTCAGGTCGATAAGACATTTTTACTTTTTTGAGGTTTTCAAAACCCATATCATCACCAACGTTAATATATTCACTATCATACTTATCTTTTAAAACTTTACAAAACTCTCTGAATATAAATTGAGCACACCCAAGTACTTCAAAATCTGTTTTTTCAATCAACACACTTGCAGTATCTTCCCTAACCTGTTCACCTACAGTAAAACCTTTCAATTCATCACCAATATAAATAACCAACCCCACCAAATTCAAATCTAAATAATCTTGCAAAACCCTTTTTACAGCCAATCTCTCCTGATAAATCCCATCCATAAAAATATCAATTTCTTCTTTTGGCATATATTTAATACGATCGCTAACCCACTTGTTAAAAAGATGATTGATAGGAACTGAATGGATTTCAGGATCTAATGTTTCAATCCTAAAATCTGGATATGCTTTTTTAAATTTATTGATCTCATTACGTTTGGCATGGTAAGCGTTGCCCTTAAGCTCAATCAAGTCATTAGTTTTATAAATATAATCAACCAATTTTTTTTCAATAACATAACTTTCCAAAGATGAGAAAATAACTTCGCCTTCATTACTATAGGTAATAAAACCTTCAAGAAATTCATCACAAACATATTCAATTTTAGAACAATAATTAGATGAATTATTTTCATTCATAATATCAAAGCATTTAGGGATTGCATTGTAACAGTGTTTGGGCTTTCCAAGCGGGGGTAAGAGCATTGAAAGCTCTCCGCCTGTCATCACAAAAAGACAAAAGGTATCATCAATGATCTCATAAAAACCACTTGTCCTTGAAAGCCAAATATAATTAGCTGCGAAAGAATAATCACTCACATCAACCTGAACTTTCTTCAGATAATTTTGCATGATGATTTTTGTTTCCATAACAAAAGGCTTAAGCTTATAATCCAAAATATTTATTGTTGCCATTTAGGAGCCTTTAAAATTTGGCTCGAATTATACTCCTAAAATAACATTTTGCAGCAAAATATTATCAAGATTCGATTGACAAGGTTAAGGGAACTAATAATCCTTCAAACAAAGCTTTATAAGTTTCTTGTCCACACAATAGCTTGACTATCTCAAGTCCAAATAATATTGCTGTGGCAGGTCCTGCAGAAGTAATAATATGTTCCCTAACAACAACTGCTTGATTGTGTCTTTTACCATCAAGTCCTGTTTCACAACCCGGATAACAAGTAAAATCTCTACCTTCAAGCACACCTGCATGGTGTAATACTATAGGAGAAGCACACATAGCACATACAAGCTTTTTTTTAAAGTGAAAATCTTTTATGATTTTAATGATTGTATCATCAGACTTCAGATTATCCATGCCTTCAAAACCACCAGGCAAAACAATACCATCAAATTCAGAAGGTTCAATATTTTTTAGGGATTCGTCTGCTTTTATTTGGACACGATTTGCTCCTGTATACAAACTATCTCCTTGCAAACCTGCAACAATGACTTCAACCTCAGCTCGTCTTAAAACATCAACAATACCTATAAATTCGGCTTCTTCAAATCCATTTGCTAATGGAACTAATATTTTCTTATTCATCAAAACTCCTAAACACAAATTCTCCCACAAGTATTAATATACTTTTGCGGGTTTAAGATATAATTGTAGTGGAAAATAAAAAGAAGAAATATAAGTTATTTGACTTTTTCTACATATTCTGCAGTTTCTGTATTTACTCTAATAGTTTCACCTTCAAGGATATGGAAAGGTATCTGCACAACGGCTCCAGTTTCTAAAGTAGCAGGTTTTTTACTTGCACTTGAAGTATCGCCTTTGAAATTTGGAGCAGTTTCTATAATCTTAAGTTCAACAATTTGAGGCACATCAACAGAAATAGCCTTGTTATTATGAAAAAGAATTTGAACACTCATTCCATCTAGCATCCATTTTGAGACATCGCCAACTTGAGAGTCATTTAAGGAAATCTGTTCATAAGTCTCTGCATCCATGAACTGATAAGTATCACCATCATGATAAAGGTATTGCATTGTTTTTTCTATCAAATTAGGCTCTTCGCATTTATCTCCAGCATGAAAAGTCTTTTCTATGGTTCTATTATCTAGAAATGATTTTATTTTTGCACGTACAAAAGCTGCACCTTTACCAGGCTTAACATGTTGATATTCCATAATCCTATATGGAATCCCTTCTATTTCTATTTTTAATCCCTTTTTTAGCTCACTCATCCCTATTGCCATATTTGCTCCTCTAATCTATCTTATTGACACTACCCAATAAATTCATCCGTTCAACAATGACTTTTTTGATAGCTTGGATACCAGGTACAAAAAACTTCCTCAAATCAAATTGTGTTCTATCCTCATTAGCCATTCTTCTGACCTCTGCAACGAAAGCTATCCTTAGATCAGTATCAGTATTTACCTTATTAATACCTCCTTTGATAGCCTCTTGAAGAAATTCAAAAGGCACACCCTTGCTACCCTTCAAATCACCTCCAGTATTCAAAAAAGATTCACGTACATTATCAGGTATAGCACTAGCCCCATGTAAAACCAATGGAATATTTGTAAGTTTTTTGACTTCTTCGAGCCGTTTAAAATCCAATTTTGGTTCACCCTTGAACTTAAAAGCACCATGACTGGTACCAATAGCAGGAGCAAGATAATCAACTTTTGACTCTTTAACAAAAATTTCAGCTTCTTTTGGATTGACCAAAACAGCATCTTTTTCATCAACTGAAATATTATCTTCAATCCCCATCAAACGACCCAATTCTGCTTCTACACTCACACCAACACTATGAGCAGCTTTAACAACCTTTGAAGTAAGCTCAAGATTTTCTTCAAAAGGATGATGAGAAGCATCAATCATCACAGAGGTAAAACCTGCTTCTATAGCTTTTTTACAGCTTTCAAAAGTAGTACCATGATCTAGATGGAGTGCTACCGGAATATGAGGATAACGATTTGACATAGTTTTAGTCATTGATACAACCATATCAATACCCAAATATTTAATAGCACCCTCACTTGCTTGGACAATAATAGGAGAGTTTGCCTCATTTGCAGCTTCAAAAATTGAAACGAGCATTTCAAAATTCACAAAATTAAAGGCTCCTACACCATAACCCTCTTTGTGAGCCTTATACAAAATATCATTGCCAACAACCAACATAAAACTTCCCTAATTTAAATTACTTATTAATAGTAATTTTGGCTTTTTTCTTAAGTTCTTCTATTTTTTTCTTCATATCTGCTTGGAATTTTTTCTCTTTGAGCATTGCCTCAATTGTTTTCTTAGCTTCATCAAAAGTATAAGTTTTAGGATCATTTTTCTTTATCAAATAAATAATATGATAACCAAACTCTGTTTTTACAGGTGTTTTTGTATAAGTTCCAGGTTTAAGTTCAAATGCAGCTTTAGAAAATTCTGGAACCATTTGATTCTTTTGAAAAGTTCCCAAATCACCGCCATTCTGAGTATTTTTTGTATTGGGATCAATAGAATCTTTATTAGCTAGTTCAATAAACTTTGCTTCAACTTTAGCTTTTGGAGTTTTATTAAGTTCTGAAATAATTTTTTTAGCCTCATCTTCAGTTTTTACAAGAATATGTCTAGCCTGTGCTTCTTGCTGTACAAATTGTTGTTTATTATCATCGTAGTATTTTTTTAGATCTGCTTCTGGGATTTTTGTTTTACCTACAGCTTCAGCCTGTTTTTTAGCCCACATTTCAACCAAAAGTTGTTTTTTAAATGCCTCCATAGCAGCTTTAAAATCAGGTATTTGATCTATTTTTTCTTTTTTAGCTTCTTTTTCTATCAAAATATTATTAATGGCTTGATCCAAAAGGGCTTTTTTTTGATCATCTTTGAGTGTATCAAAATTAAAATTAGGCACTCTTTGTTTGATAACATCAAAATCTTTTTCCGTGATAGCTACGCCATCAACAGTTGCTAGAGTTTTAGCTCCAGCAAATGCAATACACAATGTACCTGCAAGGATAATACTTACAATACTTTTTTTCATTAAAATCTCCATTCATTTAAATATTTTTCGTCGTTCTTTTTATCAAAACAACTCATTTCGCTATCTTACCTTTTAAACTTAAATAAAGTCAATAAAAGATAAATTTTTACACATAAACAAACAGGAAAAAATCAATGTTCATTATCATTAAAAAAAGCTGGGAAGACTTCTTTAGTTTGAAAATGCTCACATTAAATCTATTGCCAATTTTGATTGGTATTGTATTTTGGGCATTTGTGTTGTTTTATTTCAGCGATTATTTTATCAAATTCCTAGAATATTTTTTACCCCAAAGTTGGCAAAAAATATCACAAAATCAAGGTTTTTTTAGTCATATAGGGAATATACTTATCCATTCTTTACTCTATATTTTGCTTGGATTTTTGATTCTTATTTTGACCCTTATTGGGAATATTTTTATTTCTATTTTTTATACGCCCATTGTTGTAAAATATTTGCATAAAAAATATTTTTATTATATTGATATTGATTCATTTGGCAGTATACAAACCTCAATACATCATTATATAAAATCTCTTGGGAAATTTTTATTATTTTTTATTGTTTTAACCCCATTTTATTTTGTGCCTTTCATAGGATTTTTTGCTATCTTGATACCACATTTTTTCTTTTTCAAAAATACAATGCTCTTTGACATAGGAAGTTCAATATTCAATACTGTCCAATATCAATCCTTTATGAGGAAACATAAAATCAAAATCTATCAAATAAGCCTGATGGCTTATTTTTTCTCTCTCATCCCAATTTTTAATTTCTTTGCTACTTTGTTACAAACCATAATCATTGCACGGTATTTATTCCAATCAAAATCAAATATCAATTAAAAAAATTTTCTGCCAAAAACCACCCTAACCAAACCAAAATAAATCCTAAAATATTTGTACTCAAAATATAAAAAATAACTTTAAGATATTCTTTTTGTACAAACATATCAAAAGTATCCAGACCTAAAGATGAAAAAGTAGTAAAACCTCCCAAAAGACCGACAATAAAAAATAATCTAAAATCATTACCTAAAAATTTATGGACAACCAAAAAACCCATCAATCCTATTAAAAAACTCCCAATCAGATTCACTGCAAAAGTCCCTAAAGGAAATGTATCCCATATGAAAAATTTTAAAGGTAAGATTTTCCCCAATCCATACCTAAAAATACTCCCTATTGCTCCGCCTAAACCTACTAAAATAAAATCCATTTTTATCCTTTTTAAGGTAATTTTAATGCTAAATCTTTTGCAAATTCTATGCAACTTTCAATACTTTGTTCCGGACTAATAAACCCTTCCACTTCACTATCAAACACTCCAAAAGTAGTCATACCAATAGCAATCGCACTATAACTACCATCCCAACCAAAATTTTGTCTAAATGCCAAATAATGACTTGGAGCTGTAAAAATTAAGATTGATTTTGTCGCTGGTTTGAAGGTTTTATCTACAATATGAGTCTTATTCTCATATGCAATGACTTGCTTAAGTTTTATTTTAGCTTCTAAAAGCTTTATATCAAGTCCAGAAACAATTTTTTTAGCACGAAAATACAAAGGTTTTCGATTTTTTAACAATGGGATAATCTCACTAGAAAATCCTGCACCATGGGAATCTATACCAACATATTCGACATCAAACCCAGCGATTTTGAGTTCTTGAGCAGTATTTTCTCCAATGACAAAAGCAGGTATACTTCTAAAAATCTCTAATTCAGGATATTCTTCAATATTTTTTAACAATGACTTGAAGGCATTTTTTGAAGTAAAAATCAATGCATCCACATTTTTTTCAATTTGAGAAAGACTTAAGTATTGCTCAATGAGAGATTTTTTCATCAACAAAAGTTCAATTTTATTTACTATCAAAGTCTTTATCTTAGAATTTTCTTTAGAATTTATCAAAATAATATCTCGCATAACCACCTCAATATTTCTACAAAATCATACAGATAAACTGATAATAAATATATCAAGCTATATATTTTAGATTTTATTTTCTCTTATTTCACAAACAATATATAAAGTATACTATCTATAATTTATGATATTTTATCTCTTTATATAAATCTATTTTATAATCTTGCATATACAAAGTTTTTCTTCAAAACACAACAAATCCTATGGCTTCAAATGTTGATTTTATATATTCTTATGAATAATTATCCTACAATTAAATTTTTTATTTTTACCTCATTCATACAAAATTTGATACCATAAAAAAGGAATTTCAATGCTATTTTTGGATAAATATTTTCAACTCACTCAAAATCACACTAACATAAAAACAGAAGCACTTGCGGGATTCACCATATTTTTAACCATGCTTTATATCATCCCTGTTGGTTCTCAAATCCTATCGATTGCAGGGATGCCAAAAGATGAGCTTATCACAGCTATCTCTTTGGTAACTGCTTTAGCAACCTTACTCACTGGAATTTGGGCAAACACCCCAGTTGCAATGAGTGTTGGGATGGGGTTGAATGCTTATTTTACCTATGGATTAGTACAAGGAATGGGTTTGACTTGGCAACAAGCACTTGGAGCAGTATTTTTATCTGGGGTAATTTTCCTTATCATTTCTTTCACTAAACTGCGTGTTTGGATCATGCAAAGCATACCAAAAGATCTTAGATTTGCCCTATGTGCTGGACTTGGTGCATTTATAGCTACGATTGGATTCAAGTCATTGGGATTCATCACTATCACCTCCTCAGGATTGATGACATTAGGAGATCTTTCATCCCCACAAATCATCATAGGTATATTTGGAGTCATCCTGATGCTTTTACTTCATGCCCTCAAAATTCAAGGAGCCTTTATCATAGGTATTTTGATATGTAGCGGTATTGCTTGGATTTTAGGACTTGCTTCAATACCTCATCACTTCCTCTCAACGCCTTCTTCTATCTCAGGTATCGCAATGCAATTTGATATAAAAGGTATTATCCATATTGCACTCATTCCAGCAATCATTGCTCTACTCATCACAGATTTATTTGATTCTTTGGGCACCCTTGCAGGCGTAGGAGCAAAAGCCAAAATGTTTCAAGATACAAGTGGGAAAGATAAAAAACTTGAAAAAACACTTCAAGTTGATGCGATAGCCACAACCAGTGGAGCAATGTTTGGATTATCTACAACCACAGCATTCTTAGAAAGCTCTGCTGGTGTAGCTTCTGGTGGGAGGACTGGACTCACTGCGATTTTTTGTGCGTTCTTTTTCATACTCACACTTTTTCTTTTACCAATATTCAGTGCTATTCCAGATTATGCTATTTACCCTACACTCATTGTAGTTGGGGCTTTGATGTTTATGGAAGCAAGGCATATCAATTTTGAAGACCTACCTATCGCTGCTGCTAGTTTTTTTACGATTATTCTAATGCCACTGAGTTCATCTATCACAACAGGTTTAGCAAGTGGATTTATCATATATGTATTGATGTGTACATTTAAACGACAATGGGAAAGATTAAATCTAGGGATAATGATTTTATTTTTAATAAGCCTCATTCCATTTATATTCCAAAACTAATCAATCTTTAATCGTATAAAACTCCAGATTAGCAACCTTTTTGATAAAAATTTTTTTATCAAAAAGAAATTCTTCAAGATAGCTCAATGCCTTGTCTTCAAATAAATTTGAAGCCTCTATGACACTTATAGGTCTCCTAGCTATCAAATCTATCAAATCTTTTTTAGAATATTTTTGATGAACTAAATTAACATTCTCTTTTCTATATGGCAGACTTACATATAGACCTTCAAACTCTTTAGCAATTTCTAGGAGTCTTTTATAACTGAGTGGATTTGCATCATAAGCAGGAGGTCTATCTATAGTACCTAAATCAACCCTGTCTATCTCGATACGTTTCAAAAATTCTACAATAGACCTGATATTTTCAATCCCATCATTAATCCCCTCTACCAACAAAACTTCAGCGACTAACTCGCCTTTATAAATAGATGCAAATCTTTCAATCCCTGAAAGCAAATCCTCAATCCTAATATCGCGATAAGGTCTATCTATTCTCTCAAAACTTTTCTTATCTACCCCATCTAGAGAAAATTTCACAATATCAAACAAATGCAATGCTTTCTGCACCTCTTCATCTCCAAACTTTGAACCATTACTTAAAATCAGAGAAGAAACCTCTTGGGGAAGATTTGGTTTTATGGTTTTGATAAAATCATATAAATATGGATAAAGAGTAGGTTCACCATTTGCGGTTATAGTCAAAACATCAATTTTAGGATTTTTTTTCAATGAAGAAATCACACTCTGAATTAAAGTCTCCAAATCTAAGACTTCTTTCATTTGATTTTGAGCCTTTTTGCCTTCAAGTTCACAATAAAGGCAATCAAAATTACATTGTTTTACACTAGGAGATAAATCCACACCCAAAGACACTCCAAATCTTCGAGATATAACAGGACCAAATACCACGCTCTGCATTATGGCACTTCAATACGATGCTTACATTTAATACATTCTTGGACATGTTTATTCCTATAAATCCTATCACTCATCATATACCCACATTCAGGACATTTATCGTTAATAGGCTGATGATTAGTAATAAAATTGCACTTTGGATAATTCCCACATCCATAAAATGACCCCCTTCTCCCTCGCCTAAGAAATATTTCTCCTCCACATTCAGGGCATTTAACTTCATTTATCGCTTGAGTTTTATTAGGTACATTTTTTAAAGATTTTGTATTTTTACATTCTGGATACCCACTACAAGCGATAAATTCTCCATTCCTACCGTGCTTTTTTACCATTGGCTTTCCGCATTTTTCACAAACCTCATCTACTTCTTGGGTTTGAATATCTTCTTTATCTTGAGGTTTGATATATTTACACTTAGGATAGGCACTACAAGCGATAAATTCTCCATAACGACCACTCCTTTTAACAAGCTCTGAGCCACATTTAGGACAAAATTCTCCTGTAGGGATAATGACTTTTTGAGAAGCAATATTGAGTTTACCTTCTGAAATCTTCTGCATAAAAGGATCATAAAAATTTTTCAAAACCTCTTGCCAATCCTCTTTATTTTGTGCAATTTCATCAAGTTTATCTTCCAAACTAGCACTAAAAGCCGAATCAACAATTTCATTAAAATAAGCCTCAAGCATTTCAATGACCTTAAAAGCATCTTCTTGAGGTAAAATCTGTTTTTTTTCTACAACAATGTATTCACGATTTTGCAATAATGAAACGGTTGGGGCATAAGTACTGGGTCTACCAATACCTAAACTTTCTAAAGTTTTTATCAAAGATGCTTCAGAATATCTTGGTGGAGGTTCTGTTGTATGCTTGTTATTTTGAATTTTTTCAAGCCTAATAGGAGTATTTGATTTTAAATCTGGCAATAATTTATCCTTATCTTCATCTCCTAAAATCTTGTAATATCCTTCAAAAATTAATCTCCTCCCACTTGCTTTAAACTCACCTTTATCACATACAAAAGTAATACTTTGACTTTCAAAAACTGCATCTTCAATTTGAGAAGCCAAGAATCGATTATATATGAGCGTATATACTTTAAGTTCATCAGGTTTAAGATATGTACTTGCAATCTGTGGAGTAAAACCAATATTTGTAGGTCGTATTGCCTCATGAGCTTCTTGTGCACTTTTATTTTTCGTAGAATAGACTTTAGGTTTTTTGGGTAAATATTTTTCACCAAAATCTTTCAAAATCTTCTCTCTAGCCATATCTTGAGCTTCTTTAGCAATATTAAGGCTATCAGTCCTCATATAAGTGATGACTCCCATTGTGCCATTATTGGTCTCTACTCCTTCATAAAGCCTTTGAGCAATAGACATTGTTCTAGTAGGCGAATACCCTAAAAGATTTGAAGCACTCTGCTGCAAAGTAGAAGTCATAAAAGGTGGTGGTGAGGGGGATTTTTTTGATTTTTTGATTATTTCACCTACATGGTAAGGAAGTTTTTTTAATGCTTCTAACATCTTTTCAGCAATAGTTTTATCAGTGATAGATTGCTTTTTGATTTTTTGGCCTTCATAGATATTCAATTCTGCTTGAATATCTCCCTCAAAACAAGCATCAATAGTATAATAATCAATTGGCACAAAAGCTCTAATTTCTCTTTCTCTATCAATAATAATTTTAAGAGCAGCACTCTGCACCCTTCCTGCACTCAAACCTCTATGTATCTTACTTGAAATCAAACCACTAAGTTTAAAACCCACAATCCTATCAAGCAATCTCCTAGCTTGCTGAGCATTAACTTTATCCATATCAATATTTCCTGGATTTTTCAAGGCAAAATCTATGGCATTTTTTGTAATTTCATGAAACACAATACGCGGAAAACTTTCTGTATCTTTGCCAATGGCTTGTGTGATATGAAATCCTATAGCTTCCCCTTCTCTATCCTCATCAGTAGCTATATAAGTTATTTTTGCTTTTTTTGAAAGTGATTTTATTTTTTCGACAATTTCTTTGTGATCTTTATCTATTTTATAATCTGGAGTAAAAACCCCATCCTCAATCTTTATACCAAAATTTGACTTTGGCAAATCACGAATATGTCCCTTTGAAGCAATTACTTCATAATCATTATTCAAAAAATTCTTAATAGTCTTCGCTTTTGCAGGAGACTCCACAATAATCAAGTTCTTCATCATTTCTCTTTTAGCTATTAATCTTTGGCAATTCTAACACATTTTTGTTTTTTTAAAAAAACTTTTTTGGAACAAGTCTTGCTTATCAAACATTAAACATAAATTTTAGCAAAGGATGCGATTATGAGTTTTAGGATTAATACGAATGTAGCTGCACTTACAGCCCATGCTGTAGGAATACAAAACAATAGGGACCTGGCAGGTTCTTTAGAAAAACTAAGCTCGGGATTAAGGATAAATAAAGCCGCTGATGATGCTTCTGGTATGGCGATTGCAGATAGCCTTAGGAGTCAAAGTGAAAGCTTAGGACAAGCTGTCAAAAATGCAAATGATGCCATCGGTATGATACAAGTTGCTGACAAAGCAATGGATGAACAAATAAAAATTTTAGATACCATTAAAACCAAAGCAGTCCAAGCAGCACAAGATGGACAAACTAACGAATCAAGAAAAGCCCTGCAAAGCGATATTCAAAGACTGCTTGAAGAGCTTGATAATATCGCCAATACTACAAGCTTCAATGGTCAACAAATGCTTTCAGGCAGTTTCTCAAACAAAGAATTCCAGATTGGAGCCTATTCAAATACAACAGTAAAAGCCTCCATTGGTCCTACAAGCTCAGACAAAATTGGACACATCCGTATGGAAACTGCTTCTTTTGATGGGGCTGGAATGCTTGCATCTGCAGCAGGTTCAAATTTAACTGAAGTAGCACTGAATTTCAAACAAGTAGATGGAGTGAATGATTATGAAATTGAAACGGCAAAAATCTCCACTTCTGCAGGCACAGGGATCGGGGCACTCAGTGAAGTTATCAATCGTTTTTCTGACAAATTAGGTGTAAGGGCATCTTATAATGTAATGGCAACAGGTGGACTACCTGTCCAATCAGGAACAATCAGAGGCTTGGTTATAAATGGCGTCTCTATAGGAACCATAAATGATGTACACAAAAATGACGCTGATGGAAGACTCATCAATGCTGTCAATTCAGTAAAAGACCAAACAGGGGTAGAAGCATTCTTAGATATTACTGGCAGGATCAACCTAAAATCTAATGATGGTAGGGCTATATCAATCCATGCTAATAGTGCTACTGGACAAGTATTTGGAGGAGGAAACTTCGCTGGGATATCTGGATTCAATCACGCTATTGTTGGAAGACTAACCCTTGTACGTACCGATGCTAGAGACATTATTGTTAGTGGTGTAAATTTTAGCCATATTGGTATGCATTCTGCACAGGGTGTATCTGAATATACAGTCAATCTGCGATCTATTAGAGGGGTATTTGATGCCAATGTCGCCTCAGCTTCTGGAGCCAATGGAAATATCGCTCAAGCTGATTTGAACTGGAAAGGACTTGGAGCAGGTGTAACTAGCCTCAAAGGAGCGATGGTTGTTATGGATATGGCAGATGCAGCTAGGACACAACTAGATAAAGTCCGAGCAGATATAGGTTCTGTCCAAATACAACTTGTAGCAACTATCAACAATGTATCTATCACTCAAGTGAATGTTAAATCTGCTGAATCTCAAATCAGGGATGTGGATTTTGCTGCTGAATCTGCAAGCTTTTCAAAATATAATATACTTGCCCAAAGCGGTAGTTTTGCAATGGCACAAGCTAATGCCGTCCAACAAAATGTCTTAAGACTACTCCAATAATATACTGAAATATACTGATTTCAACCACTTATCAAAAGATTTCAAGCTTAAAAAAATCTTTTGATATGTTAAAAAGCTTAAACCCTCTTAAAATCTCAAGGATAGCTATGAAAAGTATTTATGACAAAAATCTCTCTGCATTAAAAATCAAAGATCCTCTTTTTGCACTCTCTCTTATTAATCTCAAGCCTAATGAAAAATTTGAAGTATTTATGGACAAAGATGCTGCTAATTTTAATATCATTGACAAAAGCTCAAATACTCCTATTTTTTTAGGCAAGCCCCTAGATGAAACAATGCAAAAAATTACTGATTTTACCCCCTATACCTATTATCCATATCTTTATTTTTATGGAGCTGGGAATGGTGTATTTTATCGTATTTTATTAGGCAATCCACAGATCAAACGCATTGTTGTGATTGAGCCTGAAATTGAAATTTTATTTATCATCTTAAATTTATTAGATTTTTCTGATGAAATATTAAATGATAAAATCATATTTTTATATTCAAAAATTTGCTCATATCACCTTATAGGTTCACTTTTTGAAATGGATAAAAAATCTAGAATCTATTCAAAAGTTTATGACTTGCATATCTTCAATCACTATTATGAAAAACATCAAAAAGAAATTTTAACTTTCAATCAATATTTCATCAAAGCGATTGAACATAGCGTTATCAGTCTTGGGAATGACAGTCGGGATGCAATCATAGGCATCAAACAACATATCCAAAATCTTCCTGATGTTCTCTCATCTCCCACACTCATCAACCTAGTTCAAAATCTAAAAAATCGCAATACCGCCATCATTGTCTCAACAGGTCCAAGCCTAACCAAACAACTAGACACACTCAAAAAAATTGCACCTTACGTTACACTTTTTTGCATTGATGCCTCTTTCCCTATTTTATACAAATATGGTATCAAGCCTGATATCGTACTCTCTTTAGAACGTGTTGAAGCAACGGCAAGATTTTATTATGACACACCACAAGCTGCTCAAGAAAATGTCATATTTGCTATCACTTCTATTGTCCACCCAAAAATCAAAGAATCAATTACAAAAGGCATCAAACAATTCAGTTTCCGCCCATTTGGCTATACGAATCTTTTTGGGTTCCACGAATATGGATATTTAGGGATTGGAATGAGTGCAGCTAATATGGCATATGAACTGGTGGTGCATTCAGGATTCAAACAATGTATACTCATAGGGCAAGATTTAGCCTTTGGCGATGATGGGACAAGTCATGCAAAAGAAGCACTCTATGGCAGCAAAGAAATAAAACCAAAACCTGAAGATGAAAAAATTTTCATAGAAAAATATGGTGGCAATGGAAAAGTAGAAACAACAAAAGTATGGAAATTGTTTTTAGAATTTTTTGAAAAAGATATTGCACAAACCTCACATAAATTAAAAATCATCAATGCTACAGAGGGTGGGGCCAGAATCAATGGTGCTTTAGAAATGAATTTTAAAGAAGCTATTGCTTCAATAGATACCTCTACTTGCAAAGCCCCTATCAAACTCGCATATCCTGATAATATCACTTCAAAATCCAATATCAAAACAGCCAAACAAAAATGTCTTGATATTATCAAATATGGCACTCAAAAAAAATCTATGATAGAAAAATTATTTTTAAAAGTGGTCAAATATACAGAAGAGCTTGAAAAACTAAATATTCAAAATAATTTAGAAAAAATCAATTTCAAAAAACTAAACCAACTCATTGATGAAATTGACAATATCAAAAAACTTTTTGAAGATAAAAAATTCAATGACTATTTTGTCGATGCATTACAATCTTATATTTTTCATCAAGAAATGGATATTGCCAAAGTGGTAGTCAAATACACTCAAAGTGAACTAGAAACCCAAGCCAAGCAAATTGAATGGATATATTTACACAAATATTGGCTTTTTAGCCTTGCGGGTGGGATTGATTGTGTCATCAATGTTGTCAAGGAAGCTTTAGATTCTTGGTAAATCCAATCCTCTTTATTTAAAATATTTGTCAAAATTTTTAAGCTAAAATACAAAAAATATTTACTCTCAAAAATTCAACAAAAGGTCTTCAAAATCCTATGAAAGAAAAACAAATCATCCCACTTATGTTTTGCTTTGACACACATTATGTTATTCCCGCAGCAGTAGCATTCTACTCGCTATTAGAAAATATCAAAAAATCTTTAAATGGGGGGGGGGGTATATGAAAATATAGAATATAGATTCTATGTCATTCATAATGATATTTCACAAATTCAAATACAAAAACTCCAACAAATTTTCACTCCTTTTGCATTCGCTTCTTTAAAACTTATCCAAGATACAGATCGTTTCGAAAATCTTTGGAATAACATACTTACAAAACACCATTTTGCCAAAGAAATCTTTTATAAAATAGTCGCATCAAGTCTCTTCCCTCAATATGAGAAAATAATCATCAGTGATGTTGATGTGATTTTTTTAGATGATGTTAAAGAAAGTTTTTTAGCTTTCAATACAGATGAAAAAATTTACTTAAGTGGCATCAAATCAACCAATCCAAATAATATATTCCCTCTCACAGGCTGGAAAGAAGGGTATAAAAAATTTAGCAAAATTGAATTAGAATCTATAATGAATGGGATAGGTGCAGGATACTTTATCGCAAACCTCAAACAAATACGCAAAGACAAAATAGAAGAAAAAATGATTGATTATGCCATCAAAAATGCCCACAAACTCATCCAACCTGAACAAGATATACTCAATATTGTCTGTTATCCTTACATAAAGAGCTTGAGTTTACGACATATGATAAGCCACACAATGTGGCAAAGATATGGTGAAAAATGGGAAAAATTAACTCCTGTGACTTACCCTGAAGAAGAAATCACACAAGCTCGCATAAACCCTATTCAAATCCATTATGATGGAAATAAAAAACCTTGGAAATACCCAAATATTCCAAAATCAGATCTATGGTTTTATTATTTAGTCCACACACCTTTTGCGAAAGAATTTTTCAATCAGCTCACTTCAACAATCATTGATATATATAAACAACAAACATTTTTTTATCGATTAAAAAAACTATCAAAACAAGAACCTCTTTTTTTCCTAAAAATCAAGTTCTATAAAAAAATATATGACAAATCTAAAAGGTTGGTAAAAACATTAATTTGATTATCAAAATTTTTAAGCTAAAATACCCAAATTCAGTTTTCTGGAGGATCTCTTTGAAAGGCATTATTTTAGCTGGTGGTAGCGGGACAAGACTTTATCCAACAACCCTTGCACTATCCAAACAACTCCTACCTATTTATGATAAGCCTATGATTTATTATCCTCTATCAATCCTAATGCTCGCAAAAATCAGAGAAGTACTCATCATCTGCACTCCTAGAGATATTTCATCATTTCAAGATATTTTTGCGGATGGATCTTGGCTAGGGATGGACATACAATACTGTATCCAAAAAAAACCTGATGGTCTTGCACAAGGGCTTATTCTTGCACAAGATTTTATCAAACAAGATGATATCGCCCTTATTTTAGGGGACAATATATTTTATGGACGTGGTCTATATCCAATGCTTGAAAATGCCAGAGAAAATACACTCAACAAAGAAGCAACTATTTTTGCTTATCCCGTAAAAGACCCTGAAAGATTTGGTGTTGTAGAATTTGATAATAAAAATCAAGTCATCAGCTTAGAAGAAAAACCAAAAAATCCTAAAAGCAAATTTGCAATCACTGGACTTTATTTCTATGATAATACTGCTATTGAAATAGCCAAAAATATCAAACCTAGCACTAGGGGTGAACTCGAAATAACAGATGTCAACAAATACTACCTACAAAAACAAAAACTCAAAGTACAAATATTTGGCAGAGGATTTGCTTGGTTGGATACCGGAACTCACGATAGTCTAATTGAAGCAAGTAGTTTTGTCCAAACCATTGAACACAGACAAGGCTATAAAATTGCTTGCATAGAAGAAATAGCTTATAATAACGGCTGGATTAGTAAAATCCTCTTAAAAAAAAGAGCAAAAATACTTGAAAAAAGTGGTTATGGGGAGTATCTTTATAATATTCATCAATCAAGTTTATCCATCTGATAAAATATGTATAAAAATCAAGGGAAGATAAGAAGATAACGGAGCAAAAATGAAAAAAATCAATAATTTCAATTCTGATGAAAAAATACTTCAATACTCTAACAAGATTGATTATTTTTTTAATTTTCATAAAACATTGATAGTGACAGAATTGGATTTAACAAATAAATGCAATCATCGATGCCCTGGTTGCTGTGGACATAATGAAAATAATGCAGAACTCTCAAAAGAACAAGTAGAAGCAGTGGTAGAAGGTCTAAAAAGTCTTGACAATAAAGGCGTCATCTTGTCTGGAGGAGGTGAACCCACTGTAAGCCCTTATTTTGAATATGCTATTGAACTCATCAAAAAAGCAGGGATGAATATTGGTCTGAACTCACATGGAATGAATTTAGATGAAAACAAAGCCAAAATCATCGCGAGCAACCTTGAATATTTTAGGATAAGCTTAGATGCAGGCAGTCCTGAAATGTATGGAAAAATTCATGGGATGAAACCACATCATTTTGAAAAAACACTTGAAAATATTGCTTTATTTTCTAGAATCAAAAAAGAGCTAAATTCTAAAACAAGCTTTGGGGTAGGTTTCCTCACTTCTGAACTCACACAAAAAGATATGGAACCCTTTGTGCAACTAGTCAAAGAAAGAGGTGCGGATTTTGCACAATTCAGACCTTTTACAGGTAATACTTTAGATATCCTCCCTATTTTAGAAAAACTCCGCAAAAAATATGAGAGTGATGATTTTAAAATCGTAGCAAGTTATCAAAAATATAAAGAGATGAGTGATGTTTCTTATCGAGGTTATGATAAATGCCATGGGATGTTTTTCTCCACTGTCATCAGTGCAGATTTTAAAGTTTGGGCTTGCTTACATTTCAGGCAGAGTGACAAACACTTTTTAGGTGACCTCAAAGAACAAACGCTTGAAGAAATATGGCGTGGAGCTAGAATCCGCGAAGTTTATGAATCAATTAATTGTGCCCAATGCCCTATACTATGCAGGAATGATAGCTTCAATCGGACACTCAATAAACTCAGTCTAGACATCACTAATAGTGAATTTTTATGATCAAATTTTTTAAAATTTTATCATTTGACTCATAAAGGATATTTATGCACATCAATGTCAATAAACCCTACCTACCTGATATAAAAAAATACCACCAATATCTTGATAGTATTTGGAAAAATCATCACCTCACTAATTTCGGTCCTCTTTCTACATTACTAGAAGAAAAACTATGCGAATACCTCAAAATCCCTCATATTTTATTTGTCACCAATGGGACTATTGCACTACAAATTGCCTACAAACTCATAGGACTAAAAGCTACAGATGAGGTTATCACAACTCCTTTTAGCTTCGTAGCTACAAGTTCAACATTATCTTGGGAAGGACTTAAAGCTAAATTCTGCGATATTGATAAAAAAACTTTCTGTATAGACTCTAAAAAGATTGCATCAAAAATCAATCAGAAAACAAAAGCTATTTTGCCTGTACATGTCTTTGGTAATGCTTGCGAAGTTGAAGAGATTGAAAAAATTGCAAAAACACACCAACTCAAAATCATCTATGACGCTGCACACGCTTTTGGAGTCAATTATAAAGAAAAAAATATTTTAAATTATGGAGATATTTCAACCCTTAGCTTTCATGCCACAAAACTTTTTCACACTATAGAAGGTGGGGGGATTGTATGCCAAGATTGGGCTATGATAAGCCAAGCCAAAGAAATCATTAATTTTGGTCTGAAAAATTCCCTACCCTACACGCTTGGTATCAATGCAAAAAATAGTGAATTCCACGCTGCTATGGGTCTTTGCATATTAGAAGAAATGGATTTTATCCTGCAAGAAAGACAAAGAATCTGGGATTATTATTACTCAAACCTCAAAGATCATTTTTCTTTCCAAAAGCAAAATCAAAACTCAAATAACAATCATCACTATTTCCCTATTCTTTTTGAAAATGAAACAATACTGCTCAAAACCCTTCATGCCCTAAATAATCAAAATATTTTTCCAAGAAGGTATTTTTATCCAAGTCTTGATACCCTTCCGTTTCTGAAAAATAATGAATGCCCTATATCAAGAGACATAGCCAATCGCATCCTTTGTTTGCCTATTTATATCGGATTGGATAAAAACACACAAGATAAAATCATCAAGGAACTCAAATCAAACCTCTCATAAAAATTAAAATAACAGATTGGTGGCGAAATGAAAATTTTGATGAAAATTATTTTATCAAACACTTACGCAAAAAATATAATGTCATAGAAGATGAAAATCCTGATTATATCCTTTATTCAGTCTTCGGGTATGAACACACAAAATATGATTGTATAAGGATATTTTTTACAGGTGAAAATATTTGTCCTGATTTTAATGTATGTGATTATGCGATTGGCTTTCATCATATAGATTTTGAAGATAGATATATCAGATACCCGCTTTATCTGATATATGAAAAAGATTTATATAGAGCTCGCAACAAACACCTTATCACAAAAGAAAACTTTAAAAATAAAACTAAATTTTGTAATTTTATTTATTCTCACTCTGATAGTTCCAAATTACGTGAAGAATTTTTTGAAGCACTAAGCCTATATAAAAAAGTCGATAGTGCAGGCTCATATCGTAACAACATTGGCAGAACTTTGCCAATCATTAATGGTGATTTTTCAACTTCTAAATATGAATTCATGAAAGATTATAAATTCTCAATAGCATTTGAAAATTCTTCTGCTAATGGTTATAGCACCGAAAAAATTATTCAAGCCTTTGGTGCTCAAACAATCCCTATTTATTGGGGAGATCAAAAAGTTGCTATGGGGGGGGGGGCTAAATCAAAAAGCTTTTATAAATATTTTGGATTCTAATGATTTTGATAAAGCCATCAAAACAATCATCAAAATAGATAATAACAACACATTATTTGAAAATATTTTAAAAGAACCTGCATTTTCCCCAACTGATTATCCAGACAAACAATATAAAGCTTTGATGAATTTTTTTGATAATATTTTTTCTCAAGATTTTTCTAAAGCAAACCGGCGAAAAAATGAACATTGGTTCAAAAATCATGATTTTGCTTACAAACAAATGACTTCAATGCTATGTATCAGACAAAAAATATCACAATCAAAAATCTCACAAATCCTAAAGAAAACAGGTATCATAAAAATCTTAAAATCACCCTTCTCTTAAATTGTTCATATATTGAAACTTTAATTCTAATGAGGTATAATAGCTAGCAAAAATATAGGCAGTTTATGGATAGTTTTTACACAAAAAAAGAACTTGAACATTTAGGATTCAAATCTATTGGTAATAATATTTTTTTAAGTAAAAAAGCAAGCTTTTATAATCCAGAAAAAATCAGTATTGGCAATAATGTCCGTATTGATGATTTTGTAATCATTTCTGGATATGTCACTATAGGTAATTTTGTTCATATTGCTACAGGAAGCGTTGTGATGGCTAAAAAAGAAGGTATATTTATTGAGGATTTTGCAGGCATAAGCATCCAATGTAAAATCTTGGGTAGTAGCGATGACTTTTCAGGGAATGGACTTATAGGACCCTGTGTTCCTGAAAAATATAGGCAAATCAGCTCAAAAACAATCAGATTACAAAAACATTCCCTACTTGGTTGTAATAGTATTATTTTGCCAGGTGGAAACCTTGCAGAAGGTGTCAGTGTAGGAGTGTTTAGCCTTATCAATAGACCCACAAAAGAATGGGGGATTTATTTTGGTATTCCAGCTAAACGGATTTTAGAAAGGAGTAAAAATATCCTTCAACTTGAAGAAGAACTCTTAAAATCTAAAAAATCTCAATGGGGGGGGGGGCATAACAAACTAAAACCTCATAAAGCTTCTCTTTCTTTCTCTATTCATACTTCTTCTATCTTATTACAGTGTGCTTAAAATGAAAGAAATTATTTTTATTGGTGCTGGTGGTTTTGGCAGTGAGTGTTATGAATATTTATGTGATGTGATGGCATTACATAAAGATATTTCTTTCAAAGGTTTTCTTTCTACTAGCAATGATCTTAAGCCTTTAAGACATTTGAATTTCCTTGCACACAAAACTACTTTCATACTAAAAACAATCATTGAAAATAACTACAAAGTCTTGACTAACTCAATAGTATTAAGAACCTTACTGAAGTTAGCCATACAAATTAAATGAATAAGGAAATATAAAAATGGAAGAAAAAATAAAAGCAATCATCCTTGATCTCAGACCCGACCTAGAACCCCTTGAAGACAATATAGAATTTGTCAATGATGGCATTTTTGACTCTTTTGATATCATTTCTCTAGTATCAGCTATTGACAAAGAATTTGGTATTTCTATTGATGGGAGCAAAATCACTCCAAAATACTTTAATACCCTTGAAGATATAAGCAAACTTATAAAAGAAAGTCGAAAATGAATTTCAACTTTTTTGGCAAAAAAATCACATCAATCACAACTATACTCCCTGAAAATGAAAGCTTTTTTGATGATGAGATAAAAAACTATAATTTTCCTCCAAAAAAATCAAAAATCCTAAAAGAACTAATGGGATACAACAAACACTGCATCGCTTCAAAAAACACACTTGCCTCAGATTTTATCATTGAAGGATTTTCTTTTCTGTTTGAAAATAAAATCATTGCACCTCAAGATATTGATGTACTCATCTATATCACCCAATCGCCTGATTATATAATCCCACAAACTTCTACTATCATTCAACACAAAACTGGTTTGAAAAAAGATATTTTATGTTTTGATATCAATCAAGGTTGTGCTGGGTTTGTTCAGGGATTATTCCAAGCCTTTTTTATGCTAGAAAATCCCTGCATAAAAAAAGTAGCGATTGTTAATTCTGATATTTTGAGCCATAAGGTCAATCCAAAAGATCGTAATAGTTACCCGCTTGTAGGAGATGGGGGAAGCATTACTATTATAGAAAATAGTGAGCAAAAAAATGAAATCTTTTGTTTCAACCAGACTTTTGGAGAAAATGCCCTTTCTATCTCCATCCCTGCAGGAGGATTCAAACTTCCAAGTACTGATAAAACAGCCAAAGATTTTGAAGATGAAGATGGCAATATCAGGAGTCTGAATAATTTAAAAATGGAAGGAGCCTCAGTCTTTAGCTTTGTGCAAGAATACGTTCCTGATATGGTAGATTCATTGCTAAAAAATGCAGGCCTTATGAAAGAAGAAATTGATTATTTCATTTTCCACCAACCCAATAAATTTATGTTAGAAAAACTAGCTGACAAACTTCAAATCCCTCATCAAAAAATGCCCAATAATATTGTTGAAAATTTTGGGAATGGGAGTGGTATCACTATACCTCTTAATATTTGTTTCAATCTAAAAAATGAACTCAATCAGAATCATTTAAAAATCTGTTTTGGTGGATTTGGTGTGGGACTCACACTTTCAGGAATTATAATGGATCTTGAGTCTATCCCATCCATAAACCTCATTACCCTAAAAGATAAAAAATGAAAGAAATTATTTTTATTGGTGCTGGTGGTTTTGGCAGTGAGTGTTATGAATATTTATGTGATGTGATGGCTTTACATAAAGATATTTCTTTCAAAGGTTTTCTTTCTACTAGCAATGATCTTAAGCCTTATGGATTAGAAAGATTCTTTATGGGACATTATGATGATTATGATTTTAAGGAAAATGATTTTGTTGCCATAACCATTGGAGATCCTATTGCCAGGTATAAAATTTATCATTTACTGAAAAAAAAGGGTGTTAAATTTTATAACTTGATTTCTCCTAAAGCTTTTGTTACTAATATTAATAATATTGGAGAGGGGAATGTGATAACACCATTCAATTCAATAGCTTCTAATGTTAAAATAGGCAATGCAAATATAATCAATGGATTTTGTGCAATAGGACATGACTGCATAATTGGGAGCTACAATGCAATCAATTCTTATTGTGGATTTGGAGGATTTTCATCCATTGGGGATGGGAATTTTTTAGGTCCAAATGTAATCATTTTTCCAAAATCAAAAATAGGGAATAACTGCAAAATTTCAGCAGGTAGCATTGTATTCAAACGTCTAAAGGATGATTGTATCGCTTTTGGCAACCCAGCTCAAATTATCGGCAAAAATGAATATTTTAACTTCAACTAAAAGGAAAATAAAATGGAAAAAATCTACATGAAACTTCAAGATATACTTGATACAGAATCTATCAATGACACTGATGTGTTAGAAGATTTTGAGGATTGGGATAGCTTAAGTATAATCACCCTAATAACATTTCTGGACAAAGAATACAACATTGTCCTTTACACCAATGAAATCAAATCAGCCAAAACAATAGGTGATTTATTACAAATAATTCAAAAAAAGAAACAATAATGCAAACTTATATGCTTCTAACAGGAGCAAGCTCTGGGATTGGCAAAGCGATTGCTGCAAATCTTGCACATTCTTATTCTCTTATCCTATGTGCCAAAGATAATGATAGGTTAAAATCTACATTACAAAGCCTAGATAATCCTCAAAATCACAAGATACTCACTTGTGATTTATCAAATATACAATCCACAGAAAAATCAATACAAAATCTCCTCAAAGAAATCAAAATTCAAGGATTTATTCATTGTGCAGGGATTAATTATGTTTCATATGCAAAGAATTTCAATTATAATGAAATGCTTGATTGTGCCAATGTCAATCTATACTCTGCAATGGCTATCAATAAATACCTCCTCAAAAAAAATGCAAGAGAAAACCTTAAAAATATCATCTTTATCTCTAGCATTTCGAGTCAAAAATGTGAGGTAGGAGATGGTTTTTATGCCTCAACAAAAGCAGGTTTAGATGCCTATATGAAAAGTCTAAGTTTAGAACTTGCTCCAAATATTAAAGTCAATTCAATTCTTCCTGGAACTATTTTTGAGACAAAAATGGGGACACTCATCTACAATGAAGAACAAAAACAAAAAACACTCAAAAAATACCCACTCGGAGAAGGAAAATGTCAAGACATTGCAGAAGGGGTAAATTTTCTACTCCATTCAAGATGGATAAGTGGTCAAGAACTTATTATTGATGGGGGGTATAGCACTTGAATCAAAAATCTAATTCTCCAAAGGCTAAAATATATGCTAGATAAAAACCTAATCCTTTTTACCCATAAAGACAAAAAGATAACAAAAAATGATATTCATAATGCTTTATTAGAACTAAAAGCTAATGAATGTGATTATCTATTCATACACTCTGAGCTAAATTTTGGGATGCCTAATACGGATTTGAGCAAAAAAGAACTTTTGAATCATATTTTTGATATTTTTGCTTCGTTGAATGTTGCGAACTTGATTGTACCTACTTTTAGTTTTAGTTTCTGTGCCAAAGAAGATTTTGATCATCAAAATACAAAATCACCAATGGGCATTTTTAGCGAATATTTTAGAAAACTCCCTCAAGCAAGACGAACTATAGATCCATTGCTATCATGTTCTATCATAGGCAAAGATAAAGGACTTTTTGATATCGGTAAACACTCTTGTGGAAAAAACAGCCTATTTGATAAACTCCATCATAAAAAAGATGTAAAATTTATCTTCTTTGGCAACCGCGTGTGTGATTGTTTCACCTATTCGCACTATATTGAACGTATGCTTGAAGTACCATATCGATATGATAAAGCCTTTGAAGGGAATATAATCCTTGAAAATAAAACATATCAAGATACTTTTATATTACCCGTAAGGTATGCAAATGTAGAAGCCTTTAAAGATGATACCCTTAATACTACTCTTGATAACTTCAATGCGATCAAAAAAATTAAATTAGGAGGGAGTCAAATCCAAATAATAGAAGAATCTATCTCTTATCAAATCATCACTCAGGCTATTGAAAAAAACATTGATTTTATGCTTGAAAATCCCTATCCAAGAGATTTTTTAGATAAAACTTATGTTCATGAAAAAAAGGTTGCTTTATGAATTATACACTCCTGAATGGAGCAAGCTCAGATATTGGCAAAAAAATCGCACTTACCTTGTCTAAAAATCACTCGTTGCTATTATCCGGACGCAATCACTTAAAACTTCAACAAACCCTTCAAACATTACACAATCAAAAAAATCACAAAATACTCCTATTAGATCTCAAAGAAATACAAAACATTAAAATTATCATAAATGAATTTCTAAAATCTCTAAATGGGAGGGGGGGGGGGTATAAGCTCTTTTATCCATTGTGCAGGGTATGCAGATTTTAGTGCTATAAAACACTTTGATTATACTCAAAGCCTAGAGACTTTCAATATTAACTTTTTTTCTTGTTGTGAAATCATCAAAACCTTACTCAAAAAAACAAACAAAGCTTATCTTAAAAATATCCTTTTAATCTCAAGTATTTCTGCTATCAGAGGATATAAAGGTTCAAGTATTTATGCTGCCACAAAAGCTGGGTTAGACTCTTTAAGCAGGACTCTTTGTAATGAGCTTAGCGACACAATAAGGGTAAACTCTATCCAACTTGGGAATATACTCACTACAAGCAATACACACCTGCATCAAAATAATTTAAAGCCATCTCCTACTAGAGATGGAAAATGCGAAGATGTGGCTTCCTTAATCGAATTTTTATTATCTGAGTCTGCAGGTTGGATAAATGGTCAAAATATTATTCTTGATGGAGGCAAGAGTAATATTGGTTACTAAGTTGATATGGTATAATGAGGGGTATTTTTTATCCTAAAAAGGGAAAAACAGGCAAACCAGTGAAAATCAATGTCATTGAATATTTAGAAAAAACAGTCCAACAATATCCCGATAAAATAGGATTTGAGGATACTTCTGATTGCTTAAATTTTAAAGATTTTTATCAATTTTCTCTTTATATCTCAACATATCTAGTAGGCTTAAAAATTGATTGTGTGCCTATAGCCATTTTCCTCCCTAAAAATATCCAATCACTTTTATCTATAGCAGGGATTTTACTTTCTGGAAATGTTTATATGCCTTTGGATATTAAAAGCCCTAAAGAAAGATTAAAATCTATTTTAGAAAATATCAATCCTGATTTTATCATCACCGATAAAGTCAATCAATCTAAATTAGAAGGTATTATTGAAAATAAAAAGATTTTATTGATTGAAGATTTGATCCAAAAAATTCAGCCAATTAAAACTAATTTTGAATCTAGGATCGATACAGACCCTGCTTATATTATCAATACTTCAGGTTCTACAGGTATCCCAAAAGGAGTAGTAGTATCTCATCGTTCTATTATTGATTATATTGAATGGATTTTGAATGAAGATAAGATTTGTCCTAAACCTGATGATATTATTGGCAATCAATCACCTTTTTATTTTGATAAATCTCTCTTTGATATCTACCCCACTTTTAGTATAGGCAATACCCTCATCCTCATCCCTGAAGAAAAATTCATCTTCCCTATAGAAAGCCTAAAATTCTTAGAAGAAAAACACATCAACTACATCTATTGGGTACCTTCTATCTTAAATACTATCCAAAATCAAAACCTACTTCAAATATGCAAACCCAAATTAGAAAAAATATTTTTTGGAGGCGAAGCAATGAATGCAAAAGTGCTTGAGTATTTTAAATCCCATTACACAAATGTTACCTTTGGGAATTTATACGGACCTAGTGAAATCACAGATATTTGTGCTTATCATATTATCCAAAAAGATTTTGATAGTACACAACCCATTCCCATAGGCAAACCCTGCAGAAATACTCAAATCTTCTTACTTGATATGCAAAACCAAAAAATTACTTCCAAAAATCAAATAGGTGAAATCTGTGTTCGTGGCAGCTGTCTTTCACTAGGTTATTATAATGATTTGGAAAAAACAAATTCAGTTTTTATTCAAAACCCTCTACATCAAAAATATGAAGATAGGGTATATAAAACAGGTGATTTGGGTTATTATACTGCTGATAGACATATCATACTCACAGGCAGAAAAGACCAACAAATCAAACACAATGGTTACCGTATAGAACTTGGAGAAATTGAGCTTGCATTAGGAGATTTTGATGCTATAGAAGGAGTATGTGTGGTGTATGATGAAGGTAAAATCATCCTGTGCTATCAATCTTCAAACAAAATATCAAAAACACAATTTTTAAAACATCTCCAAAACAAAATAGCCAAATATATGCTACCTCAAGAATATATTTTATTTGAAAAATTGCCCTTAAATGCAAATGGAAAGCTTGATAGAATTGCTATCAAAGGAATCGTCAAAAACAAAAAACCATTATAGATATATAAAATCCCAAAACCCTAGGAACCTCATTTTATGATTTGGAAATTTTTTAATAAGATATTAAAACCTTTTAGTATAAAATTTGCCATCAAAAAATAGGAAAGTTGAATAATAAACAATTATTTTTTCCTCTTTGAAGGATAGCTTGAATATGATTTATAAAAAAATAATCTTGATGGGACAAGGAACTATAGCTTTAGAAATCTTGAAACATCTCTTTGAATTCAAATCCTTTATTGAAGTAATTTCTTATAAACCCAATTATTTTTGTATGCTAAAAACTTTCTGTGAAAAAAAAGAAATTTTTTATAAAGATTTCAAAGATTCTCTTCAGATCACAAATTTTTTATCCACAATCAATGTTCCAACCCTCATCATTAGTGCTAACAACAATTATATATTCCCATCTGTTATCCTTTCAAAAAATAATTTCAAGATCATCAATTTTCATAATGCTCTTCTTCCTCAATATAAAGGTGTCAATGCACCCATTTGGAGCATTTACAATCAAGATAGCACAACAGGAATCACTTGGCATATAGTCACAGAAGATATTGATAGTGGGAATATCATCATTCAAGAAAATATCCAGCTAGATGATGATATCACAAGCTTCAAGCTCATCAAAAACCTTATGCAATTAGGTATAAAAACATTTTTACAAATCAAACAAAATTTACTCAATGATAAATTGAATACATACCCAATGCCATATTCTGATATCAAACCAAAAAAATCAAATCAACTCCCCAATGATGGATTCTTAGATATTGAATGGGGAAAAGAAAAAATCAGTGCATTCCTTAGGAGTATGGACACCAAAGGCATACTGCCTAAGCCAAAAATAAAAATATCACAAACTGAATATATTATCACAGAATACAAACTTAACAATCCTATAATCAAAACAGATTCTATGCTTTTAAACAAAAATAATATTTATATGCTTCTGGAAGAAAAAGGCTTGGGGGGGGGGGCATTAAAAAAATATTCAAATAACCCTATTTACCTTCCTTATTATCAAGAAAAGATATGTTAATGAAGGTATTGAATCCAAATGAAATTTGTAGTTTTAAGCAAAATCTCCCACATAACTGCATTTATACTAACTATTTTTCCCCAATTCAAAAACCACTCCTCCTGAGCCAAACACAAAAAACATTGATTTTCCTCAAATTGATTGAATCTTTTTATCAAATGTATTTCATCACTTCAGATTTAAAGGATTTTGACACAACACTTAAAAATCTTCCATTTGACAATCTAAGTCTTCACATTGTCCAAAAAGGCGAATTAGAATCAAATCTAAAAAATATCATTCAAAAATATTTTAAACTTGAAGGCAAATATGAAAAAATGCTAATCCAGACTAAAAATCTTCAATTAAAAATGAAACCTATCCCAGAACCAAATAATATTTTTTATGCTACTCAAAACGATTTGGATTTTATCCATCAAAGCTTATATAGAGATTTTGACATCAGATTTGACCATCTACCAGACAAAAAAACCATCATTGAACTCCTAAAAAATCAGCAGGCAATCGTCATAAAAGAGGATTCCATCATCAAAGCCTATTGTATTTATACTCTCAATGCCAAAACAGCTCATTTTAACTATCTACTCAATCTTGAAGCCATGCCATTTGAAATCATTGCATTGATGGAAAAATATTATCAAGATATGAAGAAAAAAAATATCCAATATATCTATCTATGGGTAGATGTGATAAAAAATAAACGCGTCAAAGCTATGCATATCAAATATGGCTATCAAAGTAGCAATATTTTCAACTATGTTTTTAACCAAATCAAATAAGGAGTGCAATATGAATCCAATAGAACAAAAAATACAAAATCTTATTTATCAATCCCTGCAAAATTTGAGCGATGAGCTTGAAAATGAATTGCTCAAGCAACCTAATAAAAACACTAAAATTTATGGTGTTGATGGCAATTTAGACTCTTTGGCTCTGGTTTCTCTCATATCAGATATAGAAATGGGGTTGAGTGATGAAATGGGGATTGATATAACCATAGCTGATGAAAAAGCTATGAGCCAAAGAAGTTCACCCTTCAAAGATGTGAGTACTTTAAGTGCATATATCTCAAAACTCATTGATGAAAAAACCACTCAAGCTCCCTGCCAATGAAAAAAATCTTTATCATCACAGGGACAAGAAAAGGGATCGGAAAAGACTTGAGTTTGTATTATCTGCAAAAAGGGCATATTGTATGTGGATGCTCAAGGGGTGAATCCAGCATACATCATCCCAATTATAAGCATTTTGAGCTAGATGTAAGTGATGAAAAAGCAGTCGTTAAGATGACAAAAGCGATACAAAAAGAATTTGGCAAGATTGATATTTTACTCAATAATGCTGGCATAGCTTCTATGAATCACCTCCTTTTGACACCATTTAAAACCTTACAAAATATATTTTCTACAAATGTATTTGGGAGTTTTTTATTCATCAGAGAATGTGCAAAGATTATGAGTGTTAATCATTCTAAATTCAAAAAAGAAGGCAATGACGCACACTTTAGGATTATCAATTTTACCACAGTCGCTACACCTTTAAGGCTAGAAGGAGAAGCAATCTATGCAGCTTCAAAAGCAGCCATTGTGAATTTAACAGAAGTAGCTAGCAAAGAACTCGCTCCTTTTGAAATAACAGTAAATGCAATTGGACCTACTCCCGTACCAACAGATTTGATAAAAAATGTCCCCAAACAAAAAATGGATGCTCTACTTTCAAGACAAGCTATCAAAAGATTTGGAACTTTTGAAGATGTACTCAATGCTATTGAGTTTTTTATCAGCGAAAAAAGTGATTTTATCACAGGTCAAATACTCTATCTTGGGGGAATAAATGGCTGAATTTACCCATCCATTTTTACAAAAACTCACCACCTTTAAAGACAAACAAGCACTCATTTACGAAGGCAAATCCTATAGTTATCAAACCTTACTTGAACACACAAAGAACAAACTTCAATATTTGAAAAAAATCCAATCAGGATCAATAATAGGTCTTATTGGCGATTATGATATTGATAGCTTGAGTCTATTTTTGGCTGGGATTGAAAAAAGACTTATCCTTACCCCTCTGACTAATGACAATACAATTGATTTGAAGCTTTATGAGGCAAAAGCTAATCTCCTTTATCAAAATGGAATATTTAAAACACTCAATACAAAATATGAAAAAAATCCAATTTTGCAAAATCTTGAAAAAAAAAGTGGTTTGATATTATTTTCAAGCGGCTCGACAGGTAAACCAAAAGCGATCCTACATAATCTTGACAAACTACTAGATTCTTATCTAAATAAAAAAATAAAATCTATGTATATTTTACTTTTCTTAATGTTTGATCATATTGGTGGACTCAATACTCTTTTTAGCACACTTGCGATTGGAGCTTGTGGTGTGGGGATAAAAGACAGAAAAAATATTCAAGCATTGGCTAAAATCATTCAAGATTATAAAATTTCTCTACTACCAGCAAGTCCATCACTCCTAAATTTGCTTCTTTTGAGTAATGTCTATCAAGCTTATGATTTGAGTTCACTAAAAATCATCACCTACGGAACAGAACAAATGCCAGATTCACTCCTAAACAAACTCAGACTTGCATTCCCAAAAGTTAGGTTTCATCAAACATTTGGCACTACAGAAATAGGCATTATTCAGACAAAAACTTCACAAAATTCCTTCAAATTAGAAGGAATTGCTTATAAAATCCTCGATAACCAGCTCTACCTCAAATCAGACACGCAAGCATTGGGTTATCTCAATACCTCAAAACCTGCATTTGACCATAAGGGATATTTCGCAACTGGTGATTTGGTGGAAACATTTCAAAAAAACAACGAAGAATACATTAAAATCATTGGTAGGATAAAAGAAGTCATCAATGTAGGGGGAGAGAAAGTTTTACCTTCAGAAATTGAGGGAGTTGTACTTGAAATTGAAGGCATTGTTGATTGTTTGGTTTATGGAGAGTCTAATCCTATTACCGGACAAAGCATTGGATTAAAAGTTGTTTTGGATTCAAAAATATTGGATTGTAATGATAAAATTGGATTAAAAAAAATCATCAGGAAACATTGTAAAAAGTATTTATCAAATTATAAAATTCCAACCAAAATAACTGTTGTAGAAAAATTAGAAATGACACAGAGGTTTAAAAAAATCAGAAAATCAACAACATATATGGGGGGGGGGTAGATAGTTTTTCTACTTATTGTTTTTTTGAGTGCGATTTTGATATTTTGGATGTTTTATGCAAAGTGTCATAAAACATCCATTTTTTGAAAGATTAAAAAATTATCAAGACTCTCTTGCTATCATTGATAAAGATAAAAAGTATACCTACGCAAATTTATATGAATCAATCAAACAATCAATTTACTCATTAGAAATACCAGATCAAAGCATAGTTGCCCTCATAAGTGATTATAGTTTTCAATCCATAGCTATACTATTGTCTTTAAGCATAAAAAAATGCATTATTGCTCCTTTAAATCCAGAAAATCCAAACCATTATCTACAAGACTCTCCTATTGAATTTATCATCACTAAAGATAAAATCTCCAAACTTCAAAAGAATACTCATCCTTTTATCCAATATCTAAAAGAAAAACAAACAAGTGGACTCATCCTTTTTAGCTCCGGAAGCACAGGGAAACCAAAAGGGATAGTGCATAATCTTGATTCAATGCTAGATTCATACTCACAAAAAATACCCAATCCAACAAACACTGCAGGAATATTTTTACTTGATCACATAGCCGGTATTGATGTGCTTTTCAATCAACTTGCTATTGGCGGAACACTCACTATCCCTAAAAAACGAACACCTTCAGAAGTCTGCAAACTCATTGAAAAACACAATGTTGAAATCCTCCCAGCTTCTCCAACTTTTTTAAAGTTACTGCTATTAAGTGGGGTGCTTGAAGAATATGACTTGAGCTCACTAAAAATGATCATTCATGGCTCAGAAATAATGCCTGAAAAAATCCTAAAAAACTTAAAAAAATCTCTTCCATTTGTAAAATTCAAACAAAGCTTTGGGACAAGTGAAACAAATGCAATAAAAACAAAAAATTCAAAAACCACTGAAGGCTTTATAAAAATTGATACTTCACACACCCAATATAAAATAATCAATAACGAATTATGGCTAAAATCCAAAACACAAGCATTGGGTTATCTCAATGCTTCAAATAATTCCTTTGAAGATGGATGGTTTAAAACTGGCGATATCGTTGAAACATTAATAGAAAACAACGAAGAATACATTAAAATCATTGGTAGGATAAAAGAAGTCATCAATGTAGGGGGAGAGAAAGTTTTACCTTCAGAAATTGAGGGAGTTGTACTTGAAATTGAAGGCATTGTTGATTGTTTGGTTTATGGAGAGTCTAATCCTATTACCGGACAAAGCATTGGATTAAAAGTTGTTTTGGATTCAAAAATATTGGATTGTAATGATAAAATTGGATTAAAAAAAATCATCAGGAAACATTGTAAAAAGTATTTATCAAATTATAAAATTCCAACCAAAATAACTGTTGTAGAAAAATTAGAAATGACACAGAGGTTTAAAAAACAACTTGAGATATAAAAAATTCTTTTCATATGCTGAATTTAAGTTGGCTTTGAAGATTTTTTTAATATAATTAGAGATTAATGCAAACAAAAGAAAATTTCAAACAAGGTAATATTATGGCAAAAAAATGTTTTATCACAGGCAAAGGACCAATGGTAGGAAACAATGTAAGTCACGCGAATAATAAAAATAAAAAAAGATCACTGCCTAATCTCAGAAGTATACGTATTAAACTTGAAGATGGATCTTCAATGAAAATTAAAGTAGCTGCTTCGACTCTTAGAACAATGAAGAAAAAATCTTAAAATTAGGGCAAAAATGCCTTGTTTAATAAACTAAAAAAAATCATCCACTGGGGCAACACCTCAAAACCAGATATTGATCTTCGACCTGAGTTATATGAACAATTCAAGGCTTTTAGACTCCCTCTTGTCCTTATTCAAATTTTTATCCTGATTGGAACTTTAGGATATTTTGCTCTGGAAAATTACACACTTATCCAAGCATTTTTCCAAGCTTCTTATACCTTTACCAATACAGGTTTTGGTGCTCTTAATGAAAAAGATTTTGGTCCTGTTGCCATTATCTTTACGACATTTTTAATGCTTGCTGGTGCAGGAGTTATAACCTTTAGCGTCGCTTTTATCATCAGCATTATCAATAATGGAACATTAACAAGACTCATCAAGGAGAAAAAAATGGTAAATAAAATAGCAAGGCTACGCAACCACTATGTTATCTGCTATCACAATGAATACACCATTGAACTCAGCAAACAATTTCGAGATGCTCAAATCCCTTTTGTAGTAGTCGATAACCAACCAGATTTCGAAAAAGAAGCTATTAAACATAAATATCCTTATTACATAATCAGTGATCCACACACTAATATTGCTATGCTAAAAACACACTTATCTAGTGCCAAAGGTATTGTTACATTTTCTAAAATCTCCTCTGATAATATTGCACTAATTGTTTCAGTGAGACTTTTTGAAAAAGAACTAAGTCGACGACCTTATTATATTATTTCAAGTGCAGACACTGAAGAAGATGTAGATAAACTAAAAAAACTTGGTTCAGATACTGTTGTATCACCTACAAAACTAATGGCTCAACGTATTAGTGCTATGGCTATCCGTCCAGATATGGAAAATTTACTTGAAAGATTTGTTTACAAAAAAGATACACCTTTAGATCTTGAAGAAGTTATTGTGCCAAAATACAGTTGGCTTGTTTTACACAAACTCAAAGAAGCACATTTCAGAGAAATCACAAAAGTGTCCATCATTGGCATCACACAAAAAGATGGCAAGTATATCCCTATGCCTGATGGTGAAGCAGTGATTGCTAGTGAGGCAAAACTATTAATGATAGGTACTTCTAATGGCATAAGAGAAACAAAACGTTTTATCACCAAAAAACAAAAACCCAAAGAACTTGATTATGTATAAAACGTAATGATTTTCTTATAAACTACGGATTTTAGCAATTTCATCACGCAATCTCGCAGCTTCCTCAAAATCAAGCCTTTTTGCAGCTTCTTGCATTTTTTTATTCAATCCTTTGACAATAGAATCTCGCTCAGCTTTTGGAATCTTTGATCTCTTAAGTGCCTTTTCATAAATCTTAGCATTTGCACTGGACTCTAAACGCAATTCTTCCTCAACATTTCTAGCTACAGATCTTGGAGTAATATGATGGATTTCATTAAATTCTTCTTGTTTCTTTCGACGATAGTCAGTAATATCCATTGCTTTTTGCATACTTTTAGTAATCTTTTTAGCATAAAACAATACTCTGCCATTGATATTCCTTGCTGCTCGACCCATTGTCTGTATTAAACTAGTTTCACTACGCAAAAAACCTTCTTTATCTGCATCCATAATTGCTACCAAAGACACTTCAGGTAAATCAAGCCCCTCCCTTAATAAGTTAATCCCAATAAGCACATCAAATTCACCAAGCCTTAAACCTCTAATAATATGATTGCGCTCAATTGCATCAATTTCACTGTGCATATACTGAACCCTTAAACCTAATTCCGTATAATATTTACTCAACTCTTCAGCCATTTTTTTTGTGAGGGTAGTGATAAGCACTCGTTCATTTTTTGCAATAACTTTTTTGATCTCATCAAAAAGATTTTCCACTTGCGTATCACTATCCCTTACCTCATAAGCAGGATCAAGGAGTCCTGTAGGACGAATAATCTGCTCGGCAATATTGCCATCGCAAAGTCCTATTTCAAGCTCCGCAGGTGTAGCAGATACAAAAAGATAATGCGGAGCTTTATTGATAAATTCATCAAACTTCAAAGGTCTATTATCTAAAGCTGAAGGCAACCGAAATCCATATTCAACAAGAACATTTTTCCTGCTCATATCTCCAGCATACATCCCACCAAACTGTGGCAAACTCACATGAGATTCATCAACTATGACTAAATAAGGTTTATTTTTTTGAGCAAAATAATCTAACAAACTATAAGGGGTTTCTCCTGGAGCTTTTCCAGTAAGATGTCTAGCATAGTTTTCAATACCCTTGCAAATTCCACTAGTAGCAATCATTTCTAAATCAAATTCAGTTCTCCCTTTTAATCTATTATACTCAACCATCATATTTTCTTTTTGAAAAAAAATCAATCGATCGTGCAATTCATCTTCAATATTTTTAAGTGCCATATTTAATCTTTCCTGCCCTACAATAAACTGATTAGCAGCATACAAAACATATGAATCAAGCTTTTTTATCTCTGTGCGTTCAATGTTATCAAAAATAGCAATTCTCTCTACCTCATCACCAAAAAACTCTACACGTATAAATTCTACTTCATTATAAGCAGGAAATATATCTACGCTTTCTCCTTGCACCCTAAAATTACCTCTGTCAAAAAAATTATCATTCCTACTATAACCCATATCAACTAATTTAAGCAAAAACTCTTTATAATTCCTTTGCTCTCCAGTTTCTATTTTTTCTATCATCGTGAGGTATTCTGCAGGATTCCCTAAACCATAATTCGCTGAAACACTAGCCACCACAATCACATCATCGTAAGCTAAAAGCGATGTTGTGGCTGAAAGCCTAAGCCTCTCAAGATCTTCATTAATAGAGCTATCCTTTTCAATAAAAATATCTCTACGTGGGATATAAGCTTCAGGCTGATAATAATCAAAATGAGAGATAAAATATTCAACATGATTTTTTGGAAAAAACCCTTTAAATTCACTATACAACTGTGCACATAATGTTTTATTATGACTCATAATCAAAGTAGGCATATTAAGCTTAGCTATAATATTTGCCATCGTATAAGTTTTCCCGCTTCCAGTAACACCTATGAGTGTTTGATAACGATGGTTAGAAGCAATACTTTTTGAAATTTTTTCTATGGCTTCAGGCTGATCTCCTGCAGGAGAATAAGGGGAATTAAGTAAAAACTTTGGCATTATTTTTCCTAAAAACAATAGAATATTCTGTTACAATTATACTTTAATTAGGCTGTATTAAACCTATTTCAGGAGTAAAAATGTCTTTAATCAACAAATTGAGTGAAAAAATCGATCTGATATTACAAAAAATAAAATCTCAAGAAGCAGAAATTGAAGAACTTCGTCTAAAAATCACTACATTTATGGCTCAAGACAAAGAAAAAGACAAGCAAATTTCTTTATTATATGAAGAAATAGCCAATAAAGATAAAAGTTTACAAGAGCTTTATGATAAAGTTAAAGAAATATTAGAATGACTCAAGAATTCATTGAAATCAAAATTTCAGGCAGAAAATTTCAGATCAGACTCAATGGTTTCACTCAAGAAGCTATAGATGAAATCAAACAGACCTTTGAAGATCAAAATTTAGAACTCGTAGAATTGTTACAATCTCATTTAAATAAAATCCAAGAATATTCACTCCTCAATCAACATTTAAAAGGCATTTTACAAAAAATCTCACAATGAATTATTATCAAATAGCCCCACTTAAAGTCAACTCTCCTATTTTCACCTATCAATCCCCAAATACATTCCAAAAAGGTGATATTGTAAATATTTATATCAAGAATAAAAAAACTCAAGGTGTCATACTTTCTGATTGTCAAAAACCTAATTTTACTTGCAGAGAAGCTACAAAAACACCTTACTATTTTGGATACAATCAGATAATTTTAGCTGATTTTATTGCTCAATACTATTGTTGCAGTTATGGAGAAGCTTATGGGCTATTCATACCCTTTGAAACAAATCATTTAGATTCAATCATTCTCCCTACTGATTCTTATAGCACAAATCCACTCAACATACACCAAGAAAAAGCACTCAAAACAATACAAAATCAGCCTTTTAGTCTACTATTTGGAGATACTGGTAGTGGAAAAACAGAAATATACATCCAATTGCTCATCCAGACAATCTCAAAAAAAAAGAATGCCTTTTTTCTAATGCCTGAAATCTCTCTGACTCCACAAATAGAAGAACGACTCAAAAATGTATTTGGAGATATTGTAGGCATATGGCACAGCAAAATATCGGCCAAAAAGAAAAAAGAAATACTCCAAAAAATTCAAACAAGTCAAATAAGGATCATTGCTGGAGCTAGAAGTGCTCTTTTTTTGCCACTCCCAAATCTAAGTCTAATTATCATTGATGAAGAACATGATGATGCTTACAAATCTCAAAATAGACCTACATATAATGCTAGAGATATCAGTCTATATCTGGGTAAAAAAAATAAAATAAAAATCATCTTAGGCTCTGCTACACCAAGCTTAACTAGTTATGAAAATGCAAAAAAAACTAATAGTCTTATCCGCCTAAAAGGCAGACATTTTGATTCCAAAAAAGAGATTTTATATGAAAATCACCTCACTCAAATCACTCCTTTTATCCTAAATCATTTGGAAAAAACACTCAAACAAAAAAAACAAGCTATCATTTTTCTACCTACAAGGGCAAATTTTAAAACTATCCTCTGTCAAAATTGTGCTCAAAGTATCCAATGTCCCTTTTGCAGTATTGATATGAGTTTGCATTTGGGGAAAAAAATCCTCTGTTGTCATTATTGCAACTATACCCTTCCTATCCCCTCATATTGTCCAAATTGTAAAAACCATGACCTTTCTACCAAAAGATTAGGCACTGCACAAGTAGCACTTGAATTACAAGAGCTACTCCCACAAGCTTCAATTGCAATTTTTGACAAAGATCACACAAACACTCAAAATAAATTAAAAAAAATCCTCAATGATTTTAATCATAAAAAAATAGACATCCTTATTGGCACACAAATGATCAGTAAGGGTCATGACTATCATAGTGTGAGCCTTTCAGTTATTTTAGGAATTGATTATCTCTTAAGGAGTGGGGAATACAGAAGTTATGAAAAAACATTATCGCTTATCCATCAATTAGCTGGAAGAAGTGGGAGAAAAGAAAATGGTGAAGTTATCTTGCAAAGTTTAAATTGTGATTTCTTAAAAAAGTTCATGGATGATTATGAAGATTTCATAAATTTTGAGCTTACGCACAGATCACATTCCTATCCACCTTATACAAAGCTAGCAATGCTTCGTTTCTCGCATGTTGAAGATGAAAAAGCAAAAAAAAATATGGATTTTATCATCAAAATACTTGAAACATTAAAAAATAAAGAAATAATTATTATAGGTGCTGGAAAATGCGGTGTAGAAAAAATAGCTTCAAAATACCGCTATCAAATTTTTCTTCGCTCTACATCGCATACAGCTATTATGAAGCTAATGCATAATATCAATAGTTATTCACAAAAAATGGGGTTTGAAATAGATATTGATCCTATCCAAACCATTTAAGATTATTTAGTCATTCCTTTGTAAGGACCAAATTGATGTTGTTTTTGAGGTAATTTATCTAAATAAGGTCCTACGACTGCATCAACAGGTTTAACTCTTTTATCAGGATAATCTTTTTCGCCACCTTTTTTAACAGGTCGTGGCTGAGAATTGATATAAGCAGCAACATCATAAGCCTGCTCATCAGTCAAGTCAGGATTTCCTTGAGGCATATTTGCTTTGATATAAGCTGCTGCCTTAAGCTCGCGATGCATACCAGCTCCAGTATTATAACTGTCCTTGCCCCAAAGAGCCGGGAAAAGATAGTAAGCACCATTTGAAGGATCAGGATTTTTCATACCCTCTCCATTATCTTGATGGCAAGCAACACATTTTTCCTTAAAAACAATTTCACCTTTTTTAGGATCTGCAGCCCTATCCATCAAAGCCATCTTTACAAGACCTTGCCCTTTGACTTTTCCTCCAACAGGAATACCTTGTGAAAGCCATTGCATATATGTAACGATAGCTTTCATTTCTTTTGAATCTATAGGCAAAGGCTTACCATTAAGACTCCTTGTCATACATCCATTAATCCTATCTTCCAAAGTATTGATAGAATCACTTCTTGAACGATACTCAGGGAATCTAGCATAAACTCCCACAAAGCCAGATTGATAAGGCACAGTACCCCCAAGAGCATGACAGCTCGAACAAGAAAGATTACTTCCAGCATATCTCATTTTTGGATCTTTAGCTTGAGGACCAACATATTTTGTAGTCTCATTCAAAATCTTATTACCCAAAACTACCATTTCAGTATATCTAGAACCTTTTGGCATTTTGCTTTCATCAACATACCCATCTTCTTTCATTGCTGCAGGCAATTTCCATTCACTAACAGGCAAATTTATCCCTGTTGCTTCCTTTTGTTTGGCTAACTTGGCATCAAAACCAAAACTTACTCCAGCTACCAATGGCAAAATTACCAAAACTTTTAGTCCTAATGATTTCATTCCTTTCTCCTCTAGTTTTTGTTTGTCTCTAATAATACTACTAAATAATTAAACAAAAATTAAAAATAGTCATATCCTTTTGTTTATATCTATTTTTATGATTGAAAACCTACATTTTTTTCTCCATCAAAATTTCCACTTTGCTCTTTTTTTATCTCTTCAATAAAATCTTCCTTGTCAAAAATAGCCTGAGTTCGAGTCGCAACCTTATAAGCCGTATTCTTAATGACTAATAAAATCTGCCCTCCGCTCAAAGGATAAGTGGCTAATTCACTCGCTAGCATTTCAATTGAACAAGACTTATGATATTGTGCATTTTTAGGGAGATATTTTTTCCACAACAATATCCTTTGTTCAATAGAAGGTTTTTTGAACTCTATCTTATAGTTAAACCTACGCGAAAATGCCACATCAATAGTTTCCAAAAGATTAGTTGTAGCAATCAAGATACCTTCAAACTTTTCAATCTGTTCTAAAAAAATATTTTGCATCTGATTGTGCATTTTTTCAACACCACTCCCACTATTGACACGTGTACTCAAAAATTGATCAGCCTCATCAAGCAAAAGTATTGGATTATTTTTGAATTTTTGAGCAATATCTTTATAGCCATCAAATATCTTACGAACATTTTTCTCTGATTCTCCTACATACATTGAAAGAATCTTTGAACAATCAAAACTTATAACAGATTTTTTAAGGCTTTTAGCAATCCCTAATGCAGTAAGTGTTTTTCCTGTACCAGGAGGTCCATAAAAAATAATCTTAGCATCAATACCTTTACCTTTCTCTTTAATACCCCACTCTCTAAGTCTAGCAATAACTTTTGCATCAACTTGCCTGAGTAATGCATTCAAAGTTTCTTTAGTTTTTGGAAATAAAATAATTTCATCTAAACTGATTTTAGGATCAAGGATTTCAAAAATTTCCTGCTCTTTCACCAAAGATTGTAATGTGATTTTGGTCTTCTTTTTCTTTCGATTTGGATGGACTATAGTTTGTAATACCTCTTCAGGTATAAAAAATGTTCTGCTGATGCCCCCAAAAGGATTAAGCATTTCATCATAATCAATAAGATTTTTTTCTATTAAGGTGCTTTTTTCATCTAAAAGCGTGCGATTTTTAATCCTATCATATTCATTCTCGCTCACCAAATCTATCAAACTATTCATATCCCTCAGACTTTCATCACTGCCAGAATACTCCTCTTTAAGCAAAGCAAAAAATATGATTTCTTCTTTAGTATTTAAAGAATTTTCTTTGATAAGCATTTCAACACGGATAGGTATTTTTGTGATTTTGAGTCGAGATAAAATCCTATCTTCTAATAACTTGATACGTTGTTTTGTACGAGAAAGTGATGTAGGAGAAACTTTTTGAAAACTATAGCCAATCTTTTGAAGTAAATCAATACGTAAAAATTGATCTTTTAGGTATTCTAAATGATCGTCATAAGGACTGATTTCAGGTAATTCAAGATTAAGCGTACCATCTTCAAGGAGTTTTAAAAAACTTGGACTCAAAGCAATATTTATATTCAATATTTCCAAAATTACAATTTCATTCACCCTAGCAGAAACAAAACCACTCTGGATAACCCATCCTAACTCTAAAAGATTCTTTATATTAGGCAAATACTGCAGCAAATCTATCTGTTTTGCCTTAAAAATATTGCCCAAAAGATTCAAAACATTAAACTCATCATTACTGCCTAATAGTGCTTCGGCCATATATTGTAAAATTTTTGCTTCCAAAGTATTGCATTTCAAATAAGGGTAAATAGTAGATTTTTCAATATCCTTAGAATAGATAAAATCAATATAATGTTTCAAGCATTTTTCCTTTTTATAAAACTAAGATTATTATTTTCAAAATACTCTACAGGCTCTAAATGAGTCGTTATTTCCCATTTTTTATTCATATCAATGCTCCTGATACGATTTTCTATCTCATCACAAATACTATGGGCAGATAAAAGTGTGATTTGTTTTTCAAATATCAAATAAACGACAACAAACACACTATCTCCAACAATACGAGTTTTTAGATTATAATAACCTAAAATTTCACTATCATTTAAAATATACAATAAATTATCATGAGTTTGTTTATCCAATGCTGTGTCCAATAGCATCAAAATACCCGAACGAATGATCTTTAAAGCCCCATAAGCAATATAAACAGCAATAAAAACACCTAATATAGGATCTATCAATGAAAAACCACTCAACCCTATGACTAAGAGCGAAATCAAAACTGCACCATTGCTAAATAAATCGCTTTTATAATGCAATATATCTGCTTCAATAACAGGATTTTGACTGATTTTTGCCACTTGATACAAAAATAATACCAATCCGCCCACAACAATCATACTTAATATCATCACCCAAATTGCTGCATTCATATTATTCAAAATAGCACCAGAATGCAAACGAGTAAATGATTCATAACAAATATAAACAGCAGAAAGTAATATCAATATGCCCTCAATTGTTGTGGCAATGTATTGTATTTTTCCAAATCCATAATTAAATTTCTCATTTGAAGGCTTGGAAGCTTCTTTAAGGGCAAAATAATTAAATGCCGATATACAAATATCTAATAATGAATCAATCGCACTTGCCAAAACAACAATTGAACCAGTCAGAAGAGCTACAACAAATTTTATTACCATCAAAAAAATGGATATAAAAGTAGCCAATATCATTGCCCTTAAGGGAGTAAAAAAATCCATCAATATCTTCTCTGAAAATAAAATTTATAAACCATTAAAAATCCTCTTGGGTATTTTGATTCTTACCTTTTGGTATGAATATAATTGGAGTACCTAAAAAACTAAATTTTTCTCTCATAACATTAACCAAATACCTCTTATAGCTAAAATGCAAAGCTTTTGGTCTATTCATCACTAAAGAAATACGTGGAGGTTTTGTATCATATTGCGTCGCATAATAAATCTTTACAATTTTACCATGATCACTTGGAAGGGAATGCCTTTTTGTAGCCTCTGAAATTGTCTCATTTAAGATGCTAGTAGGGATACGATAAGAAAAATATTTATAAACTTCTAAAATTTTCTCTTTGAGTTCTTTGATATGACGATGATTCAATGCACTAATTGTCAATATAGGTGCGTATTCCAAAAATCTAAACTTTCTTTTCAATTCTGCAATTATCTCTTTGTATTCAGCACGACGAATATCCCATTTGTTCAAGACAATAATAACCCCTAAGGCATATTTATCTACCAAAGAACTGATCTTTTCATCTAATTCTACAAAAGACACACTCACATCTAAAACCAACAAACAAATATGGCTTTTTTGAAGAACTTTATTTGTCCTATCCATGGCATATTTTTCTATGCCTTCAATCTTACCTCTTCTTCTGATACCTGCAGTGTCAACAAAACATACTTGTTTATTATCAATAAAAATATTTTCATCAACAGGATCAATCGTAGTCCCTCCTATTTCAGAAACCACACTCCTCTCTTCTCCTATGAGTGCATTTAACAAAGAGCTTTTACCAACATTCACTCTACCAATGATACCTACACGGATTGCATCATCAGGTTTTTGAGGATCTTCTTGAATATTTTGGATATATTCAACAATATCTTCATCCTCATCTTGGTTGTATAATACCTCTGTCTTAAAACCTAATTGAAGCAAAATTTTTTCAATAAGATTTGATATACCCCTATTATGACTCACAGAAATAAAGGATATATCTTTTGTCCCAAAAGAAACAAAATCATAAGCAAGTTGCTTGTCTTTATCGTTATCAATTTTGTTGACAACCAAAAAACATTTATTATTGATTTTACAAAGCTCTCTAAAAAGCTTCTTATCATCATCTTGAGGTATCACCTTCCCATCTGTTAGATAAATCACAACATCAGCTTCTCTAGCAGTTTTTAAACTCAAATCTTTTACATGTAAAAACAAAGAAGAGCTATCATCAAGACCACCTGTATCACAAATTTCAATTTCATTTCCATTCAACATGATGATTTTCTTATTGACATCCCTAGTAGTACCAGATATCTCAGAAGTAATAGCTATCCTCTCTTTGGCAAAACGATTGAATAAAGAACTCTTGCCAACATTTGGTTTTCCTAAAATTGCGATTTTTTTCATAAACTTGCTTCTCTTTAATGATATTTTTCTTATAATCTTTGATTCAGATTTAAAAAATAGTTATGCAATCATAACCAAAACTTTAAAATCATAGGAGTAAAATAAAATGAAAAAACCCTTATTGGGAACACTTTTAGGTATTATCCTGATAAACTTCCTAAATGCTCAAGAAGACCAAAATATACTTCCCCTACCTACCCAAAAAGAAGAAATAAATCTTCCGATCACTAAAGCTCCCACACAAAGCACTTCCACTCAACAATCTGATGAAGAAATAATAGACAAAAAAAAATCTAAAATCCTTGAAAATAAACAAAATAAAAATCTTGATGGCTCAAAAGAAACTACTACTAACAAAAATGACTCATCTCCAACCATAAATCTCCTTAAAGATAAAAAAGATAATAAAGCTAAAAAAGTTATCTTCATTCAAGAAGAATTTTATGAGCCAAAAAAAGAAGATATTAATGTTGAAAAACAATCCCAAATGCTCATTTTAAATGTCTATTCCAAAGAATTACAAAGATTTATGGAAGGCGGCATATATGAATCAAAACAACAAGTGCAAACTTTTGCATTAAAAGATTCCTTCACTCAAATCACTAATATCAATGGCAAGATTTACGAATATAAATACGCACAAAAATCAATTGACAGATATTCGACTATTGGTACCTACAAAAACTATCCACTCAAAAAACTCTCTACAAATAAATACCAAATAATCATCAAAAAAATCCCTCCAATATTTGTCATCAAAGGCTGTAAAATAGTCATAAAAAAAGAAATATCAGGGACATTGAATCAAACACAAGAAGTCATCATAAATCTGGATACCAAAAGAGAGCTTAGAAATAAAAGTTATTTTGATTTGTTTTTAGAATGCCCAAGATAAATATGACTAAATACACAAATAAAATAAAACTATGCCAAATTAAAGAAATTTAATTGGATTATTGCTCAGGAGATTTTTAGCAAAATCAGTGTCATTTTTAGATAAAATCTAAAACAAAGTTAGATTAAATTTCGCCAAAAATCTGGAGAAAAAATGCAAAATACATTCATTGATATCCAACATCTTTATAAAAACTATAAAAATACGCCTGTATTAGAAGATATCAATCTTTCCTTGCCAGATAAAAAAATCATTGGTTTATTAGGTCCTAATGGAGCAGGAAAAACTACATTAATAAAAATTTTAGCCAACCTTTTACATCAATATCAAGGTAAAATACTCATAGATGGAAACAAACTAGGCATAGAAACTAAAAAAATTACTTCTTATCTCCCTGATATTAACTACTTAGATGAAAATTGGAATGCTCAAAAAGCATTAAACTTTTTTGGAGATTTTTTTGGAGATTTTGATAAACTCAAAGCAAATAATTTACTCAAAAATTTTCAAATCCCCTCACAAAGAAGTTTCAAAAATCTATCTAAGGGAACCAAAGAAAAACTCCAACTCATCCTAACCCTTTCTCGCAAGGCAAAATTATATTTATTTGATGAGCCTATTGCAGGCGTAGATCCCTTAGCACGTCAAGAGATTTTTGATCTGATATTGCAAAATACACATTCAAATGCAAGTGTGCTTATCTCAACTCATCTTGTCAATGATGTTGAAGATTACCTTGATATGTGTATTTTCATCAAAGATGGCAAAATCATTAAATTTGACACAACTCAAGAAATAAAAGCCCACTATAAAAATCTTGAAGAGGCTTTTAAAGAAAGTTTTAGATGAAAAAAATATTAAAATATGATTTTTTAGATAATTATGCAGGTTTATTGCTTATCAATGCAATTATATTTTTTTGTTCTATAGGGATTGCTCTTATTTCTATTCCAATTACATTATATTCTCCTTATATAGAAATATTAAATACAGCACTTTATAGTGGATTTTTTATCGGTTGTTTTTTTGCACTGGTATTCATAGTATTAGCTATTTTCAACTCTATGAATAAGAAACTATTCTTTACACAAGGATACTTGACTTTTTCACTACCTATTAGCATTGATGCTATTTTGCTACCAAAAATCTTCATCAATCTATTCTGGTTAGCTACAACACTACTCACACTTTATGTTTCATTATTTTTATCAAAACTCTTCAATCCTAATCTGTCAATAATCCTGATAATAGATACATATACACAAATTTTTTCAAATCCATTTAATTCATTATTATTGCACTTAAATCTCTTTATCACATCAGCATTATTCCTTGTAAAATTTTTATTCATACTTAGCCTTTTGAATATCGGAAAAATCAAAAAATATCGATTCATTATAGGAGTTTTAATATTCGCAGGGATAGAAATTTTATTGGGTATTTTTAAAGGCTTTTTTTGGATATTTTTATCCCATTTTTATACTACTATCCAATCAAACATTTTATATTCATATGATATTAATAATATGGAAAATTCAATAATGCTCTATGGTATAAAATGCATCCAAATCATCATTTTTTATCTATTAAGTCGCTACCTCATTAAAAATAAACTTGAACTAGAATAAACTTTAGATTAGCCATTTTGCTAATAGAAATTTGATTGACATACCCTATGTCCTTTTTTCTATCAGCATCTATTCGCATTAAAACTATTATAACGTCTCTCTTGAGCCTCTTTAAAAAACTCTTTCCTATTTTGAGGGATTTTATCTGGATGATGCTTATACATATGCTCCAGATACTTATCATAGCTAGGAAGACCTACCAACAAGTAAAAGAATCGATCAGACTTTTGATAAAATTTTAAAATTTTTTCAACGATTTTCATTTATTTACCTCAACATAATCAGCTTCCTGTAACGGAGGGTAGACATTTTGCTTCCCATCCTTTAAATACCTAAAACAAACCCTCACACAAGAAATAATCACCATCAAAGTTACCAACATAAAAAAAACACACAAAATTGCATTCACAATATTATTAATAATAATTGTTTGAATAGCATGGATCTGTTGAGGATCATCTAAAGAAGCAAGCTTTTTAGTCAAATTTTGTGCTATAGCAATATGACTGACACTATCTGCTATCTCAACACCACTTGCAGGCATAATTTTTTGAATACCAGCATAAAATGTTGCGGTGAGGACAAAGATAGCAGGCAAAGCAGTTATCCAAGCATATTTAACCCTGCCCATTTTAAATAAAATAACTGTTCCAAGCAAAAGTCCCATTCCTGCCAACATTTGATTACTCACACCAAACAATGGCCAAAGCGAATAAATCCCTCCCTTTGAATCAATAGCACCTTGATAAAGAAAATACCCCCAACCACATACACAAATCGCTGTAGCAACAATACCAGCAAAATAAGAATGCGTATTCCCTAAAGGCTTATAAATATTACCTAAAATATCTTGAACCATAAAACGACAAGTCCTCGTCCCAGCATCCACAGCTGTCAAAATAAAAAGAGCTTCAAACAAAATAGCAAAGTGATACCAAAAAGCCATCATTTCTGGACCGCCTATCATCTGATGGACAATCAATGCCAAACCAATAGCAAAAGTAGGAGCACCACCGGTTCGACTCAAAATTGTCTGTTCGCCAATATTATGAGTAAGGTTAATGATTTCTTCAGGAGTGATCTGAAAACCCCAGTTTGAAATAGTCTGCACAACTGAAGAAATATCACTTCCAATAGTAACTGCTGGAGAATTGATAGCAAAATAGACTCCTGGATGTAATATACTAGCAGCAATTAAAGCCATGATAGCGACTGCTGATTCCATAATCATAGAACCATAGCCCACCATCCTCGCATGAGATTCTTTTTCTAACATTTTAGGCGTAGTCCCTGAAGCAATCAAAGCATGAAATCCACTGATTGCTCCACAAGCAATAGTTATGAATAAAAACGGAAATAAACTCCCAGCAAAAACAGGACCACTTCCATCAAGATATTGCGTGATTTTTGGCATTTGCAAAGGTGGGGCAACAAAAACAATCGCTATAGCCATCCCCAAAATAACACCGATTTTCAAAAAAGTACTCAAATAATCTCTTGGAGCAAGCAAAAACCATACAGGCAAAATAGCTGCTACAAACCCATAACCTATCATCATTATCGCCAAAGTCGGTGCATCGAAAGTAAAATAAGCAGCCAAAACTTCATCTGCTGCAATATACCTACCATAATATAATGCAATCATAAGCAAAACAAATCCAATCACAGAAGCTTCACCTACTTTACCCGGACGAATATAACGCATATAAACACCCATCAAAACAGCAATAGGTAATGTCATTATGATAGTAAAAAATCCCCAAGGACTTTCAGCCAATGCCTTCACAACAACCATTGCCAAAATAGCAATGATAATCAACATAATCCCAAAAATCCCTAGCATTGCAAAACCACCAGTAATATGCCCTAATTCATCTTTTATCATTTCACCTAAAGACTTACCATTACGTCTTATAGAAGCAAATAAAACCACAAAATCATGGACAGCACCAGCCAAAACTCCCCCCACTAAAATCCATATCATGCTAGGCAAATAACCCATCTGTGCTGCTAAAATTGGACCCACTAATGGTCCTGCACCTGCAATAGCAGCAAAGTGATGTCCAAAAAGGACAAATCTATTGGTAGGGACATAATCTTTCCCATCATTATGAACTACAGCAGGAGTCGCACGATTATCATCAAGCTTAAGAACCTTATAAGCAATAAATTTGCTATAAAATCTATAACCAATACTATAAATACACACACTAGCTACAATCAACCATATTGCACTAATATTTTCTCCCTCATTGAGAGCCAATACACCAAAACAAAATGCTCCCAATACTGCAATGATTATCCAAAAAGAAAAAACAAAGGTTTTACTCATCCTATTACCCTTAAAATTTTAGATTTTGGAATCATAGCTAAAATATCAATCGAGACAAAAAACAATATATTTAAATATTCTACAGAAGTAAAAGCGAGGAAAATGCCAATGGCATTTTAAAATAAATCATTTTTGTTCAGGTTCCCAAGTTGTCTGTTCAGATGGAATATAGTTTGACTCATCTTTTTTTACCTGTTCTTCATTCACAACACATCCATTCAGGAAAAATACACCCATTGTTCCAATTACCATAAATATTTTTACCATTTTTATCCTTTTTTAGTTTGATTTTCAAAGACTCAAGATTATATCAAAAACTTAAAAAACAAAAATGCTCTATAACTGCCTATTTTTCAAAATATCAGCAATCAAAAATGCCAGCTCAATGGCTTGAGTTGCATTCAAGCGAGGATCGCATTGTGTATTATAATTAGAACTCAAGCCTGCCTCAGTAATAGCTTGAGACCCCCCTACGCATTCTGTTACATCTTGTCCAGTCATTTCCAAATGCACACCACCAGCATAGCTACCTTCTGAAGAATGGATTTCAAAAAAGCTCTTGACTTCTGAAAGCACCCTATCAAATGCACGCGTTTTATATCCTGAGCTTGCCTTCATAGTATTACCATGCATCGGATCGCAACTCCATAAAATTTCTCTGCCCTCAGGATTGATTTCTTTGAGGAGTTTAGGGAAATTTGTCTTGATAATATCTGACCCCATACGAACTATAAAATTCAAACGACCCGCTTCATTAAGGGGGTTGAGTATATCACAAATACCCAAAATATCCTTTTTGGTTGCATTTGGACCAATCTTGATTCCAAGCGGATTCTTTACCCCTCGCAAAAACTCTAAATGAGCCTCATCAAGTCCCCTTGTACGCTCACCAATCCAAAGCATATGTGCAGAACAATCATACCATTGATCACTCAAGCTATCTTTACGCACCAACTGCTCTTCATAATTTAGCAATAAAGCTTCATGACTGGTATAAAACTCTGTTTCTTTCAAAATAGGAGTATTTTGCACATTAATGCCACAAGCCTCCATAAAGCCTAGTGTTTGAGTAATCCTATCGGCCAATTCTTCATATTTTTTTCCAAAAGGATTATTCTTAACAAAATCCAAATTCCAACGATGAACTTCATTTAAATCTGCCAATCCGCCCTGTGCAAAAGCCCTAATAAGGTTCAAAGTCGCAGCACTTTGATGATAAGCTCGTAGCATCCTATCAGGATCAGGGACTCTACTTTGTGTATCAAATTCAACGCCATTGATAATATCACCACGATAACTAGGCAACTCAACCCCATTAAAAATTTCACTATCACTTGATCGTGGTTTAGCAAACTGTCCTGCAAGTCTCCCGACTTTGATGATTGGGCAACTGCCTGCAAAAGTCAATATAGCACCCATTTGGATGATAACTTTGAACATATCACGGATATTCACAGCATTGAATTGAGAAAAAGACTCAGCACAATCTCCACCCTGAAGCAAAAAAGCCCTGCCCTTAGAAGCTTCTTTGAATCTTTCTTTTAAATTCCTAGCCTCTCCAGCAAAAACCAAAGGCGGATAACTCTTCAATTCACTTTCAATCTTTTCAAGCTTCTCCTCATCAGGATAAACTGGATGTTGTTTTATAGGAAAATTCCTCCAAGACTTAGGATTCCAATCTTTCATCATCACTCCAAAGATAATAATTTAAATCATCATTCTATCAAAAACTTCCCAATCTCAAATCCATAAAAACTCTAAACACTAAGTATCACTCAACTCCTTGATATAAAATCTTCTTTCCTAAATTTTTTTAGTTTAAGATACTTCACATCATATCCACCCTTATGGATTTTACCCATTGGGTGGTCAACTTATCCCTACTCTATACAAAAACCTAAAAACTTATCAATCATTAAAATCTTTCTTTAAAATCTTTAATTTCTTTGAAAGCAATTAATTTACTATACCCCCCCCCCCATAAGTAAAAAAATCAATTTTATATTGACATTTATGAAAATAAGTTTTATAATATTCTAAACATTTGACAAAAAAAGGTTCTATAATGAAAATGAAAAAAACATACTTAAAAATCTCAACAATAGTTTGCTTGATTGCTTATGGGGGGGGGGGCATCATTAAAAGCTGACTCTATCTCTGCAGGGAGTTCAGTATCAACAACTCAACCAATCCAGTCCTTCAATATAAACCTTCAAACGGCACTCTCTTTCTCCAAAGACAAAGCTAAATCAGGCATAGAAGAGCAATTCAAGATTCTCAATGAGAATAAGGCTGAAGTAGAAAAAAGCATTGATACATTAAATAAGAAACTTGTTTCAGAAAAAAATAATATTAAAGAAAATATAATTGAAGCGTCTAATTCTATTCACGCAGCTTTCATTGAGGCTTATTTCAGTAATAATGAAATAAAAAATTTAAGAACTTTACTAAATGATTTAAAAAATTTAGTAAATAATAGTAGTTTAATAACTTATACTGAATTAAAAAATAGTTATTTGCCAAATATGATAAATAATTTAGATAAAATTGAAGAAACTTTTTCTAACATTCAAAGTTATTCTAATCCCACAATAACAACATATATAAAAAACAACCTAGACAACCTTTCAGAAATCAACAACAATATCCAAACCAATCAAACAAACCTTCAAGCCATCGAAAACAAAATCGCTCAAATAACCACCCTAGCTAAAATACAACAAAAAGCTATCTCCACTATCCATTCAGAACAAAAAACACTCTCATCTCTATCCAATGCTACCTATAATAATCTCTCTGCTTTGAACTTTTCT
>NZ_MLAS01000039.1 GCF_002272785.1 Helicobacter sp. 13S00477-4 | reverse complement strand
ACTACTAATTTGATTGCCAATAACAACTCTAAATTAGACACTATCAAGATCAATTACGGTTCTGGAGGTACTACCAAATTAACCTTAGACAATTCTACTCTAGGCACTGCCAGTACAGACGATGGAGCTACCACGATTACTGCTTCCAATAACTCGAAGATAGATAACCTCATTGGCTCTTATGGCACTACCAAATTAACCTTAGACAATTCTACCCTAAGTGCTAATAAAACAAGCGGTGGTGTTACCATCATCACTGCTAATAATGGTTCTAAGATAGGTACCATCAACACCATTTGGGGTAATATAGGTGATGGTACTACCAACATTACCGCTTCTAACAACTCTAAGATAGACAATCTCAACACCTCTTGGGGTACCGCCAACCTCACCCTAAACAATTCTACCCTAAGTGCTGGTAATGCAACGGGTGGTGTTACTAATATCACTGCCAATGATGGTTCAACTATCTCTAATTACACTACAAACAAATCAGGTTCAGCTTCAAACA
>NZ_MLAS01000038.1 GCF_002272785.1 Helicobacter sp. 13S00477-4 | reverse complement strand
ACTACTAATTTGATTGCCAATAACAACTCTAAATTAGACACTATCAAGATCAATTACGGTTCTGGAGGTACTACCAAATTAACCTTAGACAATTCTACTCTAGGCACTGCCAGTACAGACGATGGAGATACCACCATTACTGCTTCCAATAACTCGAAGATAGATAACCTCATTGGCTCTTATGGCACTACCAAATTAACCTTAGACAATTCTACTCTAGACATTAGTAATTCAAGCGGTGGCACTACTAATATCATCGCCAATAATAACTCAAAGTTAGGTACCATCAACACCATTTTTAGTAGTACAGGTGATGGCAATACCACCCTCACTGCTTCGAACAATTCTAAAATAGATACCATCAACACCTCCTCTGGCATTGCTAACCTCACCCTAAACAATTCTACCCTAAGTGCTGGTAATGCAACGGGTGGTGTTACTAATATCACTGCCAATGATGGTTCAACTATCTCTAATTACACTACAAACAAATCAGGTTCAGCTTCAAACA
>NZ_MLAS01000008.1 GCF_002272785.1 Helicobacter sp. 13S00477-4 | reverse complement strand
AAAAGAATCATTTTAAATATAAAGAGGAGAAAACAAACCAAAGACCTAAAATCAAAACACAACCTCCAAGAATCAATAGGACACCTTCTAGCAGCAATAGAGTTTGGCAAAGTGTGAGACCGGGAGTGAGGGAATAAGAAGATTAATCAGTTTTCACTGAATTCTTCTTGAACTTGTTTGTGTATCTTTCTCACTTTTAGTTTTTTAATCCTAGCTCCTTCCATATCACAAACTTCAAATTCACAATTTTTATCACTCACCTTATCACCGACAACAGGAAGCCTACTAAGCAAACCAAACACATAACCCCCAACAGTAACTTGCTCACATTCATCATCAAAACTAACTTCCATGATCTCTTCTACACTCTCCAAATCCATCATCCCATCAAACTCATAAGTATCTGCATCAATTTGATGTATATCTTCTGTTTTTACATCATGCTCATCGGAAATATCCCCCATGATCTCTTCAATAATATCTTCCATAGTAAGCAAACCTGCAGTCCCGCCATATTCATCAATAACAAGAGCTGTATGAATTTGTTCTTTATTCATTTTGATGAGTATTTGTGAAATAGATGCACTCTCTGGCACAATAATCATTTCGCGAACCAACGCCTTGAGATCATGTTTATTTGCATCAAATACAGAACTTGTGAGCAAATCACGAATATGAATCATTCCAATAATATTATCCTTGCTGCCTTCACAATAAGGATATCGTGTATGAGCACTCTCCATCACAACATTAATATTTTCTTCATAACTTTTTTCTGCATTCAAACAAATCATATCTTTTCTAGGTGTCATTATTTCTTTAGCAATAGTGTCAGAAAAATCAACGGCATTTTTGATGATTTCACCCTCAATAGAATCAATAATCCCACCCTTTAAACTTTCACCAACAATGATTTTGAGTTCTTCTTCAGAATGTGCATTTTCCTGTTCTCTTGCAGGCTCTATGCCAATCTTTTTAAGAAAAAAAGCAGCTAAAATATCAAAAAGTCGAATAACAGGATAAAGCACAATCCAAAAAGAATACAAAGGTCTTGCGACAAATAAAGCAGATTTTTCTGATTTTGCGATTGCAATAGATTTAGGCACAATCTCTCCAAGCACTACATGTAAAAGAGTAATAAAAGTAAAAGCAACTATAAAACTGATTGTATGAATTAAAATAGGATTATCGCCCAAAATTTTTTCTAATGGTAAGCTTAAAAGCTTTGCAACTGCTGGTTCTCCAACCCATCCAAGTGCCAAAGACGAAAGAGTAATGCCAAGCTGTGTAGCACTCAAATAGGTATCTAATTGATGAGAAATTTTCAAAGCTAATTTAGCATTAAATTCATTACCCTTAGCCAATTCCTCAAGTCTTGACTTCCTTACCTTGACAATGGCAAATTCAGAAAGAACAAAAAAAGCATTCAAAAAAACTAAAAAAATTGCAAAAACAAACATTAAAACCGACTGATACGGGTCCAAAGTATTACTCCTTGATTTTTAAACAATGCTCTTAAAATTTTAAAGTAGAAATATTTTATCATAAAATCATAGTCCTAAGTATTTACACTTCAGGAGATATTATTTTGATGATAAAATATGAAATGGCTCCTAGTGCCGCAGAAGCTGGAACCGTAATAATCCAAGAAGCAATGATTTTATTGATAGCATTTCTTTTTACTAATTCATTTTTATATACTTTTTTGAGAGATTTTTTTTCTTTTTTATTTAAATTTAGTAATAATGATTTTTTATTTTTCTTTTTGAGGGTTTCTAGCATTGCCCCTTTGCGTTTAACACTTACTTGATGAAACTTGTATAAAAAATCTTCAATAGCTTTAGAATCTTCACCGACATGTGCTTCAATAATGGTTTGACACATTTGATTATATCTTTTTTTTAGATACTCCCTCAAAAAACCCACGCCAAAAACAGCTCCTATTGCAATATGCGTTGAACTCACAGGTAATCCCAATCCTGAAGCAACCAATACCGTAAGGGCTGCTGACATAGCAATACAAAAAGCCCTAATTTTGTCTAATTCTGTAATCTCACTACCCACAGTTTTGATAAGTTTGGGTCCATAAAGGGCAAGCCCTAAAGATATACCAAGCCCCCCTATAACCATAATCCATAATGGTACATTTGCTGTCTTCCCAACACTTTGAATATCACCTAAAACCTGATTGATAGCAGCCAATGGTCCTATAGCATTGGCTACATCATTAGCTCCATGTGCAAAACTCAATAAAGCTGCAGCAAAAATCAATGGTATAGTAAAAAGAGTATTGATACCTTCTTTTGTATTTTCAAGACTATCAGCTTTTTTTGACACGATAGGCTTGGTAATAAAATAAATAACTAAAGCAAACATAAAACTGATACTCAATGCACTTGTAAAATCAATAGCATATATTTTTTTAAGTCCTTTCAGCAAAAGGTACATACTAAAAGACCAAGTCATTAAAAAAACAAGGATAGGGACTATTTTTTTAGCAGCTAATTTTTTATTTTGCTTATATGTAATGGTTTTTTTGATTGTCATCAAAAAAATAACCGCAATGATACCACCCAATATAGGTGAAATAATCCAACTAGCAGCAATACTCCCTAGCACTCCCCAATTAGCAACATCCAGCCCACCGGCTGCAATCCCAGCACCTAAAATACCTCCAACAATAGAATGTGTAGTCGATACAGGTGCATTGAGCAAAGTTGCTAAATGCACCCATATCGCTCCAGAAACAAGTGCAGCCAACATTACACCCACAAATATTTTTGGATCAGCAATACTTAAAGGGCTAATAATACCTGATTTTATTGTATCGACCACATCTCCTCCAGCAATAATAGCCCCACTTGCCTCACAAATTGCTGCAATAAAAATTGCACTCAACATATTTATAGCTTTAGAACCTACAGCAGGACCCACATTATTAGCCACATCATTAGCACCAATACTCATAGCCATATACCCGCCAACAATCGTTGCAAATATTAATAATAATATATTGGAAGTATTGCCAAAATTAATAGCAATGATTGAAATAAATATCACAAATAGTAGCACAATGGTAATTTTAAGACTTTCTTTTTGGATTTTTTTATTTCTTTTTTGGATTTTTTTGATATTTTTTATTTCCACGAATCTGCAATCTCCAGATACAAAATATTTGTAGTTTCTGAAGTAATCATATCAAAAATTCACTAAAGCAAACTTATATAATCCTGATTTATAATTAATGGTTATGTTTTAAAATACTAGCCAGTTTCCTGATTTTATTTTCTAAAAGTTTATACTAAGAATAAAAAAATTTTGTAAAATACCAAAAACGCAAATACAATAAAAACCTGTGCTATATTACAAAACAGCTCAAGGAGAAAATGATGTTCCCATTTACTGATGAAGAACTTAAAAAGCCTGTAGAAATATGCATACAAAAGGTTCGTCCTACACTCACCTTAGATGGGGGTGATATCACATTACTGGGCATAAAAAATTCAAAAGTATATGTTCGTCTTGAAGGAGCGTGCAAAAGTTGTTCTGCGAGTACAAATACTTTAAAATATGGGGTAGAAAAATGTCTAAAAGAAGACATTCATCCTGACATCAAGCTCATCAATGTTCTTTATGGACAAGAAGAACAATTTGGATTTTAAGGAGATTTTATGGGGCATACATTTGAAATCAATAATAATCCAAAAAAGCGAACCTTAATTCAAAAAGGATTCAAAGCTTTTAACAATGAGGATTATAAAAATGCTTTGAAATTTTTTTCAGAAGCTATTTTTTTAGATCAGGATGATTTGGAAACAAAAATTGGACTTTTACTTTCAGATATGGCTAATGATTTCCCTACAGAAGCATATGGTTTCTATGAATTTTATCAATCAATGCTAAGCACACAACCTCGTTCAGCAAGAGAAAAAATACAAAAACAGATTCTAGAACTCATCGCTTCTTTTGATACCAATCTCAATAAAATATCTTATGCACTCAAAAACGAAGATTCTGTAAAGGCAGAAAGCATTGATGGTATTTTATTTGCTGATTTTAAAAAAATGTGTGATAAACATGATTTCAAAGAAGTCTTTCAAAATTTGATGTTCAGTACAAAAATAATTTTTACTCACAAAGATGATTTTTATAATTTTTTAGATCTTTTGGTGGAAAATGATTTTTATGAAATGTCTATCAGCTATATTGAAAATATGCGTAATATGATTTTTTATGATAAAAAAATAAATGAAATCTTACGAAAGGCTGCAAAAAAACAAAGTGAAAATACCAAAACAAATTAAATATCATTCTAAAACATATCTATTTTTAAGTGATGATTCTACAGAAGCTCAAAAAGATCCAAATGTCTTATTTCTTCAAACAAAAAGAAACGCTTCTTATGGAAAAACACTCAAAGAAAATGGTTTTGATATCGTGGATGCAAATGAGTTGAAAAATTATTTTTTGCTCACCCCTAAAATCATTGGCATTACCGGCACTAATGGTAAAACGACTACTGGTGCAATCATTTATTCAATTTTATTAGATATGGGATATAAATGTGCATTATTAGGCACAAGAGGTTTTTTTGCTAATGATGAAGAACTCAAACCTAAAGGTCTAACCACTCCAGGAATTTTAGAGCTTTATGCAAATATAGAAAAAGCTGCATTATTAGATTGTGAATATTTTATAATGGAAGTAAGCTCTCATGCAATTGAGCAAGAACGTATAGCGGGACTAAATTTTTCTGCAAAAATTTTGACTAATATCACAGGCGATCATCTTGACTATCATAAAACTTTTGAAGAATACATTAGGGTGAAAAATAGTTTTTTTAAAGATGAAAGCTTAAAAATTATCAATAAAGATGAACCTAAAGTCTTTTTCAATCCAAAAAATGCCTATGGCTACGCTCTAAATTCAAAAACAAACTTAAGCCCTACAGCCTATTCATTTAATGAAGGAATCAATGCCCATATATTTTGGAAGGAAAATCATAACAACCCTGAAGAAGCCTTTATAGACTCTTGCCTTTATGGGGTGCATAATCTTTACAATATTCTTGCTGCAATAGCCTGCATCAAATGTTTAACAAAAGCTCCATTAAAAACTATTGCAAAAAAGACAGAAAACTTTGGAGGAGTGAGTGGCAGGATGGAGATTGTGTCTCATGACCCTTTAATTATAGTGGATTTCGCACATACAGAAGATGGAATGAAACAGATTTTTGAAAGTTTTAAATCAAAGAAAATTTCTGTTGTTTTTGGTGCAGGAGGGGATAGAGATAAAACTAAACGACCAAAAATGGGTGCTTGTGCCTACAACTATGCTGAAAAAATTTACATCACTTCTGATAATCCACGTTCTGAAGAACCCAATAACATCATTGATGAAATTTTCGCAGGCATACCTAAAAACACTACCCATCACATCATTTTAGAACCTGACAGAAAAAAAGCTATTCAACAAGCGATGAATGAACTAGAAAATAATGAGGTTTTATTAGTTTTAGGAAAAGGTGATGAGACATATCAAATTATAGGGAAAGAAAATTTTTATTTTGATGATAGAGAAATTATCAAAAACTATATCAAGCAAATAAAACCCTTATAAAATATATAGACCAGGTTTAAACTGCATTATGTTTAAATCCTTTAAAATTATTATTTTATCCTTCCTGATTTTGGTTTAAATAATACTAAAACATTAAAAGAAAGCTCTATATTTTTAGCGGATATCTAAAAAATGATTGCATATACAACTATTTTATTTTTTATGCTATACTTCACAATTCAATTGTTAAGATACGATAATTTAATTCACTGAATTTTTAGGAGAATAAATGAGATATTTAGGCTTGCTTCTATTAGCTTCTTTACCTATGTGGAATTTGTTTGCAAATGATTTGGAAACAAAAATACTATCTCCTAATCCTAACAGCGAGAAAGAAACCACAAAAGAAGAATTAAATATTTCTTCGCAAATAAACCAATATGCACAAAATGCTAAGAAATCACTCGGGCTACCAGATCTTTTAAAGGCAGCAGATTCCAATTATGCATTGCAATCAAAAATACTGAGTATGCAACAAGCAAAAAAGAACCATACTATTGCAAAAATTAGCTTTTTACCCTCATTAGATCTTGATTATACCTTTCAGAAAAACAATAGGGATACTCCAACATATAAAGACTTTAATACACAAACGGCGAATGCAAAATTCAATCTAGATATCTTTAATGGATTCAAAACCATCAATACCATCAAAGAAAAATCAGCCTCTTATCGATCAAGCGTAGCTGATGTCGAATACACCAAACAAAATATTTATTTACAGGTTATTCAACAATATTATCAATATTTTGATAATGTCTCTCAACTTGTTTCTTTGCAAAAAAAACTTGATCAAATAGATTCAGATATCAAAAGAGTTTCAAAACTTTATGAACAAGGATTAAGCACAATTGATGATCTTGAATCCCTTAAAGCACAAGGCTCTTTAAGCGAATATCAAATCTCTGATGTGAAGCTTTCTATTGAGCAAAACAAATTGATGTTAGAATATTTAACAAACACGACTTTTGATGCACTCAAAAGAGATACTATTGCAAATCCAGTTTATGAAATCAAAGAACGTCAAGATCTTACTTCTTTGAAAGAACAAATCAATGTTCAAATGTATCAAAACAAACAATTAAATTATTACCCAACAGTATCATTGTTTGACACTTGGACATACAATATCCAAAAACCAGCTTATGCTATGGGAGGGTTTGGACAACTCTATCCAACAATCCAAAATACAGTTGGCATTACTGTTACAATGAAACTCTTTGAAGATATTGGTTTAACATTACAAAAACAATACATAAAATTAGGTCAAATGGCTAATCAAAAGAACCTCATTTACAAAGAGCTTGAACAAAAAAAAGATGAAAAACTTTATCGAAAATCTTTAGAAATTGCTAAAGCAAAGATTGAATCTTCCAAAGCAAGCCTAAAATCTGCAGTTATTTCTTATGAAAATATCAAGAAAAAATATGATGTACAACTGATAACTTTTACAGATTATTTGCAAGCTTTAAGCACAAAATTTAATGCAGAAGCTACTTATAATGAAAGTTTGAATAATTACGAATTACAAAAAGCCAATTATATTTTCTATAGTGGCCAAAAAATTCAAGACTATATAAAATAAGGAGCAAGAAAGAATGAAAGTAAGATTTATAATAGCAGCTATTTTGAGTATGTCTATGCTATGGGCAGAAGATATCTATGCAATTTTCAATATTGAAGCTGTTCAAGACGCTAATTTGACTTTAGATACCTCTGGAATTGTCTCAGAAATGTATGTAGATGTTGATAGCATAGTAAAAAAAGGAGACAAGCTTCTAGTATTAGCAAACAAAGATAAACTTGCACAAGCTGATTCCATTCACCAACAATATGTATTTGCCAAAAAGCAATATGAAAGATATAGCAAAACAGGTGGTGCTATAGACAAAAATACACTTGATAAGTATTATTTTGATTATAAAAAACTAGAAGCAGACTATGCCTATTACATCTCATTGCTTGATAAAAGTATTTTAAAAGCTCCATTTGATGGTGTGATTGCAAGCAGGAATATTAATCTTGGAGATGGTGTAAGTGCAAACAGCACAACCCTTTTTAGGCTTGTAAGCCATCAGAAAAAAATGGTTTTAGAATACGATTCTAAATACATTGATAAAATAAAAATAGGCGATGAATATACCTATTCTATTGATGGAGGTGGTGATAAAAAAGTTGTCAAAATAACTAAAATCTACCCAACAATAGACGAGAGCACAAGAAAAGTAACAGCTGAAGCCATTGTTCCGGATGATATGGTACCAGGCATATTTGGCGATGGTTATATAAGGACAAAATAATGTATAAATTTGCTATCACTCGCCCTATAACAACTTTGATGTTCGCACTTGCAATCATATTTTTTGGGATAATGGGCTTGAAAAAAATCCCAACAGCACTATTCCCTGATATTGATTTTCCTATTATTATGGTAAGTACAACTTATCCTGGAGCCAGTGCAGATGTTATTGAAAGTAAAGTAACCGATAAGATAGAAGAAGCTGTAATGGGCATTGATGGTATCAAAAAAGTTACTTCAAATAGTGCAAGGAATATTAGCTTGGTCATCATTGAATTTCAGTTAGAAAAGCCTATTGATGAAGCAATGAATGATGTTATAAATAAGGTTTCTTCAGTCAAATTTGATGACCCTAATATCCAGCAACCCTCTATGGACAAATTTGATACTAATGGGCAAGCTATCATTTCTCTTTTCCTGAGTAGTGATAAAATACCTATTCCTAATATGATGAAACATTCTGAAAATATTGTGAAACCAATGTTGCAGAAAATTTATGGTGTTGGTGGCGTACAGCTAAATGGCTATAGAGAGAGACAAATCCGTATTTATGCTGATCCTACATTAATGAATAAATACGGTATCACTTACAGCGATCTTTGGAATACCCTCGCAGCTGAAAACCTTGAAGTAGATGGTGGTAGGATAGTGAATGATAAAAATGATTTTTCTATCCTTACAGATGCTAATAGCTACAAAATTGATGAAGTAGCTAATATAAGAGTTGCACACAATGTAAAACTCAGCGATATTGCTGTTATTGAAGATGGTATTCAAGAAGATCTTACTTATGCTGCGTTCGGAGAGAAGCCTGGTGTTATTTTTGAAGTCCAAAAAATTTCTGGAGCTAATGAAGTAGAAATAGCTGATGGTGTTTATGCTGAATTACCAGCTATAAAAGCAGCTAGTCCTGGATATGAAATCAAAACTTTCTTAGACACTACAGAATACATCCGCTCTTCAATCAAAGATATTGAGTTTGACTTAATGCTGGGCGGAATATTGGCAGTTTCAGTTGTATTTTTATTCCTGAGGAATATCACAATCACTTTAGTCTCAGCCATCAGTATCCCTGTTTCAGTGATGGGAACTTTTGCCCTAGTCCAACTAATGGGATATTCTCTAAATATGCTTACAATGGTTGCACTCACGCTCTCAATCGGTATCATAATTGATGATGCCATCGTTGTTATTGAAAATATCCACAAAAAACTTGAGGCAGGAATGAGCAAACGAGAGGCTGCTTATGAAGGAGTTCGTGAAATTGGTTTTGCAATCGTGGCGATTTCAGCAATGTTGCTTTCAGTATTCATACCGATAGGAAATATGACAGGGATTATTGGAAGATTTTTCCAAAGCTTTGGAGTAACAGTTGCCTTAGCCATAGCAATCTCTTATGTAGTCGTTATCACTATCATACCAATGATAAGTTCACTTATTGTAAACCCAAAACAATCAAAATTCTATTATTGGAGTGAACCTTTTTTTAAAGGAATGGAAAACATATATATCAAAATCCTTAAAGTAGTTTTAAATAATAAAATCATTGTAATTGTTTTAGTTTTTGCAATTTTTGCAGGATCTATAGTTTTGGCAGGCAAGTTAGGTTCAGACTTTATGCTTAAAGAAGATAGGAGTCAATTTTATGTATGGATACAAACCAAACCTGGCATCAGCATTTATGATATGCAAAGAAGAACTGTAGATTTCCAAAAAGAAATTGAAAAACGTCCTGATGTTGACTACACAACGATTCAAGTTGGCTATGGTAAAATCCAAAGTGTCTTCAAATCTAAAATCTATGTCAAACTCAAACCTGAAAAAGAAAGAAAAAAGGGTCAATTTGAAATAATGAAAGAAGTTGGCGAAACCTTAAGAGCAATGCCTGAAGCAAAAATAATGACTTCCATCATCCCCTCAGAAGTACCATTAATAGGTGGTGGTGATAATTCACCCTTTCAAGTATATGTCTTCGCACCTACACAAAAAATGGTGGATGAAAGTGTCAAAAAACTCAAAACTTTCTTGCTAGATAGTCCTGAACTCAAAGGAAAATTTATAAACTATCATACAAGCACATCAGATATGCAACCACAATTCCAACTCACTGTTTTAAGACAGGTGGCTAATAAATATGGTGTTACAGCCCAAGATATAGGGAAGGTCGTAAATGCTGCTTTTTCTGGAGACAATCAAGCGGCATATTTTAAAGAAAATGGCAAAGAATACTACATAACTGTGAGGGTACCTGACAACAAAAGAATATCTGTAGATGATATCAAACGTCTTCAGATTAAAAACAAAGATGGCAAACTAATGTTTTTAGATGGTTTGGTTGATATAAAACAAGATATAACCCCATCAAACATCACTCGTTACGATCGACAAAGGAGTGTTACAGTATATGGAGATGTTACTAAAGGCTCTGGGATTTCTCTAGGAGACTTACTAAAAATGGTTACTGTTCATAGCTCTGAATGGCTCACTCCAGGTGCAAGTATTGCATTTGGTGGGGATGCTGATAATTTGGCAGAAACTGCTCAAGCATTTGGAGTCGCTGTAGCTACAGCTTTCATATTGATTTACCTTATTTTAGCAGCTCTCTATGAGTCACTTTTAGAGCCTTTGATTATTATGGTTACAATGCCTTTGAGTTTTTCAGGTGCATTTTTTGCACTCGGTATTGTCGGACAACCTTTGAGTATGTTTTCAATGATGGGACTCATATTGCTCATTGGGATGGTGGGGAAAAATGCTACTTTACTTATTGATGTTGCTAACGACAGACGCAAAGAAGGTCATGATATTTTCGAAGCAATTATACTTGCTGGTGAGTCACGACTCAGACCCATTTTGATGACGACTATAGCAATGGTATTTGGTATGCTTCCTTTAGCGATTGCTACAGGTGATGGTTCAGCTATGAAATCCCCTATTGGAATAGCAATGACTGGTGGTTTATTAGTATCAATGTTTTTAAGTCTTTTGATTGTGCCTGTTTTTTATAAAATTTTAGCCCCTCTTGATGATCGTATCAAAAAACTTTATAAACCAAAAGAAGGTGATAAATTTTAAGAAATCAATAGGATAGAAAATGAAAAAAGTTTTCGTTTTATGTTTTTTACTATTCTCTGCACTTCAAGCAGATAAGTCACAAGAAAATAAAATATTTATTGGCGTTAGCTTAGGTGCTGGAGATATTGTTAAAATCGTTGATGACAAAAAAGATCTTTCAAATTCATATAAAGCCTTTATTTGGGGTATGAAGGGTGGGTATGAATTTATGCCTTCAAGTTATGTTGGCTTAAGAACATATCTGGATTATTTTATGTCCATAAAACCATCAGGGCTTGACACTGTTACTTCTTCTTTATTGAGTTTGAATCTAGACTTGTTAGCAGATATTTTGCATATCAAAGATAATACATTTGGTTTCTTTGGCGGGATTGGATTTGGATATTTCCAACACGCCAATGTTGTAAAAACAACTCCCGAAGATAAAGCAACTGTGATGGGCTATACGGGTATCTTAAATTTCGGCTTAGGTGGAAAAATACAAAATAATCATCGCATAGAAATCGGTGCGAAAATCCCATTTAAAGCCATTAAATCTGTAAATAATCCACATATTTTTTATAAAGATTCTTATTTATTTGCATCTTATTCATACTTATTCTGAAATGGAATACAAATACCAATCCGCTGCACTCTACCTTCATATAATATATTTTTACCCTCAAAACTCAAGGTGAGTTTATCTTGACTCAGAGGAATTAAAGTTGCTTTTGGATTTATATTATAATATAGATTCCCAATCACAAAGACTGCAGCCATACCTGTACCACAAGCCAATGTAATACCTTCCACACCTCTTTCATAAGTACTTAAAAAAATATTCTCTTTATCTTGAATGTATGCAATGTTTACATTCGCATTATAGTGGAGACGCATTTCTTTTAAAAAGTGGGTTTTATTTTTAGGGATTTTTTCTGCATTATCAACGAAATGTACTAAATGTGGCACTCCAGTATCTATCAAATACCAATCCCCTCCATATTCTTTCTCTTTGAGATTCATTTTCTTTATGATTTGATAAGTTCCTATATCACTCAAAACAACCTCACCCATCACACTCACTTTCACTTCGCCTGCCTGAGTAAGGAAAGTATGCTTTGCTGGAGCCAATCCTTGAGAATAGGCATAATGAGCTGCACATCTACTGGCATTTCCACACATATTTGCTCCAGAGCCATCAGAATTATAAAATTCCCATTCGTAGGCATATTTTGTATGTGGGAGCAAAACTACAAAACCATCAGCACCAAAACCACTATGCCTATCACAAAGCTTCTTAGCCAACTCTGATCTTGAATCTTTTTTGAAACTATGTGAGATCAAAAAATCATTCCCACTCCCAGAATATTTATGTAATACCATATCATTCCTTTTTTATAGTTAAGTTTATGATTCTAGCACTTGTTGTTTTAATTTTTCAAATCATTTTAAAATATTGTTAAAACACCTATCTTTTAATTTTGTGCTTGTTGGGATAATTTTTTATTCCTGTTGCTCAAGATTAGCATAAAATTGTTTTTTATATTGGGCAAATTTACCTTTGATGATAGCAGATCTAGCACCATTAAGCAGATTGAGATAATATTTGAGGTTATGGATACTTGACAATCGATGGTAGGTTATTTCATTACTCCTAAAAAGATGATGTAAATATGCTTTGGAATAGTTTTGACAAGTATAGCAATCACAATTCATATCAATAGCAGTGTCATCAAACTTGTATCGACTCGATTTGATGGATATTTTACCCATAGAGGTAAAAAGTGTCGCATTCCTAGCATTCCTAGTAGGCATCACACAATCAAACATATCTACCCCTCTATCAATAGCTTCTATCATATTTTCAGGTGTACCTACACCCATAAGATAACGAGGCTTTTGTATTGGAAGTAGTTTAGTAGTGCATTCAATAATCTCATACATTGATTTTGTATCTTCACCCACAGCTAATCCACCGATAGCATAACCATCAAAGTCTCCTAATTCAACCAAAGAATTCGCACTGATAGCACGCAATCCCTCATCCACACCTCCTTGAACAATAGCAAAAAGATGATTAGTAGTAGCTAACCCACTTTGTTTTTTTGAAATATGATATTGCAAGCTTGCCTTTGCCCATTGAGTTGTTTTTTTAACAGAAAGATTAAGCCTTTCTATAGAAGCAGGCAAACCTACAAGATCATCAAGCACCATCATAATATCACTATTGAGCAGATATTGAATATCAAGAACTTTTTGGGGTGTAAAAAAATGACTACTCCCATCAATGTGTGATTTGAACCCAATACCTTCATCACATTTTTTCATATTTTTACCAAGACTAAATGCCTGAAAACCTCCACTATCTGTAAGAAAACTGCCATTAAAACCACTAAATCCATGCAGACCTCCCAAAGAATGAATCACATTTTCACCCGGCCTGAGATAAAGATGATAAGTATTAGCTAAAATAATGTTGGTTCTTAAGAGATTTTTAATATCTATACTATCAAGCCCTTTGATACAAGCTTGAGTTCCTACAGGCATAAAAATAGGTGTCTGGACTATAGAATGAGCTAATGTGATAGTTGTAGCACGAGCCTGATTGTCTAGAGCATCAATTATAAAATTCATATTTTAAACCTTTTGGTATAATCATAAAAGCTTTTTAAACCAGAGATATTGATATTTGATATTCATTCTGAAAAGGGGTAATTTGAAAAAAATTGTCTTAATTGCCGATGGAATTGTAGCAAAAAAATTTTTAGATACTGTGCTTGAAAAATACTTTAGCAATAATCTTTATATCATAATTTCAAAAGATGAAAGTCTTATCCCTGCCCAAATACCTGGTACATTTAATTTCCAGATTTTTGATCCTACCTCTGCATATAGACTTTTAAATACACTAGATAGAGACATTAGCGATGTTTTTATCATTATGGAAGATCCATTTGAACGAGAAACTGTTTATGAAATCATCAAAAGTCGTTATAAAGATATCCGTATTGTTTTAAGTGCATATGAAGATGAAATAGTCTCACCAAAAATTTTTGAAGATGAGAAAGTTGTCCTAATGGAAGAAGCAAGCATTATTGCTGGTAGGCTAGTAGCTAGGTTACCTAATGTACCCTTAATACCACAAGGTTTTGGATTAGAGCTTGGAGAAGTGATGGAAATAGGAGTTCCTTTTGGAAGTGTATTTGCTTACCGTCATATTGGCTCTATCCAACAGAAAAACTATAAAATAGTAGGGATTTACCGACATCAAGAATTCATCCTAAGCACCTATTCTACTGTCATTCAACCAACAGATGTTTTACTTGTAGCAGGCGAACCAAAAGTTTTAGACAATGTATACCGACAAATAAAAAGCGACATTGGTCAATTCCCAGCTCCTTTTGGGAGAGATATTTATGTTTATGTAGATATAATTTTGCAATCTGAAAAATCCGTAATGAGGGATATTGAACAAGCTTTATATTTTCATAAACATACCAAAAGCGATAAACTCTACATAAGAGTTTTAAACCCCGCTAATTTTGATTTACTCGAGAAAATAAAATCCTTAGCTCAAAGTGACGTAAATGTAACCTTAGACTACAATCGATTAGATTTTATCGCCAAACTCAAAAAAGATAGTGAAAAAAAAATAGGCTTAGTCGTGATTGGAAAAGAAATTTTCAGCTCACGATATTGTCGGAAAGCTCTTTTTGAAATCGCTACACCGGTCTTAAAAACCTCTTGGAGAAATATAAAAGATGTTAAAGAAAGTATGGTGGTCTTGAATGAAGAGATGAATGAAGAAGAAAATATTTCCTCAGTGATTTTTGATATTGCTATACAAATGGATTTAGGTGTTGCTTTATATGATTTTGATCCTGATGGTTATCACCAAGTACAAATCATACAAGATTATGAAAATCTTTCACGGATTTTCGATAAAAAAATAAATATCAATCGCACAAATTCTAAAAATCCTATTTTATTCTTAAAAGAAAGCAAGCAACCATTATTGCAATTTTTACCTTTTGAGGCTTGCATTACACGGACAAGATTTTTTTGGTTTTTATCAACAAAAGTAGAAAAAATATCTTTTATGCTAGATAACAACCCTCAGATTTTCATCCCAATTATGGAGTAAGAATGGAATGTTAGAAAAAATAATCATCCATACATCCTATGAAGAATATCCAATTTTCATTGGAAAACTCCAAAAAATTATCTACCCAAATAAAGTCTTAATCATAAGCAATACTAAAGTAGCAGGATTGTATTTAGATAAAGTATTGCAAAATATCCAAGCCCAAGAAGTCTATACATATCTTGTACCTGATGGTGAGGATTATAAAAACTTTGATACGATTGAAAAAATCTTAGAATCTGCTTTTGATTTTCTCTTGGATAGAAAATCTTTAATGATTGCTCTAGGTGGAGGTGTTGTGAGCGATATGGTTGGATTTAGCAGTGGGATTTATCAAAGAGGAATTGATTTTATAGCTATCCCCACAACCCTTCTAGCCCAAATTGACGCCTCTATAGGTGGAAAAACAGGCATTAACAATCGTTTTGGCAAAAATCTCATCGGTATATTTCACCAACCAAAAGCTGTATATATTGATCCAAGTTTCTTATCTAGTCTACCTCAAAGAGAGTTTAAAGCAGGTGTGGCAGAAATGATAAAAATGGCAGTCTGTTTTGATGGTGATTTTTTTGCTTGGTTAGAAAAAAATGACCTGAATTCGACAAAAAATCTTCAAAAAGCAATTATCAAAAGTGTCAATATCAAAGCTAAAGTAGTAGAACTAGATGAAAAAGAAAGTGGAATTCGAGCAGGATTAAATTATGGACATACATTTGGACATGTCATTGAAAACCAAACTAACTATAAACAGTTCTTGCACGGTGAAGCTGTAGCAATAGGAATGAGAATGGCAAATGATTTGGCTCTTGAATATGGCTATTTGAGTGTTAAAGATTATAAACGCATTGAATTGCTTTTAGAAAAATATGGATTAAACTTGGATTATAAGATTATAGATATCAAAATATTTTATGAGAAATTTTTATTAGATAAAAAAACTTTTAATCAAAAAATTAAATTTATCTTACCAAAAAATATTGGAGATTTAATTATTGTCGATAATATCTCTAAAGAAAATATCTTAAAGATATTGTCAAAATGGAGTCAAATTTGAAAATTATTTTTTTATTAACAACACTTATAATTTTTATTTATGGACTAAACAATAACATTGAAATTGAAGAAATAAAATCTCAAATCACCAATATCGACAAAAAACTTGCTTCAAGTAACAATATTTGGCTCAAAAAATATATAAATTTTGACACTTATAATCAAATATATACAGAGGTTGAAAAACTAACATTAGAACTCAAAAACTTAAAAAATGCCAAAAATCCCAATACTGCTAAAATCAATACTCTAACACATAGGCTTGATGCTTTACAACAACAAGAAGAACTTTTAGACGAATACAAGACAAATCCATTCAAAGAATTGATTGAAAAACCAAAAATTGAAGATATTCCTAATATTTCCAATCCAGTGGCTATCATTGAAGGTATTTCTTTTATCAAAAATCTTGAGAATCAAAAATTCACCCTCAAAAAAAATCAAAAAAATCTTGAAGAAATTCTTCAAGATTTGAATAAAAAATATGATCTTTTGATTCAACTCAATACGTTAAAAAAATCAAAAGAAATTTCCAAAGAAATCTCACAAACACAATCGAAAAAACTTGAACTTCAAAGTGCTCAAAATATTTTAAATACAACCATTGATATTTACACCAAAGATAATGATGAAATAACACAAAGACTTTCTATACAAATAAAAAACCAAGTCTTTAAATTAATTTATATTGGATTAGCTATTATCATCAGTATAGGCTTTGCCCTTATGCTGAAAATTTTTGTTCGTCGCTATATACACGATAATGAAAGAGCTTACACAACCAGTAAAATCATTAATTTTTTCAATGTAAGTATTATTATTTTGATACTTTTATTTGCATATTTAGAAAATGTAACCTACCTGGTAGCTTTTCTAGGGTTTGCTTCAGCAGGCTTAGCAATCGCAATGAAAGATTTGTTTATGAGCATTCTAGGATGGTTTGTTATCGTGATTGGTGGGAGTATACATGTTGGTGATAGGATACGTGTTAGCAAAGATGGCAATGTTTATGTAGGTGATGTACTTGATATTTCAATGTTACGTATTACAATGTATGAAGATGTCACGCTCACAACTTATTTAGAAAACCGCCGCGCAGGAAGGATAGTCTTCATTCCTAATAATTATGTTTTCACCACAATGTTTTCAAACTATACACACGGCGGGATGAAAACAGTTTGGGATGGGATTGACTTTACTATTACTTTTGATTCTAACTATAAAAAAGCCTTGTGCATTGCATCAGATGCTGCAACAAAATATTCAAGAGGTTACACCGAAATCACACGAAAACAACTCAATAAAATGCGCGATAAATATTCTTTAAGGAACACTAGCATAGAACCAAAAACTTTCAGTATCATAGAAACCAATGGAATAAAAATATCTGTCTGGTATCAAACCAATGCTTATTCAACCCTTACTATAAGAAGTACTATTTCTGCTGAGATCATTGAAAACCTACTCAAAGAACCTGATATCTTCATTGCTTATACCACAACCAAACTCATCAAAGATGGCAGTGATGGCTTTGGTAATAAGCCTTCTGAATTCAAAAATTCAACCACTAAAGATGAAAAGGATTGAAATGAGACAAAAAGTATTTTTCAAGACTTTTGGTTGCCGCACAAATCTTTTTGATACACAAGTAATGAGGGAAAATCTTAAAAGATTTGATTATACAGATAGTGAAGAAAATGCTGATATTATTGTAGTGAATTCTTGCACAGTTACCAATGGTGCTGATAGCGGAGTTAGAAGCTATGTTAATAAGGTCTTTTCAAGCGGAAAAAAGATTTACTTTACTGGTTGCGGGGTAAAAACACAAGGAAAAAATCTTTTTGAAAAAAATCTTACTTTTGGAGTATTTGGTCATAGCCAAAAAGAAAAAATTGATGATTTTTTGAATGTCAAAAAAAAGTTTTTTTATGATGATGACCTTAACGCTTCACATCTAGATACAACGATTGTAAGCGAATTTGTTGGTAAATCACGTGCATTTATCAAGATTCAAGAGGGTTGTGATTTTGCTTGTAGCTATTGCATTATCCCTTCTGTGAGGGGTAAAGGAAGAAGTATGAATGAAGCTAAGATTCTAGAACAAATCAGAGTCCTTAGAGATACAGGGATTTGCGAAGTAGTCTTGACTGGGACAAATGTTGGGAGCTATGGCAAAGACAAAGGGAATAGTATTGCTAAATTGATAAAACTTATCTCTAAAATTGAAGGCATTAAAAGGATTCGTATTGGGAGCTTGGAACCTGCACAGATTGATGAGGAATTTTTAGAGTTACTTGATAGTGACTTTTTAGAAAAACATCTTCATATTGCCCTTCAATATACAGAAAATTCAATGCTTCAACGAATGAATCGACAAAATCGCTTTGATAGTGATTGTATTCTTTTAGAAAATATTGCTAATAAAGGTTTTGCATTAGGAACAGATTTTATTATAGGACATCCGGGCGAAGATGAGCAAACTTGGCAAAAAGCTTTTGAAAATGCTAAAATTTTACCCCTAACACATATACATCCTTTTATCTATAGCATCAGAAATAATACACCATCAGCTTATATGAAACCTGTTGTGGATGGAAACTTGGCTAAAGAAAGACTCCATAGTATCAATCACTTAGTAAAACAAAAAAATATGGATTTTAGAAAAAAAATTAAAAAATCTAATCAAATTTTAAATATTTTAGTTGAAAATGGTAAAAATGGAGTTTATAATGGTTTAGACCAATATTTCAACAAAGTTAAAATCATTACTAAATGTCCATTTCCAAAGTGGTTACAAACTACTAATTATGAAGTAAATGAAGAGGTAAATAGAATTGAAATCTAAAAATTTATTGGTAGGAATTATAAGTTTATTTATAGTCCTAATTCTAGGAATTTTTATGTTATTTAAGGATGGCTCAAAGCTTATAAGTGCTGATGAGTTTGACAATATTTTGAAATCCAGTGAAATAAAAAACCTCTCAATAGGTGATAATTATATTTATTTAAATACGGGATCAAAATATTATAAAACAGCTAAAATCACCTTTGAAATTCAAAAACTTCAAAATCTCCCCATAAAGATAAAAACCCATACCAATTTAGGAGAAATAGTTTCAGGCATTGGTGTCATTATCTTAATCTTAATTGGAATGGCAGTATTTTTAAGGGCTTTAAATCTGATGATAAAAAAACCTTCAGAAACACCTATCAGAACTTTAAATCAAACCAATTTATTCCAAGAAAACAAAAGTAGCGAAACAAACAATATGAACCAACCAATCAATTCAACAGTTAAATTCAAAGATGTAGCAGGAATTGAAGAGGTCAAAGAAGAACTTTTTGAAATCATTGATTATCTTAAAAATCCTAAAAAATACCAAAAATTAGGGATTTCATTACCTAAAGGTGTTTTATTAGTAGGACCTCCTGGTGTAGGTAAAACAATGATTGCAAAAGCAGTTGCTGGCGAAGCAGGGGTGCCTTTTTTTTATCAAAGTGGGAGTAGTTTTGTGCAAATTTATGTAGGAATGGGAGCAAAACGTGTACGTGAACTTTTTTCAAAAGCAAAGGCAAATGCCCCTTCTATCATATTCATTGATGAAATTGATGCTGTAGGGAAAGCTAGAGGAGGGAGTCGGAATGATGAAAGAGAAGCAACACTCAACCAGTTACTTACAGAAATGGATGGTTTTGAAGATAGCAACGGGGTGATTATTATTGGAGCAACCAATAAAATTGAAGTCATTGATGAAGCACTTTTAAGAAGCGGTAGATTTGACAGGAGGATTTATGTCCAACTTCCTGATTTGGATGAAAGAGTCAAAATTTTAGAAGTTTATCTTGAAGGAAAAAAACATCAGTTGAATGTGCTTGAGGTTGCTAAAATATGTGTAGGATTCAGTGGAGCTATGATTGCCTCACTCATCAACGAAAGTGCTTTGAATGCACTCAAAAGGAATAGTAATTTTATTGAATCTAAAGATATTTTGGATGTAAAAGACAAAGTAGCACTTGGCAAAAGAAAAATCCGAAGCTTTGATGAAAAAGAAAAAAATATCCTTTCTGTTTATCAAGCTGCAAAAGCTATCAGTGCATATTGGCTTGATATTGAGTTTGACAAAGTAACACTTATGGGGGACTTTATTCTTGATGTTGACAAAGAAGTCTTAAGCAAAAGTGAATTGAACAATAAAATAAAAGTCTATCTCAGTGGTGCAATTGCTTTAGATATAATATTTAAAGAAAAATATACTCACTGTGTAGAAGATATCAAAAAAGCTACCAATATTGCTAAAGCAATGTGTGAAGAATATGCAATGTCCAAACACATCATTTCAAATGGCAATGATGTCGAAGAAATCCTCTCAAAAGCACTAAAAGAACAAAGAGAATTTTTAGAAAATACTAAAGAAAATATCCTTTTATTAGCTAAAAAACTCTTTGAAAAAGAAAAACTTAGTAAAGATATAATTATAGAAGTTTCAAAAAATGTATTTTAGTGGGTTTTGTTTTCATAATGAAGAGAGTATTTTTGAAGATTTTATACAAAATTTAAATAAATATGATATATATGGTTTTAGTTATGGAGCACAAAAAGCTTTTGAATGGGTTTATCAGGGATTAGGGAGAGATAGGATTCAACGTTTAATTTTATTTTCTCCAGCTATTTTTAATAACAAAAGTAAGACTTATAAAGAGATACAAATCAATGCTTTTAAAAAAGATTATAAAAAATATATAGAAAAATTTTTATATTTAGCAGGATTTGAAGATACAATGAAAAAATATTTTTATGAAGGAAACTTAAAAGAACTTCAAAACTTATTAGGATACACTTGGGATAATGATAAATTAAAACAAATAAGTGAATATGGGGTAGAGATTGAAGTATATCTAGGAGGGTGTGATAAAATTGTAGATACTTCCTATGCTTGTGATTTTTTTGCCCCATATGGAAGAATATATTTTATAAAATCTGCAAATCATTTTTTAAAAATTAAATAAAATAACTTTAGTATGAATAGATTTTATGGAATAATTTGTTTGTCTTTTCATAAAAATATTACAATTTTAAATTGTAAAAACATCATCATATGATTTATTTGGCATTTTAGAAATCTCTTTCAAATCTCAAAACAATCCTAATTCTAGCTGGCAAAATATAAGATTGTTTAAAGGAGATAAATTAATATTTTTTACCAAAATTACTTATGAAAGCCTCACAAGTCCTCATACCAAAAAGTAATACCAACCAAGAAATATAAATCCAAAGCATCATTATCAATAATACAGATACTGATCCATAAAGGGTTGGATACGTTTTATTATAAGATACATAATAAACAAATCCCCATTTGAATAAATACCAAATACTTGCAGAAGAGAACGAAGTAAATAGTAATGCTTTTTTATTCAAAAATTTATTTGCAGAAACACGAAATAAAATCAAAAACAATATGCAAGTCCCTAGCCATAGTAAAATATCTGGTAAAAGCACTTCATTTACTTTATTTTTAAGGATACCTTGGACCTCTCCACTAAAATAAATACTTAAGAAAAAAGCTATAGGAAATAAAGTCATCATTGCCCAATAAACAATCAAAGAATCAAAAAACTTTCGAGGCTTAGAATTAAACATTTTAGAGGTAATATATTCATAGTTACGAAAAAACATCAAAGAAGTAAAAATAATATAGATAAATCCCATACTCCCTAGTTTTGAACTGTTTTCCATGAATGTATTTAAAAAAGAAGCAATAATATCAGTATGGGTAGGCAAAATACTTGAAAGCATCAATATCTTAATACCTTCTAGACGGATTTTAAAATCAGGGAAATTAAGCATAATAGAAAATGCAATCAAAATTAATGGGATAAGTGCAAAAATTGTATAAAAACTTAATGAGGCTGCATAATAAAACATTTCTTGTTCATGAGTGAGGAAATTATAAATTTCTTGGATTTTTTTCAAAATCTTTTTTGAAAAACTTTTGAATATATCAAAGATATTAATGACAATTTTGAGCAATTTCAAGTCCATATGATCGTATCATTTCAATATCTTTTTGCGGAGCATCGCCTTTAGTAGTCAGATAATCCCCTAATACCACTGCATTAATCCCACATTCAAATAAAGCTTTTTGATCTTTACCAAAAACAATTTCCCTACCTCCAGCTATCATCAAACGAACTTTGGGTAAAAACTCCCTTGCTAAAACCACACATTCTAAAGCCTCTTCAGGTGTTAATGTCTCTTGACCAATAGGCAAAGCAGGATTTTTAATAAAAAAATTAATGGGAGTAGAATGTGGAGAGAGGATTTGCAAAGCCTTTAAAAGCTCAATCCTATCCCCCCAACTCTCACCTAGTCCAAATATACCACCACTACACAGACCAAGTCCTGCACTCAAAGCGTTTTCACAAGTCTGAAATCTTTCTTGCCAAGGATGAGTAGTGCAGATTTTTGAAAAAAAATCTTTAGAAGTTTCAAGGTTATGATTATAGCTATCCACACCATTTTGCCTAAGGTATATAAGCGAATCAATATCTGCTCTCCCACAACAAGCAATAATATGCAAATCCAAGCCATCGTCTTTAATCATTTTGGCTGTTTTAGCAATATATTCACATTTTTTATCATCCAACCCTCTACCTGCAGTGACTAGACAAAATCCTAATGCACCATACTCTTTCAATCTTCTAGCTTCATCCAAAACTTTTTTAGGATCTTTGAATTTGTATTTCTCAATATCAGCATGATAGTGTGAACTTTGGGTGCAATACGCACAGTCTTCGCTACAATTACCACTACTTACATTTGAAATTGAGCATAAAAATATTCCATCATCCATGCAATACCTTCCCTTTTAGAAAGTATGATTATAACCAATTTAAAATCATATCTTTTGTGAAACTTTAAATTATAAGCTTTCTAAAACTTCTTTTACATGTCCTTTTACTCTGACATTATAAAATACTTTAGAAATTTGACCATTTTTATTAATGATAAAAGTAGATCTTATGATACCAAATACTTCTTTACCATACATCATTTTTTTGCCATACGCACCATATTTTTCTGCAATACTTTTATCAAGATCACTAAGTAAAATATGTTTGAGTCCTTTATTTTCAATAAACTTCTTATGACTTTTTGGACTGTCTGGACTGATACCCACTACTACAAATCCTTTTTGAAAAAAATACTCTAATAATTGAGTAAAATCTTCTGCTTCTGTAGTACATCCAGGTGTATTATCCTTGGGATAAAAATATAAAACAATACCCTTAGAATTTAAATCCTTCAATCCAACTTCTATCTCATCTTGATTTTTCAATCTAAAATCTGGGGCAATATCACCTACCTGTAATTTCATCTGAACTCCTTTAATATAAAATAACTGTTACTTTTTGAGGACCATGCACACCAAATACCGTTTGCAATTCAATATCAGCTGTCCTTGAAGGTCCTGCAATGAATAATAAATTTGTTGGTAGTTTTCCATCTTTACCTTGATTTTTCAAAATCTGTGTCCCTTCAAATAGATTTTGAACGATCATTGTTTTATCTAATAAAATGACACAATTTGGAGCAATCAAAGAAGAAAGTCTTGGACAATTTGGCGAAGATACAACACCAACAATACCAAGATTTGCTATGCCACACACTGCTCTTAATATAGAAGTATCAACCTTAAAAAGCTCTGATCTTATCACTTCAATATTCTTATCATAAGGAATTTTCTCAATCCCACACTCAAATTTAGAAAAATCAAAAGGCAAATTTAAAGCATATAAAACCCTTTGAGCTCCAATACTATCAAAAGTCTTTAAAACATCTTCAGGAAGTTTTTGTAATGTAGTATCTATAATTGTTGCTTTATTGATGGCTTGAAAATATTTATATTCACTCAACAAATCTTGATTTTGAGGGTTTAAGACATTTTTATAATGAGGATTGGCTGGAAAGATATGATTTTTGTTGAGTGCTGATTTTATCCTTGATAATATCTGCGTCCTACTCATAAACCACTCCTTTGATATTTTTTATCTTTGTGTGCAATGAAGCATTTATTTTTGGGGTTGCCCGATATAAAGTCCAATTTTTCAATCCTGGTAAAATGTGCCCCATTTTTTCAATCAAGGGTGAAAAAACATTCACTCCCCACAATAATACTCTCCATTTTATGCCACTTGTAGCCAAAAAAGCAAATACATTCATTGCAAATTTTTCACTTTTATTTCTATGAGTATTTTTATAGCCTTTCACCTTCATCCTACCCTCACCAATCTTTTCACTTCTTAAATCTCTGATGAGTTCAGCTAAAGGAATTTTTACTGGACAAACCTCTGAACACCTTCCACAAAGACTACAAAGATTGAGCATATAACCACAATTATCCAACCCAAAAAGCTGAGGAGAAATCACTTCACCAATTGGACCAGGATAGGTAGATAAATAAGCATGTCCTCCAATCTTATCGTATACAGGGCAATGATTAAGGCAAGTCCCACAACGAATACAACTCAAAGAACGATAATAATGCGAATCTGCCAAAATACTAGAACGATTATTATCTAGCATCACAATATGGACTTCTTGTGGACCATCTAACTCTCCCTCTTTTCTAGGTCCTGCGATAATATTATTATAACAAGTAATAGATGCTCCAACAGCACTTGGGACTAACAAAGTGTTCAAAATAGAAGCGTCCTCAAAACTTTCAACAATTTTCTCAATCCCACAAATTGCAATATGGATATCACAAGCTGTTGTACTCATCCTGCCATTACCCTCATTTTCAACTAACCAGATAGCTCCTTCATTGGCAATGGCAAAATTGACACCCGATAAACCCATTTTAAAATCTTTAAACTTTTTACGCATATATTTTCTAGCTATTGCATTGAGTTTATCAGGCTCACTTTCAAGAGGGGCTTGTAATTTTTCTTTAAAAATTTCACCAATTTGATAGCGATTTTTATGGATTGCAGGGGTCACAATATGTACAGGAGGTTCATCAATAAGCTGAATAATCAATTCTCCCAAATCTGTTTCATTTGCCAATACCCCTTTTTCTTTCAAATAGGCATTGAGATGAATTTCTTCGCTTGCCATTGATTTACCCTTTAAAATAGTGGTAATATTTCTCTCTTTAGCCAATTGATAGATAATTTCATTTGCCTCTTTTGCATCATTTGCCCAATGAACTTTAAAACCATTCTTTGTCGCATTATTTTCAAATCTTTCCAAAAATTCATCCAAATGTGAGAGTGTTTTGAGTTTAACCTCTTTACCCAATTCACGCAACCCCTCCCAATCTGTATACCTTTGTTTTATAAGATTTTTTCTATTGGTTTTCAATGTATCCATTGCAGATTTTAGATTCTTCCGGAGTTGCTCATCAGAAAGTTTATTTGCAATGGCAACTTCATATTGTTTTGTTGAATGAAACAAAATATTCTCACTCATTATAAAATCCCTCCGTTTGAAAGACCAATCCTTTGAGCTAAAAAATCATACAAATGTATCGGTTTTGTTTCTATGCCCATCTTGCTCATAGCTCCACCAATATTAAGCAAACAACCAGCATCTCCAGCAACTAAATATTGAACATTTTTGGTTTGAATGTCAGATATTTTTTCACTCACCATAGCATAAGAAATTTGAGGTTCTTTTACGCTAAATGTGCCACCAAAACCACAACATTCCTCTTCTTTATCCAGTTCAATTAGTTCGACATTTTTGAGACTTTTAAGAAGACTTTTTGAAGAATCTATAGTTTTTGCTACCCTCAAAGCATGACAATTTGAATGCCAAGTGATCCTAACAGGCTCACCTATATCATCATATTTAACACCTATTTTTTTATCCAAAAATTCACTAAGTTCAAATACCCGTGAGCAAAATGCACTCACTTCTTCATAACGTTCACTACCCTCAAATAAAGCCAAATAATCCTGTTTCATCATCCCAGCACACGAACCACTTGGGAGAATAATAGGATAATCTTGCGAAAAAATCCCTATATTATATAAAGCTATTTTTTTACTTTCTTCATAATAGCCTGAATTATAACTTGGTTGAGCACAGCAAGTTTGATCTTTCTTAAAAATAACCTCTATCCCTTCTTTTTGTAACAGCCTGATCGCATTCACACAAGTATCACTATATGCTACACTACCTAAACAGGTTGAATAAAAATAAACCTTCATCTTATCTCCTTTTAACTTTGGATGAAATATACCCTAAAAAAGCATAAAAAAATACAAACCTTACTGATACATATTTACACACAAATAATATGTAAATAAATTATAATATTTCTCTGGGTCTGTATTTTGGCTATACTCATAAATCTCAAACTAAAAATATCAAAGAAGGAAATATAATGCAATACATTCAAGTTTATAATCCGTTTGGTAATATTTGGCTAAGTGCTATGGTTGCATTCTTGCCTATACTATTATTTTTTATTTCATTGATAATTTTTAAGCTAAAAGGATATATGGCAGGTTTATTGACCGTATTCCTCACAATCATTATTGCTATTTTTGCTTATCAAATGCCAATAAAAATGGTTTTTTCAGCATTCATCTATGGTTTTTTATATGGATTGTGGCCTATTGCTTGGATTATCATCGCAGCGATTTTTCTTTATAAACTTTCTGTAAAATCAGGATATTTTGATATTTTACGCGAAAGCATCCTTTCTATTACACCTGATCATAGGATTTTAGTTATTTTGATTGGCTTTTGTTTTGGTGCTTTCTTAGAAGGAGCTATTGGCTTTGGAGGACCTGTTGCTATCACAGCTGCTATACTTGTAGGACTTGGATTACGTCCTTTATATGCAGCTGGATTGTGCATGATTGCCAACACTGCTCCAGTAGCATTTGGTGCTGTAGGTATTCCTATTATTGCTATGGCAGGTGTAGTCAATGTCTCTGCACTTGAAATTTCTTCAATGACAGGCAGAATGCTCCCGCCCCTCACACTTTTTGTTCCATTTTTTATCGTATTTCTAATGGATGGTTGGCGTGGAATCAAAGAAACTTACCCTGTTTTACTTGTAGCAGCTATTTCTTTTGCCCTCATTCAATTTTATAGTTCTAATTATATTGGACCTGAACTCCCTGATATAATATCAGCTATTGTCTCTATTGTAGCCACAATGATTTTCCTAAAATTTTGGCAACCTAAAAGAATATTCAGGACTGATGGCAACGAAATTTCTACCCAGCAATCCAAACATCATATTTGTAAAATAATCCTAGCATGGATACCATTTGTATTGCTAATTATTACAATTTTTATTTGGACACAACCTTGGTTTAAAGATTTATTCAAACCAACAGGACTCTTAGGATTCAGCACTTTCAATTTTGAATTTAGTAACATCAGTGAAAAAATTTTCAAAACAGCTCCTATTGTCACTGAAGGAAAACCTATCGCAGACAAAATTATCTTCTCTTTACCTTTGATTGGAACTACAGGAACATCTATTTTAGTAGCAGCAATACTAAGTATTTTTATCTTGAGGGTTAAATTAAAAGATGCTTTGAATGTATTTGGAAACACATTCAATGAAATGAAAATGCCTATTTTGACTATTGGGCTTGTGCTAGCCTTTGCCTATATCTCAAATTACAGTGGCATATCTGCTACCTTAGCCCTTGCTTTAGCAAGCACTGGGCATGCTTTCACATTTTTCTCCCCAATCATAGGATGGATTGGGGTCTTTCTAACAGGTAGCGATACTAGCTCAAACCTTCTTTTTGGATCTTTACAACAACTCACTGCAAGACAACTAGGTATACCCGAAGTTTTGTTCTTAGCAGCCAATTCTGTAGGTGGCGTAGTAGGGAAAATGATTAGCCCTCAAAGTATTGCCATAGCTTGTGCAGCGGTAGGATTAGTAGGTAAAGAATCTGAATTATTCAGGTGGACATTTAAATACTCAATCCTCTTTGTGATTGCTATTGGTTTTATCACAAGCTTTATTGCATATGTTGTTCCACAAATCATACCTTAAATTTAAACTCAAGTATCTAATTGAAAATCTTTCAATTAGATTAAAAATTCATTATTTCAGCTAAAATCTCTAAAGATTTTTTTCTTTTTTCCTGATCATAAACATCACAGGTAAAGATAAATTCATCTGCTTGAGTTTTATTCAAAATATTAATTAATTCCTTCAATGCTCTTTCTTTACCACCCAATACCATCGTTGAAAGCATTCCTAAAACCGCTTTTTTTTCATTATCATCCCAATCAATTTCTAAAAATGCACTAGGAGGTTTGAGTTTCAAACTCTGATTCCTCAAAAGCGATAAACTCCTCTGATAAGAACTACTTGCCAAAAACAAAGCTTCTTCATCATCAGAAGCCAAAATCAATGGTATTGCAACAATAGCATAAGGTTTTTTAAGCGTTTTAGAAGGGATAAAATTTTCTCTATAAATCCTGAGGGCTTCTAAGAGATAACGAGGAGCAAAATGTGAAGCAAAAGCATATGGAATTCCTTTTTGAGCAGCAACATGGGCACTATAAAGACTTGAACCTAAAAGATAAATTGGCACATTTGTACCATATCCAGGAATAGCTTTTACATTTGAATTTTGGTCTTGAGTTAGAAAATTTTGTAATTCTCCTAATTCTTCAAAAAAATTCTCATCACTTTTAATCCTTTCTTTTCTGATTGCCAAAGAACTTTCATAATCCCCACCTTTTGCCCTACCAACACCCAAATCAATCCTATTACCATAGAGCTCTTGAAGTGTGCCAAATTCTTCAGCTATCATCAAAGGAGTATGGTTAGGCAACATAATACCTCCTGAACCAACTCTAATACTTTGAGTATGAGAAGCAATATGTGCTATCAAAATAGCAGTCGCTGATGAAGCAATGCCATCCATATTATGATGTTCAGCAAACCAAAATCTCTTAAAACCCAATTCTTCAGCTTTATGTGCAATATCCATTGAATTTTTAAGGGCTTGTTGAGGACCACTACCCTCAACAATAGGAACCAAGTCAAGAAAAGAATAAGCTTTTTTTTGTAAAGTCATTACTCCTCCTAAAACTTTTTTACTAAATTTAGATCAGATTTTGAAGAAAAATTATTTTCATAAAGCCTCAATAAAGCAATAAAAAATGCTGTAATCGTAGGACCAACAACAATCCCCCAAAATCCAAATGAAGAAATCCCTGCAAGGATAGAGAAAAAAATCAAAATTTCATTGATCTGAAGAGGAGTTTTTAAAATTTTTTGTTTGATAATTCCAATGATAATAGGTTTTATCAGATTGTCAATCACAAATCCAATAAATACCAAAGAATAAATAATGATAAAAATTGCTATACCAATATTCCCTAAATATAATTCATAAGCAACAATAGGTATCCATACAAGTGCACCACCCACAACAGGAATTAACGAAGCAAGCCCAAATAACACACCAAATAAAAATCCATCGTAGTCAAACCAAATAATCATCAACCCAAACATAAAACCTTGCAAAAAAACATTTAGAATAGAAGTCAGGAACACAACACGTAAAACACCATTTATCTCCTGAAAAACTTCTTGACTTTGAGACACTTCAAAAGGAAGTAACCTTAATATATAATCATAAAATTTATGTGCATAATAAAAAAAGAAAAATAAAAAAATAACAATAAATGCAGCATCAATTACAAAATTCAAGCTATGCTTACCAATATAACCACTGAATTTTATAGCATAAGTCATTATTGATTCTGCAGAAATACTTGAAAGGATGTTATTGACATTGTTACTCCAAGCAGGAAAATACTCAAAACCTTGTGCAATAAGCTGCTTTATTTTGTCTATAAAGGATGAAAAAGCCTCCATATTCATATCTAAAACAAAACCAATAATTTTATACCCTACAAAATAAAATGGCACAATCAAAAAAGTCAAAAGCAAAAATACACAAAAAAATGAACTCAAAGCATTCCATTTGATGTATCTATCAAAAAAATCCTTGAGCCAAAAAGTTGCCACACACAAAAGACCTGCTATCAAAAGATTCATTAAAAAATCTTGATACAAATACCCTATCCAATAAAGACTGATAACAAAAACAATCCAAAAAAAATAAATAGGACGCATTTGATTGACTTATACTCCCAACATTCCATTAAAATCATTTTCAATACCTAATATATCCAATGCTGCAGCAATTTGACCACGATGATGTGTGTCATGCGTTAAAACAGAAATTAAAAATTGATAAATAGGTTTTTCAAATTTAATTCCAGGAAATTCCAAAACCTCAATTTTGGAAAAATCATTGATATGTTCAATCAAAGCAATTATGAAATCATCTACTTTTTTTCTAGCTTCAAAAAGTGTTTGCATACTTATCCGCACCTCATCAGCGATACTCAAATCTGCATTGACTATAGCAGCAATAGAAGCTGTATCTAATTTTTTATCACTATAATTTGCATATACATTAGCAAAAACCATACTATCTACAGCCAAAGCATGTTCAAAAGTCTTGCAAATAGAACGAAAATACAATCCCATATCTTTATTGAAATCATCTATACTAAGACCTTTGAGACAATCTATCATTGCTTGATTTGCACTTTGGTTGTATTTTGCATGAAGCCTTAAAATTTCTTTCATTGTTGAGTCCTTTAGTTTTATCTAATAAATTATACTTAAAAAATAATTACTTATTTAAAGTATTTGAAAATAAAAATTTAAACTAGAAATGATGATAAACTAAATTTGAAGAAATAATGAGGAAGATTTTATGATGGTGGCTTGAGGCGGAATCGAACCACCGACACGGAGATTTTCAGTCTCCTGCTCTACCGACTGAGCTATCAAGCCAAAAAAGAACACAAATTATCTCAAAAAACCCTTGAAAAATAACTTAAACACTTATCTTAGAAAAAAGAAAACATAAATGGTATTATTTTATTTCCAAAGTCAAAGACTATTAAGGAGGAGCTATGAAATTAATCTCATGGAATGTGAATGGTTTGAGAGCTTGTATGAATAAAGGGTTCATGGACTTTTTCAGATCAATCAATGCTGATATTTTTTGCATTCAAGAATCAAAAATGACCCCTCAACAAGCTGAATTTAAATTCAAAGGATATGAAGAATACTGGAACTCTGCTGAAAAAAAGGGATATTCAGGTACTGTCATTTTCTCAAAAACCACCCCTATTAATGTAAGCTATGATATGGGTATCAGTCACCATGATCAAGAAGGTCGTATCATCACTGCAGAATATAATTCTTTTTACTTAGTCAATGTTTATACCCCAAATTCGAAAAGAGAACTAGAAAGACTTCCTTATCGAATGGAATGGGAAGATGATTTTAGGACATTCCTCAAACAACTTGAAAAGAAAAAACCTGTTATTATCTGTGGTGATCTCAATGTTGCTCACAAAGAAATTGATCTTAAAAATCCAAAAACAAATCGCAAAAATGCTGGTTTTACAGACGAAGAAAGAGAAAAATTCACCCAACTCTTAGAATCAGGTTTTACTGATACATTCAGATATTTTTATCCTGATTTAAAGGGAGCTTATAGCTGGTGGAGTTATATGGGGAACGCTCGTCAAAACAACACGGGTTGGAGGATTGATTATTTTTTATGCTCAAATAGTCTTTCATCTAAACTCAAAGATGCTAAAATCTACCCCAATATTATGGGAAGTGATCATTGCCCTGTAGGACTTGAGTTGCAATTAAATTGAGTTAAATCATATGGAGTCACTTGATAAACATAATAATTCAACCAATTTGAAAAAATTAAGCTTGCCCCTGCTCTCCAATTGACTAAAACACAATTATTTTTATCAAAATAATTTTTTGGTTCATCTATGTCAAGCCCTTTTTGCTTATCTCTATCATACTCATCCTTTAGACTATAGGCATCATATTCTAAATGCCCTATGATAAAAATTTTTTTGTTATCTATAGACTTGAGTATGCCTACTCCAACTTCATCATCTTCACACAATATACAAAGCTTATCATTTAAAAATAACTCTTTTTCATTAATACTGCTATACCTAGAATGTGGCATATATATCTTATCATCACATCCTGTAAACAAAACATCAGAGACATTTTTTCTAGCATTGCAAAAGACTCCAAAAATCTTTTTATCTAAATTTTGTTTTCCTATTCCATAATGATAATATAACCCTGCCATTGCCCCCCAACAAATATAAAGAGTGCTATTAACATTATTATGAGCAAAGTCTAAAACTTGCTTCATTTCTTCCCAATAAGAAACTTCTTCAAATGCCATTTTTTCGACTGGAGCTCCTGTAATAATCATCCCATCAAAATTTTTTTCTCTGACCTCATCAAAATAACAATAAAATTTATCTAAATGACTTTTTGGTGTATTTTTACTCTCATAGCTACGAGTCGTTATCAATGTAATATTCACCTGCAATGGAGAATTAGCTAATAATCTAATCAATTGACTTTCAGTCTGTATTTTGGTAGGCATCAAATTAAATATTGCTATTTCTATAGGACGAATATCTTGTTTACTAGCTCTCCCTGAAGACATTACAAAAACATTCTCATCTTGAAGTGCTTTAAAAGCAGGAATATCTTGAGGAATAATTACAGGCATTTCTTTTTCCTTTTATAAACACATATCGTGTTTATTATATTAATAAATAATAAACTAGAGAAAAAGAAATTTAAAATTTTGTCCATCGTTCTTAGTTAGGATTTGGTAAGCTCTCAATATAAAGACTTTGGCTAGGAAATGCAAAACTCAATCCATTAGATTCTATGATCTTCATCATCTCAAGCATTACTTCTTCTTTGACTTTTAAAAACTCCCCCCACGCTACCGTTTTACTAAAGCAATAAATCAAAAGATTGATTGAACTTGGAGCAAACTCATCAATAAAGACAAAAAGGGTATTTTTATAACCCATATAATCATCTATTGAAATAATATCCTTCTTAAAAACCACTTGATAATCAATATTCTCCTTTTCATCACTATCTTTTGATATGTTAGGATTGTTATTGAGCATTTCGCGGATTTGTTGTACGCACTTTTGTAGGGCTTCCCTGCTTGAACCATAAGTCAGTCCTAAACTCATTTTGATACGTCTACCCACTTTACGACGATTCCAATTTCGTATGGATTTGTTTGCCAATTCAGAATTAGGCACAAACAACAAAGCATTATCAAAAGTCCTCACAGTCGTACGCCTAAGTCCCATTTCTACTACCGTTCCTTCAATATCTCCACAAACAATCCAATCCCCTTGCGAAAAAGAATTATCAAAGAGCAACATCACTGAAGCAAAAAAGTTTGCTAACATATCTTTGACTGCTAAAGCCACAGCCAAACCTCCAATACCCAGTGAAGCAATAATAGCAGAGATATTAAATCCTAAATGTTTCAAAATAATGAGTAATGCTAATACAACAACAATAAAATAAACAATTTTCAGAATCAAATTTATAACTTCTTTGCGAAATCCATCTGAACTTTTTTGTGCAATTATAGTGATAAATGCCGTACCATATCCTTTCAATAAAGAAATAATAAACCAAGCTATAAAAATGATATATGCAACTCCAAACCAAACCTCAATCTTTTGAGTAGGTAAATTTGGATAATACAAAATGTCCAAAGAAATATCAAAACTCCAAAGTAGCAAAAACCACGAAATTGGAGTTGTAATATCATCACGGATTTTGTTTTGCACTTGAGCATTATGGCGAGTGAATTTAACAAAAAATTCAACCAACTTCATCACTACCCTAGCTATGATTTTCCTACATCCTAATAAAATAATCAATGTAATGAATGATAATATTACCTTGGCAATACCTAAATTGTTTGTATTTAAAGGAATGATTTCATCTATTTTTTCCAACATCCATTCCATGCCAATATTCATTATTGCACTTTGGGGTAGGATAACTTGAGAATTTTGTTCAATATAATTTAAGATTTCTTTATAAGTTTGCAATTTAATATGGTATTCTTTCCAACTATTTTCAAGGATATTTTTTTGAGTTTCTTTGAGTTCTTTAGGTGCTAGATATTTTTCCCTTTCTTTTTTATCAAACTGCAATATATAAGGTGAAATAATCTTTACTACATCATTTTTTTGGCTAAAAAAATCAATTTTCTTGCGTAATTTTTCAATTAATTCATACATATTTTGATCCAATCGCAATGAATCTAAAGAAATCTGATTGAGTGCAAAAGAATAAACATCATTTTTTTGAGCTGCTATTTGTAAATTCAACTTAATTTTTTCTTGTTCAGATTTATTTTGTTTTATATCAATACCAATTTTTTCTTTATGACTGATAGCTTTTGAAGTAAACTCATGCATCAATTCATTTTTTTGCTCTGCATATAAAGTTGCTTCTTGCATCTTTTGTGGATCTTTATTGTAAGTATCAATTGCTTGATTGATCCTATCAATCTGATTGAGTATTACATATAAATCTACAAAATCTTCACCATCTACTGCCTTCAAACTACTAGGTGTCCAAAAAGCTAAAACTATTAACACCAAATTAAAAAATATTTTTTTCATCAATCCTCTTTCAATACATACTTTTTAAACAATTCGCCACGTTCTTTATAAGAATTAAACTGATCCAAACTAGCAGCTGCTGGTGAAAGCAACCCAACACCATAAGAATCTAAAAACCCTTTGATTTTACCCACTGCTACCTCTAATTGCTCGCATTCAAAGGCTTCTATTCTATACTTATACGCCAAATCAAGCAAATGTTTTGCATTCCTACCGATTACAAAAATCTTAACATCAAAATTTTTAGCAAGATTAAATATAGGATTTTGATCCATCCCCTTATCATCACCCCCCAAAATCAAAAATATCTTTTTATCTTTATAACGTTTCAAAGCTTCTAAAGTTGCGTCTACATTTGTTCCTTTACTGTCATCTACCCAAAGATTGCCTTTTTTATCTCTGAATTCTTCAAGACGATGTTTACCTACTTTAAAAATATTCAATAAATCAATATCTACATAATTATATAAAATTTTTGTAGCATATAAAGCCAAAAGTGCATCAAGCAAAAAAGGTTCTTTAAAAACTATTTCTTGTTTTTGTATTCCAATAGCAGTAGCTAAATCGTCTGAATCTTGATAAAAAAATGCTTTTCCATTAAAACTTAATACCTCTGACCTATGCTCAAATATTTTGGGAATAATCGCAAAAGAATCTTTCTTCATTAATTTCAAAGGCTTAAGCTTATCGCTCAAATAAGCTTCAAATCCTCCGTGCCAAAGGATATGATCTTCTTTTACTGGCAAAAGCAAGTATAGTTTTGGACTAGCTTTTTTCAAATAGTGCATAGTAAAAGAACTTGTCTCAAGTATCCATAATTTAGCTTTTTGCATATACAATTCTGCAAGGGTTGTGCCTATATTACCACCGCTGCAAGCTCCATAAGCAGAAAGCAAAAATGTAAGCATTTCTGTGGTAGTTGTTTTACCATTAGTGCCACTTATCCAAATTGTTTGAGGAGCATAAGTTTCATCAAAAAGATCATAAAAATAATCATATTCTCCGATAAGATGCCTAGCCTTTTGGACTAAGGGATGGTGAGGAGGTATACCTGGACTTATAATCTCAAGAGAAGAATTTTTAGCATCAAACATATCAGTTGGCAAGAATATATTATTGTTTTCATTTTCAGTCTCATCATGCAAATGCTCTAAAAATTGATCATCAAAAATATTGCATTCTATCCCCTGCTTATTAAGATATTTAACCATTTGTTTCATCGTAACACCATAACCAAAAATAGAAACTTGATTCATTCCTTACCTTATTTTCAAACTCATCAAAGCAATGATATTGCTTAAAATCGCTATGATCCAAAACCTAACAATAATTTTATTTTCTGCCCAACCCTTCACTTCAAAATGATGATGGATAGGTGCCATCAAAAAAATCTTTTTTTTTCGTGTCTTATAACTACCTATTTGCAGGATAACCGACAAAGTTTCCAAAACAAAAATCGAACCAATCAAAACCAGTAAAATTTCATTATTAGATATGATAGCCATATAAGCAATAAATCCCCCTACTCCTAAACTACCACTATCCCCCATAAATACCTGTGCAGGATGACAGTTATACCACAAAAATCCAAAAAGAGAACCAATAAGTGCTGTAGAAACAACAAACATTTCACCTGCATCAACTACACGTGGCCATAAAAGATATCTTGAAAATTCTGCATTGCCAGCAATATAAACAAACACCGACAAAGATATTAAAGCACAAATACTAGGTACAGTAGCTAAACCATCAAGCCCATCAGTAATATTTACGGCATTAGTTGTAGCTAAAAATACCAATGTCCAAAAAGCAATGCTTACTCCTGGATAATTGCCCAAATAAAACAAAGGTTTTTTCATAAAAGGTACGTAAAGGCTTGAATCAAGCCCATTTACACTCAAAGAAGTCGATACTCCAACTGCTACAATAAAAAGAAGGAAAAATTTTACACTCGCACTCATCCCACTATTTTTTTTTGCAACAATCTTAATATAATCATCTCTAGCACCTATCAATCCAAAAGCCACCAGGACAATCAAACCTAAAATCACATAAGTATTATCTAGCTTCACACTTAAAACAGAAGCAACCACAGCAGTAAAAATAAAAATAATTCCACCCATTGTAGGGGTATTAACCTTATTTTGATGGGCAGGTACAAAATTTGATATAGGCTGATTTGCTTTCTTGGATTTTGCCCATTTGATAAAAATAGGCATTATAAAAGCACACAAAACAAAAGCGACGAAAAAACTTACTCCTGCCCTAAAAGTAAGATACTGAAACACATTGATACCCCAATGTGAATAAAAATAATATAGCATAAACATCCTTGATGATTTTGATATGCAATTATAAAGTTTTCTTAGCAGATTTTGCCAAGAATCATTTCAATTTGAAATAAAATCCTATACTCAAGCAAATTTTAAGAAAATAAAAGATAGACTTTAACCCAATTCGCTTAGAATAGACCAAATAAAGTAATTAAAGTTTTCTCATTTTTTCATTGATTAAACTTTAAAGTAATTTATTAAGTCTTTTTAATATTATGGAGTCTCAAATGATGATTTTTATTTGCATAACTTATCATTGTAGTAAAAAAATACACTCCACTCTCCTCCTGCGTCTTCATTAATCTTATATAAAACCAGCCGCATTACAATTAAGTTGATTACAGAAACAAATTAAAGTTTGATAAACAAAAAGGATTATTTAAATGTCTGATTTCATTAAAATTTTTGACACAACCTTAAGAGATGGTGAACAAAGTCCAGGTGCTTCAATGAATATTGAAGAAAAAATAAAAATAGCCAAACAACTTGAAAAACTAGGTGTAGATATAATTGAAGCAGGCTTTGCAGCTTCAAGTCCAGGTGATTTTGAAGCAATTCAAAGGATCGCACAAGTAGTAAAATCTAGCACAATATGTTCTTTATGTCGTGCTGTAGAAAAAGATATTTTATCTGCTTATAATGCATTGAAAAATGCCAATTCTAAACGTATCCATATATTTATCGCCACTTCACCTATCCATATGGAATACAAACTAAAATTAAAACCTGATGAAGTCATCAAAAGAGCTGTAAGTGCTGTAGAATATGGAAAAAGCTTAGTCGATGATATTCAATTCAGTTGTGAAGATGCTTGTAGGAGTGATATAGGGTTTTTGAAAGAGATTTCAAAAGCTGTAATAAATGCTGGGGCAACCACATTAAATTTACCAGATACTGTAGGCTATATACTTCCAAACGAAATGGGTAAAATCATTGCAGAACTTAGAGAATTTATAGGGACTCAAGCAACTTTGTCTGTCCATTGTCACAATGATTTAGGTTTAGCAGTCATTAATTCTATCTACGGTATAGAAAATGGAGCTAGACAAGTTGAATGTACCATCAATGGACTTGGTGAAAGGGCTGGAAATACAGCACTTGAAGAAGTAGTAATGATACTCAAAACTAGAAAAGAACTTTTTAAAAACTTGCAAACCAAAATCAAAACTCAAGAAATATATGCCTCATCAAAACTAGTTGCCGATATTACAGGCATCAGACCTCAACCCAATAAAGCCATTGTGGGGCAAAATGCCTTTGCACACGAAAGTGGTATCCATCAAGATGGGATACTCAAAAACCGCCAAACCTATGAAATTATTAATCCTGAAGATATTGGTATTATTCAAACTAACACACTTGTGCTTGGGAAACATTCAGGTAGAGCAGGATTCAAAGATAAAATTCTTTCTATGGGCTTTAATAATGTAAATGAAAAAGAACTTAACGGAGCATTTGAAAGATTCAAAATCATTTGTGATAGCAAAAAAGAAGTCTTTGATGAAGATATTCGAGCTATCCTTAATGAAGAAACAACCCATATCCCTCAAGTTTTTAGTCTTGAACTCACACAGATAAGTGCAAATTCATCAGGAAAATACTGTGCAGCCTTGAGCATTAAAAAAGATGGGGTTGAATATAGCGATTGTGCTTTAGGAAATGGGAGTGTAGATAGTATTTTAAAAAGTATTGATAGGATCAGTGGCATTAATGGGAAACTAAAAGACTATCGCGTAGAAGCAGTCAGTGGCGGGAAGGATGCTTTAGCAAAAGTAGTAGTAAAAGTAGAATTTGAAGAGGGGAAACCTGCAATTATTGGGCATGGGATAGATATTGATACTATGAATGCAACAGCTAAAGCATATATATCAGCATTGAATAGTTATTTGAGTATGAAAGATCTAATGATAGATAAAATAAACACTATAAAAATTTAAAGAAAAATAATGAAAACACAAAAATTTTATATTGAAGGAATGACTTGCACGGCTTGCTCAACTGGAATTGAACGGTCATTAAAAAGAAAAGATTATGTATCTACCATTGAGGTGAATTTATTATCAAAAAGTGCAAAGATAACCTATGATGAGCAAAAAGCTAGGTTAGAGGATATTTTTTCACTCATAAAAAAGCTAGGCTATACCCCTAGCTTAGAAATCAAACAAGATGAAGATAAAAAATTATTAACTCCAAAAATAAAAATGATTTTAGCCATTATCTTTACAATTGGTACACTTTATTTATCAATGTTTGGAATGTTTTTAGAACCATTGGTTCCAAATTTTTTACTTCAAACCAAAACCAATGCTGCCCTACAGCTCCTTTTTACTTTAGTGGTTATGCATATGGGACGAGACTTTTATTTTCGTGGTATAGGAACGCTCATTCAAGGCAATCCAAATATGGACACACTCATAGCCATAGGAACAGGGAGTGCTTTTCTTTATAGTTTATATTTGATTGTAAAAATCTTTATGGGATTTGAAGTTGAAGGACTTTACCTTGAAAGTGTGTGTGTGATTATTGTTTTTGTTTTGATTGGGAAAATGGTTGAGAACAAATCAAAGCTCCAAGCCACCGATGCAATAAAAAGACTGATGTCCCATACGAGCAAAACAGCCTTAAAAATAGAAGATAAAAAAGAAATTGAAATCAACATTGATGCAATCGCAATTAATGACATCATCAAAATCCTTCCAGGTAGTCATATTCCCATTGATGGAGTGATTGTAAAAGGTGAGTCCAATATTGATGAATCAATGCTTTCAGGTGAACCATTACCAGTGTTTAAAACACTCAATCAAGAAGTCTATTCAGGCACTATCAATACCGATAGAGCTTTTTTAATACGTGCAACCAAATCCAGTAAAGACAGCACATTAAATCAAATCATTGATTTAATAAAAAATGCACAAGAAAGCAAAGCTCCGATTGCTCGAATTGCTGATAAAGTTTCAGGGATTTTCGTTCCTATTGTCATATTGATTGCGATTTTAGCAGGTATTTTTTGGTGGGTGCAACATGATTTTGCCTTTGGTTTAGAAATTTTTGTTTCCGTATTGGTTATCTCTTGCCCTTGTGCATTAGGTCTAGCTACACCAATGTCAATCATGATAGGTGGAGGGAGAGCTGCTTATGGAGGAATATTTTTTAAAAATGCAAAATCCTTAGAAAATGCTCAAAAAACAACAGTCATTGTTTTTGATAAAACTGGAACACTCAGCATAGGTAAACCAACCATTCAGGAAATACTAGTTTTAGATTCTACCACCAATCAAGAAGAAATCATAGCATTAGCCGCTGGCATAGAGTTAGGAAGTGAACATTTAATTGGAAAATCAATTATTTCCTATGCCAAAGAACACAATATTACACCAAAAAAAGCTAAAAATTTTAAAACAAAATCTGGTTATGGTATCAGTGCAATCATTGAAGAAAAAACTATCAAAATAGGAAATTTAGAAAGTTTCAACATTAAAGAATCAAAAATGCCTCTAAAAGATAATGCTATTATTGTTTTTATAGGCATAGAAGGTCAAGATAAAGATAAAATCCTAGGAGCATTTATCCTGGAAGATAAACTTAAAGCCAATGCTGCTGATTCTATAGCTTCTTTAAAAAGTATGGGCATAAAAACTATTTTGTTGAGTGGTGATAATGCTTCAAATGTTGAAGCTGTTGCTAAAGAACTCAAAATCAATGAAGCTATTGCAGGAGCAAAACCTGATGATAAACTCAAAAAAATACAATCATTAAAAGATAAAGGCGAAACCGTAATGATGGTCGGAGATGGTCTTAATGATGCACCTGCATTAGCACTTGCTGATGTTTCTTTGGCTATGGGAAAAGGAAGTGATGTAAGTATCCAAGCTGCGGATATTATAGCTTTCAGCGATGATACAAAATCTGTCATTAATGCAATTTCTCTAAGCAATGCAACAATAAAAAATATCAAAGAAAATCTATTTTGGGCTTTTTGCTATAATGTCATTTTTATACCTTTGGCTTGTGGAATTGCGTATAAAGCAGGAATTTTACTCAACCCAATGATAGCTTCTTTGGCAATGAGCCTAAGCAGTGTTAGTGTCGTATTGAATGCCCAGAGATTAAGAAGATTTAAATTTAAGGAGTAAATCATGAAAAAAGAATTTCAAGTGCCAGGAATAACTTGCCAACATTGTGTAGATAAAATAGAAAAATTTGTTGGCGAAATAGAAGGTGTGAATCAAATCAATATAGATTTGAACAAAAAAATTGTATCTGTAGAATTTAATCCTCCTGCAGATGAAAAAAATATCAGTGAGGCTATTTTAGATGCAGGGTATGAAGTGAATGAATGAAAAGATTTTATAAAAGATTCTACCCATATCTAAAAAAATATTATTTTTATTTTTTTATTGCCCTATTGGCAACAATATTGACTGCTGCATGTACGGCATGGGGAACTTATTTAGTTAAACCTGTCTTGGATGATATTTTCATCAAAAAAGATGATAAGATGCTTCTAATCCTTCCATTCCTCGTCATTGCTGCATATTTTGGAAAAAGTCTTGGAATGTATGTGCAAACTTACTTTATGAGTTACATTGGATTAGATATTATCAGAAAAATCCGCGATAGAATGCTTGGACATCTCTTAGAAATGGAACTGGGTTTTTTCAATAAAATGCGCAGTGGTGAGCTTATCGCAAGGATAACCAACGATATTGGCTTGATACGTTCTAGTGTGTCTAATTATCTAGCAGAATTTGTACGCGAATCCCTTACCGTGATAGGTCTGATTGGTGTAGTCATTTATCAAAGCCCAAAACTTGCAATTGTTGGGCTTATAATAATGCCATTGGCTATCTACCCAATGAGTCGCATCATCAAAAGAATCAAAAAAATATCACGACTCAATCAAGAAAAAAATTCTGATATCACAGCCAAGCTTTCTGAAATATTCAATAATATTGAAATCATTAAAGCTGGAAATGGCGAAAAACCTGAAAAAGAAATTTTCTCACAAGAAAATCATAGGTTTTTTAAACTCGGATTAAAAGGAACATTAATAGGGCAATTATCCTCTCCTTTAATGGAATTTTTAGGCTCCATTGCCATTGCTATTGTGATTTATCTAGGTGGAAGTGAAGTAATAGCTGGAAAACTAAGTCCTGGAGAATTTTTCTCTTTTATTACTGCACTCTTTATGCTATATACTCCGTTCAAACGTCTCGTAAATATAGCCTCTTCTTGGCAAGAAGCTATTGTAGCTGGGGATAGGATTTTTGAAATCTTAGACAGAAAACCCCAAATTAAGGATGGCAACAAAACCTTAAATCCACCCATTCAAAAAATCAGTATTGAAAATGTCTACCTCAACTATGACAACACAGAAGCACTTAAAGGGATTTCTCTTGAGATTGTCAAAAATCAAATTATTGCTTTTGTAGGGAAAAGTGGTAGTGGTAAAAGCTCTCTAGTGAATCTTATCTTAAGACTTTATGATTGCTCACAAGGGAATGTAAAAATCAATGATAAGTCTATCAATGACTATACTCAAAAAAGTATTCGTGATAATATTGCCATTGTTACCCAGAGGATTTTTATTTTCAATGATAGTATTGCAGCAAATGTAGCTTATGGAAATAGTATTGATGAAAAAAAAGTCATTGAAAGCCTTAAAAAATCTCACATTTGGGATTTTGTATCCACTCTACCTGAAGGGATACACACAATTTTAGACGAATTTGGAACTAATCTTAGTGGTGGACAGAGACAAAGGATTGCAATAGCTAGAGCTATTTACAAAAATCCTGAAGTTCTTATTTTAGACGAAGCAACATCTGCACTTGATTCCAAGACTGAGGAAGCCATCAAAGAAACGATTTTACACATGTGTAAAAATAAAATCATCATTTTAATAGCACATCGACCTAGCACTATTGAACTAGCTGACAAAGTCTATCATTTTGAAAATGGAAAAATCATCAGCATAACTTAGATTTTACATATCAAAAATCTAAATACGAAAAAAGGATTAACAATGAGATTGAAATTAATATTTCTTTTTTTATTTAATTTGAGTTTTTTGGATGCAAATATTTTAGGTATCTCTCAAGATGATATTAAAGAAACCTATAATAAATATCTTATATACAGTAATTTTTATACAACAATTGATAGTGAAATAAGGATATATTTGATTTATGACACAAAAAGGAATTTTCCAGATATTCCAGATGATGTTTTATTGATCGCACTCAATGAATTTTTCAAAAAAAATATCCCAGTTTTTCGAAAGCCTTTGATAGAAAGAGTCATTGAATTTTATAAAAAATACTATAGTCTTGAGCAGATAAGGAAAATGATTATTTTTTATGAAACAGAAGCTGGGAATTCGCTTTACAAAGCCAACTATATCAGTGCTAAAAATATGTACAGTGGATTATTTTCTCCTGAAATTATTTTAGACCAGAAAACTCAAAAAATCCTTCCAACCACAAAACTTAAAAAATTTTTTAAATTAAGTAAAATAATTGATGATGTTACAGATAGCTTCAATAATATTTTTGAAGTACAAAAACAATATTTTGATAAAATTGGTCATAAAAAAACAAATGAATTAAAAGAAAAGTTCTTTGAACTGGCTTTAAATCCATATACAGAGATATCTCCTGAAATTTTAGAGCAAATCAATGAGTTTTTAGAAACACAAATAGGCAGAGATATGATTGAAACAGAAAATAAAATTGCTCAAGCATCAAATAGAACAAATGTCTATGATTTTGATGCCTACATAGAAGAAGTTCTCAAAGCATTTGAACAAAAAATTGAAAAAATAAAATATTAAAATTTTTGGTTAGCAACAAAAATCCTATTCTTTTTTAGGGATTTTAATTGTTTATCCAATAGGAATTATTGGATTTTTACCTTCAAGTAGAATTCAAGAAAAAACCATTAAAATAACAAAAATTCCAAAAAGAAAGCCCAAGATGAAATTTTGCCTTACTGCGAATACTTTTGTAATTTCAGATAGTCATTTTGGACATAAATCTGCTTTGCTCAAGCAACCCATACGACAAAAAATTGCTCAACAAAATGGTTTTACCAATTTTGATGCTTGTAGCGTAGAATTATGGAATGCAAAGGTGAGTCAGAATGATTTTGTTTTACATCTTGGCGATTTGTATTTCAAACAAGGATGGAAATACCTTAAACATCTTTCAGGTACAAAAAAACTACTTGTAGGCAATAATGATTTAAAAAAATATACTCGATTGAAAGATTTTGAAGATTGGAGTATTTGTAAAAAAATTAAACTCAAAATTGAAGACAAAAAAAATATCTTAAACAAGCTCAAACAAAAATGGGGTAAAGATAGCCTCAAAGATAAACTCCTCAATACGATTGTAATTGATTTGCTTGGCGAACGTATAATGTTTAGCCATTTTCCAGTAATGGAGAGGAAAAAAAATGATGTTTATGGGTTCACAAGAGATATTCTTGATAGTATATATAAAATATGTGATTGTTCTCTAAATATACATGGACACACTCACTCACGAAATACTCAAAATCCTTTTTGTATCAATGTAAGTGGTGAAAACATTGGCTTTGCACCTTTAAAGATTTGTGATGTCATTGCTATGAAGCCTTGAATATAATTTTCAAACCTTTTTTATCTGCAGTGATTTTAGCAATTCCTCCCATTTTCAAATCACCAAATAATATTTCCTCACTCATTTTGAGTTTAATATCATTATCAATTATTTTGCGAATCTCTCTAGCTCCAAGTGCTTTATCAAAAGTCCTTGAAGCAATATCGCTAAGAGCTTTAGAGTCAATTTTAATTGAGATATTTTTTTCTTTAAGCTGAAAATTTAAATTTTGAATATATTTTTTAGCAATCCTCTCAAAATCACTGATACTAAGTGCAGAAAAATCAATTACTCTATCAAGACGGCTTCGAAACTCTGGGGTAAAAATATTTTTAATAGCATTTTGATGCTTGGTGTCATAATGACTATTAAAGCCAAGTGAATTAGGTTCTACACTACCTGCATTTGAAGTCATTATCAAAATTACATTTTTAAAATCTGCTTTATTGCCAGCATTATCTGTCAAAATCGCATTATCCATAATCTGCAACAATATATTATAAATATCAGAATGGGCTTTTTCAATCTCATCTAACAATAATACACAATGAGGATGTTTTTTAATAGCATCAATGAGTAATCCTCCTTGTTCAAAACCTACATAACCTGCTGGTGCTCCTATGAGTCGCGAAACACTATGTGCCTCCATATACTCACTCATGTCAAATTTTTCAAAATGCAAACCTAATTCTTGTGCAAGTTCTCTGCTCAACTCTGTTTTCCCAACACCACTAGGACCAACAAATAAAAAACTCCCTATAGGACGCTGTGGTACACCTAAACCAGCTTTATTAGTTTTAATGGCTTGCACTAAAGCACCAATAGCTTTGTCTTGAGAGAAAATCTTGGATTTGAGTTTTCTATCAAGTGTTTTTAATAAATCCCGTTCATTGCTACTAATCTGTGTTTTAGGAATATTCACACTTTTTGATATTATATTTTCAATATCTTTTTTATCAATAATTTTATTCTTTTTAACAGGATGGATTTTACGATTAGCTCCAGCCTCATCAAGTAAATCAATAGCCTTATCAGGCAAAAATTTATCATTAATATAACGTTCACACAAATCTACACAAGCCCTCAAAGCTTCTGAAGTATAAGAAACATTATGATACTCTTCATAAATAGGTGCTAAACCTTTAATGATCTCATAGCAAGCATCTAAGCTTGGTTCATTGATTTCAATTTTTCCAAAACGTCTTGAGAGAGCCTTATCTTTATCAAAATAATTTTTATATTCATTGAAAGTTGTTGCCCCAATACACCTGAATGTGCCATTAGCTAATGCAGGTTTGAGTAAATTAGAAGCATCCATACTGCCGCCTGATGTTGCCCCTGCACCCACAATAGTATGGATTTCATCAATAAAAAGTATAGCTCTTGGTATTTGTTCCACTTCTGCTAAAACACCCTTCAATCGTTTTTCAAAATCCCCTCTATATTTAGTACCTGCAATCATTGCACCAATATCAAGGGCAAATATCTGAGAATCATCAAGAGACTGTGGGACTTCTTTATGAGCAATTTTCAAAGCAATACCCTCAGCAATTGCTGTTTTTCCTACACCTGGTTCCCCAACAAGTATAGGATTATTTTTCTTACGACGACACAAGATTTCACTGACACGTTCAATTTCTTTTTCTCTCCCAACGACAGGATCAATTTTCCCTATTTTAGCAAGCTCAACAAGATTTTTAGCATATTGTTTGAGGTAAGTATCAAGCTTTTGAGATTCTGCTTCTTTAGTATCTTCAGTGATATATTCAAGTATGTCTAATCGTGTGATACCTGCTGAGGTCATCAATTTAACAGAATAACTATCTTCTTCTTGAAAAATAAATGAAAGTAAATCACCTACCTCAAGCATTTTTTGATTTGAATTAGTTGCATGTTCAATCATTGAAGTAAATACTCTATCAAGGGCAGGAGTCTGGGAAGGCAAAGAAATTTCTTGATTTTTAGAAACAGAAATATGATTGGCTAAATACACCCGCACAAGCTTTTCCATTTGTACTACATTTAATCCACAATTTTTTAACAATTCTTTGCCCCTCTCATTTTTCAAAATAGCCAAAAATAAATGTTCAATAGTAAGGATTTCATGCTTCATTTCCCTAGCATTTTCAACAGCTTCATTGATAGTTTGAGTGAGATTAGGACTAATGAAATGATTCAAATTTTGCTCCTAATTTAGATCTTGGGTAATGATTTTTAATGGAAAACGATATTTTTGTGCTTTGAGTTTGGCTTGCTTGGCTTTGAATTCTGCAATATCATATGGATATACTCCACATACACCACTACCATTTTTATGGACACTCATCATAATCTCACTGGCTTGATGATAAGACTTACCAAAAATATCCATCAAAATATTAATGACAAAATCCATTGTCGTATAATCATCATTTAGAAGAATTACTTTAGACATTTTAGGCTCTTGAAGTAAAACTTCAAGATGTATTTGAGTATCACTTTCTGCCATATAAAATCCCTGAAATTTTTTCATTAATTTGATTATAATTTTACCAAATTTTATTAACTAAAAAAGGTCTCAATTGAAAACAATATTTATCAGTGCTACCAATACAAACATTGGTAAAACTCATACTTCTTGTATGCTAAGTGATTATCTCAATCAAATAGGGTTAAAAACCCTTATATCCAAACCTATTGAAACAGGCGATAATGGAAAAACTAGACTTGATTGTCAAATACACCTAGAAAAAAATAAAAAAATACACCCAAAACTTACCTTGGAAGATATCAATTTTTATCGTTATAAAATCCCTGCTTCACCTTTTGTGGCACAAATAGATAATCCTAAGGCTCCAAAAATAGATTTTAAATATATTGCTAAAAAAATCTCTGAATTAGAAAATAAATGCGATATTTTACTTGTAGAAGGTGCAGGGGGTTTACTTGTCCCTATTGATTTAGAACATAATATGTTTGATTTGGCAAAATACTTAAATGCTCATCTTCTACTCATCAGTTCAGATAAATTAGGGATGATCAATGACTTGCTTTTGAATAAAGAGTTTTTAAAAACAAAAAATATCACTACAACATATGTCATTAATATGCTTGATGAAAAAAACTATAATAAAATCAGCAAACCATACATAGACCATCTCAATAACATTTCAAAAAATACTATCCATAACCTACAAAAAGATATTTCAAAAATCACTTCAGAAATACTCTTGTTTGCTCAAGACACTCACTTTGAAAATAAATACTTATAAAGCCTCTTTAGTCATTTGATAAAACTCAATCCAAAAAATTATTGCCATTGATTAAGATTAATTATTGAATATTTGTGGAAAGAGAGAAATTTTCAAAAAATTCAAATATTTCAAAATATCACTGGAGTATTTTTAGCTCTGTTTTTGAGATACAATAATAAAATCTAAATAAGAAATTTTAAAGTATTTGAAAGGATAAAGATATGATTACCTTTGAAAACAATCAAAATCAAGTCAGGGATTTTTTTGCTTTTTGTGCTGAAAACGAGGTTGAATTTGTTGATTTTAGATTCACTGACATTAAGGGTGTATGGCACCATATGGCTTATTCTTTTAGTGCTATCAATGAAGAAACATTCCAAAATGGTATACCATTTGATGCTAGCTCTGTGAAAGCTTGGCAACCCATCCAGCATTCCGATATGATTTTATTGCCTGAACCGATAAGATATTTTATCGATCCTTTTACCGCGGATACAACTGCAGTAGTTTTTTGTGATGTTTGGGATATTTATAAAAATCAACCTTATGAAAAGTGTCCTAGAAGTATTGCTAAAAAAGCAGTTTCTCACCTCAAAAAAACAGGAATTGGCGATAATATTTATATAGGAGCAGAAAATGAATTTTTTATCTTTGATTCTATCAAAATCAAAGATACCGTGAATTGTCAATATTATGAAATAGACAGCGAAGAAGGCGAATGGAACCGAGACAAAACCTTTGAAACAGGTATAAATGCAGGCCACCGACCAGGAACTAAAGGAGGATATTTTCCAGTACCACCAGTAGATTCAATGATGGATCTGCGTGCAGAGATTGTAAAAGTCCTTAATCAAGTAGGGTTAGAAACCTTTGTTGTCCACCATGAAGTTGCACAAGGTCAAGGTGAAATTGGTGTCAAGTTTGGAGATCTAGTAGAAGCTGCTGATAATGTCCAAAAGCTCAAATATGTGGTAAAAATGGTTGCTCACCTCAATGGAAAAACAGCAACCTTTATGCCAAAACCTTTATTTGGAGATAATGGGAGTGGTATGCACACTCATGTAAGCATTTGGAAAGATAAAAAAAATCTATTTGGAGGGGATAAATACCAAAATCTAAGCAATGAAGCTTTATACTTTCTAGGTGGTGTACTCAAACATGCAAGGAGTGTAGCTGCCTTTACCAATGCTTCAACCAATTCCTACAAAAGACTTATTCCAGGCTTTGAGGCACCTTCAATCCTAACCTATTCAGCACAAAATAGAAGTGCTAGCGTAAGAATACCTTATGGAATATCAGAAAAAAGTGCTCGATTAGAGTTCCGTTTTCCTGATAGCTCTGCAAATCCATATTTAGCATTTTGTGCAATCCTTATGGCTGGAATTGATGGCATTATCAACCAGATTGATCCGGGCAAACCAATGGATATTGATTTATTTGAACTCACCTTAGATGAAATCAGAGAAAAAGGCATCAAACAAATGCCTCATACACTAAGAACTTCTATTGAAGAAATGCTTTTAGATAGAAAATACCTAAAAGAAGGGGATGTATTTACGGAAGAATTTATTCAAGTTTATAAAAGTTTTAAATTCGAGACAGAAATTTGGCCTTGGGAAGGTCGTCCACATCCATTTGAATTCATCTCTACTTATTCTTGCTAATCTTTTCTCTCTTTATTTCTACCTTTTTTGGTAGATTTTTTAAATTGGCACATTAATTGCTTGTAATTTTAATAAAAATTTCAAAAGGATTTATGTATGCTAAGGTCTATGTGGTCTGGTGTGAGTGGTATGCAAGCTCACCAAATAGCACTTGATATTGAAAGTAATAATATTGCAAATGTCAATACAGTTGGTTTCAAATATTCCAGAGCGTCATTTGTAGATATGCTTTCTCAAATAAAACTCATTGCAACTTCTCCTTATAAAAATGGTTTGGCAGGACAAAATGATTTTTCTGTAGGGCTTGGTGTTGCTGTTGATGCAACAACAAAAGTTTTTTCACAAGGAAATACTCAAAATACTGATGTTAAAACAGATTTAGCAATTGAAGGCGAAGGATTTTTTGTCATCAGTCCCGATCGAGGCACAACAAGAAACTTCACTAGAGATGGAGAATTTCTATTTGATGCTGATGGAAATCTTGTAACCACTGGAGGATATGTAGTTCAAGGCTGGACAAGAGGTGACTTAGAAAATGCCTCTAAAATGAGCGATTCAGATTTCTTTAAAGTAGACAATACAGGACCTTTACAAAATATCCAAATTGATCCAGGTATGGTAATGCCAGCAAGAGCAACTTCAAAAATTTCTCTCAGGGCAAATTTAAATGCTGGGAGACATGTTGATCAGACAGGGAATATTTTTTCTTTGGATTCTTCAACAAAAACTGCCTCAGATGGTGTAAATCCGATCTATGACTCAAAATCAAATCTCACTCAAAAAGCAGAAGATTTAGGTTCACTTTTTAATCAAGATGGGGATGCTTTCAATTTAAATGAAAATCAAGGCATTTGGGTCAGCTATAAAACTTCTGAAATGACAAATGAAATCCTTGCCTCAGATCAAAACAACACAATTGGATTGAATGACACACAAATTTCCTTCACAAATGATTCAGCAGCAACAGGTATTTCTAGCATCATTGCAGCTCAAAATGCCATCAATTCAGTAAAAGACAAAACAGGAATTGAAGCTTATATAGATGGAGGCTTATTAAGATTAGAAAACAGGAATGAACTTGATGGGGATGAAAAAGTAAAAAATATTCGAGTCACTTCTTCGGGAACAGGAGCATTTTCAAATTTTATTCAAGGTGATGCAGATATTACTTCCTTCAGATATAGGTATACAAAATCCATAAGCCCAGATTCTGCCACAGGTCAATTTAGGACAACAGAAGATCTCAGAGCATTGATGCAATATGATGCAAATATGATCAAAGAACCAACAAGACCTTATGAAGAAACCTCAGCTTCTGTATCAGTCACTGTCAATAAATATGGTATGTTTGAAATTGCCAATAAAGACAATGGGGATGATACAAAACAAAATCTCAATATTTTCATCAGCGGTTATGCTTCTGAAAATGTAACCAATAATGTCTTGTTTAAAGATACAATGAAAGCTATGAATACAGCCTCTTTGATTGAAGGAGGTGTTGTAACAACTACTTCTAAAATCACCCATGCCATCCATACTACAAGTATTGATGTTATTGATAGTTTAGGGACAAAACATACCTTAAGACTTGAATTTTATAAAAGTGGTGGTGCAGAATGGAGTTTTAGAGCCATAGTCCCTGAACCTTCAGAAATCTATGGAGGGTCTGCTACAAGACCAAATATTTTTGAAGGGGGCAAGTTAAGATTCAATAATGATGGCAGTTTAGCAGGTATGAATCCTCCCGTTTTACAATTCGACCCAAAAAATGGTTCTCAAACCCCTCAAAGGATTGATTTAAATTTTGGCGTGTCTGGTGGTTTTGGAGGATTGACAAGTGTTGATAAAATTTCTGAAACTTATGCAATAAACCAAGATGGATACAAAGCTGGAGATTTAATTGATGTTAGATTTGACTCTAATGGTTCTTTACTGGGTGCGTTTAGCAATGGTAGGACTTTAGCACTTGCACAAGTTGCATTGGCTAATTTCTCAAACAATTCAGGTCTGCAATCAGAAGGTGGCAATGTTTTCTCTCAAACTGGTAATTCAGGTGAGGCAATGATAGGAGCTGCCAACACAGGCAGAAGAGGTGGTGTATCAGGTTCAAAGCTTGAAATGAGCAATGTTGATTTGAGCAGGAGCCTGACACAACTTATTGTAGTACAAAGAGGATTCCAAGCCAATTCAAAAGCAGTCACGACTTCTGATCAGATATTAAATACACTTTTAAATTTAAAACAGTGATAAAGATTTAAAAATCTTCACTGCTCAATTTCTAAACTGAGCAACAAATCCCCTATCCAAACCATTCAAATCTTGATAAAAAAAAGCTTCATAAGTATTTTTACTCAGATAAGCTTCTAAACTTTTTTTTTGATCATACCCTATTTCACAAGCCAAAAATGAAATTCTCTTGCTTTTGGCAAAATCAATCACTCTTTTAATCACTTCATCCCCACAAATTCCACCAAAAAGTGCTTCACTAGGCTCAAAAAGAACATTTTTTGATAAAGGATAATTATTAGCAATATAAGGAGGATTTGAAATAAGCAATTCAGGAATCTCATCAACCCCTTCAAATAGATCTGTAGATATTAGCTTGATGCGTTTTTTAAGATTATTGCTATGAGTAGCAAACCGACTGATATTTATTTTGGCTACTTCAATAGCCTGCATAGAAATATCAGTAGCATTGATCAAAATACTCGGACATAAAAGAGCCAGCATTATTGAAATAACACCACTCCCTATACCAATCTCACCTACATATTTAATTCTCTTATCTGTGATAAGACTAAGAACTTTTTCTACTAAAATTTCAGTTTCAGTCCTAGGAATCAAAACTCGTTTATCAACATAAAATTCTTCTCCATAAAAACTTGTTTTTCCAATAATATATTCAAGAGGTTCTCCCATTAACCTGCGAGCAATACAATCGCTCAATTCATCAAAGCTAGATTCCTGAATTTCATTGTCCCACCAAGTATGCAACCATTCTCTTCTCTGTTTGAGTACAAATGCTAAAAGTAACTCAGCCTCTAATCCAACTCTAATATTTGCATCAAATTGATTTTGAGACAACTCTCTTCTTGAATAATCAATAGCCTCAAAAACATTCAATTCATTTCTCCATGTGATAATCTAAAGCTTCTAGTCTCTTCAACAATGGAGGATGTGTATAATAAAAAAATATATAAGCACTATGAGAACAAGGGAAAGCCTTATTTTCATTCACAATTCGTATTAAAGCCTCTGCCAAACAACGTTTGCTTGTTAACATAGCCCCATATTCATCTGCACGAAATTCAGCTCTTCGGCTAAAATAACCTAAAATTGGCATTGCCCAAAAAGATATAACTGGCACTATCAATATCAAAAATACAATAGTGCTACCAGGATTTAGAGAAATATTCATTATTTCAAAAAAGCTTTGAGGCAAATTACCTGCTAAAAAGAATATTATAAATAACAAAATACTCATTGTAAAAAGATTCTTTATAATATCTTTGTGTTTAAAATGCCCTAACTCGTGTCCCAATATTGACAAAAGACCATCTTGAGAAACTTTTTCCAATAAAGTGTCAAACAATACAACTCTTTTAGATTTACCCAATCCTCCAAAATAAGCATTTAATCTACCATCTCGCTTACTTGCATCCATCACAAAAATACCATTACTTCTAAATCCAACCTTTTGCATCATTGCCTCAATCTTCTCTCTTAATGAATCATTATCAAGAGGTGTGAATTTATTAAAAATAGGTGCGATCAAGATTGGATAAAGGACATTAACCAAAATGGCAAAAATAAAGACTAAAAAAAAGCCTTGCAACCACCAATATTGAAAATTTTCCATGATATAAATCAGTAGAAATACTAAAATGCCTCCAATAACTATTACCATGATTAAACTTTTGAAAAAATCCTTTACAAACAAACCAAAAGTGATTTTACTAAAACCAAATTTTTTATCTAAAATCATCGTTTCGTAAAAATTCATCGGCAAAGAAATTACCAAAGAAATCAATAAAAAACCCAATACAAAAAATAAAAAATGTATATTTTGTGGGAATTCCCAACGACTAAAAATATTTTCAAGCAATGAAAGTCCATTACTAATCCATATCAAAAATAAAATCATTTCAATTAAATTTTGCACAACAGAAAGCTTAAGTTTTGCTAAAGAATATTTACCTGCCTCAATATAATCATTTGATGATAAAATCACAGGATCTTGCTTCATCTTCTTGGCAACATGCTGTATTTGCAAAAGTGCCAAAATAATACTTGGCATTGTATAAAAAATAATAAACGAAAACGCTAATAAATAAAACATTCATACCTTCCCAACTATCAAACTAAGAGGAATTCTACACTAAAAGCATAAATCTATCCGAAATTAAATCACTTTTAACCACCTTTTAATTAAAATATCAAACTAAATACACTAGAAAGACAAGGATAGAGGATGAAAAACACAAAATATATTTTTGTTACTGGAGGCGTTTTAAGTTCACTTGGAAAAGGCATTTCATCCTCTTCAATAGCAACCTTATTAAAACATTCTGGCTATCAAATATCTATCCTAAAAATTGACCCTTATATTAATGTAGATCCTGGAACAATGAGTCCTTTAGAACATGGAGAAGTATTTGTTACTTTTGATGGTGCTGAAACAGACCTTGACATTGGACATTATGAAAGATTTTTAAATAAAGATTTTTCCAAACAAAATAACTTTACTACCGGACAAATCTATCTCTCGGTCATAGAAAAGGAAAGGAAAGGAAAATATTTGGGTAAAACAATCCAAATTGTACCCCATATAGTTGATGAAATAAAAAATAGAATCAAATCAGCAGGAGAAAATAGTGATTTTTTAGTCGTAGAGCTTGGAGGAACAGTTGGTGATATGGAAGGAATGCCTTATTTAGAAGCAATGAGACAGATGAAACATGAACTTGGTAATGATCTTGTTATCAGCATCCATGTAACACTCATTCCACTCATTAAGGCAGCAGGAGAACTCAAAACAAAACCAACCCAACATTCTGTCCAGGAACTCAGACGTATTGGTATCTCACCACAAATTATTCTAGCACGTTGTGAAAAACCCCTCAGCAAAGAACTAAAGAAAAAATTAGCATTGAGTTGTGATGTTGATGATGATAGTGTGATTGTAGCTGAAGATGCTGAGAGTATCTACAAATGCCCTATGAATTTCCTCAAAGAAGGTATCCTTACCCCTATTGCCAGAAGATTTAAAATCAATCAACTCAATCCAAAAATGGATGAATGGGATATGTTAGTCAAAAAAATCATTTCTCCAAAAAACTCTCTTAATATCGCTTTTGTTGGCAAATATCTAAACCTCAAAGAATCCTATAAATCACTTACAGAAGCACTCACACATGCCGGAGCAAACTTGGATACACGGGTTAATATCAAGTGGATAGATAGCGAAAATATCACTTCAAGCAATATTAATATGTTTGGAGATGTCGATAGTATTCTTATTCCTGGAGGTTTTGGGGAAAGAGGAGTGAATGGCAAAATTGAAGCCATCAAATATGCCAGAGAAAACAAAATCCCTTTTTTGGGAATCTGTTTAGGCATGCAACTTTGTATTGTTGAATTTGCCCGTAATGTCTTAGGTATTTTAGATGCAAATTCAACTGAATTTGATACAAAAACAAAAAATCCTTTTATCTACCTAATAGAAGATTTTATAGATCAACAAGGCAAAGAACAAATACGCACTCACCAATCCCCAATGGGAGGAACAATGAGATTAGGTGAATATGAATGCAAAATCAAACCAAAAACTATCCTCTGGAATGCCTATAACTATAAAGATACGATTAAAGAAAGGCATAGGCATAGATATGAAGCCAATCCAAAATATAAAAATGATCTTCAAGCCAAAGGATTGATAATCAGTGGGGAATCCAAAAGTGGATTAATAGAGGCAGTAGAAATTAAAGAACATCCTTTTTTTATCGGTGTGCAATTTCATCCTGAATTCACCTCAAGACTACAAAACCCAAACCCTATTATTTTAGAGTTTGTCAAAAAAACTTTGGAATTTCAAAAAAAATGACTTTCCTAACCAAAGAAAAAATAAAATCTATTTTGACACAAAGATTTGAAGGAGATATTTTTGCTTCCTTAAAGCAACTCCCTCATCCATTCCAACTTAAAGGGATGGAAAAAGCTGCCGATCTGATTACCTCTAGCATAAAAAATAATCAAAAAATCCTAATTGTGGGTGATTATGATGTTGATGGCATCACTTCTTGCGTGATAATGATGAAATTCTTTTATTTATTAGATTATAATAATGTTTCTTATGTGATTCCTAATCGTTTCAACGATGGTTATGGTATCAGCAAAACGATTGTTCAAAATAATCCTGCTGATATTATTATTACGGTTGATAACGGTATCAGTGCATTTGAAACAGCACAATATTGCAAACAAAATAATATTATATTTATTATCACTGATCACCACACTATCAAAGACAAATTACCACAAGCAGATGTTATTATCAATCCACAACAAAAAGATTGTTTATTCCCTCAAAAAGAAATATGTGGGGCTACAATAGCTTGGTATCTATGTAATGCGATAAAAATAAAATCACAACTCCAAATTTCTCTTGCTCCTTTATTGGATATGGTATGTATTGCAACCATTGCAGATATGATGCCACTGACTAAAATAAACAAAATCTTAGTCAAAACAGGACTCAAAAAATTTATAGATTCACTATCCTATCCAAATCAAATATTAAAAAGTCATCTGAAAACAAAAAATCCAACGGCTCAAGACATTGCTTTTTATATTGCTCCTCTTATTAATAGTGCAGGTAGAATGGGGGATGGAAATATTGCAGCCTCATTCCTACTCTCTTCAAATCAAAAAGAAGCTCAAGAACTATACACAAAACTAAATAATTTAAACAAAGAACGAAAGTTCATTGCCCAACAAACTCTAGAACTCGCTCAAAATACATCTATGATAACCCATAATTGCGTGATTGCTTGTGGTGAAGGTTGGCATGAAGGAATATTAGGAATAGTTGCAACCAATCTTTCTCAAAATCACTGTAAACCTGCAATTGCCCTTAGCAAAAAAGGAAAAATACTCAAAGGGAGTGCAAGGAGTTATGGGAATATCAATTTAATTGAAGTTATGAATAAACATAGTGATTTTTTTATTCATTTTGGTGGTCATACCAAAGCAGTCGGGCTTGAAATGGAAGAAAAAAATCTCATTCCTCTTTTTGAAGCACTTAAAGATTTTACAATGCCTGAAATCACAGAAACCCAAATGGATGAAATTTTAGGCATACTGGATCCAAAAGAAATTGATGAAACACTCTTGAAAATATTAGAAGAATTTGAACCTTATGGTGAAGGCAATCCCCAACCAAACTTTATATGCCAAAATCTCAAAATAACCTCAAGCAAAATCCTCAAATCTCTTCATCAACAACTTGAATTTCAAACCACATTCTATAAACAAAAAGCCATGTTATTTTTCTGTAAAGAATTTTATGAAAAAAATGATCATGTCAACATTAACTTTACCCTTCAAAGAGATAGCTTTAATAATAAACCCTTAATGATATTAAAAACAATTATAAAATGCCATTCATAACTGAAGAATTTTTAATCCCCTATCCGAAAAAAGCTTTTTTATTCATAATGGAAACACTCAAGTGTTCTCAAAAAGAATCTCAAAAATATCTTGATAAAAAACGTTTAAAACAAAATAATCTGCCTATCCATAAATCTCAAACCATACAAGGAAAAGTTGAACTTACACATTTCAAACCTGAGTCTATGTATTTAGAACCTATTTTTATCACACCAATTTTTGCAATCTATGATAAACCTGCAAAACTATTGGTTCACCCTAAAGGGTATTCTAAAGATTTTAGCCTCTGTGATGATATCAAATCACGCTTTGGGAAAGAAGCCAATCCAGTCCATCGTCTTGACTATGAAACAAGTGGTTTAATAATGATTAGCATAAAAAAATCCTATGAAGCTTCACTCAAAATGCTATTTGCTAAAAAACAAATTCAAAAAATATACCTTGCTCTGGTTGAAGGAAATATAAAAAAACCTCAAAAAATAAATTTGCCCATCCGCAATCCAAATAAATCAGATAAATATAAAGATTTAGGGATTCGTAGTTTGATCTCACCTGAAGGCAAAATATCTATCACACAAATTGTTCCAATCCATTACAATAAATATACTGACACTACTTTGCTCAAAATTATCCCCATAACAGGTAGGACACATCAAATCCGTATACACTTAAGTGCAATAGGACATAAAATAATAGGTGAATCCCTCTATGGGGTAAATGAAAAAACTGCCAGAGATTATTTGGAAAATAAATCTCTAATAATAGATAAAACCTCTATTTTGAGACTACATGCTCAAAGATTAAGCTTTGTATATAATAATATACATTATGATATAAAATCTCATCAAAATTTCAAGGAAGATTTATGATAAATTACCAAAATATAGCTATTACAGGTGCTAGTAGTGGAATTGGATACGCCCTAGCTCTTGAATTTGCACAAAAAGGTAGGTATTTATATCTTTGCGGTAGGAATGAGTATAAACTCAAAGAAATCAAACAAAAATGCGAACAAAAAGGTGCGAATGTTTCAATAGATGTATTTGACATTACCTTTGAAATTGAATGTAAAAAATGGATTGAAAAAATTTTTAAAAATCGTTTGGATCTATTGATAGCAAATGCAGGCATTGCTAATGGCAACAGTTACGAACTCCAAAAAGATAAACAAATGGTAGAAGTAAATATTATAGGAGTTTTGAATATCATTGTACCATCTATAAAATTCTTTGAATCTCAAAAATGTATCAACAACAAATGCGGACACATTGTCTTAATGAGTTCAATGGTAGGAATTTTTCCCTTGCCGACTGGTATGGTATATTCAGCAAGCAAAAGTTTCATACATAGCTATGGTGAATCATTAAGCATTGCACTCAGAAAAAATAAAATTGCTATTAGCACTGTCCATCCAGGCTATGTAGATACAAAGCTTATTCAAAATGCTGGAGCAAATAAACCACTCCAACCTTCTCAGGCAGCAAAAATTATTAAAAATGGGATTTTAAAACTAAAAGAAAATATTTATTTCCCAATTTCAACAAAAATCGCAGCTAAAATTTATAATCTTATGCCTTTATGGATAAAATCTAAACTACAATCATTCCTACCAAAAGAGCTATGAATAAAATTCATAAAAGTTTTTTCAAAGCCATCTCTATAGGCAATTTATTATCAGGCTCAACAAGTCTTTCGCCAACTTCTTTACCATCTTTATAAAAAATAAGTGTAGGTATCCTTCGAACTCCTAGTTCATCTTTCAAGTCTTCTTCTTCATCAATATTGATTTTATAAATTTTAACTTTGCCTTCATATTCTTTAGCTAGATTTTCCATAATTGGGTCAATTCTACGACAATCAGGACACCAATCAGCTCCAAAATCTATGATCAAAGCCCCACTTTTAATTTCATTTTCAAACTTTATTCTATCAATAAGCTCTAACATTAAGATCTCCTTCATATTAAAAACCTGACTAACAAAAATCCACCCCCTATTAGGATAACAAATAATATCAATGCCAATGTAAATGCTTTCCCTCCAGAACTAATGAATTTTTTGAAATCCACCTGTAACCCCAAAGCTACCATTGCAAAAACCAAACAAACATTACAAATATACTGAAGTCCCTCAATGATACTAATCAAATTTTCCTCAGGAATCAAACCCTCACTCCAAATAAAAATATATGAATTGAGTAGCACCACAACCAAGAATCCAAAAGCAAACCAAGGAATATGAAGCTTTTTATCATTTTTTTTAGAAGTATTTTGACCCAAAATATAAGGAACAATCAAAAGCAAAGGAACTAGTAAAATCACACGTACCATTTTTATTGTGACAGCCAAACCTTGTGTCTCTGCGGAAATTGAACTAGCTGCACCAGCAACATTAGCTACCTCATGCAATGTAGCACCGATATAAATCCCTTCTTGAATATGATCAAATGGTATAAGACCAAGATTATAAAGTATAGGGTATAAAAACATTGCAATAATACCAAATATAACGACCGTTCCTACAGCAATTACACCTTTATAAGGCTCAGATTTGATAGCAGATTCCAAAGCTAAAACAGCTGCAGCACCACATACAGCACTACCACCACTCACAAGAATAGCAATATCTTTATCAAGCCCCAATTTTATCCCAATATAAGTCCCTAATCCAAAAACAACAATAACTACAATAATCGCAATGATGATTGGATAAATTCCAAGAGTCGTGATTTGACTCAAAGTAACATTAAAGCCATACAAAATAATCCCAAGTCGTAAAAGCCTTTTAGCACTAAAACTTACACCTTTTTGAATACAATTTCCAATATTTTTAAACACGAATGAAATCAATGTCCCAACAATCACCCCAACAAGTAATGAAGAAAAATGTAAAGATTTTATAAAATCTAATCCAGCAAGCCACAAAGAAAAAAAAGAAAGTAATCCAACCAATATAAAACCATTCATATAGCTTAAAATATCAGTTTTTTTAATATCTTTCATTTGATTATCCTTAAGATTTAAAAAATCTAAATCAGCCTTTTTTTAAGTCTTTTGCTGCATTTTTTTGATCATTTTTATTCAAATGCTCTTCAATGGTATGGTAGTTTTTACAAGATTTATCATTGCCCAAATCACAACCTTTTTTAAAATATTCCATTGCTTTATTAATATTTTGTTTGACTTTTTTGCCTTCTGCATATAAAAATGCTATATTGGAACAAGCTACACTCACACCAAGCTGACAAGCTCGTTTTGAATATGCTAAAGTATTTTCCATATCATTATATTTAGTGAAATACAAATCACTTGCATTAAAACAACCTGCACCATTACCTAACTCACAAGCTGACTGACACAAAGGCAATGCCTTATCACCTTGAGCATCATTTTTATAAAAAACACAAGCTTCCAAACATCCATAAGGGTTATTCAAACTACAAGATTTAGCAAACATTTCTGCAGAATGATCCAAATCTTGATCTACACCTTCAGCATTTTTATACATCACCGCAATACTATAGCAAGCTTGTCCAAAACCTTTTTCACAAGAAGACTTGAATTTTTCCATTGCCTTTTTGTAATCTTTATTGTCCCTATCAATGACACCAAGATTATAGCAACCTGTAGGATTATCGCCCTTACAAGATTTTTCAAATAATTCTTTGGCTGCACTCATATCTTTTTTCAAATCTTTTCCTAAAGCATATTTTGCACCCAAATTTGCACAACTTTCTAAATCCCCTGCTACACAATCTGTTTTCAAAGATTTTACCTCTTGGGTATCACTTTCTTTAATCTTGGTTGGATCGCCACAACCATAAAGAAATATACCCACAATCAACGAAATAAAAACCAGATTTTTCATATTTTTCCTTAATTCAAAAATAAAATAAAAGCTATATTATATGTATTTTTTGCTTACATAAAAATTTTTATCATTTTTGGATAAAAATTGATGCAATAATTTATATTCAGTCTTATTTAAGAATCGAATCTTGCCTACTGGCAAAGCATTCAATTCAATCCAACCATAACGAACTCGACGCAAATCAACAACCTCTCTTTTAAAATAAGCAAAGAATCTCCTCAATTCTCTATTTTTACCTTCAGTGATAGATACCTTGAGTCTAGAAAAATTTGTTCCCTCTTTTGTGACTTCATATTTCAAAAAAGGAGCAAAATCCATTGCTTTTATTTTACTCTTGTGATGGGCTCCAAGAGTTGCATTTTGAAGACTCAAACCTTTTTCCATTGCTTCAATCATCTCTTTAGTAACACTACCTTTGATTTTAAGGATATATTCACGTTCTAAATCGCTTTGCATCAACTGCCTTGCAACATTTTTACTATCTGTAAGCAAAAGAAGACCTTCTGAAGCAAAATCTAGCCTCCCTACAGATATAAAATGAGCATACTTCGCACCTAAAGTATCATAAACTATCCTTCTATCCCTATCATCTTTTTTACTTACAATCTCACCTTTAGGCTTATGATAAACAATTACTGTATATAAATCTTGATTTTGTGCCTTGAGATATTTACCATCAATAAAAACTCTCTGTCCAACTTCCAAAACTGTATTAAAATCAGCTTTATTTTTTTCTATATTTACCCGACCTTCTTCTATGAGTCTATCAGCTTCTCGACGAGAATATTTACTATGATGGGAAATAAATTGATTGAGCCTCATAAGATATCTAACCATTCAAGATTACAAAAACTTTCTTTGATTTTTGTATCAACCTTGAGATTGCTTACAAACATATATCGCTTCTGTTTATCCTCAATGACAACTCGCAACTCTCGATTTCCACTGAATTTTTCAGCTTCTTGTTTGATCTTTTCAAAAATATTCCCTTCAATATTTTTTTGCAAAACCACAGCTAAAGGACAAGTCGCATTTTCTAAATCTTGAGGCTTCATATCAATAGGGATAACTTCATCTTGAGTTTCTTCTACTGACTTATATTTGAGCTTTATACTCTGATTTTTTGCATTTTCAATATCCATAATTTCGAGTAACCGGAGCTGAACACTTTCTTCACGTTCTTCAATTTTACATTTGAATGCAAGGGGTTTAGAAATATCAAAATTTTCTAGTTCTTGAAGTTGTTTTTCAAATAACATTAAATCAATCTTTCCGCCAAAATCTAGAATATCTGCTGTGCCATATGGCTTACCTGTTTTTTTACCAATTTTTTTCTTAATATCAAGAACTTTACCTACAATCATTACATGAGATCCAATTTCAAGAGAATCGATATCAATACTTTTAGCTACCCCTTTGATTGCCTTTATCTCTTTTGCAAATTCATCAAGAGGATGGCCGGATACATAAATTCCTAAACATTCATATTCATAATCAAGTAATGTCTTAACATCATATTCTGGTATGTCAATCAAATTCAAATTCACTTCATTTATTTCATCTGCATTATCTCCAAACAAAGAATTTGCCATCATTTCTTTAATCTTATCTTTAGATCTACCTACTTCACAAATCAAATCAATATTTTGCAACATCGTTGATCTCGTATAACCCAAACCATCTAAACTACCGGATTTTATCAAAGGTTCCAATATTCTTTTACTCAATTTAGTAAAATCCACTCTTGAAATAAAATCTTCAAGACTTTTGAATCTACCCCCAGTTTCCCTCATCTCAATGATATTTTTTAAAGGACCTTCTCCAGCACCCTTTATAGCACCCAGACCAAAAATAATCTTTTCAACAACCCTACCTTCTTTATCCTCAAAATCCCCTACACCAAAATCTAATACTGAAGTATTCACATGAGGAGGCACAAGGTCAATCCCCATAAGCTTGACCTCATCAATGTATTTGGCTACAGATTCTATTTTATCTGATTCACTTGTAAGCATTGCTGCCATAAACTCATATTTATAATAAGTCTTCAAATATGCAGTTTGAAATGTCAACATAGCATAAGCAGCAGAATGTGATTTATTAAATCCATAGCCAGCAAATTTAATTATAAGCTCCCAAAGCTCTTCAGCTTTCTGTCTATCAAAACCTTTTTTTTCAGCACCTTGTGCGAATTTGATTTTGTTGTTAGCCATATCTTGAGCATTTTTCTTACCCATAGCCCGACGAATCAAATCAGATTCACCAAGCGAAAATCCTCCTATGGTCTGCACAATTTGCATCACTTGTTCTTGATATACAATTGTCCCATATGTAGGCTTCAAAATAGGTTCAAGCTCAGGAAACATATAAGAAATAGATTGAAGTCCGTGCTTTCGATTCACAAAATCATCAACCATTCCAGATTCCATAGGTCCAGGTCTACCTAATGCAATCATAGCAATAATGTCTTCAAAAACAGAAGGTCGCAAACGTTTATTAAGTCCTTGGAACATGCCAGATTCAACTTGGAAGATTCCAATGGTATTCCCACTCTGCATTGTTCTATAAACTTCAGGATCATTGGTATCAATCCTTAAAAAATCTAAATCCTTTTTATGCCTTTGAGCGACCAATTTGAGTGCGTCATCAACAACAGTGAGTGTTTTTAAGCCCAAGAAATCAAACTTTATCAAATCAACAGGCTCAAGATACTTCATTGAATATTGTGTGACAATAGATCCGCCTGTTTTATCACTCGTATAAAGTGGGGTTTTATGCCACAATTCTTTTTCACTATCTACCACAATAGCAGCAGCATGCTTTCCAGCATTTCGATTCAACCCTTCAAGCATCAAAGAAAAATCCCAAACTCTCTTAGCTAAAGGATTTCTTTGCACAAGTTCAGAAATTTTTGGCTCTAATTCCCAAGCTCCATCGACAAATTTCCCATCTTTCTCATAACCCTGCAAAGTAATACCTAGCTTATCTGGAATAAGCTTTGCCATATCATCAGCTTCCCTATAAGGCATATTAAGCACTCTAGCAACATCTCTAATCACACCTTTAGCAAGCATCTTACCAAAAGTGATAACTTGAGCTACATTATATTTGCCATATTTTTCTATCATATATTCAATAATTTCACCACGACGTCTTTGGCAAAAATCTGTATCAATATCAGGCATTGATACTCTTTCTGGATTCAAAAAACGTTCAAAGAGCAAATCATATTTGAGTGGATCAATATTAGTGATTTTCAAACAAAAAGCCACTAAACTCCCAGCTGCACTTCCTCTTCCTGGACCAACAGGGATACCATTTTCTTTAGCATGACGGATAAAATCCCATACTATAAGCATGTAGCCGGGGAATTTCATATCATTAATAACTTTGATTTCTTCTTCTAATCTTTCTTTATATACAGAATGTTTTTCTTCAGGGATAATCTTTAATCGCTCTTTTAAACCTTCCCTCGCCTTATGGGCAAAGTAATCAGCATCATTGTCAATCTCAAGACCTTCAGCTTTAGCATATTCTTGTGTGAATTTGAATGTAGGGGGAGTAGGTGGATTATTTTTTTCATCTTTAAGATCAATTTCTAAATTACACTTATCTGCAATCTCTTGAGCACTTTGTAAAGCTTGCGGGATATCTGCAAAAAGTCTTTCCATCTCTTGAGGGGATTTGACATAAAATTCTTTGACCGAATGCTTGAGTCTATCTTTATCATCCATTGTCTTTGCCATAGCTACACACATAGCAACTTCTTGAGCTTCGGCATTTTCTTGATTAGTGTAATGTGTATCATTTGTAGCAAGGAGTTTGATGCCAGTTTCCAAAGATAATCTGATGAGCGACTCATCAATAAAAGCCTGATCAGCAATCCCATGTCGCATGATCTCAATATAAAAATCATCACCAAAAATATCTTTATACTCCAAAGCTACTTCTTTAGCTATCTCATAGCCTTTGGCTCCAAATTTGATATTTCTAGGATTATTTGTATTGAGTTGCCAACTGACTTCACCTTGTAAACAAGCTGAAGAACATACCAAACCAGCAGAATGCTCTCTTAAAATTTTTTTATTGATTCTAGGATAATAATAAAACCCCTCAATAAAAGCCATAGAACTCAAATACATCAAGTTTTTATAACCTTCCTCATTCTTTGCATAAAGACAAAGGTGAAATCTCTGCTTGGATTCTTTACTGCTTAAATCTTCATTATTATGCAGATAAGTTTCTATGCCAATGATCGGTTTTATGCCTTCTTTTTTCATCGTAGTATAAAAATCAATCGCACCAAACATATTGCCATGATCTGTCATTGAGACACTTTTCATGCCAAGTTCTTTGATCTTTTTAGCAAGGATTTTAATCTTATTAGCTCCATCAAGAAGCGAATATTCAGTATGTAAATGCAAATGGGTATAACTCATAATATTTCTCACCTTCACACTCACTAAAGTGATGACTCATTCATAGATTGATAGATTGTTTTTGACTCTTTATTTATAAATATTATACTTAAAAATTCTTTTTTCCAAGCTGATAAAACAAAACTCAAAAACAAGGTTTAAAAAATAATTTCAAAAGTTTTTTAAAGATGTGATTTGAATGAAGAAGGGAGAAATATTTCTCCGGAGTTTTAAAGGGTTTTCAAGATAGTTTTATTTAAGAGATTTGAAAACTCTTTAGCATTTTCAACAGAACCACTCTCTAAAAGTTTAGCAGAAGCATAAAGCAAATAAGCTGTGTCAATCAAAAGCTCTTTATCCTGAGTGTCTTTAAGCTTTTGTAAAATAGGATGATTGCTACTTAGCTCCATTGTTTTCTTTTGGGCAGGAGGCTCTTGACCCATTTGACGCATCAAATTTGCCATCATTGCATTTTGTTCATCCCCAACCAAAGCTACAGGAGAAGTAAGTGATACAGAAAGGATGATATCTTTTACTTCATCTCCTAATGCCTCCTTAAAAACAGCAATAAGATTCTCAAAAGATTTTTGTATTTCAGGAGCAATCATTTCTTCACCAAGTTCTTTGAGTGTCTCACTTGCACTTGCTTCTTTTAAAGGGATTTTATCATATTCATTCACACTTGGTATCACAAATCCATCTACCTCATCAGCCATCAACAATACTTCATAGCCTTTTTGATGATATTTCTCTAAAACAGGTGCAGCCTTAAGCAATTCAAGATTTTGCCCTATCATATAATAAATACTTTTCTGATCTTTTGGCATCTTTTCTTTATACTCTTTTAGAGATATATTTTGCTCTCCTTTAGATGTTGCAAACCTCAAAAGATTTAGGATCTTCTCTTTGTTTTCATAATCACTATAAAGCCCTTCTTTTAGAACCTTACCAAACTGAACATAAAATTTCTCATAAGCTTCTTTATCTTTAGCAATATTTTCGATTTCACCTAAAATCTTCTTCACCGATGCAGCCCTGATATTAACTAAAATCTTGTTTTGCTGCAAAATCTCTCTGCTTACATTCAAAGGCAAATCTTCACTATCAATAACCCCTCTGATAAAACGCAAATATTGAGGCAATAATTCCTTGTCATCATCAGTAATGAAAACCCTTTTTACATAGAGTTTTACTCCTGATTTATAATCAACTCTATAAAGGTCAAAAGGAGCCACCTGCGGGATAAAAAACAAAGTGGAATACTCCAATGTCCCCTCTGTTTTTGTATGTATCCACTTCATTGGTTCTGTATTATCATGAGCAAAACTTTTATAAAATTCTTTATAATCTTCGTCTTTAAGCTCATTTTTATTCATTTTCCAAATTGCTTTGGCGGTGTTGATTTGTTCTTTTTTTTCTTCTTTGATTTCTTTTTTATTATCACCTTCTCCTTCAAATTTAGTATCTGTATAATTTAGATAGATAGGGAAAGGGATATGCTCAGAATATTTTTTCACAATATTTTCTATTTCCCAACGGCTCGCAAAAGAAGAATCTTCATCTTTAAGATAAATAGTTATCTGTGTCCCTTGAGTTTCTCTTTTACAAACAGAGATTTCATACTCCCCTTTTCCATCACTCATCCATGCATAAGCCTTATCTTCTCCTGCCTTTTTACTCTGAACAATCACTTTATCTGATACCATAAAAACAGAATAAAATCCAACACCAAATTGACCTATAAGTGCAGAATCTTTTTTCTTATCGCCACTCAAAGAAGATAAAAAGCTCTTTGTGCCTGACTTTGCTATCGTCCCTAAATTACTTATCAACTCTTCTTCATTCATTCCAATACCATTATCTTCAATTATAAGAGTCTTTTTTTTCTCATCAAAACTTAATTCAATATATGGCTCAAACTTCATATCTTTGAGTCTTTCATCAGTTAAAGTAAGATAATTTAATTTATCCAATGCATCTGAAGCATTTGAAATCAATTCTCTTAAGAAAATTTCCTTATTAGAATAAAGCGAATGGATCATCAAATCCAAAAGCTGATTAATCTCGGTTTGAAAGGTATGTTTTTTACTCATTTAACAACTCCTAATTTTTAAGATTTTAAATTTAGCAATTATACCATTGAATTTTAAATTTCTGTATATATTTATATTATTTAAATCAATATTATTTAGTCATAAAGTATCAATTTTTATTAGTCAATAAACAACAATAACCTAATTATTACATAAATTATGAACATAATAATGTTACTTTTTGTATATTCAAAATAGATGTATTTAAAATTTATGAACTTTATGTCAAGTTTTTAACGATTATTAACAAAACCTATTTAGAATTAGTCCACGATACTAGTAAACAAAACGCTATATCAAAATTTTTGACAAGGAGACACGATGAAACTCAATCCAAAAGAGTTAGAAAAGCTTATGCTCCACTATGCTGGAGAACTAGCTAAAAAACGAAAAGAAAAAGGCATAAAACTTAATTATGTTGAAGCTGTAGCTTTGATCAGTAGTGAGATTATGGAAATGGCCAGGGAAGGCAAAAAAAGTGTAGCCGATTTGATGAGTGAGGGTAAAAAGATACTCAAAGCTAGTGATGTGATGGATGGAGTCGCTGCAATGATTCATGAAGTCGGTATTGAAGTAGGTTTTCCTGATGGCACAAAACTTGTAACAGTCCATACTCCTATTGAAGATAATGGCAAATTAACTCCAGGTGAATTTATCCTCAAAGATGGCGATATAGAAATCAATAAAGGTAAGACACCCATAGAAATCAAAGTCAACAATAAAGGTGATAGAGCTATTCAAGTAGGTTCTCATTTTCATTTCTTTGAAACCAATAAACTTCTGGAATTTGACAGAGAAAAAGCTTATGGTAAAAGACTTGATATCCCTTCAGGAACTTCTGTGAGATTTGAGCCTGGCGAGACAAAAACTGTTTCTCTTATCGAAGTTGGAGGCAATAAAAGAACATTTGGTTTCAATAATTTAGCTGATTCTCAAGTGAATCAAGATAATAAAAATAAATCAATGCAAAACGCTAAAGCCAAGGGCTTTTCTAAATAAGGAGTAATCATGACAAAACTATCAAGAAAACAATATGCATCAATGTTTGGACCAACTATTGGTGATAAAGTGCGTTTAGCAGATACTGAATTATTTGCTGAGATTGAAAAAGACTATACTGTTTATGGCGAAGAGCTTAAATTTGGTGGTGGCAAAACCCTTCGTGATGGTATGGCACAAAGTGTTAGTTCTAATGTCAATGAACTTGATTTAGTCATTACTAACGCAATGATTATTGATCACAATGGCATTTACAAAGCTGATATTGGAATCAAAAATGGAAAAATAGCTGGTATTGGTAAAGCTGGCAACAAAGATATGCAAGATGGGGTTGATGATAATATGATCGTAGGAGCAGGCACAGAAGCACTTGCTGGAGAAGGAATGATTGTTACTGCTGGAGGGATTGACACACACATCCATTTTATTTCTCCTCAACAAATACCTACAGCACTCTACAGTGGGATAACTACAATGATAGGAGGAGGAACGGGACCTGCAGATGGAACAAATGCAACTACCTGCACACCTGGAAAATGGAACCTCAAAGAAATGATACGAGCTGCTGAAGAATACACAATGAATCTTGGATTTTTTGGCAAAGGCAATAGCTCAAATGAAAACGCACTTGCTGAACAAATCAAAGGGGGTGCTTTAGGGCTAAAAATACACGAGGATTGGGGTGCAACTCCTTCTGTGATAAACCACGCTTTGAATGTCGCTGAAAAATACGATGTTCAAGTAGCCATCCATACTGATACACTCAATGAAGCTGGTTGCGTTGAAGATACTATCAAAGCTATAGGTGGCAGGACTATCCACACTTTTCACACTGAAGGTGCTGGTGGTGGACACGCTCCGGATATCATCAAAATTGCAGGCGAACCCAATATACTTCCTGCTTCTACAAACCCAACAATTCCATTCACCAAAAATACAGCTGATGAGCATTTAGACATGCTAATGGTTTGTCACCATTTGGATAAAAAAATTAAAGAAGATGTTGCATTTGCCGACTCTCGAATCCGACCCGAAACAATTGCTGCAGAAGATACTTTACATGACATGGGCATATTTTCAATCACCAGTTCAGATTCTCAAGCAATGGGTCGTGTAGGTGAAGTCATTACTAGGACTTGGCAAACAGCAGATAAAAACAAAAAAGAATTTGGACGTCTAAAAGAAGAGAATGGCGATAATGACAACTTTAGGATCAAACGTTATATTGCTAAATACACTATCAATCCAGCTATTGCACATGGTATTTCTGAATATATAGGTTCTGTAGAAGTTGGTAAATTTGCAGACCTTGTAATTTGGCATCCTGCATTTTTTGGTATCAAACCCGATATTATCATTAAGGGTGGTATGATTGCAGCAGCGAGAATGGGTGATCCTAACGCTTCTATCCCGACTCCCGAGCCTGTTATTTATCGTGAAATGTTTGGGCATCATGGAAAGGCAAAATATGATACCAATATTACATTCGTATCTCAAGTAGCCTATGAAGAAGGCATCAAAGAAAAACTTGGACTTGAAAGGGTCATCCTTCCAGTCAAAAACTGTCGCAATATCACCAAAAAAGATATGAAAAACAATTCTGTAACTGCTCATATTGAAGTCAATCCAGAAACTTATGAAGTAAAAGTTGAAGGCAAAAAGGTTACTTCAAAACCTGCTGAAAAACTTAGCCTTGCACAACTCTATAATCTATTTTAATGAATCTCCCCCATTAGGGGGTAAAAAAAATTTACAAAAAGGATAAATTAATGTTAGGACTCGTATTAATGTATGTTGCTATTGTATTGATGAATAATGGATTTTGTCGATTAATGAAAACTGATGGCAAAAGTGCTGCGGTAATGAATATATTTGCAGGTCTACTTTCTGTCATTGCCAATATCATTGTGATTGTACATGGAGATTTTGAAAACAATCTCACTGATTTATATGCTGCAGCTACTGGATTATTGTTTGGCTTCACTTATCTATTTGTTGCTGTCAATAATATTTATAATCTTGATTGGAGACCCTATGGCTGGTATAGTCTTTTTGTAGCTATTAATGCAATACCAGCAGCTTATTTAAGCTATCAAAGTGGGACTGAAGAAGGATTTTGGTTTGCCATCATTTGGATTTTATGGGGAATTTTATGGCTTACAGGCTGGATTGAAACTGTCCTAAAAAAAGAATTACCTTGGGTTCCTTATTTGGCTATTTTTGAAGGTATTTTTACTGCTTGGATTCCTGCTTGGCTCATCATTACTGGTTATTGGTATTGATAAATGCCCATCACAAAGCTTCAAGGAAACCTTAAAGATTTAAATATCTCTGCATTGCAAATTGATTATATTGATTTGCAATGGTATGACACACGAAAAAAAATTGCTCGTTGGAAAACTCGCAATGGCAAAGAAATAATGATGAGGTTAGAAAAATATCCAAAAATAGGCTTATCTCAAGGCGACATCCTTCAAAAATTAGAAAATGAAGTGATTGCCATTAATATTTTACCCACAGAAACTATACACATTTATGCAGCCAATACAATAGAAGTTGCAAAAATTTGTTATGAAATTGGGAATCGCCATGCAGCTTTATTTTTTGGCGAAAATGAGTTTGAATTTAAGACACCATTTGAAAAACCTATCAAAGACTTATTTGATAAACTAGCTATCAAAAATGTTATCCTAAATTCAAAACTAGACGCCTCTGAACGTATCAATATCAGTATGGTTCATACCGAACCCAATTTCAAAATACATCAAAGTCCAAATCTACAAATCATCATCACAGGAGAAAATGTTGGCAACCAATAAAGATTTTTTGATTTTACAGATTAATGACGCACTTTTTCCTATTGGAAGCTATACTCACTCTTTCGGATTAGAGAGCTATATACAAAAAGGTAATGTCAAGGATAAAGATTCTGCACTCCAATATTTACACGCTAATCTATGCACTCAATTCCTCTATACAGAACTTTTAAGCCTCAAATTTGTTTATGAATTCGCTCTAAAAGAAGATTTAAAAAAAGTACTTGATATTGAAGAATTGATTTGTATTTCAACTTCTCCTGCTGAATTACGCAATGCAAATCAAAAACTTGGCTCCAGATTCCTCAAAACAATAGCGGTTTTACCTTTAGATATTCAACTTTTTTTCAATCAATATACAAAAGCCACAGTTTTCCCAACACATTCAACTGCTTATGGTGTATTTTGTGCATGTATGGGTATAGAATTTGATATCACTATCAAACATTATCTCTATGCACAAAGCTCAAATATGGTCACTAATTGCGTCAAAACCATCCCTCTTTCTCAAAACGATGGGCAAAAAATACTATTAGAGCTTCAAAAAACATTTGAACAAATCCTCAAAAGATTGAAATATTTAGAAGAAAATCACCTTTGTTCTTCTAGTATTCACAATGATATCAAAGCAATGCAACATGAAAATTTGTATTCTCGACTTTATATGTCTTAAAATTAAACAAAAAGGATAATAATATGGTAAAAATTGGAATATGCGGTCCTGTAGGCAGTGGAAAAACAGCCTTAATTGAAGCACTCACAAGGTTAATGGCTAATGATTACAGTATAGGTGTTATCACTAATGATATCTATACAAAAGAAGATGCTGAATTTATGAGTAAAAATTCCATAATGCCAAGAGAACGTATTATTGGTGTAGAAACAGGAGGTTGCCCACATACAGCTATTCGTGAAGATGCTTCGATGAATCTTGAAGCAGTTGAAGAAATGGTACATAGATTCCCTGATATTGAAATTATACTCATTGAAAGTGGTGGAGACAATTTATCTGCGACTTTTAGTCCTGAGCTTGCAGATTTTACAATTTTTGTGATTGATGTTGCAGAAGGAGATAAAATACCTCGAAAAGGAGGACCAGGAATCACACGTTCTGATCTACTTGTCATCAATAAAATTGACTTAGCCCCTTATGTCGGTGCAGATTTAGGAGTTATGGATAGGGATTCAAAAAAAATGCGTGGCGAAAAACCTTTTATTTTTAGCAATATCAGATCCAAAGAAGGGCTAGACAAGATTATTTCTTGGATCAAAAAAAATGCCTTACTAGAGGACTAAAATGACAAACTATGCCCAAGAAACAAAACTTTCTCTAAAAACAAAAATAGGTCTCAATGGAAAATGTATCATTGAAGATACTTTTTTTACACCACCCCTCAAACTAATGTCGCCTTTTTATGAAGACGATACTGCCAATATAATGCTCATTTCTGTCAGTGCGGGATTGATGGAAGGGGATCATCAAGAAATGGATTTTGATATTGGACAAGATTGTAAAGTGAAATTAACATCTCAAAGCTTTGAAAAAATTCACAACACACAAAAAGGCTTTGCCTCAAGAAATACCCAAATCAAAATTGCAAATAATGCAACCTTTGATTTTTCTCCTTTGCCAATCATTCCCTTTGCTAATTCAGATTTTAGAGGTTCTACAACTATCTATTTAAAAACAAATTCTAATTTAATTTATAGCGAAATCATCACAGCTGGTCGAACCAGTCGCGATGAAATATTTGCTTTTAAAAACTTTTCTTCCAAACTTAAAATCTACAAAGAAAATAAACCAATATTTTTTGACAATACCCTACTAGATCCAAAAACTATCGAACTAAACAACGTGTGTTTATTTGATAACTATACTCATTATTTAAATCTTATCATCATAGGAAATCAAATACCTCAAGAATACCTCAAAGAAACCATCATAAAATCAAATCTAAATATCGGTATCAGTGAGCTTCAAACAGGAGGATTTTGCATCAAAGCCTTATCAAAAAACTCTGAAGATTTACTATTCTTGCGTGAAAAGATTGCTAAATAAACCATAATCTTTTAGATTATTTTACACTCAAAAATACAAGCCCTTTACTTTCACAAAAATCTTCAAAATTAGATAAAATTCTAACATAAACTCTAAACACACTTAAGAAAGGTGAAAATGAATCAAATCATTACCCTGAATGTCGAAAATACACCTGAACTCAAAATAGCAAAAAACTTTTTAATCATAAGCATTTTATTGTATTTTTTAAATGGAGGAATTTCACTTTTTTTACCACATATTACTTTTTGGTGGACACTCTCTTGGTTACTTTCAGCTTTATTCCTTACACTTAATATTTCTGGATTTTACAAACTTTCCAAACTAGGCAGGAACCAAAATCTATTCAAATACTATATGTTGCTCATCATAAGTACAGCCATATTCACTTTGATTTCAATGATAGGCTTCAAGTTATTCTTTGGGATTTGGGTTTTGAATATAAATGACCTTGAGCCAACATTGTTATCAAACTCTAAAGACAATTTTATATTTTTAGGAGGTCTATTTATTGTTGGATTATTTTACATAGCATTTAATATTTATTGGGGTTATAAAATGTCTTTAGAACTCAGCATTTTGAGCAAAGATGATTTTTTCATCAAAGGATTCAAAATCATATTAGTTTCTATTTTGATAGCTATTTTTGCCAATATTTTATTTTCATTAAATGCTACAATATCTTCTTTACTATTTACCATTTCAATGTTAGGGATAATAATAGGTATTTTGATTTTTATAAGTGGCTTTTTTAGGCTCAAACAAATCAGCTACAAGATATCATGACAAATTCAGTAATACCTACCAAACTAAACCAAAAGGTTAGATTTTGAAAAATTTACCAAATATCTTGACTATCTCACGAATATTCTTAGCAATCATTTTACTTATATTTTTAACTAATGGAGAAAATATCCTCCCGACATGGGTAGACAAAAGCTGGATAAATTATTTTTCTTGTTTGATTTTTTGCATTGCCTCTTTGACAGATTTTTTTGATGGCTATATTGCTAGGGTTTATCACTCAAAATCTATTTTTGGAGAAGTTTTTGATCCTTTGGCAGATAAAATGCTGATATTATCTGCTTTTATTGGTCTTTTAATTGTTGATAGAGCAAATGCTTGGGCAGTTTTTATTATTTTAAGTCGTGAATTTTTTATCACAGGTCTTCGAGTCGTAGTCGCAAGCAGTGGAAAAACTATTGCAGCTAACATGCTAGGAAAATACAAAACAGGTATCCAAATCCTAGCGATTGCTTTTTTACTAGCAGATTTTTTCAAAGGTGGAGAGATTTTATTATGGTTGGCAACTTTTATCACTCTTTATTCAGGCACTGATTATACTATCAGATATTATAAAAGTATAAAATAATGTCAATTATTATTGCTTTTTTGGTTTTATCTTTTTTGGTTTTTTTCCATGAATTGGGTCATTTTTTAATTGCTAAGGCTTTTGGAGTAAAAGTTGAGGTCTTTAGCATTGGATTTGGGAAAAAAATCCTATATAAAACATATAAAGGTACTCAATACGCAATTTCAGCTATCCCACTTGGTGGCTATGTCAAACTAAAAGGTCAAGATGATATCAATCCTCTCATATCAAATGAGGATAAAGATAGCTACACAAAAAAAAGTCCTTTAAAAAGAATATGTATCCTCTTAGCAGGTCCTTTTTTTAATCTGTTATTAGCCTTCATTATCTATATGACTCTAGCTTTAATTGGACAAAAAACGATTTTACCCATCATCGGAGAAATCCAGCAAGATATGCCTGCTGCCAAAAGTGGTCTGCAAAAAGAAGATATTATACTAAAAATCAATGGAGAAAAAATTCACGACTGGCTTGAATTAAACGAAGCAGTGATAAAAACTAAAGGACCTCTCCAAATAATATTCCAAAGAAATACAAAAATACTACAAACAACACTAGAACCCAAAAAAGCAAACTCTAAAAATATTTTTGGCGAAAAAATAGAACGTAATTTTATCGGCATTGTTGCGAATGGCGATATTGGTTTGGTCAAATACAATTTAAGAGATTCTATTGATTATGCTTTCAATCAAACTTGGAAATCAAGCAAATTGATTTTACAAAGTATTGAAAAAATTTTTTCTGGAGTTGTAAGCGTAAATGAAGTGGGGGGAGTCATCAGTATTGTCGGTTTTATTTCAAAGGCAAGTCAAAATGATTTGATTGTTTTGCTGAGCCTAGTAGCAATTATTTCTGTAAATCTTGGGGTTTTAAACCTATTCCCTATCCCCGCTTTGGATGGTGGACAAATATTATTTAACTTATATGAATTCATCACCCGCAAAAAAATCTCTCCAACAAGCCTTTATTACCTCACTATATTTGGCTGGATACTTTTACTAGCACTCATGGGCTTAGGAGTATATAATGATATCCATCGCTTGGCGATAAAATGAATCAACAAATCTTAAATGTCACTCAACTAAATACCCAAATCAAGTCCCTATTAGAAACGACTTTTTTAAATGTAAGTGTAGAAGGAGAAATCAGTAACCTTACAAAACATACCAGCGGGCATATTTACTTCAGCATCAAAGATGAAAATTCTTCTATTCGTTGTGTGATGTTTAAAGGAAATGCTTCAAGTTTAAAATTTGAACTCAAAATGGGTGAAAAAGTTATTATTTATGGTGGATTGAATGTATTCATGCCTAGGGGAGAATACCAAATCATCTGCAAAAATATCCAACCTAGTGGTATAGGCGTACTCAATTTAGCCTATGAACAACTAAAAAAAAGACTTCAAGATAAGGGATATTTTGACGAAAAACACAAAAAAAAACTCCCCCTATTCCCAAAAAAAATAGCCCTAATTACTTCTGCCACAGGAGCTGCTATTCAAGATATGAAACGCGTTGCACAAAATCGATGGCCTTTAGCAGCACTGAGTGTTATCAATACTCTAGTGCAAGGCGAAGAAGCAAAATACGATATTACAAAAAATTTACAATATGCAGATAGCTTTTATAGTAGCAAACAAGCTTTTGATATTATTGTCATCAGTAGAGGTGGTGGAAGCATTGAAGATTTATGGGCTTTCAATGAAGAAATGGTAGCCGATGCTATTTTCAATGCCAAAACCCCTATTGTATCTGCAGTAGGGCATGAAATAGATTTTGTCATCAGTGATTTTGTAGCTGACTTGCGTGCTCCTACCCCCTCAGCATGCATGGAAATGATTTTACCTGACAGCAAAGAATGGCTTTTAAGGATTGATGAAATTCAAGATTTTTTACTTGATAAAATACAAAATCTATTAGAAATATCTGAACAAAAAATCAAAACTCTCCAAGAAAATTTTAAACAAATCAGTTATGAAGTAAAATTCCAAAAAAATAAAAATGAAATTTTGGAATTAAAAAATTACTTTCAACAAGCTTGCCAAAATTTATTGAATACAAAAAAACAAATCCTAATTAGCTTCAATTTAGCATCAAGTTTAGAGTACTTTTTAAACATAAAAGCAACAAAACTCCAAGAAATAAAGCTCTCCTTAGAAGTCAAAAACCCAAAAAATTTCATCAAAGATGGTTATGCACAAATCCTATATAATGGTAAAATCACACCACTGAGTTCACTACAAACAAATGACATATTTGAGATTATTGATACAGAAATCCAGCTCAAAGCACAAGTAATCCAATCAGAAAACTTGAGCAATAATTCATGAATCTATGGATTAAAATTAAGACAAAAGGTAATATTTGAGAAAAATTACCACCTTAAGATAGTTTTGACTTTTTTTAGTCTTTCGAAAGGATAAAATCTTTCTTCTTTATTGAACTCAAAAAACACACCTTTAGCATCTACTTTTCTAATAAAAGCTTCAAATATTTCATTTTCATCTGTTTTTACCAATACCTCTTCATTTAAAGAAAGTTCAAAATGCTTAGAAGTTTTCAATAATCTCTCAATGCCTGGCGAACTTACTTCCAAAGTATATTGAATATTGATAGGATCATAAACATCCAACACTGGCGAAATAAGCTGGCTAACTTCTTCACATTTATCTAATGTTGTGTTACCATTTTTTGCCAATATGCTTATCCTTAAAATATCTGTATTATTTTCTTTCAAAAAAGCAATATCATAAAGATAGCATCCTACAGAATCAATAAGTTTGTCTAATTTTTCTTCAAGTTCTTCAGGGATCATTTTTACTCTCGTATTATTTTTGTTTATTGATTTGAGCAAAGATTTTGTCAAGAGTTTTGTTACGTTCTAAAGTATCATCAAATTCAAAATTTAATTTTGGACATTTATACCATCCGCTCGCATTCAAAACATATTCTCTTAAAATACTTTCAGCTTTTTTAAGACCTGATAAAATTTGTCTTTTTTCTTCTGTGTTATAAAAATCTGGATGGATAAATACATCGGCATAATATTTACCCTTTGAACATTTGACACTAACAATACTCAAACCATTAATTTTAATATCACCAAGACTGCAAAGTGCTTCTTGTAAGATTTCTTTTAAAATAGATTCTGTCCTTTGCAAACGAATACTCTTATCCATCAAAAAACCTTATAAAATAACTTGATTTTTTTGAACCTCTTTATAAGTTTCAAATACATCCCCAATATGAACATCATTATAGTTCTCAAGCATAATCCCACATTCATATCCTTTAGAAACCTCTTTGGCATCATCTTTGAAACGTTTTAAAGAGGCAATTGTACCTGTATGGACAACCACACCATTGCGTATCAAACGAACTTTTATACCCCTTGCAATCACACCATCAACGACCATACATCCAGCGATTGTCCCAACTTTTGAAATCACAAAAGTATCTCTAACTTCAGCCTGACCTGTGTTTTCCTCATCAATCAATGGAGACATAAGTCCAGAAATCAAAGCTTTCGTATCATCAATCAAACCATAAATAATTGAATAAGTTTTAATCTCCACACCTAATTCTTTTGCTCTTAATTTCACTGTTCCTGTAGGTCTAACATTAAAACCCAATATTAAAGAATTACTGCTCGCAGCCGCTAACGCAATATCGCCCTCAGTGATTCCTCCCACCCCAAGCCCAATAATATTGATTTGGACTTCTTGATTATTAAGCTTTTCTAAGCTAGCCTTGATGGCTTCCAAACTCCCTTGAGTATCTGCTTTTATCACAACAGGGATAGATTTTAACTGTCCTTTAGCCACCATTTGAGAAAGTTCATCAAAAGATACCTTTGTTGTCTTGCTCAATTCTTTTTGACGCAAGTATGTAGCTCTTTTTTGTGCATATTCTTTAGCTATAGCATCATTGTGCACACCTATGAGTATCGAACCAGCACTTGGAACTTCTGATAATCCAGTAACGACAGCTACACCCGATGGCAATAACTTATCAATATTTTTACCTTGATCATCAATCAAAGCCCTCACTCTACCAAATGCAGTCCCTGCAACAATAGAATCTCCAACCCTTAAGGTGCCATTTTGAACAATAAGTGTAGCTACTGGACCCCGACCTTTTTCAATACTACCCTCAAGGACAACAGCTTTTGGACTTGAACTAGGATCTGCTTTAAGTTCCATGACCTCTGCGTGAACCAAAATAGTTTCTAACAAATGTTCAATGCCTTCTCCACTTTTTGCTGAAATTGGGATAAATTCATATTCACCACCCCAATCAATAGGATTGAATCCAAGCTCTGCACATTCTGCTTTAAGCTTATCTGGATTAACATTTTCCTTATCCATTTTATTCATAGCAATGATAATTTGCACTCCTGCAGCTTTAGCATGATTGAGTGCTTCAATGGTTTGTTGTTTGACGCCATCATCTGCAGCTATTACAATAATAGCAATATCAGTAACCTGAGCTCCTCTACTCCTCATTTCTGTAAATGCTTCATGTCCAGGCGTATCAATAAAAGAAATTAATTTTCCATTTTTTTCTACCATATACGCACCAATATGTTGTGTTATTCCTCCAGCTTCAACACTCGCCACACGAGTATTTCGTATTTTATCCAATAGCGAAGTTTTACCATGATCGACATGCCCCATAATAGTAACAACAGGTGGACGTTCTTGCATTGAATTAGGATTTTGCTCTTGGTCTTGAATATATTCAAGCTCTTCAGAAGTATTTTGAATTGAAACTTCTATTTTAAACTCATCTGCCAATATCTCTATTGCATCTCTATCTAAAAAATCATTTTTTGTAACCATCATTCCCAAATTAAACAATACCTTAACAACCTCAGCCAAATTTCTACCTGCAATATCTGCAAATTCATACACACGAATCTCTTCAGGAATGCTGATAACACTTTGAGCAACTTTAATATTGTTATCTTGTTTTGGTGGTTTTCTTCTTTTGGTGCTCCTTTTAATGCTACCATCACTCATCCATGGATTTTTCTTATGGACTTTTATCCTATCAGTAATGGCTTGTTTGACTTGATTTTCTTCCTCTTCATCACGGATATCTTGTTGGTGTAAATCAAAAAGCATAATTTCATTTTGCTCTTCATCTTCATCAATCTCTTTTAAAACACGCTCTCCTAATATATCTATCTTTTGTTCTTTGTGTTTATGAGAAGTTAAAGCCTTTGTTTTCTGTGGCTTTTTAGATTTTTTTGGCGTTATGGATTCATCATTCCTAAGCCCCTCAAGCATTTCTTGTGCAGATGGAGAATATTGATATTTTTTTACTTCACTTGATGCTGTGGATTTTTCCTCATTACCTTTTTTTACAATACGAATCCCCATCCTCCTAGCAACACCTACATGATTTTCTATTTGAGATTCAATATTGTCAATATTTTCTTCTATAGGCTTTTGGATAATTTCAACAGATTTTTCTTCAACAGGCTTTAGAGATTCTTTCGAAACTTTAGTTTCTTTTTTGGTATTTTTAGTAGTTTTTGGAACTCTAGGAGCTGATTTTTTTGCTTCTACTGGAGGAGTTTTAACTTTAAGAGAAGTTTTTTGAGCTAGATTATTAATACCTGTGGTGATATATTCATATAAACTAGCAGCCTCTTCATCATTAAGACCACTTGAAACTGTTTTAACATCTAAGCCCATTTCTTTTGCTTTTTCCAAGACCTCTTTAGAGCTTTTACCTGCTTCAGTCGCTATCTCAGTTAATCTAACTTTTGCCATTTACTTCTAATCTCCTCTACCTGCTCTTTGATAATATTTTTATCTTTGGGGGTTTTTTTAAGTTTAATCAAACTCATCACGATTTTATCGCTATCAAAACATTCTTTGCATATATAAAAACTCCTACCATTCCCATCAAATAATTCAATCTTAGTATTTTGTGTCTTGAGTCTAAAAAGCTCTTTTTGTTTTAATCGTTTCCTGCAACAAATACACATCCTAATAGCATTTTTAGATGAAAATCTTTTAAATTCCACTATTTTTACCTATCATTATACCAAAATTAGCTTATTCTTACTCAATTCTTACGCCTTCATTATCAAAATTTAAAATATAAATCCTAAAAGGTGGAAATTTTTTCTTAAAAATAGCAGCTAATTTTGGAGCATCATCAAAGTAACACAGATTAAAAAAAGAAGAACCACTGCCTGAAAGCGAACTCATCAATGCGCCATTACTCAATGCGATTTTTTGGACAGAATATAAAATCGGGAAATACTTCATCCTTCTTTCCTGATGGAGTTTATCCTTACTGGCTAATCTTAAAATATCCCATCTTTGTTGAGAAAAAGCCATAGCCATCAAAGAAGATCGTGAAAGATTAAATACACATTCTATTGTCGAATATCTTTTAGGCAAAGCCTGTCTAGAATATTTGGTAGAAATAGAACGATTTGGTACTACAATAACAGCTTTAAGCGTCTTTGGAATTTCATTTTTAAGCGAATAAACTTTTTTTTGTTCAACAATAGCTACATTAAATCCACCATAAACAGCTGGTGTTATATTGTCTGGATGAGATTCATACATTAAAGAAGCATTCAAAATCGCTTCCTTATCCAATCCTTTCCCAGCAAACTCAAAAGCTGAGGCAATAGCCCCTACAATGACAGCAGAACTACTCCCTAATCCTCTTGAAACAGGTATTTTATTCTTAAAACAAAAGCGAAATTCACTCTCAGGCATACCTAAATCTATTAAAGTTTTCTTAAATATTTTCACAAACATATTATCTATCAAAAACTTTGGCACACCCTCCCCTTCTCCAATTATTTGTATACTGGTAAAATTTGAAGGTGTGATTTCAAAATAATTCCTAAAATCAAGACTCAAGCCTAAAGAATCAAAACCCGGTCCCAAATTCGCACTTGTAGCAGGAACACTGATTGTCATTTGTTTCCTAAAATTTTTTTCTCATTATATCTTAAACTGGAGGCAAAATATAAAGCGGGGTATTTTGTGTATCAAAAGCTTCAGGGCAAATTTCCTCAGGTAAAATAAAACAATCTTCAATTTCTTCCATTCCAATATCTTTAAGTTCAATATTATCACGATGCTCAGTACACACAAAAAATTTATTCCCAAAAGCTTTTATCGGCATATTTTGATTGAAATAAAAACTATCAGTAGAATATAATTTAACTCCTTTGCTCAAAACTAAAGTATGCAAAAAAATATGCGTAAGCTTGAGTGCAGTAAAACTACCTGGTCCTCTAGCATAAAAAATAGATTCTATTTGTAAATCAAACCCTTCTAAATAAGAAAATATTTCAGAAAATAACTCAATAAGACCATCGCCTGTTTTTTTAGAAGATAAAAAACTCTTTTGAAGTTTTTTATCTTTGTAAATACCCACTTTTATTGGAGTATGAATAGAGAGTAAAACCAAATCAACTTTTTTATCCATACCCATCAAATCCTATTCAATCTCTTTGACAAACTCAATAGCATCTTGAGTTTCACCTTTTTCTGTGATGAGTATTTCATAAGCATCGCTTTGAGAAAAAATCTTTTGTGTTAACAAAGAATTCAATTTATGACTACCTGCAAAAGAAATATAACTCCCCATCAAAGGCATACCCAAGACAGCCATATCTCCAATAGCATCTAATATCTTATGGCGAACAAACTCTTCTTTATACCTCAGACCTTCTTTATTGAGTATACCACTTTCATCAAGAACGATACAATTACTCAAATTTCCTCCCTTAGCTAAACCTTTTGAACGCAAATAATTCACCTCATGCAAAAACCCAAATGTCCTAGCACGTGCTATTTCTTCTTTATAAGACTGCTGGTTGAAAACAAATTTATATTTTTGCTCTTTAATGGCCTGATGTTTAAAATCTATAGCAAAATCAAATACCATTTGATTGCTAGGCTCTACCCTGACAAACTTATCTCCATCCCTAACTTCAATAGGTTTTTTGATTTGTAAAACTTTTTTTGGAGCATCAAGTTCAACAATACCTGCCTCGTCTAAAAGCATACAATAAGCTATTGAACTCCCATCCATTATTGGTATTTCTTCATTGTCAACAGATATTTTGAGGTTATCAATCCCATAAGCATTCACAGCAGAAAGCAAATGCTCAATAGTAGAAATTTGCACACCTTCTTTACCTAACACAGTCGCCATTGTGGTATTTACAATATTTTCTGGTTTCATTGGGATACTCACACCTTCATCGCTACGATAAAATACAATCCCATTATTAGCCTCTAATGGTTCCAAAACCATTTTTACCGGCACGCCTTTATGTAAACCTATACCAATCAATTCGACTTTTTTTCTTATGGTTCTTTGCTTCATTTGATTTCCTTTATAGATATACTATCGCCAACTTTTGTAATTATTTTTATTGAGTCATTTGAATTTATTTTTTCAATCACTTCAGTTGATAAAATCTCTCCACAAAAAATAATATAACCTGACACAACCTTTCTTAACATCAAATACTCTCCTCCACATTCTACTATACCCTCACATTTTCCAAATATACTAATATTGCTTTCTGAAAAAATTCTAGCACCATTATTTACATTATTGAGGAATATAAGTTCATTAACACTTTCTATCTCTTCACCACTTCGAATACTCCTTGAGTATATACGAGTAGGCTCTTTTTGAATTGTAAATTTAGAAAGATTATTTTCTCTGCCTTTTATGTCATTTTCACTTACAATATAAATTATTTTGAGTTCTTCAAGCATTTCTTTGAGGTTCATATCAATCTGTTCCCTGAACACCAATAAATAATCCTTCAAAAGGATAAAATTTTTTTTAATAAAATCAATATATTCGGTGGTATTTGCTCCACTGAATTCAAAAACCTTGATATTTTTTTGCCTTGTCTTAACCACTTAATCCTCAATTATATTTTTTGCTTTAGTGAAAATATCAGTTATATTTGTCTTAATCCATTTTGGATCCATCCATTCTACATCTCTCACAGCGTGTCCTTGCACTAAAATCCCTAAATGCAAATGATCGCCAAATGCCCATCCAGTTTGGCCTGTGAATCCAATCACAGTACCTGAAGTAATTTCCTCATCAGGTTTGAGTGAAAATTTCGACATATGTGAATACAAAGAAGCCAAACCAAATCCATGATAAATAATTGTTGTATTCCCATATACCCCTAACAATTCAGTCAAAACAACCCTACCTGGATTTGAAGCAATAATAGGAGCATTCCTAACACTCGCTATATCCAAACCCAAGTGCAAAGATTTGCTGATTTTTTGTTTCCCAAAAAAATAAGTCCGATGATCGCCAAAATTCCCCACAACCACACTGCCCTTAAGTGGCAAAAAAGCTGCAAATTCAATAGGCTTAGTTAATGTCGTATAATCAACATTACTAGATGCTTCATAAATAGTTTCTTCATCCCTTTGACGGATCGTTTCATTAACATATTTGAATTTTTCTATATTATTAGCAAAACTGTTAGGATCACGTTCACCTATTGTATCGACAAGTTCATTGAGTTTGCCATTCAAAAAACTATCCTTAACTTTGATACTAGAATATCGATAACGTACACTCAAATCTTTGACAAAAGGGATCGAAACTCGTTTTTGATTGTAAGCTTTATCCAAAACAGTGATGGTTCCATTAAAAAAATTATTTTGCACTGGCCAAGCCAAAATCACAGCATAATAACCTGATTTCAAAAAAGGAAAAACTTTAAAATCATCTTCTCCATTGCTTACGCGAATAGATTCAATACTATTATCATCGACCTTAAAAATGAGTAATGCACTCCCTCCGTAGCTAATTTTATACGAATTAGCTACGATGTTAACTATAGGTGCCTGAGTATCTACAATCAGATCCAAATCCCTTACAGTAACATTTCCACTAAAAAAATTCGCATTACTCCAATCTCTTATATAGATTTTATAATGCAATTTTACCCCATCAGCAAGTTTAATATCAGGTTTTGGAAGCAAAAAAGTAAATTCCTTAGGTTTATCTAAAATAGTCTCATTTTTTTTGTCAACAACAACCAGACCATCAGGAGTTGTAGCTGTTATACTGTAAGTATTTATGCCACTATCATCACTAGCATGAACATAAATCTCTTTGCTAGGATTCCAATAAGCTTGAGTATCTAAGGCAACATTTTGTTTTTTATTGACCGACATATAGACATTAACTTTAGGCGAATTCCTCTCAAAAAAATTCGCATTATAAATAATATATACCCCCACAATGACAACTATCAACAAAAACAGCTTTACAAAAGTCTTAAATCTCATCTTTCCCCCTTTATATTATCTTGGATCTGATATTTTACCCTCTATCGCACTCTTTGCAACTACTGCTGAATTAGCTAAATAAACTTCTGAAGTCCTTGCACCCATCCTGCCAATGAAATTTCTATTAGTAGTAGAAATACAACGTTCATTATCACCTAATATGCCCATATAGCCTCCTAGACAAGCTCCACAAGTTGGATTAGAAACTAATGCACCCGCTTCAATGAGTATATCAATATAACCAAGCTCTTGAGCTTGTTTATAGATCTTTTGTGTACCAGGGGTAACAATAAGACGAATATCCGGATGGATTTTATTCCCCTTGAGTATCTCTGCAGCTATTTTCAAATCACTCAAACGACCATTTGTGCAAGAACCAATAAAAGCCTGATCAATCTTTAATTCATCTTTGACTGCTTGACTGATTGGCTTACCATTGCTAGGCAAAAAAGGATAGGCAATGATAGGCTCAAGCTTGCTAGTATCAATACTGATAACCTGCTCATATTTTGCCTCAACATCAGAATAATAATATTTTGGTTGGGTACGCAAATTGCCATTAGCTTGTTTTCTCTCTTCAAAAAAATCTTTTGTGATTGCATCTGCAGCAATAATGCCATTTTTTGCTCCTGCCTCTACTGCCATATTGCATAATGAAAAACGATCATCCATACTCAAATAGCTAATCGTCTCACCACAAAACTCAAGAGTTTGATACAATGCTCCATCCACTCCAATCTGTCGTATAACTTCTAATATCAAATCCTTTCCATAAATTCCATCAGCAGGCTTACCAATAAATTCTACCTTGATAGATCGAGGGATTTTAAACCAATTTTTACCTGTAATCATTGCATAAGCTAAATCTGTGCTACCCATCCCCGTAGAAAATGCACCCAAAGCCCCATGAGTACAAGTATGAGAATCTGCCCCAATGATAACATCCCCACTCACAACCAAACCTTTTTCAGGCAAAAGAGCGTGTTCAATACCCATATCGCGTTCATCAAAATAATTCTTTAAACCAAACTCTTTAGCAAAATCACGACTCACCCGAGCTTGATTGGCTGAAGCAATGTCCTTAGCAGGGATAAAATGATCCATCACGATACAAAAATTATCCGGTTTCGCCAAAGCCTTTGCTCCTGCATTCCGAAATGCTCTGACAGAAAGAGGAGTTGTGATATCATTACCAATAATCATATCAATATCTGTTTGGACAATATCATCAGCATATACATCATCCTTGCAATGGGCGGAAAAAATTTTCTCAGTAATGGTTTGTGCTCTCATTATTGCCTTCCTATTATCTTTGATTTTATTTTACAATATTTTGCCATTTTTATGGGATACAAATCAAAATACATAAACATAACTCACATTCCAAATTACAGATCGCTTGAATTGAATATCTTTAGATTCTAATGTCTTAGAATCCCCACTCATGCTATGATAAGTTGCAGGACTCTCAAGTCCCAATCTCAAAAAATTCCAAGGAATTTTTGCACCCACTTCAATACGATTTTTTCTATTAATAGTAAATGAGACTCCTGTATTGAAAGTATAATCTACTTGCAACAAAGTATCCCAAAAAATATGATCGCTACTATAATTACCATCTTGCATTAAAAGTTTCATTTTGTTTTTATTTGCATTATCAAGCAATATCATCACTCCAACACCAATACCAAAATACCCTCCTACAAAATATTTATACTTTTTATCCAATGGAACATCTAAGAGCAAATCAAGATTTAATGTCCCAAGCATATAAATCAAAGATCCTATTTTATTGCCATCTTTCTTATCTTTGATATCTCCACTTGAAAGCATCACATCCCCATAAACCCTAGCTCCAAAATAAGGGTTAAAAAAACTTTGATACCCTGCCTTCCCGCCAAACATCAAAAGATTTGATTGTGTATTAAGTGGGGATTTCAATACTCCTGTTTTTTGCTTTTTAAGATCATCTATAGTTGTCACAGTCTGATTATAATAGCCATCAATATAATCATTGAATAAATTCCCCTGCCCAAAATCAATCCCCATAAAAACACCACTTTTTGCATCTGCACTATCATACTTACGGAGTAATTTTTGCTTTTTCTCTTCAGAGGCATTAGGGAAACGCGAATCAATATAAGTTTTATTTGGATAGAAATCCTGCGGAGTACCACCTTGTTTGATGATCTGTTGTTTGAGAGTATTTATCTCGCCTTCAAGTCCAGCTAAAAAGATAATAGGTTTATCTTGTGTGAATCCTAGTTCAAACATTGTCAATAAAACAAAAACAAATCGTCTCACATCTCCACCTTAAAACAAAAAATTATAACTGATTAAATATAGATTGGTTGAACTGAATTCTCGCAAATCTTCTTCTTGTAACTTAACTGGAGGAATTTTCATCGAAAGCTCAATACGATGTTTGAGATTAAGACTCAAAGCTATACCTAAATTTATCGTTGTTCCAAGTTGATTCAAAAACCTCCCAACACTCTTTTGATTAAAAGCTGTCCAAGCCATCCCTACACCTGCAAAGGCACCTAAAGAATACGCCTTATCCTCATTCAAAGGAATATCTGCCAACAAATCAAGATTGACACTCCCAAGTTGATAATCCGCATTTTTCATATCACCCCTCAAATACTCAGCATAAAACCTCAAACCTGCAATATAATTCCTAAGATATTTTTGATACCCACCTCTGAATCCATAAAGCAATGGATGCAGATTCTGATATCCTGCAGGCGTACTCTTTAAATTAATATTACCCAAAATTGCTCCAATAAAAAAACCATTCTTTTGCTCAGATATCTCAGCAAGTTTGACTTTTTGTTCTTGCTCATAAAGTTGTCCTTTGAGCATATAAACTTGTCTCTTTTGATTTTGTGACTCATCTGCATAAAGCCCAATTATACCTACAAGCAAAAAACCTAGAACATATCTAAAAAACATATTGATACCCCAAAGTAAATAATGTCCCCATCCAGTCAATGCTCTTATTTGTAATAATTTTTAATTCTAACTCCAAACGATTATGACCAAAAAGTGTTACACCAAATCCTGTATTCAGCATTGCACTTAACTCAGGGCTAGCACTATAGCCACGCACCATACTACCCAATCCAATCCCTGCAATAATCCCAGCACCAAAACCACGCCAAATTGGTAAATCAATCAACATATCTCCATTCAAGGTGATACTTGAAAAATTTAATTTCCCTAAAGATTCTTCTTTACTTTTTGTAGCAAAATATTGGATATATAATCTCCTACCAACATAATTAGGTAAAAAAAGCTTTTCAAAAAATGAAGGTAAAAAAGACTGATAACCAAATTTTGCCCCATAAGCAAAAAGATAATCTTTTTGAGCAGTACTAACCAAATCATTACCAAAATACCCAATATTAATACCCAAAAAAAGCCCTGTTTTTTTATGTGCTTGATCTATATTATCAATGAGTTCAGCAATATCCTTATCACTTGTTTTTTGATAAAATTTGAGGTACCTGTAATAGGAAGGATCAAGCTTATTATAATCAACTTCTCCACTAGCATAAAGCATACCTGCAAACAAACACATCAAAATAATAATTTGTCGCATCATCTGCCAACCTTAATTTACAACTATTATAGAGATTTTATCTATTTTTGTATAAAATTTAGTTTTCATACAAAAAAATTTAGAGTATTTTGACTGAAAACCTGCATCAAAAAAATAAATCTATTTTGTCAAACAAAGGATGAATCTCTATGAAAACTACTATTCAAACCATTCAATGCAAAAAAAATCAAGAAAAAATCACAGCAATTACAGCCTATGACTCTCTCTTTGCCAGTTTATTTGATACACAGGTAGATATAATACTCATTGGTGATAGTCTCAATATGAGCTTTGGAGGCAAAAAAGATACCCTAAGCATCACACTTGAAGAAATGATCTACCACACAAAAGCAGTTTGTAGAGGAGCAAAAAAATCATTTATCATCACTGATATGCCTTTTGGGACTTATGCCACCCCAAAAACAGCAGTAAAAAATGCCCTCAAAATTTATCAAAAAACAAATGCTGATGCTATCAAAATTGAAGGAGGTCAACAACGTTGCAAAACTATTTCTTCAATAGTCCAAGAAGGTATTGCTGTTGTCGCACATATAGGACTAATGCCTCAATTTGTCCGCTCTGAAGGTGGGTATAAAATCAAAGGAAAAAATGATACAGAAGCAAAAATTTTATTAGAAGATGCGATGATTCTACAAGAAGCAGGAGCTTGCATGATAGTCCTTGAAGGTATCCGTTCTGATGTAGCTGCTTGTATTAGCAAAAATCTCCACATCCCTACTATAGGTATAGGCAGTGGACTACAATGTGATGGGCAGATTTTAGTTTGGAGTGATTTATTTGGTTTTTTCCAGCAATTCAAACCTAAATTCGTAAGGCAATACCTAAATGGTGCTGAACTGATTCAAGAGGCATTACAAAAATATATTTTTGATATAAAATCATCGCAATTCCCATCTATGGAAGAAAGCTATTAAAGGCATTGAATGGAACGTATTTCTTTAGAAGAAAATAATCGCATCATTGATATACAAAAACTTGATTTTGAAGAAACTGCTGAAAAATCACTCCGACCCACTTTATGGGAAGAATATATAGGGCAAGAAAAAATCAAAAAAAACTTAAAAATCTTTATCCAAGCGAGCAAGAAACGTTCTGAATGCCTTGATCATATCCTCTTTTTTGGACCTCCAGGACTTGGCAAAACAACTCTAAGCCATATCATTGCCAATGAAATGTCAACCAATATTAAAGTTACCGCTGCTCCAATGATAGAAAAAGCTGGTGATCTAGCTGCAATCATGACAAATTTAAACGATGGGGATATTTTATTCATTGATGAAATCCATCGACTTAGCCCTGCCATAGAAGAGATACTTTATCCGGCTATGGAAGATTTTAGACTTGACATCATCATTGGTTCTGGACCTGCAGCCCAAACTGTCAAAATAGATCTACCAAAATTCACCCTCATAGGAGCAACAACTAGAGCTGGGATGTTAAGCAATCCTTTAAGAGACAGGTTTGGGATGAACTTTCGGATGCAATTTTATGAAATCCAAGAACTTGCCCTTATTGCTCAAAAAGCAAGCCTAAAACTAAATAAACCTCTAGAAGAAACCGCTTCTAAAGAGATTGCAAAAAGATCAAGAGGAACACCACGAATTACGCTCAGACTTTTACGTAGGGTCAGAGATTTTGCCGAAGTAGCTGAAGAAAACACTATTAACCTCAAAACCACACAATACGCACTCAATGAGCTTGGCGTGAATGAATTTGGTTTCGATGAACTGGATTTGCGTTATTTAAACATCCTTGCTGAATCAAAAAGTAAGCCGATTGGACTCAATACGATAGCAGCAGCAATGAGTGAAGATGAAGGCACTATAGAAGATGTTATTGAACCTTATTTACTAGCTAATGGCTATTTAGAACGTACTGCAAAAGGCAGGGTAGCTACTCACAAAACTTATGAACTGTTAAATATCAAAATCAATCCAAATGGACTAGTTTAAATTTTATTGGATAATTTTATCTAATAGTCTCAACTGCAATGAAGTCAGTCGGTATAGAGAGTTCAATATCAAGAAAAATATTTTAAAAGAATTTTTTAAAAACAAAAAAAATACTATCATAAAATTATTAAGCCTATTATTATTTTTTATGAAATAACCAGTAATATTTTTTGATATAATCCAAGTCTAAAAAACATAAAAGACAAAATGCAAATCTTCAAACTTTGACAAAAGGCATAAGTTATGGATTTTATACAAAATCTATTTGAAAAAATACTTTGGAGTTCAAGACTTTTTATCCTACTTGCAGTTATCCTTTCAATGGTAGGTGCTGCATTATTATTCATTGTAGCTAGTATTGATGTTATCAAAGCTTCTATGAATACTTACAAATACTACATGGGTCTTTTAGGCGATGGGGCTGATATCCACAATGTTTTATTGCATACAATTGTTTCAGCCATTGATTTATACTTGATAGCAGTAGTTTTGCTGATTTTTTCTTTTGGTCTTTATGAACTTTTCATTAGAAAAATAACTATCAAAGATGACAATAGTTCAAAAGTCCTTGAAATACATACCCTTGATCAGCTCAAAGACAAATTAGCAAAAGTTATCGTAATGGCTTTGATTGTGGCCTTTTTCTCAAAAGTACTCAATATGGGTATTTCTGAACCTCAAGATATGTTTTATTTCGCTATTTCAATACTTGGAATATGTATTGGGCTATATTTCTTACATAAACATTGATACCTTATATTAGATAATTTATATCAAAATAAATATAAATTCTTATCAATTTGAAAATAATCCATTACTTTGAGACAAACCAAAGTGCTTAGACCAGCAATTATTCCTGCGAGCACATCATCACCAACAACACCAAAACCCCCCTTTATATCCCTATCAACCCTACCAATAATAGATGGTTTGACCACATCATACAAGCGAAAAAACAAAAAAGCTCCTATCAACCCAGCTAAAGAAAAACCAACCATCCCCATTGCCAGCCATATGCCAACAAGTTCATCAATCACAATACTTTTATCATCATGAATCCCTCCTGATTTTTCATAAACATCAATCTGCTTCACTGCAATAATACCAATCAAAATACCAAGCAAAAAAATACTCTCGGCAGAAAAATATACCAATGGCAAACCAATAACCAAAGCAACAATGCTACCTATAGTTCCAGGTGCGATAGGAGATTTCCCACTATAAAAAAGAGTTAAAAATAGTTCTCTCATCATAAACTTACCTATATATCTGGTATAACTGCATTAATTTAACATAAAATTCTTCTTCATCTCTATTATTAAGTATCCCTTCAGAAGGTACCAAATCATAATAAAGCCTCTCAAGATTCTCAAAACGATTAGGAAAAAAAGAAGAAAGTATCATTGCTGAAATTTGCTCCCTCATCAAAATAGAAGGTGGCAAAATACCAACCCTTAAGAGCTGCAAAATAGAATGTGTATTGTAATTAGTATGATGGTGATAGCCATGTGGACAAGTTGATTTACTCACAAGCATTTTACAATAAGCACAATAGACATACTCACTGATAATTTGAGTCTCAATCTCCACCCCTTGAAGCCTATCAAATATTGAATGCCTTTCATTGTCAGTATAATAGATAGAAAGATTTGGAGTATTTTGACCTACGATTAATTTAGTACAACCATAGTTTTTAGCTACAATCGCATGTAAAATCATCTTGTTTTGCCCAGCGAAAAGATAAGTATCATCCAAAGCAATGATGCAGATTTTATCTTTTATCAAAAAGTGATTAGCAATATATTGCATACATTTTTCCCTCAAATGAAAATCCATCAAGTCTTTTTTATAAGGTTTCAAGAGGAATATTACCAAGAGATCACAATGATCAAGTTCCTCACGCAACATCCTTTCATGGGCTCTGTGAAAGGGCTTTGCACTCATCATAACTCCTGTTATCTTTTTGGCTCCTAAAAGCTTGATTTTACTTTGCAATGCTTCTTTAGCTACCCTAATATCATCAAATACAACATTAAATTCTCCACTGATAGCATAATCACCCAATCTTTGCAGAGTAAAAACAGCTTCTTGCGTAGAAAGATCACCCCCCATAATTTTCTCTAATCTTTGCAACTTGTCAATCTTATAAATTTCATCAGCTGTGATCATACCTACTATTTTGTCTTCACTCACAATATCAAGTGTTTCTCCTTTTTTAACCTTGGATAAAACCTCTTGATTTCTCCTACCGCTAGGACTCAAAATAAACGGACAAGGAAAACTATAGTTTTTATAAAGACCGCTGGCATTAACTTCTTGCATTTCATCTTGTCTCATTAGTTTATTGACAGGATAAAGCAATCCTTCTTGCACAAGGCTAAGAGCCGAAAGAGCTTCTTTATCAATATAGATTTTATTTCTTTCTAGAGATGCCATATTTTTTTCTCTTTTCCCATAAACTTTTTCTACTCATCCCAAGTTTTTTGGCTAGTTCAATATCAGGATATCGACCCTCAAACTTTGTAATAATAGCTTTTTCATAATCCTTGATAGATAAAATCTCTGCTCCAATTTCATGATTGTTAGGGATATTAGAAATATCTACAATTTGAGGAAAAGTTATTTTATCTGTAGAAACCAAAGAAATAATCATTGAATATTTTGAGGCAACTTCAAGAAAATCTTTACGTTCTTGTTTTTTAAGTTCTTCAAGATTCGTAATATAAATGATTGGAGATTTTGAAGGTTCATCTTTAAGGAGCATTTTATATTTATCTTCTTTGAGTGTATAAAATTCAAAGAAGATTTTTTTTTCTCTAGCATATTTCATAGCATAAATATCAGCACTCCGCTGCGAATTGCTCTTGATGACAAAAGGAGGATTGTATTGAAAAGGTGTGGGAGTCTGGAGTTCTTTTTCAATAAAATTAAAATAAGAATTGTAGAAATTAATTTTAGTTATGATATTCTTACAATCCCTGTAATGTTCAATTTTTCTAACCAACTCATCAATCATAAAAGGCTTCAAAATATAGTCTTTTGCACCTGCTTTGATAGGTTTGCTGACTGTATCATCACTCACATAAGAAATCATCATAATGATAATACAATGACTATGATTGCGGATAAACCTTTCATAATAATCCCCACAAATACTTGAAGAAATAAGGATGACATCATAATTATGCTTCAAATGATTATCCATTACTGAAGTAATATGACATTCATACCCCGTATCAATGAGCTTTGAAGCAATGCTCTGTGCGAGATAAGTCTCATTTTCAATGATCAAGATATTCATATTTCTTCCTTCCAATTAATGAATTTCATATTCACACTCACACTCACTGCTACTCCTTCCTTCCTACCAATAAACCCAAGATTTTCAGTTGTCGTTGCTTTAATATTAATACGAGAATTCTGCATATGAAGCATTGTAGCTATATTTTGACGAATTTTAGATTTATAAGATGCTATTTTAGGCGTTTGAGCTATTATTGTTATATCTGCATTGACAAGCTCAAAACCAATGCTAATAGCAAAATCATAAACCTGTTTTAGCAAAACTTTTGAATCGGCATTTTTATGTTTTTGATCCGTATCTGGAAACCACTCTCCAATATCTCCTCCCCCTATTGCACCCAGTATGGCATCTGTAAGTGCATGCAAAACAACATCTCCATCACTGTGTGCTTTAAAACCCAAATCTGACTCTATAACAACACCACCCAAAAGCATTTTCTTCCCAGCTTCAAAAGGATGTATGTCAAAACCATTCCCTACAAAAATCTCTACAGAAGGATTTTGAAGTTCTCTTAATACTATCATATCATCTTGATAAGTTAATTTTGATAATTTTTGACTCCCCTTAACATAGGTTATTTTCCCACCTAATGCCTTAATAGCAGAACTCTCATCAGTAAAATCTCCTTTCAAAAGGGCAAATTTTAGTTTTTCTGTGCGACATAATTGTGGGGTTTGAATGATTTTTATCAAATCCCTATCAATATAATGATCCCCATACATAATCGTATCAGGGAGCTGCAAATAAGGAGCGATACAATCTGATATATCATCCAATGCATCTAATAAACGCAGGTAAACACCTTCATCAAGATTCCATCTTGCTACATCACTAACCAATACCAATGGAGTTTGAACATATTGAAGTGCATTCCGAACAGATTGAGTTCTATTATCTCCACCCACAACAAAGTCATAATCATAAAACCCATCTACATAATCAAAATCTTCTTTTGAAACAACTAGGATAATTTTTTCAAAATCATAAAATCTCTTCCAATCATCTGCTACTTTTTGCCACAAAGGTATCTGACCTATACGCAACCATTGCTTCTTAATCCTATGCTTGGGAGGCAAATGGGAACAAAAACGAGTTGAATTACCTGCTGCTGTTATGATTAAGGATATGGCTGGTTTGTTTCCTGACACTTTAATAAGCTCCCTGACCTGTAGAAATTTGTTACCAAATTATACACATTTAAATCTTTTTAACAACTTGCATTTTATTAGATTTTGAAAACTTTATTATTAAGGTTTGGTGTATAATTAAACAAATAGAGAAGAAAAATTTATCTATGAAAGTGAGTTTTAGCAAATGAGAAAACAATGGGTAGAAAAACGAAAAAATGATTCAATAAAAACACAGCTCTATTATGCAAAAAAAGGCATTATCACACCCGAAATGGAATACATTGCCAATAAAGAAAACTTAAAAACAGAGCTCATCAGGCAAGAAGTTCAAAAAGGTCGTCTTATCATCCCTGCCAACATCAATCATCTTAATTTAGAACCAATGGGGATCGGAGTAGCCCTAAAAACCAAAATCAATTCCAATATTGGGAGTTCTGCAATCATCAATTCCATTGATGAAGAAGTAGAAAAACTCAGAGTGTCTATCAAATATGGTGCGGATACAGTAATGGATCTCTCTACTGGCGGTAATCTTGATAATATCAGGGAAGCTATTATTTCTGCCTCATCAATCCCTATCGGCACAGTCCCAATGTATCAAATCCTCCATGATGTCAAAAATGATGTAATGAAACTTGACATTGACATTATGCTTGAAGTTTTGAAAAAACAAGCCCAACAAGGCGTAAGTTATTTCACGATTCATTGTGGATTTTTGCTTGAACATATGCCTTATGTCAGCAGGAGAAAAATGGGGATTGTAAGTCGAGGAGGCAGTCTTATGGCAAGCTGGATGATGCATTATCACAAGCAAAATCCATTTTATGAAGCTTATGATGAAATCCTTAAAATTTGCCAAGAATACGATGTCAGCTTGAGTCTTGGGGATTCTTTACGACCTGGATGTTTAGCCGATGCGAGCGATGAAGCTCAATTTGCAGAACTCAAAGTGCTTGGTGAACTAGCAAATAGAGCTTATAAAGCTGATGTGCAAGTGATGATAGAAGGACCTGGTCATGTCCCCCTCAATCAAATTGAACGTAATGTAAAACTTCAAAAAGAATATTGCAATGAAGCTCCTTTTTATGTTTTAGGTCCTTTAGTGACTGATATTGCAGCAGGATATGATCATATTGCTAGTGCGATTGGTGCTTGTGTGGCGGCTTGGAAAGGCGTAGCAATGTTATGTTATGTAACACCTAAAGAGCATTTAGGACTCCCAAATGCAAAAGATGTACGAGAAGGTATCTTAGCATATAAAATTGCTGCTCACGCTGCAGATATTGCCAGAGGAAGAATAGGTGCCAGAGACAGGGATGATGCAATGAGTGATGCACGATATGGTTTTGACTGGAATAAGCAATTTGAATTAGCATTGGATCCTGATAGAGCTAGAGAATATCACGATGAAGGGTTACCTCAAGAAGTATTCAAAGAAGCAGAATTCTGCTCAATGTGTGGACCAAAATTTTGTAGCTACAAAATCAGTCAAGAAATTTTTAAAGAATATCAAGAAGAAATAGTTGTCCAATAAAGGCTTATGCTCATTAGAGGATATAACTGATTTTTAAAAAAACAGATCTTGAAGGAGCAGGTTCTCTTCCTGTTGCACCTACTTGAGAAGAACTCCTATAATAATATTTATTATCCAATAAATTATTGATACCTAATGTCGTCTTGATAATCTGATCTTTGAATCTAAAATCATAACCTAATGAAAAATTCATTGAAAAATATGCTGGAACTATTCCTGCCTTCCCAACTAAGTCTTCTAAAACAATATTATCTTTATCTGAGAATGCTTTACTATACCAAAACAGAGAAATCCCCGCATAAGAATTATTTTGCTTATAAAAAGCATCGAATGTAAAATGATGAGGCGAAATATTTTCAATTCTATTATTATTATTTTTCCCCTTATATCTTGAGTCTGTATAAGAATAACTTCCATGAAGGGTAAGATTACTTAAAAACAGCGGAGAATAATAAGCCTCTAACTCTATACCTTGTGAAAAAACATCTTGTTGATTGGTGAATTTATTGTTCTTCCTGTCATAAAGAGTTTTTCCTTTATAATCAATATTAAAATACCCCAAAGAAATCATTGAAAGTCTATTAGGCATATAACGTATCCCGATTTCGTGATTCCAAGCTTTTTCAGTGCTAAAAATCTCACCTAATGTATCAAAATTATGCCCTACTTGCGGAGGTCTGATACTCCTTTGCGAATTCCAATAAATAAAAATTTCTTCAATAGGTGTTATGCCTACACTCATGCTAGGTAACCAAGCATCTACCTTTACTGTCCTGCCTTGATAGATATAATTTTCATTGATATTTTCATATCGAATAGCAGGAGTAATGCTAAAAAAATCAAAAAAAGTCATTTCATTGCTAACATAAGCAGCAAAAGCATTTGTAATATATCTTTGTTTGGTATTTGATTTTATATCTGAAAAAACAGGTCTATTTTCAGCTATACCATATCTCCTAGCTTTAAAATCCATAATTTCAAGGGTATATTGACCTCCTAATACCAATGTATTAGCAAACCAATCTGAAGCAATAGAATAAAAAGTAAGTCGTGGATTGACACCAAAAACATCATAATTCCTAGGAGAATCTTGAAATTGTGAATTTGTAGTCCTTAAGAGCTGTAAATCTCTGTGTAAATAATTATAATAAGTCAAAAGATTGAATTCACCTGCCTGAGCAAAAAGGAATTTTTCAAACTTTTGATTATAATTAGCAAAAACACGATGTGATTGTGACTTCGCTTTATCATCAGACCTCACACTCATATAAGGATTTTCAAGATATAGCTGCGGGATAAGAGCTCCGGGTAAACTCACATCAGCATTATAGTAAGAATAACCCATTTTAATATAAGAATCATCTTGAAGTTTTATAACCCCTTTAAGTGAATAGTCTTGTAATTGTGTCTGACTATTTTCTCTATAACCATTTCCTTTGACAAAATTACCTTCAGCTTGAAATCCAAATATTTTATTTACCATCCCTCCAGTCCTCAAATAAGTATCAAATAAAAAATTATTATACAAATAAGATGTAGTCTTTAGGCTTGCTTCAGACTCATAAATATTGGGGATACTTTTGGAAATAAAATTAATCACTCCTCCAACATTTGTAGGTCCATATTGAATAGCAGCCCCACCACGAACTACATCAATCCTATCAATCATAGAAAAAGTAACTGGAAATGCCGATAAAGCAAGATTTGAGTAAGGTGCAGGGGATAAAGGCACTCCATCTAAAAAAACCTGAGTTTCTTGAGCACGTCCACTTGGCATACCTCGAATATGAATTTCTGGCAAAGCCCCTATTGCAGTATCTTGTCTGATTTGTACACCTGGTATACTTTGAAATGCTTGATCAAGTGCATTATAACCCGTTTGATGCAAAACTTGATGAGAAACAATGCTCCTACTACCAGTAAAATCTCTTATATCTTCAGCTCGAGAATCTTTAAGCAAATTTCCTGTTATGATAATTGGTTTGGTTTTTTCTAAATCTAAAATTTCATTCCCTATCAATGGGGATAATAACAATAAATTAAACACATAAAATTCTCTAATCTTCATTATTTTGACTCCTTATTATAATAATAGTTATTATTATAAATAAAATAATGTCAAAATATTATGAAGTATTTTATTAGAATATTAGCTTCAAATAGATTTGAGAATTACCTAAATAAAATCTTAAAAATATTTTTGCCTTCCTGTATATTTCAAAGATTATGCTATATTTAGCATTAAGGTTTTATTGATTATAAACATCTCTATACTCTAAAAAAGGAAAAAAATGATCACTCAAGAACAAATTTTAGACGCACTCAAAACCGTTATTTATCCGAATTTTCAAAAAGACATCGTTACTTTTGGTTTCATCAAAAATATTACTCTGCACGAAGATAAACTAGCTCTCTTGCTTGATATACCATCTACAAATCCAGAAATCATAAAGCAACTCCAAGAAGAAATTGAATATAAAATAAATGACTTAGGTATCAAAGCCTTTCACCTTGACATTAAAACACCTTCTAAACCCGAACCCAAAACCCCCCGTCCAAAAAATTTAACCCCTCAAATTAAAAATTTTATAATGATAAGTTCAGGAAAAGGAGGGGTTGGCAAAAGTACTACAAGTGCGAATTTAGCTATTGCACTAGCCCAGCAAGGCAAAAAAGTAGGCTTACTTGATGCAGATGTATATGGACCCAATATCCCTAGAATGTTCGGACTCAATGGTTCAAAACCAAACATAGATTCTAGTGGAAAACGACTCATTCCACTCAAAGCCTTTGGTGTAGAAATGATGAGTATGGGCGTATTATACGAAGAGGGACAAAGCCTTATCTGGCGTGGACCCATGCTGATGAGGGCTATTGAACAAATGTTAACTGATGTGATCTGGAGTGATTTAGACATATTAGTAGTGGATATGCCTCCAGGCACAGGTGATGCACAGCTTAGTATGGCTCAAAGCGTCCCTATGAGTGCAGGTATTACAGTCACCACACCACAACAAGTAAGTCTTGATGATAGCTCAAGAAGCCTAGATATGTTTGAAAAACTCCATATCCCTATTGCAGGAGTGATTGAGAATATGAGCGGATTTATCTGTCCAGATTGTGGGAATGAATATGATATCTTTGGGAAAGGAACATCCAAATCTCTAGCTGAAAAATACAATACTCAAATACTAGCCCAAATCCCTATAGAACCAAAAATTCGAGAAGGTGGGGATAATGGCAAACCTATTGTATTTTTTGATCCAGAATCCAAAAGTGCAAAAGCATATATCAAAGCTTCAATATCTATCATTGAATTCCTTAAAAAAGTTCAAGAAGAACAGCTCGCTGATAACAAAAATATCCAACCTACACAGGATAATTCACACTTACATTGATTGATGATTCTATATCCTACGGTTTATCCTATTAAAATGCCAAAAAGCTACCCCTACCAATACAATAAGGGGTAGTAAAATACCTATTTCAGGCAAAAATAACCCACTGATACTGAGCTTCCCTAAAGCAAAAAATAACCCCCATACCACTAGTGAAATCACGATAAATTCAAAACTCAATAAAGCCAAATTACCATACCGAGCTAAGCTAGGTGTATAATAAACAATAATCATCGCTGTGAATGGGACAAAAAAAGGAACTAGAACAAAGCTATAAATCATAGCTCGAATTTTTTCACTCCCTGCGTGCTGATTTTTTAAAATCATCAATGATTGGACCGCATCAATGATTGATACAGAAGGTTTATTTTGATAAATTGTATCAAGAATCTTAGGACGAAAACCTTTAAGGATCTTTAACTCTTCAAGATGTTTTATATCAAGTCCCTTTTTGCCCAAAACAAAGACTTCTGGCAAGGTAGAAACATTCGCATTTTGCAACACCCAATAACCATTCTGAAAAAAAGCAGTGTCTGCTTGAGTAAAAGAAACCAGAAGATGATTTTTAAGTTGAAAAACTTTGATATTTTGAGCCTTTTGTAAAATAGGAAAAATCTTTCCAAAATACACATAATCTTGCCCATATTTAACTAAAAGATCTTCTGTAGTATTTGAAAATTTGCCTTGATAAATAATAGCTTCAGCCTTTTCTTGGGCATAAACAAAAGGTGTAGCATTCAAACCAATCATAACAAGACTAAAAAATAAACTGATAATAAGGATGGGTTTGAAAATATTTTTTTTAGAAAATCCAATAGCCAAAAGAGCAGTATATTGATTGGACTTTATCATACTGATATAAAAAATCACCAAACCCAAGAGGAAAGAAATGGGCAAGGTATAATTAAAAGCATACAAAGCATCGTAAACAAAAAATAAAATAACAAGATTGGCAGAATCAGGAAATTTATCCACATATTTGAGGCTATCAATACTTATAAAAAACATTTCTAATCCACAAAAAACAATCAAAACATATTTCAAATAATAATAGGCTACGAATCGAAATATCATCAAATTGCCCTATTTTTAATATTTTGAGTGAAACGATTTTGAAGCATTGTAAAATCTCTATTTTGGATAAAAAATTTCAAAGCCTCCTTAGAATGCTTTAATACAAAGCTAAGGGCTTCAAATTCTTCAGGTTTAAATTTATGTAAAACATATTCAACAACTGGTATTTTATCATCCCTACCTATACCCAATCGCAAACGATAATAATCATTACCAAAACAAGTATCAATAGATTTCAAACCATTGTGTCCCCCGCTCAAACCACCCTTTTTAAAACGTATACAGCCTAATGGCAAATCAAGATCATCATGCACAACAAATAACATTTCAATGTGATAAAACTTCATAAAAGGAAAAATACAATCCCCAGAAAGATTCATAAAAGTTTGGGGCTTGATTAGAAAAAGTTCTTTTGAGGGTACTTTTGCAATTTGAGCATTAAACTTTAAAGAAGATTCAAATTCCACTTCTAAATCAAGTGCCAATAAATCCACAATATCAAAGCCAATATTATGTCTGGTATGGATATATTTGCTACCAGGATTCCCCAATCCAGCAATCAGGAGGGATGGCATTGGTTATTTAGCTTTTATCACACCAACAACAGCTACAGAAGGATTCTCAATGATTTTTACTTGAGGGTTTTGGGGCAAATCCCTCACAAGTATGGAATCACCCACATCAAGTTTTGAAACATCAATATCATAACTTGCTGGTAAATTTTCAGGTGCAGATTCAACATTAATACGTTTTTTAGAAATCAACAATACACCCTTATTTTTCAAACCTACAGCTATGCCAGTAACTTTCACAGGGATTTTATATTTAGAAACAATGCCTTTTTGTGCCAAAAGGAGATCTACATGAAGTATATTGCCAGTTACAGGATCTTTTTGGTATTCTTGAACCACGACTTCAAATGTCTTAGAATCTACTTTTACGGAGAAAACTAATGATGCTTTTGTTTTCAATGTTTTGATAAATTCATTGACTTTGAAAGCACAGTGGATATTTTCAACCCCTTTTCCATAAATATTGGCAATTAGATAACCATCATTCCTTAGGGCTTTTGCATTTGCCTTTGAAATACTCTCTCTAATTTTTCCTTCTAACATTTTAATTTCCTTTTTAAATATTTTAAGCTTATGATTTTAACTAAAAATGCCTTAAAGTTTATCAAATTGAATGCAATAGATCCTCAAAAGATTTCATAAAAGCCTCCAAGCCTTCCTTCATCAATGAAACATAAAGAGACTCAATATCAATACCAGCATCCCTAATTTCCCCAAAAGCCTTATCAATATCTTCAAGATTCAAAGGTTTTTTTATCTCACTTGAGTCATTTTTTAAATAAGCTCTGATAGTTTCTAAAGGTGCTGTATTCACACAATGCTCAAAAAGCAAAGAATCAATATAATAATTTTTTACTAAATCATCACCTTTCACACCTGTAGAGGCAAAAAGTGTTCTCATAAATACATCTTCATTTTTTTCAATCAAATCATAACACTTCATCGCATTCAAAACACCCAGTTTTGAACACAAATGTGGTGCTTTTTCTTTCAAAATCAAATCACTTGCTCTATCAAATCTTGAGACAAATACACTGATGACTGCACGGGTTTGTTTTGAATTTGGTTTTTTCCTAGCATTTTTAAAAATTTCAGCACACTCACAAGCCTGCTTAGGAGAAAAAATCAAGGTCGCATTCACAGGAATATTATCCCTTATCAATTCATCCATCACCTCATATCCTGCTTGTGTTGCTGGGACTTTTATCATCACATTGGATTGATTGATAGTTCGATAAAGTCGCTTCCCTTCATCAATACTCTTGCCTGCATCTTCACCCAAAAAAGGATCGATCTCAATACTGATATAACCATCATCTTTATTCACGTTCCACAATGGTTTCAAAATATCAGCTGCTTTTTTAATATCTTCTATTGCCAAAGCCTCATAAATTTGTTTGGAATTCATCCCTTTTAAAGCAACAATTTGTTGTTGATATGCTCTAGAATTTAAGATTGAGCTTGCAAAAATGCTAGGATTGCTTGTCGCACCTTTGATAAAACCTTTCTGTATCAAATCCCTAAACTCACCATCCAAAAAATCTCTTTCAATGAAATCACACCATAGACTAAAACTAACTTCTCTTAAAGCCATCATTATAAAATCCTTTTTGAGATTTTTTATCATATTTTAGCTCATTTGAGGTTAAACTTTAACTACCTCCAATATTTTTATGTATAATCCAAATTAAATAAAGCCAAATGATGAGAGGATTGAAATGTTTGATTTTAACAACACCCATCCTGCACAAATACAAATAAAAAAAATAAACACTGATAATCTAACGCCTCTTATGATTTTAGAAAACCTTCGTGCAAAAGTCCTTTTAGAATCTGCCTATCAAGAAACTGGGAAAGAAAGATATTCTTTAATGATGCTTTCAAGTGCATTCAATATCATCAAAAATAATGGCAAATATCTCCTAAAACAAAATGAATTCAGCCTAGATCTCAGCACTGAAGACAAAAACAAAAAATTTTTAGATTGGCTTGAATTTTTTCGTCATCTTGCTCCAGACAAACCTCAATCTATCCAAAATCTTCCTTTACCTTTAGGTGGAATGGGCTATCTAGGATATGAATTTTTTGAAGAAATTGAAGAAATTATCTTTGATAAACCAAAAATAATTGATACTTATGATTGTGCCTTTATTTTTGGACGAGATTTCCTTATTTTTGATCATCTTTATGATGAAGCCCATATCATCAGTATAAATTATGCCAATGAAAAATCACCTCATAATCCCCAAGAAAATATCCAACACATCACCAAACAACTCCAATCTCTAAGTCCAACCCAACCCTCTAAAAAAATATACCCCACACAAATCATTTCTGCAGATAAACAAACACAATACATTGATAACGTAAAAAAAATACAACAAGAAATATACCAAGGCAATCTCTTACAATGTGTCCCTTCCCAGAGCATGCAAATCAAAACCGATCTCACTCCTCTTGAAGCCTATAGGAACCTTAGGCATAAAAATCCCGGTCCTTATATGTTTTGGTTTGATTTTGAAGATTTCAAAATCTTAGGGAGTTCCCCAGAAGTAATGATAAAATCTCAAGGCTCAAAACTTACCCTAAGACCTATAGCAGGGACTCGTCCTAGAGGTGATACACCTGCAAAAGATATAAAACTCCAAAATGAACTCCTAAACGATGAAAAAGAAAACGCTGAACACTTAATGTTAGTAGATCTTGGTAGGAATGATATTGGAAAAGTTGCCATTGGCGGGAGTGTGAAAGTACCTGAATTCAAAAGTATTGAAAAATATTCAAAGGTAATGCACATTGTCTCTGAAGTTACAGGCATACTTGATACTCAAAAATATACTTCCAAAGATGCTATTTATGCTACATTTCCTGCTGGCACAGTCAGTGGTGCTCCCAAAATCCAAGCTATAAAAACTCTCAACCTCTTAGAGCCTCATAAGAGATGTATATATGCTGGTCTCATTGGGTATTTTGACAAAAATGGCGATCTTGATAGTGCTATCGCCATAAGGACTGCTATTTATAAAAATGGCATTTATTATCTCCAAGCAGGTGCTGGTATCGTGTATGATTCAAATCCTGAAAATGAATATATTGAGACACAAAATAAAATGTTAGCCCTCATTGAAGCTATCACTCAAAAATATTCCTAAGGACAAGTTATGATATTACTCATTGATAATTATGATTCATTTACCTACAATCTTTATCAAATTTTCTCCAAATTCAATCATCCTATCAAAGTCTTTAGGAGTGATAAAATCACATTAGAAGATATTAAAGCCATCAATCCTCATTATATCATCATTGGACCAGGTCCAAAGACTCCAAAAGAAGCAGGCATTTCAATACAAATCATCCAAGAACTCAAAGGCATTTATCCTATCTTAGGTATTTGCTTGGGTCATCAAGCCATATTAGCTGCTTTTGATGTGCCAATCCTGAATGCTAAAAATATTGTACATGGCAAAATTCAACCACTCCTACATAATGGCAGGGGAATTTTTAGGAATATCTCAGCTAATACCCCCATTGTCCGATATCACTCTCTAGCCCCCAAAGCTCAAGATATCCCTGAATACATAGAAATCACTGCAACTACACCCGATGGCGAAGTGATGGCAATAGAACATAAAAATTTTCAACTCATAGGCTTACAATTTCACCCTGAATCTATTGGCACACAAGAAGGTGAAAAAATGATATTAAACTTCCTGCATTACCGCAGGGATTTTATCCCAGTCACTACCTACCTCAAAAAAGCTCTTAAACTTTCAAATCTTGACTTCCAAGAAGCATATGATATTATGGATGAACTCACTGAAGGAAATATGAGTGATGCACAAATCGGTTCACTCTTCACATCACTCGAAATAAAAGGAGTGAATGCCGAAGAGCTTGCTGGATTTGCAAGTGTTTTGAAAAAAAAGGCTGTTTCTTTCCCGCTCCCTAAGGCAGGTGAAAAACGTCTTGATATCGTTGGTACAGGTGGGAGTATAAACAAGACATTCAATGTATCTACAACAGTTTCCCTCCTATTAGCTGCAGCAGGTATAAAAATCATAAAACACGGCAATAAAGCTATCACAAGCAAATCAGGTTCTGCAGACCTACTCAAGCAGTTAGGAATCAATATTGATATGAGTGTAGAAACTTGTATCAAATGCTATGAACAATTAGGTATCACCTTTCTTTATGCGACAAAATTCCACTCTGCATTACGTTTTGCTAGCAATGCAAGGAAATCTTTAGGTTTTAAGACAGCTTTCAATCTCATTGGTCCCTTAGCAAATCCTGCTGCAGTCACCCATCAACTCATTGGCGTTTTTGACAAAAATTATACTGAAGTGATGGCTGAAGCACTGAATATTTTAGGCATAAAGAGAGCTTTAGTTGTAAGTGGCTTTGATGAATATGATGAAATTTCACTTTGTGCACCTACCAAAATCACTGAACTCAAAGACGGCAAAATCCATAGTTATGATTTCACTCCTATTGAAGTTGGGCTTGATTATGTCAATCACAATATGCTTATTGGCGGTGATAGTTTGATAAACAAAGACATCACTTTAGAGATTTTTAACAACATTCCTTCAGCAAAAAATGATCTAGTATGCCTGAATGCTGGAGCAGGTCTTTATTTATATGATTCTTGTAGCTCTATTGCTGAAGGTTACAAAATAGCCAAAGAAATACTCCAAAGCAAAAAAGTATTCCCTCTACTTGAAACATTCCAAAATCTTTCATTCAATCCCTCCTAACACCCCTAGCCTGGATACCAACCCCACCTTATACCTCCAATGGGGGGTTTTGTCTTTTGATTGGAAATGAGTGGTTTTTTCACTTCACTTCATACAACACACTATAAGCTTCAGCATCCTTATCAATAGCTTGGACAATCTTATCAGCTTGATTTTTGTGTTCGTATACA
>NZ_MLAS01000037.1 GCF_002272785.1 Helicobacter sp. 13S00477-4 | reverse complement strand
CCCAAATCCCCTTCAACTCCAATGAAGAATCCATTCTTAGAATCTGGTTTTTTTGTTTTAATGTTTTGACTTTGTTTGTTCACACTAGTAGATGTATTTTCTGCATTATTTTGATTGAGCAATTCTTGCTTTTTCTTTTGAAGTTCAAGCAATTTATTTTCTTTTTCTAATTGTTTGATCTGATCATCTATTTCATCTCCAAAAGCAAGATTCATAAACAAAAAACTACCCAGTGCTAATACTAAACCTTTTTTAACTAATTCCATTTTTTATCCTTTTTTTCATTTTATTCCAAACTTGAAGTTTAATTTTGGTATTATAATAACCCCCCCCCGTCAAGAGTTTTAGTAAAATTTATATATAAAATCAAAAAATATTTTATAGCATACAAATCAAAAAGGAATTTCTTCCTCTGTAAGGGATAAATCTATAGCTTTACCTTCTTTGTATCCTTCAAGAATATTTTCAGGTTTTTTTATTTGTGCTTCTTGCTCACATTCTTTTGAGTTTATTGAGGTATTTTTATAATC
>NZ_MLAS01000007.1 GCF_002272785.1 Helicobacter sp. 13S00477-4 | reverse complement strand
AGGTGAATATAAAGATTTTAGAGAATGCCATATCTTGCCTGACTTATTGCTTATCTATCAAAAGAGGGAAGATATTTTAATCTTGAATGCTTTTAAATTAGGCTCACATAGTGAATTGTTTTGAAATACACAATGATGATAAACCCAATAAATTAGGGTTAGATACTGCCAAAAGCTAAATATTAGCCTTTGGTTTATCTTAATTTTTCAGTTTGTAGCTATAGTTTGCGGTGTTGTTATAATTGCTATAGCATTTTATTGTATCATTAGGTATTTGTTGAAATTACTTAAAGAGATAGGAGAAATGGAATGATTGGATTGATAGCTGGTTTTTTTGCTATTTTGGTCTTTTCTGGGATGATTATTTATGCTGGGTATTCATTATCAAATATCGATTAACTCTAAAATGATTATAAAATGCAAAAACAATTACTCTTAAAATTTGCCAAAAAATATATGTGGTCAGATAATGCACAAGAAGCTATCAAATACCCAAACAAAATAATCTTAAAAGTGATGGATATAGGGACTTTTGAAGATGTGCAACTTTTATTGAAAAATTTTGAAAAAGATTTTTTGATAGGAATACTTCAAAAGGCACAAATAGGAAGTATGCGGGTAAAATCTTGGTATCATTGGCATTTAGTTTTAAAAATCTGTGATTATAAAAATATCCCTGCCCTGCCTTCAAAAAGGATATATTAATCAAATGTTTTATTTAAAAATACTTCCAAAAGAACAAAAAGAAATATTTCAAGATCTACTGCCCATTACCCAAAAAGGGTTTATCCTATTTGGTGGGACGGCAATAGCTTTACAATTAGGGCATAGGGTATCAGTTGACTTTGATTTTTTTAGGAGCCTGCCATTAAACCAAATAGAAAAATCAAAAATCCTTAAATTATGGAAAGATTATGAAATATTTCAAGACCAAGAAGATGCCCTTGTGATAAATGTGAGTGGAGTAAAAATTTCTTTTTTTGGTGGTATTGACTTTGTGAATCTATGTGAGGGTAAAGAATTTCAAACCCTTAAAATCGCTAACCTTAAGGACTTATTGAGCACTAAATTAGCTGTCCTGACCCAAAGGATAGAATATAAAGATTATACAGATATAGCCAATATATTAAAATCAAATCATGTTAGCTTGAAAGAAGGCTTGATTAGGGCTAAAGAATTTTATCACAATCAATTCTCTATCCAAGAGACTTTAAAAACAATGAATTATTTTGAAGGCGGGGATTTACATAGATTACAACAAGTTGAGAAGGATATACTCATAAAAGAAGTTCAAAAGTTAGTTATGAAGAAATAACTAGTTATAAAATATTTAAAGTATAATATGAATGAGGTTTTGCCAGAGGGTCAGAACCTCTGACAAATTTATAACCTCGAAATGAGGTGATGAAGATGTCAATCTTTAAGATACTAGCACATATCTTGATTGTTATTATAACACTTTGTTTGTTAATAGACAAGGTTTATTGATTTTCAAGATAAATAGGAGGGTATAACCTCTTATTATTAGTATCTACCCTTACCTTCTTAAATGGTTATCAAGATATAATCTTTTAAAAAAATTATGCTTTGAAGCCTTAATCACTAAGCTTTCCTAATCCTTTTAATCTTAAAAAATCAGACAAAGAAATACCTAAGTCTTTTGCTTTAGCTGAAATGATTTGATATTCTCTTTCTACTAAATAAATCATTATCCTTTTTTCTTTCTTTTCTTCTTTTTTACTGGCTCCTTTGGATTTTATACTTTTTAAAGGGATTTGAGGACTTGGATTTGCCATTTTTTACCTTTCATTACTTCTTCACAATCTTTTTATTTTTATCATCATCTTTATCCATATCTAAGGCTGTTTTGATGGCAAGGAATGATAATCCAAAAAAAACCACTATAACAAGAGTAGCAGCAAGTATCTCTCTTATCATCATATTATTTTACTCCTTTTCAATTTGATTAAGTTTTTTATTTATCTTCATTGATAAAACAATGATACCCAAAATAATAGGCAATGTAATGGTAAATGCTATAATCAACTGCCAATATGTTGCTTTAAAAAGATTAATAAAAATCCATCCAATATCACTAAATAAAGCAACGACTATTAAACCTAACCAAAATTTTAATAAACTTACCTGTTCTTTTAATTTATCTAACTTAGGCATATTTATCCTTACTTCTTTACAATCTTTTTATTTTTATCATCATCTTTATCCATATCTAAGGCTGTTTTGATGGCAACAAATGGTATCGATAATGCTGAGACTAGAACTATAAAAAAAACAACATAATGTGCAATTTCAAGAATCATTTTTTTTCCTTTCCTATTTGATTTATTTTTTTTCTCATTAATTTTTTAATTATTAAAAGTGCAATCAATAAACATATTAACACAAATCCTGCAAGTATTAAAAACCAGATTTGTATTTTTTGAAAATTAACTACAAGCCAACCAAATTATACTGAGCATTGAAGCTACAATTACACCAAGCCAAAATCTTAAGGTTATTAATTCTTCTTTTAGTTGATCTAACTTAGGCATATTTATCCTTTTTTTTCAAAATACAAATATAAGTATAAATATAAAATATTTATACTTAAAATAATATTAAATAATTATCAAAATACTAATTAAATATTATTGATAAGGTTGTTTGAGAGGTATTTTTTTGATGATAAATTCTTCTAGGGCTATGACTTGGGGATGCAAGATATAATCTTTCTTTTTGATATTGAGATTGAGTATTTTAAGGGTATTGGTAAAAATCTCTTGATACTCTTCTTTGCATTGGTTGGTTTGTAAAAAGCTATCATATTCATTCACGATCAACTCATTTAGCACAAAAGGGGGGATATAGATTTCAAAGTCTTGTAATATCCCATTACCATCATAGATATAATAGCTTTTTTGTGCATTATCTTTATAGACTTCTCTTTTGAGAGGTAGCGGTATGGAAGTGGGCTGATTTGCTTTTATATCAATACATTCTCTTATATTGCCATAAGCATCAATTAGTGAGAGTGAAATATCAAACTCAAAACAAACTGCCCGTCTTTTCATTCTCTATCCCAAACACTAGACCAATTTTTTTTAAGATAATCATTAAAATCATCTCTTTCTTTTTCTCTGGAATCTCTTAATGTTTTTAAATCATTGTATTGGGTTTTGGCTTGTTTTAATGCAGCTTTTTGATTCAAATTAGAAAGGATACCATTAGTAATCCCCCCTGCTATCCCAAGCAATGAACCACCTAGATTTGTCCATTTAGCCACATTATCCCATGCATTGTTTGTTGGTTGTTGGTAATAGTTGGGCTGATTCCACCATTGCATATTATCCATTATTTTGATTCCTTTTTTATTCATTTTTACTTGATTCACTTTGTGAATCACAAGATCATTCATACGGAATAAATCCGTAAACATTTCTGAAGTCAGGGTTATTCTGTGCTACGCACATCATCAACCCAATTTTTATATGATTGACTCATTTTATGAAGTATATTGTATGGATATATGAGTGGGTAAAAAAGGGCGGGTTGTGTATGTAGATAACCATTTAAAGAAGTGAGGGTTATACCCTCTTTACCTTAAATTCAAAATATATACCAAATATCTTAAATTTGATGTATAATGATTTTAAGGTTTTGCTATCTCTTTTTATAGCAACTTCCTTAATATGGTTTTTGCCACTTTTTGAAGTGGCAAGTATATCATACTTCAAAAACACTTCAATCTTTTTTAAAACAAATAATATTTATGGTGTATAAAACTTACTTAAATCTATGTTTGGCTTTGTAGTGGTTGTGTCTTCTTGTGGATTTGATGAGTTTAGCTGATTGCTAAAAAGTTCTTTCGCACTTATAGGCTTATCTTGGGTTGTGGCTTGTGAAGAGGCTTTTTTAAAAGGTGCGTTTTTAAAAGTAAGTTTTGTGCTGCCATCCCAATCTTGCATTTGATCACTTAGATTTTTGAATCTTGTTAATTTATCTTCTAAAGCCATGATAGTGTCTTCATCTTGTTGTGTTGCTATTCCTCTATTTTTGAGGTTTTCTATTTGGCTCTGATATTTTGTTATGAACATATCTATTAGGGATTTTCTATTCTGTGCTGTGCCACCTTCTGTCCAGCCATCGACTAATGACATGGCTTCTTTTTGCTCAGCTCTATTCAAAACACCTTTATCAATCAAGTCTTTTACTAAACTTTTGAGCCTTAAGATATGTCCTGTGGTCTTTTCCATATCAACAGTTTTAGGGCCATATCGCCTAAGGGTTGTATCAAACCATCCGTATTGATAAGGGTCGTAATTTTGCATTTCATTGAACATCAAGTCTAAAGCTGTGGCTGTATCTGCTGTTTTTGAATAAAGCTGATTGGTCTGTCTTATTTCTAGTCTACCTCGCGGATCATTAGAAGGCACATCCGGGGCGATGCGGTATTTATAATTATCATAAAATCTAGGTTCATCACTACCTTTAGCATTCCTTATATCATCATAAGCGGTTGTATTTAGATTGGATAGGGCGATGCCTTCTTTACCCTTAGCTTTGGTAGCTAAGATATTATTATCTAGTGTTTCTTGATTGAATTTATTTTGTAAGATATGCCCTGCGGTGATGGCTTGTGTGTTATCTATTTGTGCTTTGGCTTGGTTTTGTTGTGCGTTTTGGATCCTATCAAACCAATCTAATTGCTTGCCACTTAAATTGGCTTGGTTTTGCATCGCTTGCTTTTGGATTGAATAGAGTTGGTCAGCTTTGAGTTCATTGCCAATCTCTTTTAAGCCTTGTGAACTAGCCATTAAGCTATCTGCCCATGCACTCTTTTTATTGTTCAATAAATTGATATAGTTTTGCCCTGCTTGTTGTGTAGCGTTTATATATTCATTCATCAGTTTTTCCTCCTATACAAAATTTAAGTGCGTTTTCTAACTCTAAGCGATAAGCGACCTCGCTTTTGGCTAGATCTATCACATAAGAGAAGTTTTGAGTGTTTTGGGTATAGGCTTTTTTTGGGAAAGAAATATTACATTTGATAGGGATATAGACTTTTTGTGTGATGATTTTAGGTTGAGCACTGCAAGCAATGAGCCATAAGGGTAAAGTGAAGATAAAAATTTGTTTTAAAAAAGCTTGAAGTGTTTTTGAAGTATGATACACTCGCCACTTTTTGAAGTGGCAAAATTCACTCAAGTAGGATGCTAAGCATAGCAAACCCTTAAAGTCATTATACATCAAATTTAAGATATTTGGGTAGGACTTTGAGTTTAAGGTAAAGAGGGTATAAACCCTCACTTCTTTAAGTGTTTTATTTTTCATTCTCTACTTCTTTTTGAAATAAATAAAACGGAATTTCTTCCTTATCTCCTCTGCCTTCATCATAAATCTTTTGCCAAGCTTTGGATTGATGAGACTTTTGAACTAATTCCCACGGACGCAATTTAATAGATTCTTTTATGATGCTATCAATAATCCTTTTATAATGCTCATTCAAAGGCAAATCCTGCTTGATCTCAACTAAACCATTAAGAGGATTGCTACCAAAGATACTGTAGTTATAATAAACTTCTCTTATCACAGGACCCCATTGATAAGCTTGGAAATCTTTGTCTGTGATGAGTCGTTTGCCTGTTTGTTTTAAAAATCCAATATGGACAAAATATAAAAATTTCAATAAAACCAAATTTGAGATTTTATAATCTAACTCATCGCACTTATAAATAATGTATCTTGCTAAATCTAGGGCTTTGATATCAGCTTCTTGGTGTATGTCTTTGGCAAAAGAAATAAATAATTTTTTAAAAGCCTTTATTAAAAAATTGGGTTGTGAATTTTTGAATTTGATTTTTATTTGAGCATCATGAGCTATATCCGATTTTAGGGTTTGGCTAGAATAATGCAAAATTAACTCTATGGCATCAGGAGTATATAACTTTGTAAAATCAGCTAGCAGAGGCTCTAAATATTTAAATTTTTGTTCTGTAATGACTCTATCAAATCTATCTTTACAAATAAATTCAAAATTCAAAAGTTCAACTTTGCTGCCTATCAAATTTAATTGAGTGCGGATTTTTTTAATTATTTTCTTATAATTAATTAGTTTCTTATAAAACATTGTTTTCTACCTTTAATATTACATCACTTATTTTTTCTGGGAGATGGTTTAAGAGTTCATATAAAGTCTTTTTTGAATTCAATACACTAAAAGACTCATTGTTTTGCTTGTAACTATCCCCTACTAAGATACAACCTATTGTGTCTTTTGGGTAATTGCCTGCGTGGATAAGTATGTCTCTATCTATAGGAACATCAATATTATGCAATAGTGGTAATTTGAGTTTGAATCTTTGGCTATGATGCCATATGAGACCATATTTGCCCTCTGGGATACGATAACCCTTATCCCTCTCAATCCCTTCGTTCAATGGCTCTAAGCCATAGCATTCAAAAAGTATCTTATCGTTGTCTATTAGTTTGAGTTTTGAAAGGGTAGAGTCTTTGGCTTCTTTGAATCTTGTTAATAATAAATTCATTTCATTGTCCTTGTAAGTAGTGATTAGGCTTTCTTCTATGGATAAGGGTTTAGGGTTTTTGAAAAAGGATTTTAGTAAAGAAAATAGCTTATTTATGATCCTCATTACTTGCTCTGTAGTCTTAATATCTTGCTTATATAATCAAGTGCTTGCTCACAAGTCTCTAGCTTGGTTTTTGGGATAGAATCTATTTGATTTTTGATAACTTCTTTAAACTTTGGCTTATTTTGCTCATAAACACTAGATTCTAGCCTTAGGGCTTCTAGGGCTTGGTTTTGGGTTTTGAGTGCGTTTTGAAGTGAAGTGTTTTGATATTGGCAATCATAAAACTTTTGTTTATAGAGTTTGCTTTGTTCATAAAAATGCAAACCCAAAAAAGCCAACCCAACCATCACAACTATAACTACAATGCTAATAATGTCTATTTTCATTAAAAGTCTTTAAGATTTTTGTGATGATTGTATGGAAATATGTGAGGATAAAAAAGGTCGGGTTGTGATAAAATAAAATAATTCAATAATTATAAATCAATAGCTCATTATTCATTCTTGAGTGTTCTTGAGAAATTGTATACCTCACTTGCACTTTTTGGATTTTAAAATCTTTATATTGCTCTCTTACAAATTCACAATCATTATAACTGAGTAAAAATTTACCCTTGATATTGCTTAGCATTGTGCATAAATCTTTATGTGCATCTAGTTTAAAGCCGCCTGTATGCTTATATTGATGTTCTGTGCCTACATAAGGGGGGTCAAGATAAAAAAAACTATCTTTGCTATCGTATTGTTGAATGAGTTTTTTAAAATCCATATTTTCAATACACACACCTTTTAGCCTTTGGGCATAAACCTTAAAGCTCTTATAAATGTTTTTAGGTTTTTTACCCTTATACATCCCAAATTCACGAGTATTAGAACCAAAACTAAATGCAATCCTATAAAAATAAAAGGCTGCTTTTTGGATATCATTTCTAGGTTTTAAAATCCCTTTTTTGATATCATAAAAAATCTCCCTAGAACGTAGCATATCATTCAAATAATCACTAAGTGAGGCAGGGCGTGTTTGTATGATTTTATGTAGGTTTATCAACTCAGAATTTATATCATTTATCACTTCATTATATTTCTCCCTGGTAATTTTTGGTTTGGCATAAAGCACACTCAAACCTCCGCCAAAGACTTCCACATAACAAGAATGCTTAGGCATCATAGATACAATAAGGTTAGCTAATTTCCTTTTGCCACCTATCCAGCCAAAGGGAGAGGTTAGATTTGTGGGATAGAATAAAGAAGGAGATAAAATATTTTCTTCAAAAAGACTCATATTTTAAAAAACTCTTCATTATAATCTTCTACCCTACCCTTGCCAAAAAGCTTTATAGAAATAGGGTTGTATCTAAAAATAGCATATAGCCGCACGAAGGCATAGAGGGTGAGGGTTGTGGATTTTTTTATCCCTATTTCTTGCATGGATTCTAAAAATATATCATCAGCTTCTTTCCTGCTGCCTAAGCCTAAATGATACAAATCACACAAATAATCATGCAATATCGCACACTTCGCATAATCTTCAAAGGGTGAGAGGATAAACCAAAAGATTTTAGGGATAGAAGCTCCATCACTCACATAGCCTTTTGGGATACATATTTCTTTTCTGCTATCTGTGCATATGCCATATCTTGGCTCTGCTAACTCTTCTAAGAGTTCATCATCATTTGGCTCTCCTCTTCGGTAATACAAAATATGTTCTAAAAGCCTAAGCCTCATGCCATCTTTGTGCTGCCAGAATATCTCTACCTTTAGTGGGTCTTTCATATTAGAGACTCTAAATTTCATAGCTTGGTATCCTTCTCTTTGAGTATCCTTAAAATATCATTTTGGATTTCAAACATCTCATGGCACTTTTGATTATACTTGCCATAATCACTGATCATTTTTTCATAATAGCTTTGGTATTTTTTGTTTATCTCAATGATGATTGTCATTTTATCAACTAGATTCACAAGGGCTTCTTCTAGCCTCTTTTTATCCTTTAGCTGGATAGCCAAAAAGACAATACCTAAAAACAACAAGCCTATCATGCCAATATCACTGATGCTTTGTGATATTTCTATTGCTTTGGCTACTTCCATTGTTTTATCTCTATTTGTAAATCTAATGCACTCATTAATTCAATCATGCTTTTACATCCTTCTATCTTATCGGCGATGGCTTGCTTTTGCCCGATGAGTATGCCTGAAAGAGTGCTATAGCTTTTTGATTTTTCTAAAATCTTACTCACTAAGGTAGGTAAGTTTTCTAAACTACCATATCGATAAAAACATAAATTGCTAATGAGTGGAAGTTGGCTAAAAAGCTCATCACGACTCAAACTAGGGTCATAAAGCTTAGCCTCTGCTTCTTGCATAGCCCAGCTTATCATCTCAACTTCTGGGATATAGCTATCTAAATAGGGTTTTAGCCTTTCTTTAAAATCCCTATTGAGTTCATACAAGCCTCTGTCTTTAAACACTTTTAAAAACTCTTCTTCCCTACCCATAAAATCAACCACTTCCTCACAATCTCTTGGTATCTCTAAGGCATAGAAATATTTTTTATTCTCAATCATTTCATATAAATCTAAGTCCACAAGAGGGCTTTGAATCTCTATATCTTGGAATTGATTGTTTTTTATGGTTTTTTTGCCTATTTTTGAAGTGTATAGTTTCATCATATTTTCCTTCCATTGAGTTTAAATGTGCCGTTTATATTTACATTGCCTACGATTTTTATCTGAGTTATTTCATTGAGTGCTGTTTGATTATCTACAGCTCCGATAAAAATATCATAGGTTCTAGGTATGTGATCATCAAGGCTACTATCATTGCCAATAACGATATGATAGCTAGGGATATACCCAGAATGTGGATCATAGCCATACAAACCCATATCATTGGCAGGGGGTCCATAAACACTAAAACAATTCCATACATTAAACCATTCATTAACAAGAACCGTATTTACACTTAAGTTTCCACCAATGGCTACACTGGTGGTATTTGGTATCTTATTATTGTCTTTGCCATTAAAAAAGAATATATCTGAATTGAATTGAAATCCATAATGGTCTATTGACAAGCTTGAAGATAAATCAGCACTTCCATCAGGATGGCTTTTATCATGTTGATATGTAAGCATTGTAATGGCAGGTTGACCAAATGACTTACCTAAGCTTATCCTAGAAAGGGAACTACCATCAAAAGAAGCATAAGTTAACTCCATGCTTTTATCATTTATCAGTGTGGCTGCCATATTAATATCATCAGGACGGGTAGAATTGATTGCAACCTCTTCTATGCGTGTTTTTTCTAATTCATTCAAAAAGGCTTGTTTGTTTTCAAAAGGTCCTAATCCATAAACTGCCCTTATGCCTTCTGCATCATAATCTATCATATCAAAAACAGGCAATGCCTCGCCGCTTATATTGCGTTCGTTAATGATATGGATTTTTTCAACCTCAGGATTAGTAGAAGGGATAGATTTTATTTCTTCTAGTTTGGCCAAAGCTTCAGTATCAAGCTCTTTTAGTTTGTCTTGTGAGGTTTTGTTGAAAGCTAAAATCTTAGAATCAATATCTTTTGTGAAGTTTATGTATGATGTATCCATAGTCTTTAAGGTAGCTTCTTGTTTGGTTTTGAGTTCTTGAGTGGACTTTGCTACTAAGTCATTTAATGCCATCGTAGATTGTAATACCTCTGAGACTTTTGTGTTGAATTCATTCCTCACACTGATAGTTTGATCGCGATAACCTTTGGCTTCTTCATTCAAAGTCTTGATATTAGCTATCTGTTCTTTGGCTTTTTGGGTATCTTCTCCTATGGATTGTATTTTCTCTAGCCAAACTTTACCTTCTGTGGCTATATCACTCACTAGCTTTTGTGCGTCTTGGATTTGTTTGAGTGTGATGTCTGTGCTATCATTAAAGGCTTGGATTTTATCATTTACTTCTATTGTTTTGTGTTCGAAATCTAACACAAAATTATCCATATCTGTCCTACTTTGTGCGTATCCTGACTCTAAGCCTTTATAAATGCTCAAAAGCTCTCTTGTGTTTTCTAAAGTTAGGATAGTTAGTTGCCTATAATCGGTATTGTTTTCTAATGCTAGGTTAGTTTTTTTTATGTTTTCTTCTAAGCTCATTTTTATATCCTTCTTTTTAATTTATTTATATGATTGACTTTGTAAATCACAAGATCATTCATACGGAATAAATCCGTATTTATTCCTGAAGTCAGGGTTATTCTGTGCTACGCACATCATAAACCCGCTTTTATATGATTGACTTTGTGAATGAAAATATCATATTTCATTTTCATATCCTTTTATAGATATTGTGTTTTAGGGTATCGCTATAGGCTAGCTCTGCTATTAGGCTTAAGGTATTTAGGTAGACAATCTGTAGGCTTAAGGCACTCTCTAGCCTGTATTTATCTATATTATTGTCTTTTAGGCTTTGGGTTACCATAGAATCGATATGATTTTTTATGAATATTTTTGTGTATTTATCTAAGCTATATGAAGCTATCGCTGATCTTGCTTCTATGGCTATTTTGTTATTTAAGTTTTGTTTGAAATCATCTTGGGCTAATAGCTCTTGAGTGATGGATTGTGGGTTTATGGATTTATCTATGATAGTGCAAAGGATTGGTTTTAGCTTCTCTTCTGGTAAATCTTGAGGGTTAATATCAACTTCTTTAGCGACTTTTTGGATAAACTCATTGCTTTTTAGGTAAGGGTTGTTGTTGATTTTATCTTCTATGAAATCATTTGATAAGACTGAATCTATTTGTGATTTGATAGAATCTATATGATGGATTGAAGCTTCTAGGTTTTGCTTTTCTTCTATGAATTGGGCTATGAGTTCACTTAACATATTTATCCCTAATTTAAAGGTATATTTTGAAGTTATTGTATGGATAAATGAGTGGATAAAAAAGGTCGGGTTGTGATAAAATAATAAAAAATAAAAGGTCTCTAGTCTATGGAAAAAGATATTAAAAAACTAAATATCACTTATAGCGGTGAGGGTATTGTAAATGGAGAGATAGACTTAGAAAATTTTGCCTCTTCGATATTGAATTTTGGCAAAGCGTTGCAAGTGATAAAAAAATATTTGGGTATAGAAAATCTTGATATTAAAGTGATTGCTACAAAAGAGGGTAGTTTTGAGGTTGACTTAGCACTCATTACACAAGGCTGGGAAGCATTCAAAAATCTTTTTAGTTCACAAGAAGCGAGTGTATTGGCTAATCTTATTACTGTGTTAGGGATTGGCGGGGTAGGTAGTGGTATCATTGCTTTATACCAACACCTTAAAGGAAAAGAACCTAAGCATATACAAAAAAATGAGGATAATATTTCTATCACGAATCAAAATAATATTACCCTTAATTTTAGTTCAGTCGTGGTTGATATTTATCAAGATATAAAATTCAGAGAATACATGGAAAATTTTGCTAAAACTCCATTAGATTCAGATTTTATTGATAAAATCAATATCAAACACAACGATAAAATTTTACAAATACCTAAAAGCGATAAAGAGTTTTATAAAAAAGCCTTATGGACAAAAGATACTGATATCCAAACAAGAATCTATACACAAACTTTTAGTATCGTTACGCTTACTTTCAATAAATTCAATAAGTGGAAATTAGCCGATAGCAGAGGCAATATAAATGCAATCATTAAAGACGAAATGTTTTTAAGTAAAATTGAAAATGATGAGATAGAATTTGCCAAAGGCGATAAACTTATTTGTGAAGTAGAACTAATCGAAGACTTGAGTGAAGATAAAATAAATGCCTCTTACTCTATCTTGAAAGTAAAAGAACATATAAAATCTTCTAAAGCTAGAAGATTACCGGGGTTAGGATAAGGTTAAGTTTTGGATATATGAAGCATATAATCCCTGAAATAATAAAGATTGCTTTGAGTAGTGTTTTGATATTCTTGAAATATTTTTAATTCTCTACTACAAAATAAAGGAAGATTTTTAAAATATTCTTCGGCATTTTTTATATCCCCGTCTTTAGATTGAATGATTTTATAAATGTTTTGTTTTGATTTAAGCTCTTGTGGATTTTTACATCCTAGTCTTTGGGCTAATTTATCCTTACGGAGAAATGGTTTAAAGTGGTATCGTAACCAATCTTCAAAATCAAAATGAGTTAAAAATATATGGCTTTTGTCTTTCCTTTTTTTTAGGGTATTGATTAGTCTTTTTAGGTATTCTAATTCTTGCTTATCTTTGGCAATATCTAAATCTATAACTACAATGACAATATCATATATTTTTTCGTTTTTTTGTATAAGGTTGTTTAAGGTTTTGTAATTATTTTGCACTGCAATATCATAATTATCTGATTTTAGAGATTCAAGTAAGGCTGTGAGATAATATTTTTCACTTTCACCCTCACAAAGGATTTTTACCTTCCTTTTTTTAGTGCGGTTTTTACTCATCATAAGAACCTTTTAGATAATCCAAATAGGCATTTTTCTTTTCACTTCTAATATCAAACTCATGATAGCTACGTACTTGAGTGCAAAGGAATTTATCCTTAGTGATGAGGAAAATTTGGGCAGAATTCAAAAAAGTTATATCAAAAAGGAGTATGTTATGAGTTGATACAATGAGTTGCCCTGCTTGGTTTTTTTCTGTATTTATGAATTCATTAAAAAGCCTAATGAGGGCTTGTGTGCTGATACAAGAATCTAGCTCGTCTATGATTAGTATTTTGTCTTGTTTGATAATATCACTTAGTGAGCTCATTAATTGTATGATTTTTTTGATACCTTCTGATTCTATTTGAAACCTAAATGAGGCATTGGCTCGTAAAAATAAAAGATCATATTTTTGCTCTTTATTGTTTTGTTTGAAATCAAAATCAATTATTGAATCATCAATTATTTGTAAAATACCTAGTATGATATTTTTGTTTTTTTTGAAATATTGTTTTTTGGATTCTGTAAAATCCATTGAGTAATCTTTTGAATAACTGCTACTCATATAAATAACGATATTATCAATACATTTTAAAAAATCTTCTATTTGATTTATCGCAAAGTCTTTAAGTTTCAATAAATTAGATTCAGTAGACTTTGTTGAAAAAAAATCATTCAAAATTTTAAGCTCTTCGTCTTTAAATAGGCTGCTAATTGCCTTACCAAAAAGCATTTTTTTGCTTTTGAATACATAAATATCATTGCCATTTTGCTTTAAAGTTTCTTCTAAAATATCTTTTTGATTGAATTTAATAAAAAATTCAAAAAAATTATCTTTATTGGATATACCTAATTTAAAGCTAATGGATTTGCATCCTTGATTGAGTGTATTTTGAAAATATTCATTTTCTACTTGAGTGGCTGTGAATCCTTTTTTTATGATAGAGATACAGGTTTTGATTGCCATAAATAAATTTGTTTTTCCTGAAGCATTTTTACCAAAAAATACCGCTGATTTCATAGGCTTGTATTTGCTAGATAGATTAAAATTGTCTTCATATTTTGTATTGGATAAGCGGCTTCTAGGTTTTGCCCTAAAATCGATAATTTGCTCTTCCTCCCCAAAAGAATAAAACCCTGATACGCCAAAATATAATAACATCAAATTATCCTTAATTTTATATTATTAAATAGTATCAATTTATTATAAACGGAAAAAATGTTTATAAGTAAAAGAACATATAAAATCTTCTAAAGCTAGAAGATTACCGGGGTTAGATTGATTGTTGTGCTAGGTTTATAATTTATCTTTATTGATATAGCCTAAATTGATAAGTCGCCATTTCATCGCTTCATAAGAAACTCTAAAACGATTTGCCATCCTTTTTATAACCTCTTCAAGATTGATTTTATCAAAATCTTCGCTTTCTGTAAGCTTTCTAGCTTCTTGATATATAAAAGTAGCAGGCATTAAAAATCTAGCAGCAAAGTCGTTAGCTTTTGTTTCCATACGATTGGTTTGCTTATCGCCTGTTCCTCTGCGATACAATGTATCGTAATCATCTTTTATTGGGTCTTGGTAGTTTTGAGTATTAGGAAGTATATCATTAACGATATGCCCTAATTCGTGCGCTAAAGTGAAATTTTGTCTGCCTTCAGAAACAGAATTGTTTAGCCATATCTCAGGATAATCATTTTTTAGGTAAACTGACCCATCTAAAGCTAACTTATTCCAATCTAATTTTTCATCAATTTTTATATTTAACTTATTCCTTAAAATACTTTTAATATCTATAGGTACATCTTTTATTTCAAATAATTCTATCATCTCTTCTGGAGTTTTGCCTATGAGCATTGTTTTTAAATCTTCTAGCTTCATTTATCCTCCTTCTTTGAATTGAACTTATTAATTATATCTTCATTTACCATATGAACCAAATTTTTATCCTCTAATGTTGCTCGCGAATCCAATATATTTTCAATCTGTATATCAACCATACTTGCAATCCTTGTTCTAAAATCTTCACTTGCTATAATAGCTTTGATAAACTTTTCCAAAATTGCTGGTTCTTCAAGGGCTTTATTTAATTTTTTATCTGCTTTTTGTATGATCTCTTCTTTGAGTTTTTTAGACATCGAACGTTGTAAAAAAATAGCATAAATAGCTACAAATACGGCCATAAATGTTACACAAAGACTCACTGCACCAACTGACCAACCTGCAACTGATGCAAGAGTTGAAAATTCCATATTTTGCCCTTAAATCTAAAATTACAAAAGAAAATGAAAGCAAAACCAATACCATAATTTATTTATCATATTGTGCTAGGTTTTTGAATTTTAGTTGTGTATAATATAAATGAGGTTTTGCCAGAGGGTCAGAACCTCTGACAAATTTATAACCTCGAAATGAGGTGATAGATTTGAATAAAATCAAGATACTGAAACATATCTTAGTGATGATTATACTACTTTGTTTATTAATAAACAAGTTATATTAATCCTAAGATAAACCAAAGGCTTATTTAGCCTTTGGCAGTATCTAACCCTCATCAAGTATTATAAACTTAAGAAATGTTTATAACTCATTTGGGATTGGCTGCTTTGGATTTTAGGTATTCAATATCTGCTTTTAGCTTTTCATTTCCTAATTGGGCTGTTTGCATAGATAGCTCTGCTTGTGGGTTAGGCTGGCTGTCAATTTGGCTTAATACTTCTCTTATCTCATCAGCTACTGGGCTATCTGAATCTTCTAGCATAAGCGGTAAGAGTGCTGGGATAATATCAGGTCTTATGCCAGCTATGGTTTTTATCATCTCACTCCAATAAGCAAACCTATCCTCTTTACCATAAGCTTTGGGCTTAGATTTTATGATGATATCATATTTGCCTACTGATATTTTATTCCTAATGATAGGGATACCTTTTTCATTCACAACTACATTACCCTTATCATCTCTACTCACATCATTTATCACAAAATAGCGGCTCGCACCTTTTGGCTCTACGATAGCAAAAACTTGCCTTTTAGTGAAATATTTGCATATCAAATTTATCGCTATCCTAAAGGTAGTCCTATCCATATCATCACTTGCTTTTAAGTATTTTTGTATCCCAATAAGCCCTGCGTTTGTGCGTTGTTCTATGGCTGTGCCACTGACTCGATTGACTGCTAAGCCTAAGGCTTCATCATTTAGGCCGCTTAGGGTTTTGGCTAGTTGTCTTTTTTCATTGCTTTTTTGGCTTAGGGCTGCGATGTCAGCGTTGTGCCGCTCAAACCTTATCATTCCTCTGCTTAAGGCTCCTGCGTTTACTTTAGTAACAGAGTTGTCTTTTGAGATATTTCGCACGAATTCATTGCTATCCCTAACAGCTCCTTCTTCATAAATAATCTTAGCACTACCCATCATATTTGCTGTGCGGTTTTCTGCTAGATTGATATAATCTTGAAGCGGCTTTATGTTTCGATAAATCCCATACCAAATATTTTTATCATCAATATATAGCTTTCGGATAGAAAAAGGATGTGTATTTAGCCCAAAAGGATTGGATTGGAAACTCAAGATAACACTAGGATGCCAAATATAGCGATTCCATACGAAATTACCCTTTTCATACTCTTTAAACCAACTTTCAATCAATTCAATCCTTTGTCTGAAATTTGCGTTTTGATTGAGTGGGATAGAATCTATTGCCCTGCCATAGAGTGCTAACGCATTGTCTCTATCTAGCTCTACGACTTTATGCATGTATTTGGCATCAGAGGCATCGTTTGTCTGTGAGTAAGGGTCTAGCAAAAAACTATGAGTTGGGATATGCCTAAAGGTAATATCTAAGTAATCATTTTCTTTATCTTCTTTTACCCATAATTGCATCACACTCATCCCTAAGAGTAAATCAAAGTCAGCTTTTTCTTTTTGCATTTCATAGCTTTCATTGTCTACTAAGCTTTTTATGATCTCATTGATAACTAAGGCTACCTCTTTATCACTCTCTTGCCTGCCAATGACTTGTATTTCTTGTGCGGATATGGATTTATAGCCAAGTATCTTTGTGCTAAGCATTTGATAGATGTTCTCCCATAATATAGGCTGTCCTCTTCTTTTGAGTATGTCTATGGTCTTGGCATCTAATTGCTTGCCATGAAGGTATTGTTTGGCAAGCTTATACTCACTTAAAGCTTCATAATTGCCATTCCTTGCTTCTTCATAAAAGTAATTGAGTTGGGTAATGTCTTTCATTTTTATCCTGCTTTGCTTAAGGATTTTTGTAATTTATCATTTTTGAATTGCATTTTATGTTTAAGATTCCTATCAGAATAAAATGTTATAATATCTTCATTACCAAAGGTTGAATAATGAACGACAGAAGTCTGACGCCCCTTTGGTATGTGTGTAATAACCCTAAACCTAATACCCTCATTATTTTCCCATTCATAGATACGACTTCCGTTTTTATCGATAAAAGGTTCTTGATGATTTTTAAGGTATTGCCTTATAGAATTGCCTAGATTCAATAACTCATCTTGAGTTATGTAACCTCTTCTATTAGTATTTGCTTGATGTTTTATGATAATATGCTCTGTACCCTTTCCTCTGTTAGTTTTTTCTCTATGATAACCTTTAGTCAATCGTATCGCATTATCTATATTCTCTAAATCTTTTTTGATCATCGTGGCTTTTTTATCATGATAGGCCACATTATAAATACCTCTTATTTCTTTTTTGAAGGCTTTATCTATGGCTTGCTTTTTGTCTGGAAAGTGATGGATTAAAACATTTTTTAATAGGTTTGGATTGCGATTTAAAAGGTATTTGATACCTTTAATCCCAACTATAGCACTCAAAGAACCAATCAACATATTTAGCTCATCTCCCTCATTATCATCATTGCTAGTTTCTAATCCACCTAATCCTCCAACAATACCAGCTCCTAAATATGGATTGGATTGGATTTTTTTGGATTCTTGATTTTTTAGCTCGGTTGTGGTAGGATTAGAATTAAGGTTGTTTGAGGGTAGATTGGTTCCATCCTTTAACGCAAGCTCATTACTTGGTTGAGAATCTGAATGAGACAACCTACTAGAGATTTCAGATAGAGTCTCATCTGGACTTGAAATAGTAGAGTCGATAATCTTACTATTTGCTCTGGTATCCTCATACGCTGTAATAACCCAATGATTTTTTGTAGGTTTACCTTGCCAATTAGATTTTAAAGCAACTTTAAAATTATCTTTAGTAATAGTTATAGCTTGATTTTCTGCTTTATTAATTTTCCCATTATTTACAATATCAGCAAGTATTTGTGGTGTTATTTCTGGGTGTTTTTTTATTATTTTAGCTAATCCGAAACCTTCTATTTCATCCTTATTATTTTTCCACACTTTTCCATACACTAAGTCTATATCCCCTAAGCCTTCTTTGTAAAATGCTCCCTGGACTTGTCCCTCTTTCGTAGTTAATAAATGTTCTATGGCTTCTTTACCCTTATGATAAAATTCTGCGTAATTAGTGCCAAAGTCTTGATTTTTAAATTGTGTTGTGGTAGGATTGGGTTGTGAGTTTGAAAGTAGACCCTCACTTTCTGTAAAATCATTAGAGGATGAAAACTTATTTGATTTCTTGCTATATTCAACACTTGTTAGTGTAGTCTTACTAACGGCTTTATCAGGAGTGTTTTTCAAGTCTGTCCTGCGAGAAACAGTGCTGGTATCTTTTTGGAATGCGGTTAAAATCCAATTTTCAACATTACCCTCATAATCTTTTCTAATACCAATTTTGTAATGTTCATTTTCTAATTGATACCTTCCTTCGGTTTGTGTTTTGATTGGTAGGGTTTGAACTAAATCATCAAGCTTATCTAACACTTCAGGATGGTATTTAGCAATTTTGGCTAATCCAAAGCCATCGGATTTACCACTGCCTTCCTTCCCCCATACCAAAGTAATATCTCCAATTTCAGGACGATAAAAAGCCCCCTGGACTTGCCCTTCTTTCGTAGTTAATAAATGCTCTATGGCTTGCTTGCCTAAGTGATAAAATTGCGGGTAGTTGGTTCCAAAGTCTTGATTTTTAAATTGTGTTGTGGTAGGATTAGAATTAAGCTTATTTGAGTTTTTAGAGAGACTATCCCCTTTTGTAAAAGATTCAGATGATATACTTGATTCTTTCTCATAAGCTTTAGTTAGGTTATCCCAATCTTGTGCTTTTTGTATCAATTCAAAAAATTTCTCTTTATAATCATTTTTTAGAAGTCTTGAATCTATAGTATCATTATCTAGTATCTCACCTTTGCCATTAAGCAAGCCTCTTATCATATCCCATTCATCAATATCTCTAGGAGGGTGATAAAAATCCCCATTTAGTATTTCTTTGGCTGATTCTAGGGCTTGTTCATACCTAGTTCTAAAGGCTTCTACTCCTTTATCTTTCCTGCCTATTAGGCTGGCTAAAAATACGCCTAATACATCGCTTTTGAATTCTTTTGGATCGCCAACAAGATCAGCGTATTTATGTGCATCGACCATTTCAATAAATCGTGAATAATATTTATCAATTACTTCTTCCATGAGTTGGGTAGGACTTGTGCTTGTGTTTGTTGGAATTGTCCTTATGGCTGTATCTAATAAATGGGTTAAATCAAATGGTTTAAACTTAGGGCTTTGTTTAGATAATTGCCTGATATTGAATAAATAGTATGCGTTATCAATCAATATATTTAATAATTCTCCTGCTTGGGCTTTGGTCGCTCTTCTTAGGTAGCTATCAACTGCTTTAGGGATATTTTCATTGAGTATACCGATAATGCCTCTGCCTGCATCCTTAGAATCTAATCCTTGCAATTTAAGTATGTTGACTATATCTTGATTATTTTCTAAATTTCCATGAATTTCAAGACTTTTTAAATGCGGCTTTATCATAGCTGCATAAGTTACCAATCTATCACTTAGTGAATTTTCTCTGTCTTTGTTGCTGATTTTTGCTAAATAATTTATTAGCTCATCATCTTTAGATTCTAAAACACGCACGATAAGAGGCTGTTTGAATCCTTTTAAAATATCTTTGTCATAATATTCTTCTATGCCTTCGATATAAGGTTTTTGTTTGTTGTGTTTGTAAAGGTTTAATATCGCTTGGCTTCTATGATTGCCTGCTAAAATATTACCTCTATAATCAACAATAGGCACACCATCAAAACCGCCCTCTTTGCCAAAATGTATATCTGCATCAAAATCATCAACTATTTTTGTGATAGCATTTTGATTATCTGCGTATCGATACTGCATACCAGAACCGCCAATAAAATTAGGCTTTAAATCTTTTGCTTCAATCACTTTATAAACAATATCTATTTTTCTCTTTGGGTTTTCTAGTGTTAACTTGCGTTTTTTTATATCCCTGCCTTTGATAGGTTCTTGATTTTTTAGCTCGGTTGTGGTAGGATTGGGTTTAGGATCATCTTGAATTCGATGTGCTGAAGGTTCAGGCTTAAATTGCTTTTGGTGCGGATATGCTGGAAGTGAGTGATCCTTGTATTGAAGCTTATTTGATAGATTGTGCGATTCAGATTTTAACCCTTCATCGCTGAAAATCTGGGGGGTAGCTTCTTTTTCAAATGCGGTTAAAATCCAATCTTTTTTATTACCCTTATACTCTCCAACTAAACCAACAACTTTATTATCTAATTCAATCCTATACCTTAAATCATTTTGTTTTACTATATTACCCTTCTCTATGATCTCAGGTATCTTATCAACTACCTCAGGATGTTTATCAAAAATATGTTTTAAGCCAAATTTATCATCTCCATACACTAAGTCTATATCACCTAAGCCTTCTTTGTAAAAAGCTCCCTGGACTTGCCCTTCTTTCGTAGTTAATAAATGCTCTATGGCTTGCTTGCCTAAGTGATAAAATTCTGCGTAGTTGGTTCCAAAGTCTTGATTTTTTAGCTCGGTTGTGGTAGGATTGGGTTGAAGGTTGTTTGAGGGTAGATCGTTGCCATCCCTTGACGCAAGCTCATTACTTGGTCGGATATCTGAATGAGACAACCTACTAGAGATTTCAGGGAGAGCCTCCTCTGGACTTGAAAGGGTAGAGTCGAACGTCTTACCCTTATCTCTTAAATCTTCATATGCTGTTATTATCCAATTATTATTACCTTTGTTATGCCAACCATTGGATAAACCAACTTTAAAATCCTTTAGCTTAATAGTTTGAATTCCTGAATCACTTGTAATAACCTCTCCATTCTCTATGATCTCAGGTATCTTATCAACTACCTCAGGATGTTTATCAAAAATATGTTTTAAGCCAAATTTATCATCTCCATACACTAAGTCTATATCACCTAAGCCTTCTTTGTAAAAAGCTCCCTGGACTTGCCCTTCTTTCGTAGTTAATAAATGCTCTATGGCTTGCTTGCCTAAGTGATAAAATTGTGGGTAATTAGTGCCAAAGTCTTGATTTTTATGGATTCCTAATTCATAATTTTTTGAAGCTTCTATCATATTCAAAAAACTTTTTTCATCATTCCTTTGTATTTGTTCTGCGGCTGAATCTAATACTTTGCCTAAAGTGCCTGTGTAATGAAGGACTTCATTTTTTAGCTCTTTTATGAGTGCTGGGGGGGTCGCCTCTGAGGAAATGAGATCGAAGATAAAATCTTTTGAAGTTCTTGAGTGTTTTAGTGATTGTTGAATATGATACCTAAAAGCTAAGTTCCTACCTGTTTGTGTTGGCAAGTAAGCTAGAAGCTTTTTGAAAGTAGAGTTAACAAAAGAAGTATGAAATTTTGTGATGTAATTGGTTGATAATCCATTAGCTCCAATAGAAACTGCGATATCTCCGTTTTGTATCATCTTCATTATCTGGGCATCATTATAAAATAATTGGCTCATTCCTCTTAGCTCAGAGATATAATCTTTTAAGCTCTCATTAGTGATTTTTGTCTCTAGCTTATCTAATGAATCCCTAAGGCTTAGCCAATCTACATATTTGCCTGCTGTATTAGTGCGTTGGATATGTTTTTCAATCTCTTTTGAGATGATATAACTTTGCGTTAGATCTTGCATCCTAGAATCTAGCTTGCCTATGATAGTATCACTTAGCTTATCTTTTGTGCCAAGCCATTTAGAAAAAGAAGCACTTAGCTTATTATCACTATTATAATTTTTGCTAAAAATATCTTTGTATAGTTTGGTATCTTGAAGTGATGAGAGTTCTGCATATTTTGCATTCACATCCTGCCATTGAGTTTTAAGCTTATTGCCTAAGGCTTCATTATCGGGTAAATTTTTTTCTAGGGCAGTATAAATCTCATTGTCTATATAGCTATTAATATCTTTTAGTGTGCCTTTATCGTTGTAGCTGTATTTATGAGTTCGTAAATTTTTGTTGATAGTTTTGCGTAAATCAATCATATCCTCTACATCAATGCCTCTATCTCCTATATCTTCAAGCTGGTTCCTTATCCCTGTGATGATACCCTCACTTTTGGATTCGCCTAAATGCCTCTGTAAAGATTCTAATTTGTTATCTATAAAATCTTGTGGGTAAAATCTATATTTTGGTAAGACTTGTTTGAATAAATCTATACTCTGTCCATATTCTTGCTTCAAATCGCTTTCATAGCCTTTAATAGCACTCTGTATATCGCCTAATTCTATATCTGGATTTTTTGCTATTTTGTTAGCTCTATCAGTGATGATGGTATAAAGGGTATGTGAAAATTGTGGGTTTTTTTGGGCTACGTGAGCGATGTGTTTGAATAAAACAGGGTTTTGATAAGCGACATCAAAGGCTATTTTTTCTTTTTCTAATACATCTTTGTCTGTAGGGATGGAATCTAGTATTTTGCCTATAAGGGTATCTGGGTCATTCACACTATATCTTGTCTCATAATATTTTTCAAATTGTTTGGATATATCTTTTGCTTTTTGGTAAGGAATGCCTACAGATTCCATCACTTTAGGGATAGCATTCACATTGACATTAATGGCTTGTTGTTTTGCATATTTTAAAGATTTTTTGATAAAACTAGGGGTATTAATGAGGGATTTGTAAGACTTGGCTAATAATTTGCCACTCCCTAATAATGCAGTATTGCCTATCAAATCTAATGCTCCGGCTTCGCCCATTTTATTCAATAGCTCTTTATTGTCAGCCTTCCTATCTAATGCCCAATTATTCAAGGCATAATCAAGTCCTGCTCCGCTATAAGCACCAAGGGCTGAACCAACAAGCCCACCTGCTACTTTTGATTGCCAATTTTTGCCATATTTTGCCCCAGCAATTCCTCCAGAAAATGCCCCAGCTATTGAGTTGCCTATTTCGTATTTCATAGATTTTATATCATCTAAAATCGTATCTAAAAAGCCATCTTTTACCCTATAAATTTGATCATTCTTTTGAAAAAACATCTTATCTTTGTCAAATAAGACATCATCAAAACCTGCACTTGTAGCTAGCTTGTAAACATCTTGCATGTATTGTTGTTTGGCTTGTGGGTCTTGGGTAAAAAGGTTAGAGATGCTTTTTTCTTTGGATACATTATTTAGCTGGGATAATCTCTCATAAACTTCTGGTTCTATGAGGTTAGCGCTATATTCTTCTTTGAATCTTTTCCAATTGCTAGAGTCTCTATGGAATGAATTTATTAGCTTATCTTTAAAGGATAATTCTTTATTGATAGCTTCTTTTTGAGCATCATTTAACTCATCATAATCTAAGTTACTATCTATTAATTCCCTAACTTGGGCTTGATTTTCTCTAGCTTTTTTTATCTGTTGGTATTTTTGTGCACTCTGGGTTAAAAAATCAGGTCTGCCAAATTTATCCTTATATTTATAAGCATCATTCAAATTATCATATTCTTTATCTATGGCTTGTAATTGTGAAGAATCTAGCTTATCAAAAGGTATATTTTGTGAAAAAATGTTTTTGATATTTTCTTTATGCTCTTTTGATAAGGTATGGTCTTTGCTAAAATCTAGCCCGCTAACATCATAAATAGCTTTTGGGATAAAGCCAACCTCATTACTTCCATTAGTGTTATTGTCATTATTTGGGTTAGGTATTGGGTTGGGTTGTTGTGTGGGCTGGGTAGGGCTTTTATCTGGGATATTGGAGATGTTTGATAGGATATTGAGTATATTGGAAGGCTCTAAGCCTGCATTTTTTAAGGTAGAGATAGAGTCATTATACGGTGTGGATTGCAAAAAATTTAAAATCTGCTCATCACTTGCTCCGGCTTTTTTAGCACTTTCAAAATCAAATCTCATATCCTGCCTTTACCCTGATATTCATTTTTACTTGATTCACTTTGTGAATCTATTACGGATTTATCTTTAAGGTATATTGTATAGATATATGTGAGGGTAAAAAAGGTCGGGTTGAAATCTAACGCTTTTTTGAATAACCTTGATATTTCAAATTATTAAAAATAGGTTTGGTTACTTGCTTGATTTCTTTTTTATACCAATAATTAAAACTAGTGATTTTTTTAGCTTTATGATTTTCTTCTAAGATAAAATGATTCTCATCTGTTTCAAACCAAACCATTGTATTTTTATTGTTTATATCACCTACATAAAAACCTAAATTATCTAATTCTTTATAACCTTTATTGATTTGTAATATCCTATCAGTATATTTTTTAAGCCGTTGGGTTTGAGATGATTCTTTGAATTTATTATCCCAATTTGCTGGGCTGAAAGTATTATCATAATAATCTTTATTACCTGCTAGTTTATAATGAGTCCTGCCCTGTAAAATATCATTAAATTCATCATAAGAGGGTTTGCCTAATATGTATTTATAGGGTTCGTAGGCTGTGAGTGGGTTGTAAGTATCACTGCCTGCTCTGCCTTCTTTATATAGCGTTCCATTAGCCAAAATTGAAAAAGGATTGAAGGAGAGAAGAAAAAATAATTTTCCTTGTATTTCACTGCTAGGTAAATTATATTTTTCAATATTGACTTTTGATATGGTTGATAAAAAATTATTGGCAAGACTAGAAGCAAGGCTAAGGGCAATACTAGAAACTGAATTACCACCAAAACTAACACTTATATTAGATTGTGTGCCATAATCTTTATTGTTTTGTAAACCACCTGCAACTGATGGTGTGATTTGTTTGAGATGATACTTTTGGGCTATGGATTCATAAGTATTCTTAGTAAAATAATCCATTATAGACATTTATTCTACCTTGATAATGATAGATTCTTTGAATTCTTTGGCTTGCTTTTTGATAAGGACTTTGATATTTTTATACCCTATGGAATCAAAAGAATACTGAATGTTTTGGGTATCTTTGATTTCTTCTTCTTCTATAGTCCATATGATTGCATCAGGATTTAAGATATTATGCACGACTCCAAAAATCACATTTTCATTCACACTTAAGATATTTTTTGAAGTATAAATGAAAAGTCGGTATTTTTCCTCTTCTATTTCTAAAGACTTCAACTCATCATTATAGTTTAGCTCGCCGCCTTTACCGATACTATAGATTGATTTATTCACATCATCTATGAGTGGCTTTATCACAGGATAGCTCGTTGCATTACCCATCACATTCATTAGCTCTACTAAAGAATTACATTTATTGATAGCTGTGTTGTCATTAGCTGATTTTACCAAAACATCACATTTTATCTTCTCTTGTAAGGCTTGGGCTTTGGTTGCTTCTAGTGCGTAATGGGAAGTATCAGATTGGAATGCTGCACTTAGGGCTTGGTATTTTAAAATTTGGGCTTCTAGGGCTGATTTGTTCTTCAAATCATCAGCTTGTAATTGCGTGAGTTCTATCTTTAGGGCTGTATCCATACTTTGGGCTTGAAGCCCTAAAACTGTCTGTGCTAAAAAGGAAGCATAAGCGTTAGCCTTTTCTTGTGGGGTAAAGGAAAATTCAACAAGCCCGTTTTTAAAAGCTTCTATAGCTTCAGTATAGAGTTCAGAGGACTTGATAGCATTTTGGATTAAGTTGTATTTAGTGATATAACTAGTAGTGGCATCCATCATTAAATCCTTTGGTATTGTGTGGTTAAATCAGCAGTGGTATTGATTTCAGAATTGATAAGGGCTATTTTTTGGATTTCTAATTCATATAAGCTCTGGTAATACTGAGACTTTTGAATGCTATCGACTCTTGTCTCTTTTTGCAGGGCTAAAAACATACAATAAAATAATATGGCTTCTTTATAAAAATCACTCAATTGTAAATAATCTTCAATCCCTAAAATCCGCTTGATAAAATGATAATCCACTGCTAAAATGCCTGTATCTTTAGGGGGGTATAATTCTATTTGGTTGCCTTTGAGTGTGCAAGAGAGTGTTTTGATACCTAGCTTGTTTTTTAATAAATAGTTTGTGGGTAATATATCGATAGGGTAAGAGTCATAAAATACATTAATGAGAGCTATGCAATCTATTGGCATTAAGATATTTGAAAGTTGAGATAAATCAAATTCAATATGAGAAGAAAATACCTTTAATCTCGTAGCTATAGTGATATAAGCCATATTGATTAAATCTAGCAATTCATTATCACTATATTCTTTTTGGACAGCCTTATCCCTTAGCCTACTCCTTAAAGATAAGATAATATCTTGAACTTGTATCATACACAATCAATCTAGCATTTCAAATATCTTCATTCTAGCAAAAGCTAAGCCATAGGCATCATTTGGTAGATACACAATATCATTTTTTTTAAGCTTAAAGTGTTGGTTATACCTTGTGCGGATGATAAAATCCTCTCCTATGAATTTGAGTTTTATCACATTCACATAAAATTGACTTGTGGCTTCTTTGGATTCAACTGGTGATGGAATTTTGGAAGCAGGGGTTAGCATTGCTGCTGGTTTTGTCATTGGCTTTACCTCTTTTGGTTTTGGTTTTGGTTTAGGCATATTGCCTAAAAACATATCTTCAATCATAGACACTTATATCTCCATATAGGTCGCTGAGGGTGAAAACATCATTATCCTAACAGCTAGTATCCCTTCTTTTTGAGTAGGGATTTTATTTAAGCTTAGGACTAATTCTTGAGAACTCGATAAAGTAGTCTTAGTAGAACTCTCCGTATTTGCCTGTGTGGATAAAACAATGCCTTTAGCAAATAAATCAGTGTTATCCTTAGTGCCTAGATCACAAGTGATACCTGTGCCAAAAGAGGATAGTAGCTCTACATTCAAAGACATCAAGGTATAGCCTTTTGGCAAAACTGCTATACTCATAGAAGTGATTTTATCTTGTATGAATTTATTAGCTCCTACAACTATGGGTATTAAAATAGGGTTTTGTAGTATTCTTTGTCTTATCATTTTTTACTCCTTTGATGAAATGATGCCAATAACGCCAAAATCTTGATTATGATAAAGTGGGTTTTCTACATCTTCTTGTGTAACTTCATAGCAAGTCTTGGCTATGCCTAATATTTTTGAAACACCACATTTTATCTTTGTGCCGCTGTCTGCTGTTTGATCAATGATAAAGCTAATAGGCGAGCCAACATAAGCAATCGCTGTGCCACCTACTATAGCCCCGATACTAGTATGATGAGAATCTTTACCTGCATAATCTCCTAAGACAAAATTTTTTAATGCAGAATTGACATATTTTTCAAAATCACTTTGTGGGATAGAAGTGTTTAACAATCCTGCTTGTGTTTTTGTCCATAAACCCATATTGATAACAGGGCAATTATCAATCTCACCTAATAGCCCGCTAAATAGCTTATTTTCTGCGTATCCTCTATTGCCTGCTCTAGCATGCATATCTATCCAAACAGGATCAGATTGAAGCTGTTCGGATTGATAATTATCTAGCAATATCAAATAAGAAGTCTTATAAATCTTTATCCCGCCTTCTGTTAGCTGTGAAATCCTAGAAGGCCTGAGGGCAAAAGTTTCCTCTCCGTTGTATTTCAATCCATATCGTGCCATAGAAATAGCTTTTTTCAAAGTAGCAACACTCACAATATCACCTGCACTAATATTTTCACAATATTCTTTAACGCTTTTGGCTGCTTTGCCATCATGATAGCCTATTGTAGAATTTGCAGCACAAATCACATTACTCATATTAGCACTGAGGGCTGCTACTATCATCCTATCACTTTGCATCGTCATCCAGTTTTGTAGCTTCCTTTCACTATCAGCTACAAATTGAGGGTCTTTTATCACTCGATACTCTTTGATTTCAGAAAGCAGCGAATTACGTTTGACAATCGGATTTATGGTTTGAGAATATCGATTGTAACTATCGATATTTTTATCTAAATCTGTATTACCACTCACACCATCACCATTAAGCTGGTCAGATAGCTTAGGTCGGTAAGGTTCCATTGTGCTATGTGGGTAAGTGCGAATCGGTCTGTCTTCACTCCTGCCCATCAGTGGTTCAAACATACTATCAGCGACATAGCCTTCTTCCATTTTTTCGGCTATTTTGACTGCTACTAATGGATTGTCTCCAAACTCTTCATATCTTATTTCATTTTTATTCATTTTTACTTCCTTATAATTTTGGATTTAATCCCTGCTAAATGCACTGCGTGCATTCCTACTACCAATACCTGAAGCCATAGAATCCCCGGGGGTTCCTTCTAGCTCTTGGGGGATTGAGTCTTGCCCAGAGGTATTAGAATCTCTTATTTTTTTGACTGCTTTTAAGAACTCTAGCGGGCTTAATTGAGTTAATTCATTTAATTGCTTTGGGGGGATATTGTCTTTGGCAAAGCTTATCAATTCATCAGGATTATCGTTTGGATTATCTTGTAAAAATTGATTTTTTGCTTTTTGGTATTGCGAATTTATTTTTTTATTCATCACTGAATTGTGTAGCTCGCTTACTTTTTGTCTTTTTGAGTTGATATTTTCATCTATAAAATTTTGTTGTAATTGTAAAAGTGCGTTTATAAACTCTTTTTTGTCATTAAAAAACAACTCTTCTAATTCTGGGCTATCTTCTAATCTAGCACTCGCATAATCAGAAAAATTTTTATTGACATTCGCTTGTGCTTCTTCTAATTCTTTTTGTAATTGTTCTAAAGCTTGGCTATCAGTATCAATATCATCACTAGCATTATCACTATTATTAGGGATATTTTGGGCTTGTTGGTCTTCTTGTGGAATATCTTTATCTAGCATTTGGCTCTCCTAAGATTTTATAAGCATTCTAATCCAACAACTCATATAAAAAAAGGTCGGTATGTTTTAGGGTATTGATATAATCTAGTGTGATTTTTTCAATCAAATAACTTTGTGATACAGATAGGTTTTTGGATTGTTTTTTTATTTTTTTTATGATGGCTTTTGGAAGGTTGTATCTTTTTTCTATTCTTATAGTATTTTTTGCATAGCTTGATCTTTTGATAGATTTCTTCATTTTTATCCTTCATCAAATAAAATAAAATAGCACTATGAACTATTTTTGAAACACTTTGAGACTCATAGATTGATAGTTTTGAAAGCTTGTCTAAAATATCTTTGTGTATGGTATAAAGAGGTGATTTTAGTAATAGATTCCTCTTTTTTACATTATAATGAGTGGGTCTAGACATTCCAACCACTCCGTTCATAAGGGATAAAATCATCTTTTGTCTCTTCATTCGTTGTGATGATAAGCCCTCTTACATCCTCATTCACAAGCCCACTAGCTAGGGCATCGATACAATCATCTTTTTTATGTGGTTTTTCTGGATTGAAAGATAATAGCTCGCTTTTGATTTGATCTAGTCCTCTTGCACTATGGATAAACTTTAATTGTCCTGTGTTGTAATAAGGTCTTAGGGCTTTGATTTTCTCTACTTTTGATATTTTTCGGCTTGCTTGGTAGGGATTGATTGCGTTTATCAAAATGGGTTTATTCTCATTCCTAAGCCTTGCATTTACAAGGGCAATCTTTTTATACAGTAATCGCGTGATAGTAATCCCTCCTCCTGCTTGCTCAATAAAAACACTAGCACTAGGGTAGAGATTCATAGCTTCTATGATAGAATCTACCATCACTTCCTCATCCCATATACCAAAAAAACAATCATACACAATCACTTGCTCTCTCTCATCTTCTACACTCATACCAAATACGACAATAGCCCTATTATCAGCTGTGGTTTGTAAGCTTTCAGCTGTATCGACAAAAATATACATATTTTGATTAGGGACTTCAAAAGAATTTATTGTCTTGAAATACTGGGCTTGAAAATATCCTGCTTCAGATACTTGAGGGTCTTGCATGTATTGGGTGCTAAAAGCATCAGCTCCCATCTCTAGCTCTATTTGTTTGAGGCTATCTATGGAATGCCTGCTGGGAAATAATGCCTCTCCTGGCTCTCTTGTGTAGGTAAAATCTTCACATTCATAGACTTCTTTTGTAAGATTGAGGGCTTTTAAACTCACTACCTTCCATTGAGACTGCTCTATGCCTTTGAAATTCTTAGGATTGAGTAAATACCCACATAAATCCTCTTCAGATAGCCTCTGCATCATAATGATGATAGTAGCCTTACTCTCTTCATCTTCAAGTAGCCTTGATAAAATGGATTCTCTAAAATTGTCAATCACCCTCCTTCGCTCAGCCCTAGAAGATATATCAGATGCTTTTATCGGGTCATCAACTAATATTGTATGTGCGTGGAACCCTGTGATAGGACTCTTTAGGGTCGTAGAAAATAATCCTCCACCACTTTTTAATACCCATTCTTTGGTATTGTCTTGGATAAAATGCACTTCTCCAAATATCTTTTTATACCATGGGCTTTTCATCACTTCCCTGATTTGGTTTGAGATTTTTATATAAAGCTCATCACTATAGGTTACATACATAAATTTATGTGTTGGGTTATTCCCTAATGCCCAAGGAATAAAAGTCCTAGCAATGAGTTCTGTTTTGCCATAGCTTGGAGGGAGATTTATCATCAATCGATTGAGATTAGAAGTGAGTGAAGATTGCAAGTATTTGGCTATATAATCATAATGCCAATTATCATTGAATCTTTTTTGTTCGTAATTTAGCCACTTTTGTAATAAGAAATATTTCAAACTCCTGCGGCATAGTTCTCGCGTGGCTAGTTCTAATTTTGCTAATTGTGTTATTTCCATTTCAATAATCTCTCTCTTATGGAAATGATTTTTTTAAATTTTTCTTCTATAGGGATATTTGAGAATTTGATATTTTTCATTTTCTTTTTGCTAGATATTTCATATACTGCCCTTAGGCTTTTAACTATATTTGAACATAATGGGATAGAGTCATTTAAGGCTATCTCTCTTGCTTGTGAATCGATAATCCCTTTTGCTAAATTTTGCACACAACCTTGCAAGGAGATAGAAAAATCATCAATATCTAGCCAATCAATCACAATATCTATCATTTGCGGCTCTGAGATGATAGTTTTTATGATACTAGCTTCTGTGAGGCTAAAGGTAGGGTTTGGCATCGTTATCTTGCTAGTCTCTTTTACTTCTAAATAATAAGCAGGTATGTTTAAAAGCTCTGATGCTTTTTGGGTATAAGTCGCTTTTATGAAATCATTTTTTATCGTGGCTAAGAATTTTTTTATCTCTATGATGGTTAAATTCATTGACTCTATGGAATCGCTTTTTTTGCATAAATTCAAAAGCATAAATTCTATGATAGGTATGCGTTTGGCTGATAATATTTTATCTTTGAGTTCTCCTGTGGCTAGAAGCTCACAAGCGTCTTTTCCTCCTTGTATTTGTAAGACTTCAGATTCATATATGCCACAACAGATTAACAAATCTATCGCTTTATAAGTAGCGTTTAAGCCTGCTTTATCCCTATCAAAACATAAAATAATTTTGGCTCCTAATCGCGTGAGTTGGGCTATTTGCTGACTGCTTAGGGCTGTGCCACAAGTAGCTATGGAATGATTTATCCCTATTTGATGCAAAGCTATGGTATCCATATAGCCCTCTGTGATGATAGCTTGGGCTTTTGATACGATAGCATTCCTCGCTAAGTGGAAGCCATATAAAACCTGTCTTTTGTGATAGCTAGCTGATTCTTTTGAATTGATATATTTGGCTGATGGGCTTGAGTTATCTAAAATGCGTCCGCCAAAACCTATTACCCTGCCTTTATTATCCCATATAGGGAACATCAATCGATTAGAAAAAGGTGTGTATAAATTGGCATTATTGTCTTTATTGATAAGCCCTACTGAAATGCCAAAGTCAATATCTTTTGATTGAATAGACTTGATATATTCAAAGCTATAAGGGCAAAAACCTAAGCCAAATTTCTCTATACTTTCATCATTCAACCCTCTGTGTAAAAAATACTCTTTGGCTTGTGGGTTTTTTCCTAAAGAAGAAATAAAAAAATCCTTTGAATACTCTAAGAGTGAAGTATCAATCTTGACTGCCCTCTCATTGCTGTATTCTAAGCTAAAGCCTATCAAAGAGGCTATCTTTTCTACGGCTTGATTGAAGGGCAATTTTTCATAACTTTGCACAAACTCTATCGCATCGCCTCCGACTCCACAACCAAAACAATGATAAATCCCTTTTGAAACTGATACGGTAAAACTTGGTGTTTTTTCACTATGGAAAGGGCAGGCTCCTATATGATTGGCTCCATTTTTTTTAAGTGGTACATAATGGCTAATCACTTGAACAATATCAATACATTGTTTGAATTGTGAAATATTAATAATCATATTCATCTATCTCTATATCAATTTGAAGGTATTCATCATCGATATCTGCTTCATAAATATAATCTTTCAATAGATTCAATCCCCATTCTCTAAGCTCTAATTCATCACCTTTGATTTCTGGCTTTACTTCAAAACTATATGTGATTGTCATTTTGTACTCCTTTGGTATTTAAATTTTTCATATATTGACTCGATTCAGGGTTATTCTGTGCTACGCACATCATCAACCCGATTTTATATATCTATGGTCATTAATTCTTTTTCTCTAGTGCGGATATCATCTCTTTTGAAAGTAAGCCTAATAGGATCAAACTGGACTTCTTCTTTGAAGTGCTTGCCTGTTTGCTTGTTTTTCTTAATGATGATAGTCCTGCGTTTGGGATCAAATTCTTTATTCAAACTTGTGGCTTCTTCTTTGTTGGGTTTGCAATGCTCTATCCTGATAGTGATAGAACTCTCATGCCCGCCTTTTTTTGAACCCAGAGGGCTATTGCTATCACTTTTGGCTGTCTGTATGATGAGGATAATGAGTATTTCTAATTTATGGGCTAGCTTGGCTAGGGTAGCAAATTTTGCTGATTCTTCTTCTTCCATGCTTCTTGACTTTGGCACTTCTAATCTCATTTGTGAATCGATAAGGAAAAATTTCACACCCATTTTTGATAAATGCTTGATATTGTCTGCTACTTGTGAAATATCATAACCATCATTAATGATATAAAGATTATTCCCGCTAGTTTCTATGAACTTTTTGTTTGTCTCTAGCTTCCTTGCAATGTATTGCCTAGCTGTGAATTCGAAGCAAAAAAAGCAAGCTTTATTATTGGCTGCGATGTTTTCTAATATCTGTAAGCCTAAAGAAGTTTTACCCGCTTCAGGCTCACCGCTTAATAATACAAGCTGTGCGGGTTCGAACCCCCCACCTAAGGCAAAATCCAAAAAAGAGATGTTTGTTTTGTATCGTGGTAAGTTGGGTTGATTTTCATAAAAGCTAGCCCAATCACTAAGATTTTTTATGATTTTTGGTGAGTCATTTAGCTTACTTGCTAAGACTACAGGATCGGTTATGATGCCCTCATTGCTATCTTTTAGCAAAACCGCACTGATGTATTTTTGCATAGATATTTTATAGCTATGCTCTAGCTCTGGGATATAACTCATAAATTCAGGTGTAGGGATAGCCTCACTTAACTCTAATAATAAATTTTTATCTTTGATATACACGCTTAGCAAGTCTATGTTAAGCGGCTTGTCTTTGTTGTGCAAATCTAGGATGGTTTGATAAACAATGCCTAGCTCTTTAGTAAAATGATGTGGTTTGATATGGTAAGCAAACTCCTCTATCCTATCACTATAATAAAGAAGGCTAGCTAATATTTGAATTTGTATTTGCCTCATGTGATTCCTTTAATTCCAAATACTAGGGATACTTGTAGCTAAAAACACGACCAATAAAATCAAAAAATAATATAAATTGAGTAATATTGTTTTGGTCATTTTCTACCCTTTGCTTGTATGTAAAATCTTAAAAACCTCTCATAACTCATATCCAAAACAAAATTTTTTCTTTGGTCTGGGTTTTGAAGTAATTTATCTTTTTCACTTCTGTATTTTTTATAGATAGTTTGCATTTGCTTATCACTGATTAATATCATTTTTACCTCCTGCTATTTAATCAAAGCCCTAAAAAAGGGCTAAAAACTTTATGCTATGTGAATATCTTGTAAAAATGAGGCTCTTTTTTTGTCCTCATCGATGTATTTTGTATAGATTGATAAAGTCATCGCTACATTTTCATGCCCTAACATTTTGCACCCTACCCAGACAGGGTCTTCACCCTTGCTTATCATGATAGAAGCAAAGGTATGCCGGCTATTGTGAAAAGTCCTTTTACTGAAACCTAGTTGTTTTAATAATGGATACCAATAAACTGAAGAAAGCCCAGAGGAAAATTTAAAGCCTGTTTTGTGGCTGCTCATAAACACATAGGGCTGTGAGGAAGTGATTTGATATTGTTTCAATAAAGCCTCTTTGACAATAGGCAACATATCAATCACGCGATTGCTAGCCCTTGTCTTTGGCTTGCCTAATATGCCATTCCTCATTGATTTGGAGATAGTGATTTTATTATCAATAAAATCTATATCTTCCCAAGTGAGTGCCATCATCTCTCCTACCCGCATCCCTGTAAAAAAAGCTAACAAAAGCAAATTTTTGAACCAACCTTGTGCGTTTGATATGATTTGTTTTACTTCATCTAAGCTAAAGGGCTGGATTTTTTTCTTTTGTGCTTTTAGATTCGGGGTTAATGTAGTGGGATTTTTATCAATTAGCTCAGAATGTAGGGCATCTTTTAGGATATAAGATAATATTTTTTTGGCGATGTTTATTGTGGGTATTCCTGTGGTAGAGCATAAATCATTTTGCCAACTTTTGATATGGAATGAATTGATAGTCCTTATATCCATATTGCCAAAAGTAGGCAAAATATGTTTTTTGAATATATGGTCATAATTTTTATTTGTGCTGGATTTTCTTGTATTGCTATTTGCGTTAAAACTTTGTTGTGCAAAGTCTTTTAACAATATGCTTTTATTTCTGATACCGACCTTTTTTGTGCTAGAAGTTTTTTGTAATATTTCTTCGTTCTTTTGCCTCAAGAACTTTTGAGGGTTTTTTTCTACTAACTGAAGGTTTTTTTCTGTTGCTAGAAGTTTGGTAGAAAACCTCAATCTTTTGTTATCTTCGCAAATATGCAGGTATATGATACCATTCCTTATTTTCGCGTATTTATATTTTTTTTCTGTTTCCATGAATTTCCTTTAAAAAATTTATTGTGCTTTTAAAAAAAGCTAAAAATTTTGCCAATTTTTATATATAGGCTTACTTTATGTTGAATTTTCACTACTAGATTTGTGTATCAATTCTAGTAATTCTTTATCACTTAGGTTTTTAAATTCAGATTCATTAGCTGGGTTTATATTGGCTATCTGGACACTGACTTCGGGACTTTTGCCATAAATGGTAGATTTTACCTGCGAATACATTTCAACCATGTTTTTTGCCATAGTGATGATTTTTTGTTGGGCTGATGGGTGATTGATATTTGTTGATACGAACCTTTCAAAAGCATTTTTTCCAATCAGCAAGGATTCAGTAGCCTTAGAATCCAAAAACTCCAAGCTCATTGCTTTTAGCAAGAGGTTATCACTGGCTTTTTTGGCACTTGCTGTGGCTATGATTTCAGAGATTCCTTGATTGATAAGGTTGTTTTTTATATCTTCTTGGATATTGTCTTTGGCTTTGGTTAGCCTTGATGCGAACTCATCTTTTATCAAGTCATTGGCACTTATGGGATTGTTTGGCAGGGCAGCTCCACTAACCCAACCTTCTTTTTTTATCCATTGATAAAGCGTTCTTTTGGGTATTTTAAAAATTTTTGCTAAGTCTTCTACTTCGATAAAATTTGTCTGGTAGTAGGCTTTGATTTGTTCTTTGCTTTTGTGTGCCATTGTGCTTAATCCTCGCGAATGAAATGAGCAAATTTTGAAGTGAGGCAACTCAAGATATATTCTTTCACATCGTTGTATTCATCGAAGCCTTTTGTGTTTTTCATCAAATCAATCACAGGTATTTGTGCATAATGCAATGGCTCTTGATTGTAATACCTATCTAGCTCTAAATTGCACAAAACACGGATTTGAATTTGGATAAATTTTTTGTAGTAGTGGTAGATATATTGCATATTCAACACGCCAGATTTTAGCTTATTGATATTATCTATATCGGTAAAAAGTGCGTGATAAAATGCTTCTAAAGTCCCCTGATGGACGAACAATTCAAACATTTCATTTAGGGAATTTATCATAAAATCACTGAGTGTATTTGATTGCAATAAAATATCTTGCATTAGGATTTTTGTGTTGAGTGATGAGGGCTTCAAATTTGTCCTTTTTGTTGGGCTAAGGGCTGGGTTGTTAGGCAATATTGTCCCTTGTGATTCCTATAGGCATATACGAGCTTAGAATCAATATAAATATTTTTGCCAGCCAAAATATCCATAAGAGAATAACCTTGCTCTTGTAGCTTAGATAAGATATTTTTTGTCGCGTCATTTTGGGATTTTTGGTTTGCTTGGTTTGGTTTTGGGTAATAGGAAGTGTATGTTTTAGGCGGGTAAATACCACTCCAATTATTGATAATGCTCTCTTTTAGGGCTTTTTCTCTTAAATCTTGTTCAAAACTTTCTAGCTTAGAGATTGCCATTTTTGCACCTCTTAGCGTTAGCTTTTGTTTGCCCTCACTGCGATGTTTTACGAATTCTGCCCACACATCAGGGCTTACCTTAGGCGGTAAGTTTAGGTTTAAAATCTGGGCTTCTAGGGCATTTGATTTATTTTGCTTTTTAGGATTAAGATTAGCTTGGGCTTGTGATGTTGGCTCTGTGGTAGATTTTATTTCTTCTAGTTCGGAATGTATCGTCTGATAATATATATTCTTATTGTTAATTAATTCCGTATTATTATATGGCCCGTTTTTTCCGCTTGCGGATTTTTTGGGCTTTCGGTGAAAGTTATCCGAAGGGTGATTTTTTGGGCTTTCGGTTTGGGTTTTTGTTATGGGTTCAATATCCTGATTTTTATGGGCTTGCGTGGTATTGTTATGTTCGTTAATGATATAAAAATAATTGCCTGTGAATTTGCCACATTTGTCTTTGATTTTTTCTCTTTGAATCCAACCTGAATCTAAAAGCTCTTTTAGATATTTTGTTATGGTTTTTCTGTCTTTGATGTTGAGTGTTTCGGCTATATTTGCATTGTTGATAATCCAATTATCAGGTCTGCTGGCTAAATACCAAAATAATGCTTTTGAGTTTATGGATAAGTTTTTGGATTCTATTACTTGATTGGGGAGTTGAGAAAAGTTTTTTATGATTTTATTTTTTAGTATCATTTTTGCCTCATTTTATTGTTATTTTTTAGCCTACATATGCCCTAAATAAATGTTTTTGTAACTTTTCATTACACATTTTATTTTTGATAAAAGTGTGCCAGGCTCCAAAGCCCATAAAATGGATACTTTTAGCCCTATCGTGCTTTCAAAAAATTTGATATGAATTTCCCTGATTTGAAAGAAACCTTTCAAGATTATTTTTCTAATCCTTTCATCACTTTGAATGCTAAAAATACTGATAGACAAAGTCCAAATACCCAAAATCTATTCGAAGAAAATCAAACTCTTGACAACTCTGCTATCCTTAGCTTCACCCCACTCATTAGCAATCCTTATGAATCTGTAACCCTAACATCCATAGACTTTCAAACCCCAAAAGCTTATGATAAGGAGTCTTTAGGTGATTTCATCACTTCAAGTTATTTTTATGAGCGATTTATCCAAAGGAGTCCCTTAGCCCAAAAAGTATTTTTATCACATTTCTCTGATGGACAAACAGCAATTTTTTATAACTCTGATTTATTTTTAAATCAAATCCTCTCCCTACAAACTCTAAATATCATCGAAGCCAAACACCAAAAAATACAATCCTTGAAAGCCAATGAAATCATCCCTACTCCAATCATTCAAAATCCATTCGCTCAAAATAGCTTTACTTTAAAATTCACCACTTATGGTTGGGATAAACAAGAAGCTAAAGGCATCCTAGCCAATCACCTGTATGCTGAATCCAAAAATTTCTACAACCATTCCTCTATCCAAGCCAATCAGCTCCAAATCAATGCCAAAGAACTTTTGAGCAATCAAGGCAAGTTAAAAGCTTCTGATTTGATATTGCACTCAGATGGGATGCTCTATCATAGTGGGGATATAGACTCTAATGAAGCTTCATTGGATGCTAAAAATATTCACATCGCTTCTGAAATAAAGCAAAGTCAAATCTCTAAAAAAGGATACAAAGAAGAATTTGTCTTCAACACAGCAAGCCTAAAATCCAAAGACCTCAAAATCAATGCAAAAGATGAACTTTTTATCTCTCATTCAAATATATATGCTGGAAACAAGATTGATTTATCAGGTGATTTGATTGATATGAATACTCAAAGAGTTTCTTTTTATCAAAAAGATTCTTACAAAGAACAAAACCAACAAGATTTTTTAGGCACAAGACTCCAAGCAGAGCAAATCAATATAGAAGCTAAAGGCAATCTGAGCTTAAAAAATGCAGAACTAAACGCTAGGGGTGCTTTGAAGCTCAAAGCAGATAAAAATATCTTTTTATACTCAAGCCAAAATCATTCTTCTTCAAACACGCATTATTATAAAACTCAATCAACACTCATAAGCTCTACTCAAACCCAAGATTTGCACGAACAATCCAATGACCTCTCTACTCATAACCAGCTTTATGGAAAAAATATCTCCATTGATTCAAAAGGGAGTATTTATTCTGAAGGTTCTGTATATGATGCAAAAGAAGATTTATCAATCAATGCTACCAAAGACTACATTGAAAAAGCCTCCCAAAATCAATCCTTTGTCAGGGACTCTCATCTTTTTAAACAAAATGTTTTTGGCTTTGAATACAAAAAAGATGAGCAAACACATTCTTATGAATCCCTCACTCACAATGCTTCTATGCTCAAAGCTAAAAATATCCATATCCATACAGGCAATGCCACCTTTTTGCAAGGGGTCAACTCTCAAGCCCTGCACACTCAAATCCACTCCAAAACCACTACCTTCTCAAGCATCCAAGACAAGTATACCTATACTCATAGCTCCAATCAAAAATCCTTCTTTGGACTCAATGAAAAATCAAATCAAGAATCTTCTAGCCATTCTTTGAATAGAAAAAGCCATCTATCAAATCATGATTTATTGATAAAATCTCAAGATAATATCAATATCATTGGTTCTGATATTTCCACCACTCACAATGCGGGTTTGATTTCTCAAAATGGAAATGTCAATATCCTTCCTGGATATGATATCATTCAAAGCGATTCACACACAGAGGAAAAAGGATTTAGTGGTTTTAGTATGTCTTTGAGTGATAAGTTCAAAGTGGGGGCTGATTTTGATTACAACAAATCTTTCAATCATTCAGGACAAAAAAAGGCTGTGGGTTCAAACCTTGAAATTGGAGAAGATTTGAACATCATTGCCAAAGGCAATACCAATATCATTGGCTCAAATATATTTGCTAAGGGCAATATTTCTATAGAGTCTGAAAATATCCATATCCTAGCAGCCCAAAATACTTCAAATCATTTTGATAAAGATTTCAGTGGTAATTTGAATGTTTCGCTTGAAATTGGCAATGCCTATGTAGATGCCTACCACTCAAGCAAGGCTTTAAAATCTGCAGGGAATGCTTTAAGACAAGCCACTAAGGATTATCAAAAAATAGCCAAACTTTATGCAGAAGGCAAAGCAAGCTACAATGCCTTAGAAGAAGCTAAGCTAAACATTGGACTTGCGAGTATTTCTGTGGGCAATGCGACTTTAAATTTCACTTCCAGTTTAGCAAATGCAGCTTCAAGTGTAAGTGCTTTTGGAACAGGATTTTATGCCTCTGTGTCTGCCACACTGAGTGGAGAAGAACATTCAAAAATCCAAGAAAACATTTCTTTCAATCCCTCTGTATTGAAAACCAATGCGAACCTAAACCTCAAAGCCTCTGATTCTATCAATCAAACAGGCTCCATCACTATGGCTTCTCAAAATATCTCTTATGGAGCAAAATACATCAACTTAAGTGCAACAGCCCAGCATTTTTCCCAAAAAGAAATGACTAAAAATATAAGCACAACAATCAGCTATCGCACCAATGGCTTGGGTATGAATGCAAGTGCAAGCACACAAAGCAACACGACTCAAGCTATCTATCATCACTATTCAAAAGCTATTGGCAAGCACATCACTTTCAATGCCCAAGAAGACATCAACCTCACAGGGGCAAATCTATATTCCAACACAGCCAACATTCAAGCCAAAAATTTGAACATACAATCCCTGAGCGATACTTTATATTCAAATGCTAAGGGTGGGGGCATAGGCTTTGGATTTTCAAAAAACAAACAAGACAATTCAATAGACACAAGCCTCTCTTTGAATAGAGGCTATATTGATAAAAGTTGGGTAGAAGAAATCTCAAGCATCAAGACTCAAGACCAACTCCAAATCAACATCACCCAACACACAAACCTCATAGGAGGTATCATTGCCTCTGATAGCCAACAACTTGATTTCAAAACACATACTTTGAACTTCAAAGACATAGCAAACAAAGATAATTCAAGCAATCATTCCACAAGACTAAATTTGAGCCTCAAAAAACCTTCAAATTATCCTGATAATACTGATAGCTTGATAGGACTTTGGGCTAATGGGTATGAAAAAGAAGGCAAAGCATTGGCAACTTTAGGCTTGGGCAAGGTTGAAGTCAGTAGCCCTCATCAAATGATTGGCTTGAATAGAGATATTTCAAAAGTCTCTATTGTGAGCAAAGACCAAATCACAAGCAACCTTCAAGGAGAGCTTCAAATCAAAGGAGCCTTTTTCACCCAAACAGGCAGACAAAAAATCAAAAATGATTTTTCAAATACCATTCACAATACGATAAAAGCTATGAATGCTACAGGCACTTTACTCATCAATCCATTCTTGAGTGTTTATGAGGGGATAAGCGATGAAAATATTTCACTCAAAGGGATAGCTAAACAATGGAAAGCCAATCAACATTCAATGCTAGCTATCAATAATACAGATATGGATACTATCCATCACCTAAAAGATAAAAATATTGAACAGATTCAAAATGCTTTTGGAATCCAAGATAATAATAAAATCTATCTTTATGCAGACACTTCAGATCCGATCAAAGGATTTTATGACAAAGCCAATGAAGAAATTTATATCAATATGGCTTATCATAATCTTTCTGACTCCAAAGACTTTATGCACACTTATGGACACGAAAATGCCCATAAAATCACCCATAATGAAAACATCGCACAAAATGCAGGTAAGTTCACAAGCTTCCTTTATCAGATAAATGATGCATTGAAGTCAAACACATCCAAAGACAAACTCAGGAAAAATAAATTCAACTATGCTTATGCAAATAATGATGCTTCAAGATACAATCATTATATTTTAGAAACAAACAATCATAAGGCCTCTTTAGTAGAACAAGAGGATAGGGATAATCTTATTGTCTTCATACATGGAACTTGGAGTAATCCGTATGCTTTCACACAAGATTTCATCAATAGCACCAAAAAAGCCTTCAATGATGATAAAATCTATCGATTCCAATGGTCAGGTGCAAACCACGACCAAGCTCGCCAACAAGGAGGCAAACAACTCAATGACTTCATCAAAAACTATCATTTTCAAGAAGGAGAACCCTTGATCATCATCACCCATTCACACGGAGGGAATGTAGCAAAAGTATTCAGCAATCTGTATGATTATGATAGAGGACCCAAACCTGTAATCATCAATATAGGCACCCCTAATAGGGAAGACTATGTGATGAATCCTAAGGTAGAAGAGTATTATAATGTCTATAATGTTAGGGATTATGTAGTGCAGGGGTTTGCTGGAGGAAAGGATTTTCCGATTGGTAGTGAACTTTTACCTATTTTTGGGGATTTAAAAAATTATATATCTAAATTCAAATATAAAGATTCTTCCCAAATTCCTAAAGAACCCAATGCTATTAATGTAAAGATAGATCAAGATTACTTGAAATTTCACTATTTAGACAGACACTTTATTGATTTTTTATTTGGAAACCATACTAAGACTTTGAATCCAGATACTATAAGAGAATTACAAAATTTCATCAATGAAAGGAAAAATAAATAATGGCATTTCTTTATTTTATTGCTATATATGCTTTTATTCAATTCTTTGTTTCGATATTCTCATTGATTGTTTTTTATATCGAAAATAAAGCTTACTTGATAGGCAAAGGTAGATTTTTCAAAGGATTTGGGGAGATTGTTTATGTGTTAGTATTTTTATGTTTTTATGTGTTGATATTTAAATATTTTGATGTTTTTGGGTTGGAAAAAGCTTATATCCCAATCATTCTTTTAGCCCTCCCTTTGAGTTATTTCATTGCTATTTTTATCAAAAAAAGATGTATAAGCTTAAATGATATAAATTTGTTATTTTCATTATTTTCATTACTTTCGTTATTTTCATTAGCAGCAATAGGTTTTCTTAAATCCTTCTCTGAGCCCCTTTTACAGTCCTTCTATATATCATTGGTTTGGTTATTTATCATTTCTGCAATGATCCTTGTTTTTATTTCTTTCATCAATTTTATCCTTCAAGTTATCAGATTCATCAGATTTTTGATAAGGAAATTTAAAGCTAAAAATAGTTAATCTCAAATATTAAATCATTGCCAATTCAATCCAAAAGAAGCATAAAAATACCTTTCCTTAAGCTTATTGGGATTATAAATTGGCATATATCCCCATATTTGAAAGTTAAAATATTTACTCCAATATGCCTTCAATCCCAAACCACCGCCTATAAGAAATCCTTGATTCCCAAGATAATTTTGAGCTTTTGTATACAAATCAGTCGTATACCCCATATCAAATCCTAAAGTCGGAGCCAAAGAGATTTTGAAAAAAGATGGGAGATAATAAGAAAAATCATTCCGATTCAATACACCCATTTCTCCATTCAAAACAAGACTATCAAAACCCCTGACACTATAAATCCCTCCAAGCCCAAATTTTTCACTCGCATAAAGCCGCGTCCTTGAAACTTGAGTCTTTAAAAAACCCGTATAAGCAAAACTTTGTCCTCCTACCCTCAAAGGAGTGTAAAGATAAATATCCACAGTCGGTACTGTATAGAAAAAATTAGGTTCTGAGGGTGAATCACTCAAATTACCCATCGCACCAAAAAACTTCACACCCTGTTTGACTCCCAAACTAAAATTAAAAGAGCTTTTAGCCATCAATCTTGAATAGCTCACATTTGCATAAATATTAGTAAGGTTTCGTCTTTGAGGGATGAGTTCAATATCTTCAAGATAATTTTTTGACCATCTTTTCCCTAAACCTATGGAGATGTTAAAACGATTGATGGCATCCAAATAAAGCAAATATTCTCCTTTGATATCCATATTTGCAGAATAACCACTATAATCAAAAATATTTTTACCAACAGGAATATTCTGAATATAATGAGAATAAGAACTACTCATATAAAATAAAAATCTCCTGAAAGGAATGCTAAAATCAGCTGAAGTATAAATGCTATGGGACTTCCCCCATTGTGGAGTCAAAACGGTATAAAAATGGAATGCTTCAGCCAGGGAAAAATAATTTTCCAATCCTAATTGAAATGAATTTTGATATATCCCTGTAGAATTCGAACCAGCATTATCACCACTCAATGAAATAAAAAGAGGTAAAAAAGATTTATGATGATTGATAATGATTTTGGATTCTATGGGGTCTTCGTTGGTAGGAGCTTTTGTTGAAGAAATTTCTATAGTTGGATTGAGTGTCCTTAGCCGTTTGAAATTATAAAGACCTCTATCAATAGGTCTAATGGAAAAAATATCCCCAATTGTAATTGAATAATCTTTTCCCCAAAATAGTGAAACAACATTATCACCATCATCATATAATATTTCTTTAAGGATAGAAGTTTGTATAAATATAATGAGTTTTTTACTACTAATATCTTGAGGTTGGATACCAAAAAAAGTTGTGATATAACCCTCTTTGAATGCTTTTAATTTTAGCTCATTGAGAAGATTGCCAATTTTGCGAGTATCCAAACACTGGTGTGAATAAGATTTGAGTATGGGTTTTAGGAAAGAAAATTCATTCTCTATCTTTTTTTGAAGGACAGGGACATTTGAACGCAAAAAAATTTCATCAATCTCAAAACAAATAAAATCATTTTTTAAAGGAAGCTGTGATTGTTTTATCTCAAGTTTATTTTCTAATGTAGGGGTTATATTTGAAACAGATTGTTCAAAATCAATATATTCATTCCTTTGTTTATAAAACTCAACATTCCTATCGCCAAGCGAATTAGAATTATCCTCAGCCAGAAGAAACCTAATAAAAATAATACAAATAAAATATAAAAATACCTTTTTATACAACTCATTTGAACGATTTATTTTGAAAGCCATTTTTTAAAATATTTTTCATAAATGAGATTATCAATACTCTCAAAAGGAGTCCTTTTGATGTTAAATATCCACATCCATAAGACCATAATAGGAATATAAATAATCCCTCCAAAAAAATATAAACTGATAAGTTCAATGCCTAAATTATTCAAAGTTTTATTATCTGGAAGTAATAAAAATAATACAATAGCAAATATACCTCCAATTAAAATACTTCTAATCATTACAATATCCTTAATTGATATTAATATTTTTTAATTTTATCAAAAAATATTAATAATTTGGCTACAAAATAATAAAAATTTTACATTTACAATATTGAAAATAAAACTATAGATGTGAATAATCCAAGAATAATAAAATAATATTAAAAGTTTTTAAGCCACTTTTGAGCAGTTTTTTCTAAAGAAGACGGATTAGAAGAAGCATAAAATTTCAGTTTTGTCTGCTTGGAAGCTTGATTTTGTTTGATTGAGTGGTTATGACATAAATGCTGCACAATAGCCTCTCCTGAATGTATTAAAAGACTCTTATTATTAAAAAATTGACTGATTTTATCAGCAATAAGGGGAAAATGTGTGCAACCCAAAATAATAGCCTCAGGAGGAGTAAGGATAGAAGAAAAATAATGTCTCATTGTAACATCTAATATTTCACTATCTTCAACTCCTTCTTCAACGATAGGAACAAAAAGTCCCGTTGCCAAACCTTTTATATGCCTATAGCCAGATTGAAAAAGTTTGTTTTGATATGTTTTTGATCTAATCGTAGCTTGTGTAGCGATGATTAAAATTGAAGCATTTTTATCTTTGATTTTATTTTGCACTGCTTCAATACCAGGCTCTATTACCCCTATAATAGGTATGGGTGATTTTTTTTTCATTTCTTCTAAAGCATACGCACTTACAGTATTACAAGCAATGATAAGCATATCAACTTGATGAGGGACAAAAAAATCTAAAGCTTCAAGAGAAAAATTTATAATCGTTTCTTTATCTTTAACACCATAAGGCACCCTAGCAGTATCTCCATAATAAATAATTTCATCAAATAAATTAGCATTCAAGATATTCTTAAGGACGCTTAAACCTCCAACACCGCTATCAAATATACCTGCTTTCAAAAAATCATTCTTTTTCATTCATCATATTGAGGAACTCTTCATTGTCTTTTGTTTTTTGCATTTTTGAATAGATAAAAGTCAAGGCTTCTATATCATCCATTTGCTGCATTACATTTCGCAACATCCAAACTTTGGTGAGTTTATCTTTTCCTAGCAATAAATCATCTTTCCTTGTACCTGATTTTAAAATATCAAATGCAGGATAAATCCTTCTATCAGCAATATTCCTTGCCAATACAATTTCACTATTGCCCGTACCTTTAAATTCTTCAAAAATAACTTCATCCATCCTAGATCCAGTCTCTATCAAAGCTGTGGCTATAATTGTGAGACTACCACCTTGTTCAATATTCCTTGCAGCTCCAAAAAATCTCTTAGGTTTATGCAAAGCATTTGCATCTACCCCACCACTCAAAACCTTGCCACTTGAAGGAGTAATTGCATTATAAGCCCTAGCCAAACGAGTTATAGAATCAAGCAAAATAACGACATCTTTGCCCATCTCAATTCGACGTTTTGCACGTTCTAAAACAAGTTCTGCCACTCTAATATGATTAGCAGATGGGAGGTCAAAAGTAGAGCTAAAAACTTGTCCCTTCACACTCCTTTGCATATCTGTCACTTCTTCAGGACGTTCATCAACCAAAAGCACAATAAGCTCAATTTCAGGGTGATTGTAAGTGATACCGTGTGCAAGCTCTTTCATCAATTCAGTTTTACCAGTTCTAGGTGGGGCAACAATCAAAGCTCTTTGCCCCTTACCAATAGGATTGAAAAGATCAAGCATCCTACCAGTAACCTTTTCAGGTTGGTATTCAAGCTTGATTTGTTCGGTAGGGAATAAAGGAGTAAGATTGTCAAAAAGAGGACGATTTTTGATCTCTTCTAAAGAAAGATAATTGACTGCTTCAATCTTGAGCAATGCATAATATCTTTCTTGATCTTTTGGAGAACGAACTTGTCCAGTTACAATATCCCCATTCCTTAAAGCAAAACGTCTGATTTGAGATTGACTGACATAAGTATCATTTTGACTATCACTAAAAACCTCATCAATACCCCTCAAAAAACCATAACCTTCAGTGGTTATCTCTAAAATACCTGTGAATAATATATACCCACCTTGAGAAACTTGGGTTTTAAGTATCTCAAACATCAAATCTTGTCGTTTATATTCTTGAGGGTTTTCTATTTCAAGTCCATTGGCTATTTCAATGAGTTTTTCTACAGGTTTTGTACGGAGCTCCTCAATACGATAACCATTTACTGGGGTATGAGTCCTGGTTTTTGAAACATTAGAATTTTGTTCTGTGGTCATTCCTATCCTTAGAAATTCCTTTAATCAAATGCAATGCAATTAGATTTTGGATTTTGAAGTTTTTAAATTATGGTAAGGCTAGTATTTTATACAAACCTTACCATTAAAGTCAATATTTTTTTGGATTTTTATGCCTCTTTGATAGTTACATCAGGGTGGAGTTTATAAACTTTATTTTTAATCTTAATCAAAAGACCCACTTCAATGAGTTGTTTGAAAGTCTTTACAATCGTAGGTTTTGAAACCTTCAAATGAGAAATAATATCTTCATAAGAACCATAGTAAACATGATCCTCATCACAATTATCTAATAAAAATTTAATAATTTCTATTTTTTTACCGCCCACAAATGCAGAAATTGCATTAATAAGAAGATTTTTTGACTCCAATTCAAGAGCTTGTAGTTTTGGTAAGATTGCTTTTTGCAATGTATTGAGTAATTCATCTACATCTAAAGGTTTCAAAATATAACCATCTACCTTCAAACTAATAGCATCAAGAAGATAAGGAACTTCAGTATGAGCAGTTGTGATAATCACAGGACAATAAGGATTGGTTTTCCCGCTCCTGATTGCCTTAATAAGCTCAATACCATTGAGTTTAGGCATCAAAATGTCTGTTAAAACTATATCAATATTATGTGTATCAAAAATATTCAAAGCTTCTTGCCCATTTTTCGCTAAAATGAGTCTGCCAACATAGTCCTCAAGCACAATCGAAGTGATGCGTTGAGTATCTTCATCATCTTCAACATATAAAACGGTAAGGTTTTTTAGATTTTCATATTTATCCATAGTCATCCTTTTTGTTGATTTTGTTTTATAGGTAATTCTATCAAAAAATTTGCCCCAAAATAATTTTTTTGGGAAATTTTACTTGTCCAATTTGAATTAGAGACCGAAATTGTCCCATACATCTGCCTTTCTATAATTTGTTTTGTCATATACAAACCAATACCTGTCCCTACTGATTTATGTTTAGTAGTAAAATATGGTTCAAATATTTTATTAATATTTTCTGATTTTACACCTCCTGCATTATCTTTAAGGTAAACATACACAAAATTTTTTTTGAGATAAAGACCAATTTCACATTCTCCTTTTGTAATGTTTTGTTCTAATATTGCATCATAAGCATTCTTAATTAAATTCAATATTGCCTGAGTGAATGCATTTTCGTGACCATAAAACTGAATATCATCTTCAATATTACCAAAAATAGTTATATTTTTTTGTTTCAAGGTTGGCTCAACAATTTTGATAGAATCTTGTATAGCCATCGAAAGCGAAAAATCATTTTTGTTATTACTGAGACGAAAAAAATTCCTAAAATTTTCTATCGTGGCTGACATATTTTTAGCAATCCTTAAGGCATCTTCAGTTTGCAAATCAATAAAATTTTCATCAAGCTTACCATGATCAAACTTCACCTTAAAACTCTGGATCAAAATAATCAAAGAATTTAATGGCTGTCTCCATTGATGGGCAATATTTTGAATCATTTCTCCCATAGCAGCAAGTCGAGCTTGTTGATACATAATCTGATCTTTCTTACGAGATTCTTCCACTTCATATTCAATAGTTTTTTGAAGATTAAGATTTATTTCTTTCAACTCCTTTGTCTTTTGACCAACCGCTGTTTGAAGTTCTTGATTGATATTTTTAATATAAGTAAGCACAAGATTGGATAAAAATAATGTCATAAAAATAACAATGAACATAAAAATAGTCAATACGACAAGTGTAACTTTATAAATCACATTAGTGGTAAAATTTTTTAACATTGCTACCTTAACACGAAGTGAGATAATATTAGAAATAAGTTCATTGATAGCAACACTTTGTCTTAATAAAGCCCTAATATCTGCTTGATAATTCTTAGATTCTTTATGATAAAGCTTTGTGAGCAAAGTATCAGTAGCTTTGATTATGGTATCGACTTTTTGCACCTCTTCAGATTCTTGCATTTGATATTTTTGCATTTGCTCATAAGTGTCTTTAGAAAATTTCTTTTGATAAATTTTTTTTAGTTTTTTAGGAAAATTCCTTTTTGGTTCTCGTAGCTTTTTATAGTCATTCCACAAAGAAAGCATTTGATTTTTATTGGTAGAAATATCAGTCTTTTGATTGATATAATTCATAATATCAACGATATAAAAATCTTGTATTTCTTTGAGTTTTTGGATTTCTTTGATAGGTCCGGGAAAATTTATCTCATAATCATATTTCAATCCACTCAATGCCAAAAAAGAAGTAATACATACGAGTAAAAATCCAACAGTAATTGTGGCAATAAGCATTTTAGTTTGTAATTGTAAACTCTGATTGTTATAAATTTTTTTCTCAAGATTCAAACTTTACTCCTCCAATAGCATTTGACAAAGCATTCACAAGCATATCATATTGAATAAAACTAATTTGATTCTCTTCGGATGTCTTCTCTATATCTTCTATCATATTCCTTTGCTCTTGAGAAAGTTGGGTTTTTTTTATTTTGATTTCATTGATTTTTTCATTCAAGATTTCAATTTCATTAAGGAAATTCTTTTTATCTTCAAGATATTTAGCCAAACTAGAAGTAACAGTCTCTTTTTGGATAATATCTTCATCTCTTAAAGTCTGCAATTCTTTCTTTTTCCTTTCATAAATCAAATCTTTTTCACTCAATAATGTTTCTGTAAGTGCAATTTGCTCCAAAAACTCATTGATTTCTTTTTCTAAAACAAGAATTTTTTGATTAATTTTTTCTAATTTATCTTGCATTTCATCTGTGTGAGATTTGATTGCATATTTTTGGGTTACAACCATCCGTATTTTTTCTAAATCCCATTCTTCTCCTCTTGTATCTATAATACCTAAAACATTAATCTCCTCATCACCAACACAAATAGTCCTAAAACGATAAAAAGAAATAAATTTTTCTGCAGCTTTAGAATTGTGATAAAGCATTTCAAGAAGCCTCTTAGAAACACTTTCAAAAATAATATTTTTTGAAGCACGAATTTTTTCATCAGCAAAACAAGTTTGCAAAATACTTGGTATTTTGCCAATAAGGATTTTTTGCAAAAACATTCTAAATTCTTGGGTTACACAGAATAAAAAATTCCTTGAAAATTCAATATTAGAAATATTTTCTAAATTCATTTTCGAGTTCAATACATAATCTACATTTTTCAAAATCAATTCTTCTAAATTAATCTTCCTCAAATAAGCATTAATTTTAAGCCTATCTCCATCATCAAGAATCCTAGCAGCACCCAATTTTTTCATATTCCTGATTTCATTACTGATTTTAACAAAATTAAAATCAAATATCTTAAAATAAACCCCTAGTTTATTGAAAAATAGCCCATCTCTAGTGTTGAGATTAAAAGTTTTTTTGATTGCATTCCTAATGATTTCTCTCAAAGCCATTTCGTTATTAAAATCAATACACAATTTAGCATATTCTAAAATCATCTGAAAGTCTTCTTGTGAAGGACTCTCATTATCTGAAATCTTAGACTTAAATTTTTTTTTATTTTCTTCAAGCCATTGACTCAAAAATGAAATACAAAGATTGTTCTTATTGTCCCTTATCGTAGCACGAACTTGAATATTTTTATCTTTACTGATGTGAACAAATGCACTCATGCCATTTTTACGATAAAAATCTGCAATAGCCTTCCTGACATATTCTTTGCAATCCTTACTTGTTGTATCAATTGAATGCTCTTGAAGTATTCTTTTGATTTTAAAAGATAAATTTGCGATAATATTCTGATTAAATTCTATCATATTTTTTGAGACTGCACGACCCTGCTCAAGCATATCCAAAGTAATTGTATATAGCAAAGAGCAGTCCATTTAATACCTTTTTATATTATAATAATTTTATTATCAATTATTATTATAACAAAAAAGTAAAATTTTATTCTTATTTCAAAAGGAGTCTGTCATAGAAGAAATATTTTATATGATTGTTGTAGGACTTGGAATATCGATATTTATTAATTTATTTTTAAAAAGAATTAATATGCCTGTGATCATTGGTTATATCCTCACAGGTGCAATTATTGTATATTTATTTGGCATAGGTAGTTCAACAACACTTTCTGAAATAGCAGATTTGGGGATTGTGTTCTTGATGTTTATGATAGGATTAGAATTTAGCTTTGATAGACTCACATCAATGAAACAAGAAGTATTATTATTTGGAATTTTACAAGTTGTGATGACAACATTGCTATTTTTTACATTGAGTTATTATATTTTTGGATTTGCATTTGTTTTGTCTTTGGTGATTGGTATGGCATTTTCTCTCTCATCTACTGCTATCGTGTTAAAACACTTTGAAGAAAACAAAGCACTCAACTCTATTGTAGGTAGAAGTGTTACAGGGATTTTGATCATGCAAGACATTGCCATAATACCTATTTTATTAATATTAGCTCTTGTGAGTGATAAAGATTTAAGCTTGGGAAATATGTTACTCAAAACATTTATTTCTGCATTGATTGTTTTAGCAGTACTTTTGATTCCAGGAAGGCATTTTGCTACACGGATTCTAAATCTTGCTGCAAACACACGTCTTAGAGAACTATTTATCGGCACTATTTTATTGATAGTTTTAGGGGCTGCAAGCATCAGCCATTATTTTGGATTTTCAATGTCGCTTGGAGCATTCATTGCAGGGATGGCTATTTCAAAATCACGCTATAAATACCAAGTTGAAGCAGATTTATCAAACTTCAGGGATATTTTACTTGGTTTATTTTTTGTCAGTGTAGGCATGCAGGTAAATTTCAGCTTTTTAATGAGTAATTTTTTTGCTATTATCCTTTTGCTTTTCTTGGCAATGGGATTAAAAATTGGGCTTATTTATTTGATTTTAAAAATTTTTAGAAGTTCTCAAAGTTCTATCAAAACAGCATTATCACTATCTCAAATAGGAGAATTTTCATTTGTAATATTTTTAAATGCTCATACCAATCATCTTTTTGATTTGCAAACCAACACTGGAATATTGTCCTATCTAGAAAAAAAGGGGATGATTCATATTATCCCTAACGATATCCACCAATTTCTTATTTTGATGGTTATTTTTTCAATGCTAGCAACACCTTTTATCCTAAAAAATCTCCGCTCTATTTCAGGCTTTATCCTTAAAAAACATATCAATTATGGACTCAAGAAAGATAGCGGGATTCCTATACCCACCACTCTAACAGACTACATTATTATTGTAGGCTATGGCACATTTGGGACAGAAGTTGCAGGGATTTTAAAACAAGATCATAAACCATATTTAGCCATAGATTACGATACAACCAAAGTAATATTGGGAGAAAAAATAAAAGATAATGTGATTTTTGGCAACATCACTCAAAGAAATTTCTTAGAAAAACTCAATCTAGAAAATGTGAAATGCATCATCATTACCATAGACAATACCAGTATTATCAAAGCTATTTGTGATAGAATTTTAGATATTGTGCCAAATATACGAATCATTGCCAAAGTTGATTACGAAACAGAAGAAAAAGAACTCCATAAAATAAATGTTAATAGCATCAACAGCAGACATGAAATTGCTATGCAATTAGTTCGATATGCTACAGATGACAAAAAAGGAAAAAAATGTTAAAACATACACAACACCATTGGGATTTAAGTGCTTTGTTCAAAGACACAAAAACACTACAATCTCATTTAGAAAAACTCAAAAAAGCTTCAATAGCTTTTGAAAAAATTTTTTCTGACATATTAGAAAATACACCAAATTCAGATTTTGAAAAAATAATCACTGAATATGAGAACCTGATTGAAGGTATATCAAAAGCTATGACTTATATCTTCTTAATCTTTGCTTCAGATACTTCAAAGGGTGATTTTTATGCCAAATATGAATTGATGATCAATGAAATTGAAAAACATATTGTCTTTTTTGAAATCCAATTCTGTCAACTGGATTCTAAAAAACAAACAAGCATCATTGCCAAAACAAAAAAATATGCTTATTACCTAAAAAATCTCATCGCAAAAAAAACCCATCAATTGAGCCTACCTGAAGAAAAAGTGCTTTTAGCGACTTCTCCTGTAGGAGTTCATGCTTTTTCAAGGCTATTTGATGAACACCTAGCTTCACTCAAAATCCCTTATAAAAAACAAATTTTAAGTGAAGAAGAAATTTTAGCCCTCCTGCATCAAGGAGACAGGAAAACAAGAAAACGAGCTCAAAAATCTTTCAGTCAAGCCCTAGAAAGTTCAAGCTTTTTGCTAGCTTATATTTTAAATATGGTTCGTAAAGATTTGCATATTCAAACCAAACTAAGAAACTATCAAAAAAAAGAATCCTTCCGACATATCGACAATCAAATCAGTCAAAAAAGTGTCGATAGCATGATAAATATTGTAAATGAAAACTTCTCTTTAGTGCATCGCTATTATAAAATCAAATCAAATATTTTAGGCTATAAGCTTAAAGATTATGATCGTTATGCACCCATCTCAACACAAAATCAAAATATCACTTATGAAGAATCCATAGAATCAGTACTCAAAACCTTCAAAGATTTTTCCCCAAAATTTTATGAAATCGCCTCAAAGGCAATCAAAGAAGGTTGGATAGATTCACACCCAAAAGCCAATAAAAGGGGTGGAGCCTTTAGTCATGGTGCAGTACCAAGTGTCCATCCTTATGTTTTACTCAACTTTACAGGCAACAGAAGGGATGCATTTACGATTGCTCATGAATTTGGACATATGATCCATCAAGAATTGAGCAAAAATAAAGGTTGTTTGAATATGGATACTCCATTAACAACAGCAGAAACAGCTTCAGTTTTTGCCGAAATGCTTTTATTTGATAACCTCAAAAAAGACTTATGTGCTTCAGAACTCCGTGCCATTTATGCAGCAAAATTAGAAGATATTTTTTCAACACTTTTCAGACAAATTGTGATGACAAATTTTGAACGTAGGATACACCAAGAGCCTGATGAGCTTAAAATTGAAGATTTTGATAAAATCTGGCAAGAAGAAAATGAAAAAATGTTTGCAAATAGCTTGAAACTCACCAAAAATTATCGTCGTTGGTGGAGCTATATCCCTCATTTTATCCATTCACCTTTTTATTGTTATGCTTATAGCTATGGTCAATTATTGGTTTTAGCTTTATTTGGCTTATATAAAAATGGCAAAAACAAAGATTTTGTCAAAATCTATACTGAATTTTTGAGCAAAGGCGGGAGTGAAAGCCCAAAAGACCTGATCGCAAAATTTGGATTTGATATTGAAGATGATGCTTTTTGGAAAATTGGAATGGAAGAAGTTGAAAAAATGCTTAAAGAGTTTGAAGGGCTGATTTAAAATGGATATTCTAAAAAACTATGATAAATTAAGCGATAAACATTGCATCGAATATATAAATTTTTTGTGTGAAAATGATATTCACTTTTCTATTTTATGTGATTTTACTTCAGTTAGTTTTGACCCTATTTTGCCTGAGGAAATTTCTAATAAATTTAGCCCTTTGATTTGGTTTATATTGGCTGGATATACCTTTGAAAGTATTAAAAGTTTTCAAGATTTGATTACATTTGAAGCGGGTTTTGGACAAGATAATATTGGGAGTATTGTAACTGTTCTTATCAAAGGTATTATGCAAATCATCATCAAAAGCAAACGAGACGAAGATATTATATTATTCAACCGCTATGCTCTAGATACAATACTTGAAATAAAAAATACTGATTCGATACAAGACTCTATGGAAGCCATCTTATCAAATCCAAAAAATAGGAAAATTATCAAAAATCTCCAAAAAAATTCAAAAAATTAATATTATAAATATTAAGGATTAAATTATGCAAAAATGGGGATATAGCAAAATTTATGAAGGGCAAAATGGTGCCTATCCAATCTCAATTCGAGGTATGCCTACAAACTATACATATCAAATGTTTAACCATACAGATTCTTTCAGTGATTATATTGCAGCCTCTCCTTCTTTGTGGTGGGGAGATGGTGTTATTATCCCAAAAAATAAACCTTTTTTAAAATCCCATCCAAAATCTATGACCATAACATTTGGAGAACTAGAAAAAAAACTTTCAACTTCACCACTCGATGCGATTGAATTAATCCAAACACTCTCAAAAGATGGATTCAATGCACAATTTATATTATTTCCAGGCAAAACACATAGAAACTCAATCCCTGATGCCCTCAAAATCACATTAGAAATTTTAGAAAATCAAAGAGAATAACACCATATTGATTTTCTAATCTAAAAAATCATTCTGTATCCTTTGCATAAAGGCTGATATTTTTATAATGCATTTCTTTATCAAGATTTCGTAAGGTTTTTTCATAAATTTGATTCAAAATATTTTTAATACTATCTTGATAATTATCCTTAGAGACTAAATGCGTTTCAGTCTTACCCATAAAGCCACCTGAATTTGTCCTAGAAACATTTACATAATGCTTCTTAGAATGTATTTCTGATAAATCAATATTAAATCCATATAAAATTTTTAATTTTTTAGGTTCCAAAAAATCAACCCTCAAAAATCCCAAAGATTTATCAATCCCTTCTTGAAAAAAATCTTGACCCTTTGAATTCACTCCTATTTCTTCAAGAATATCAATTCGACCTACAATCTCAACTATCAAAGAATGTTTCTTTTTTGCCTCATTAGGGATATTATTTTTATCAGAAACTTCCAAAATATCATACCCTTCAATTGTAAGCAAAGTTTTTATTTGGGATTTCAAAGATTTTCTGAATTGTTCTTGGTATTGCAGATTGATATTTTTGCTAAAAGTAATTTTTGGTTCTTCCAATATCAATATATGATTATTTTTTTCTTGTTTATCTCGATTACTTTGATAATAAAAATTTAAACTTATTTTATCAGCTTTAGAGTCAGGGGTAGCGCAACCAATTAAGATGATATAAATACCTACTAAAAACGCTATTGATATATTTTTCATTGATAACTCCTATTAGATTTTCAAAAATCATAACCTCCATTTTAAAACCAATTTGTTTAATATGATAATTTAAATTATTCTTTTTACTTCAATATTTTTATCATTAATGTAAATATAAAAATACATTTTTAATCCTAATGCTAATGGGAGATTTTATAATGATGTTTAAAATTCCATGATCCCTGCAAGAAAAATAATCCTGATTTCTTCCCTACCAAAATGACTATAAATTTTTTTACCCAATGCCCTACCTATTTCTTCTTGAGTAAAAATTCTAAACAAACCATAATCTTTCCTCCCACTAACTTGTTCTTTTTCACTTAGCAACAATGATGTAGCTGCATATTTATTGCAATCAAGATAATAAAAATCATCAAAACCTTCTTCAAGCAACATATCTACAATGCTATCTTTAAGCTTAACATCAGAATAGATTTCAAGCAAAATCATCAAAAATCCTTAAAATTTAATCTTTTTAGCGAGCATCCTGAACATAGGTGGTAAGAGTAACAATGTTAATGCACTTGATGTTACCAATCCCCCCAAAACAACAATCGCCAAAGGTTTTTGGACTTCAGAACCTACGCCATGAGAAAGCAACATTGGCACCAATCCCAACCCAGCAATAAATGCAGTCATCAAAACTGGACGCAATCTTCTTTTAGCTCCTATAACAACTGTTTCATCAATCGTTTTCCCTTGTTTTATTAATTCTTTAAAATACCCTATCATTACTACACCATTGAGTACAGCAATACCAAAAAGAGCAATAAATCCGACACTTGCCGGTACAGAAATATATTCTCCGGATAAAAATAACGAAATCAATCCTCCAGTGATGGCAAAAGGAATATTAAGTAAAACCAATAACGCCAATGGAATACTCTTAAAGGTAAAAAATAAAATAAAAAATATAACTAAAATGCTAATAGGTATCACTGTAGCTAATCTAGCATTGGCTCGCTGTTGATTCTCAAACTGTCCACCATAAGTGATAAAATAATTTGGGGGTAACTTGATTTCTGCAGCTATTTTGGCTTTAATCTCATCAACAAATCCTCCCAAATCTCTATTGATTACATTACTCCTCACTAAACTCATCCGCCTACTATTTTCACGAATAATCATTACAGGACCATCAATCTCACTAAAATTTGCTATAGAAGTGATAGGAACAGCATACCCTCTATCTGAAGCCATTTCAAGACTTTTGAGCTTGGTTATATCTGTAGCAATATCGCTATTTTGTCGTATCATCACAGGAATCCTTGCAGCTCCCATAGGTATATAATCAATAATCAAGCCTTCCAAAGAGGATTTCATAAATTTTGAAAATTCATCACTAGTAATCCCAACATTTGCCATTGCATGTCGTTCGGGGTCTATGTAAAGATAATTCACCCCTTGATTTAATGCAGTGAAAACCTCACTAGCACCTTCCACCCCACTTATCAAATCTGCAATTTGCGAACTCAATTCATTGAGCTTATCAATATTATCACCAAAAATCTTGACCACAAGTTCACCACGTGAACCTGTCAACATCTCTGAAATCCTCATATTGATAGGTTGATTGAAAAAAAAGTCAATACCTTTAAAATCCTTTAATGAATCTGATATCTTAGCAAGTAATTGAGCTTTATCTTTAACTTCCCATTCATCTTTAGGTTTAAAAGAAATAAATATATCACTTTGATTGAGTCCATCAAGATTCAAACCTAACTCATCTGAACCCGTTCTCCCAACAATAGTTTTGACTTCAGGGACATCTTGAATTATCTTTTTCTCAATCTTTAAAACCAACTCCTTAGACTGATTTAAAGAAATTGAAGGAGTTGTTTCGACATTCAAAACTATATCACCTTCATCTAATGTTGGCATAAAAGCTTTACCTACAAAAGGAAAAAGAGACAGACTCGCAATAAGAAACACTACAGCACCTAAAAACATTATTTTAGAATGATTGAGTGAAAAAGACAACATTGGCTCATAAATGCGATAAAAAAATCTTGTTAAAAAAGTTTCTTTGTGTTCTTTGCTTTTTAAAATCATTGAACTCACAACAGGTATCACGCTTACAGAAAGTATCAAAGAACCAATCAAAGCAAATACAATGCTTGCTGCCAATGGACCAAACATTTTACCTTCAAGCCCTTCAAGAGAAAGGATAGGTACAAAAAAAATGATGATAATCACAATCCCACTGACCACAGACACTGATATTTCTTTACAAGCCCTATACATCGCATGGAGTTTAGTAGTTGATTTATTCGTGCTAAGTTTTTCATAAGCATTTTCAACAACCACAACAGCAGAATCTACGAGTATACCAATAGCTATCGCAAGCCCCCCTAAACTCATCAAATTTGCACTGATGCCATTCAATCGCATCAAAATAAATGCAAAAGCCAAAGACAGAGGCAATATAACACTCACTGCAATTGCTGCCCTCAAATCCCCTAAAAATAAAAATAAAGTGATGATGATCAAAACAATAGCTTCAATCAAAGTTTTTGAAACATTATCTACAGCCTTTTGGGTCAATTCAGATCGATCATAAAATGTATTGATTTGGATATCTTTGGGTAAAAATGGCTTCAATTCTTGAAGTTTTTCTTTGATATGGATAATCGCTTCCCTTGAATTAGCTCCTTTCAAAGAAAGCACAAGTCCCTCTGTAGTCTCACCCTCTCCATTTTTTGTCACAAAACCAAGTCTAGTGCGATAATTTGAAACCACATTAGCAAAATCTCCAATATGAATGAATCCGGTTTTTGTCGGGATGGTAATATCTTTTATTTGTTCCTCATTAAGTGCTGCTGTTTGTATCTTGACTAAAAAAGTTTCCCCATCCCTATCAACCCTACCAGCCCCATCATTTTTTAGATTTGACTCTAGTGCATTTTGAAGATCTGAAATTGAAATCCCAAGCCTAGCCATATCGTTAAAATCAGGAATAACAACAATAGCTGCAGCATACCCTCCCAATGAATTCACATCAGCTACTCCCCGAATTGTCCGTAATGCAGGACGAATCACAAAATCAAGCAACTGTCGCTTTTGCACTTCAGGCAAATCCCCATCAATAGTGAACATAAACATATCTGAAAGTGGGGTTACAATAGGGGCTATCCCTCCTTCAATGCCATGTGGTAAATCTGGCAACACCATAGCAAGTTTTTCATTCACCATATTCCTAGCTAAATAAATATCAACTTTATCATTAAAATCTATTGTAATATCAGCAACAGAATATTTTGATGTACTCCTCAAAGATTTCTGCCCTTGCAATCCTAAAAGCTCCATTTCCAGAGGACGAACCACGCGATTTTCTATTTCCTCAGGAGACATACCCGGTGATTTTAAGATGATTTTAACCTGAGTAGAAGAGACATCAGGAAATGCATCAATAGGGATAGAAATAAAACTATATACCCCAAAAAATAATAAAATAAATGCACAAATTAAAACCATAAGCCTTTGTCGCAATGAAAATTCAATGATCTTAGCTAACATCAATCACCACCCACATCATTGATAATACCCTTAAAAGCAATCAATGAGCCTGCAGCTATCTTATCGCCAATCTTAATATCCTTATCACTGATGACAAATAAATTGCTACGTTCTTCAATAATATTTACTGGTGTGGGTATAAAACCATCTTTTGTCTGAACAAAAGCCAAATAATCTTTTCCGTTTTTGATCAAAGCATTTGAAGGAACAACTAGTGAATTTTTTGGCTTTATCCCTTCAATATAAACATCAATAATTTCACCCACCCTAAAATTTCCTTCTGTAAGCAAAGCAGTTGCTAAAATCGTATTTGAAGCTCTATCAAGCACAACAGATACAGATTGGATAGTGCCAATTTTTTTACCATTTTCATCAAAAACTTCAGAGCCTTTTTTAATATATTTAGAAATACTTACTGGGAGTTTTATCCTAGCTAGCAAATCATCATCTTTTGATATCCTAATATATGGTGTAAAAGCAGGGATTTTTTCCCCTGTATTTTTTGGAGCTACTGATAAAATACCACTTTCTTTAGCAATCACTCTAAAACCATATTTCCCTTTAGGTTTCTTAGGATCAATACCAAAGATTTGCAAAGTAGATTCTATTTGCCTGACTTTAAGTTCCATTTCATTGCTGGCTAAATAACTCGTTTGGTATTCTCTTTTTGAGATGACACCCGCCTTATAAAGTTCTTTATCTTTGTGAGTAATATCTTGGGCAACTTTGAGCTTATTTTGAGTATTTTGAAGCTCAAAATACAGATTACTCAAATCAATTGAACTTAATTCTGCTATTACATCTCCCTCTTTAACACTTTCTCCTTCTCGTTTATAAAGTGCCACCACAATCGCATCAAAACTAGAACTTTGTGTTGTGGAACTTTTGTTATCAAAATCTATATAAGCATTAAAAGGTAAGCCTTTACTCAAGGTGCTATCATCGACTTTAATAACCTTAATACCTAGTTCATCAAGCTGCTGTTTTGATATTTTGATAGGTTCATATCCCCATGACAATGAAAAAAATAAAATAAAAAATAACCAACCCTTCATCACTTCTCTCCTATATCTGTTAAGCTTTTGCCTAATGTTTCTTCCAATAATGCAGTTGTATTGATATAATCAAGCTTTGCATCTGCAAGCCCAATAAGGGCATCCATATAAGAATTTTGATAAACTAGGTATTCAAATAAGCCTATTTTTTGGGATTCATATGCAATTTTTCCCATTTCCATTAGGTGTTTTTTGTTTTGAATATTCTCTTTTTGTATCTCAATATATTTTTGTTTATTTTTGAGTTGATTGATATAAGAATTTGCTTTTATCCTAATATTCCTCTTAGTGACTTCATTTTGCTTGAGTGCTCCGGACTCAAGAGCCATATATTTTCTTTTTAAATGTGTGTTTTTTGGTGTCACAGGCAAAGGAATCTGAACTTTCAAAGAAACATTTGTAGAAGAATTACTATTCTCTACGCCTGCACCAATCTCAAAAGTATTGAATCTATCTCTATTAGCAAGCTTAGCGTTTGTATGATAATCCTTAGCACTCAAATCAATAATATCAACATACAAAGATTCATCAAGCATCTGACTCAAACGATGTTTTTGAATCTCAACATACTCAAAATCTAATCCTGAAATCTTAATACTGTGTTTATCATCTAAAAATACATTAAAATCTTCATACTCTGAATCGGTATTAGCAACACCTAAAATCGTATCAAGTATTTTTTCTAAATCAATAAGAGTAGATTTTACATTTGTCTTTGCTAATTTTGACTCCAAAAAAGAATTTTTGAAATTGATATAATCTTTTTCAGACATACTCCCAGCATTGACTTTTTGTTTTGCGATTTGGAGTTGAGAAAGGTAATTATTTTCCCGTTGAGTATAAATATTATATTTTTCTCTTGTGATCAAATAACTCAAATAGAGTCGCTTTGAAGCAATAAAAGTCAGATTTTTACTCAGCTCATAGCTCTTTTTGTACTGCAGTGTCTTGATGTGCAAACTCTGATAAAGCATTGTGCTTACCCAAGGTAGCTTGGGTATCAACATCAAAAGAGCCGTTGTTTGTGGCTCTACCCTACCCTGAGAATTTTTCACCATTGATACATCAGTCTCAACATAAGGATAATCCCAAGAAATCAAAGACCTTTGTTCTTCAAGCAAACTATCATATTGAGCTTTTTTGCCAATAAGATCAATTGAATTCCTCTCAACTGCCTTAACAAAATCTTCTAAATCAAACTCACTTCCAAAAGCACCCCCCATCAATATACATAAAAATAAACCTATTTTAAAGCTCTTCATCAAAACCTCAATTCTATTTTTCCTATGAGTATTAAACAATATCTCCATTATATTTTTGTCAAGATTGTATGATTAAAACTTAAAACCTAACCAAATTTTAGCAATGTTATTCTTATATCCACTACTATCATCAATATTGATATAACCAAAAGAAATATTTGCCCTTGCAAAATCAACTCCTGCCAGAGCATTGAATTGACCCTGCAGGCTATTTTCATTTTTTCCCCCATACCCACTCAAGCCATATTTAAGTCCTAAAGAATATCTGCCTCTATATTCATACCTAAAAGTAACATAACCCGTCTTCGCTCCACCTCCATATATAGCAGTATTATATTCCAAGGGGCTATCATCAGAATAGATGGGTAAATTGTTTGTAGAATTTCTTTTATCATTTTGTATATAGCCGATAGAAAAATCCCAATTTTTATATTTCACATTTTCTTGTATCTGCCATAAATATCCTGTTATACTCCCCATACTTCCGGGTATATAACACTCAAGGCCAGCTACCACAGCCAAAGAAGGATCTTGGCAATATTCACTGGACTGCTCACTCGCATTCACAAAAGCATAATGCAAAAGTGTTTTTATTTTCCAATTATCATAGCCCCATTCCCAAGACCCCTTCATGCCCAATACATACAATAATGTATCAAAATAATTATAATAAGCATTGAAATTAAGGGAGTCATTCTGATACATCATATCTAAAAAATAATTATTCTTAATTTTATAGCCTTCATAATTTTGATACCACTGCTTGATATATCCATAAGAAACATTTTCTTGGGCATTTGCATAAGCTTGCTTATCAAACCAACCTGCACTGATTTCCCAACCCTTAAATCTATCAATCACTACATTCACACCCTCTACATAATCCCCTATCCATTCTAAATTCAATGGAAACCTACCTGCAACCAAGTAACCCCAAGAATTTTTATAACGACCATAAACAGTGTGTAAAACAAAATCTGTACTGGTATACCTAAAATCTTTTGCTTCATCATTATTTATCCTAAAACCTATGCCTATTTCATCATTCATTATATTTGAATACATATCTTTATTTTTCACCTTATGCAAAAGCCCAATACCGCTCACACCAATAGCAAAATCAAACCCAAAAGCAGGCATACTTTTAACCCCAAGAGAACCAAAAAAATTTGTATATCCTCCCCTAAGATGACTTTGCCCATATTTACCAAAACCACCTGAACTAAAAAATCCAATCTGAGTGTCAAAAAGTTCAAGATAACTCTGTGCATTCGCAGAAATAACCAAAAAGCAAACCTGCCCAATCAATCCTATCCTACAAGCACATCCCATCTTCTAACCCTCTTAAAAGCCTATTTCTTTTATGTCACCTATTCTTAAAAATTTTTGATAAATACTAAAAATCAATCCTTTTCGGTTGTCTCTAATCAAAATATCTTCATCATTCACCATCACAGAGGCAAAAAATTCATCTAAAGGCTTTTTAAGCGAAAACAAAGCTGCTATTTCCTCATCAATATCCTTAAAATCCCTTTTATCAAGCTCTTTATATGCAGCATAAAGTTCAATTTCTTTTGGCTCTTTAAAAAGACTTTCATTAATTTTTATAACCTTTTGCATATCTTTTGTGATATTAGCCACACGTTTAAAAGTACTCACGAAACTTTCTTTATCATCATTTTCAAAAAATCTACTCAAAGAATTCACTTTAAGAACAATAGCATTAACTTCACGTTCATTCCCACCCAAGACACTCCTATAAAATGCAGGATTGAGTCCAATCATCCCTTCAAGTCGTTCTTTGAAAAAATCACTAATGATTTTTACATCAAAAGCTTTATAGTCTCCAATTTCAAAGATTTTTTTGATATCAGATTCTAAGTCAAATGCCAAATGATACTCCAAAGCAATCCTCATTATCCCCACACTCGCTCGTCTTAATGCAAAAGGATCTTTAGAACCTGTAGGTATCTTGCCGACACTAAAAAGGGCAAAAATATTATCAAGCTTATTGGCCATTGCTACAATACCTGAAAATAAACTACTTGGAAGACTGGAATCTTCTCCAACTGGCAAATATTGTTCTTTGATAGCTAAACAAACTTCTTCTCTCCTTCCTTCTGCTTTGGCATAATAATACCCCATTAAACCTTGAAGTTCTGGGAATTCATATACCATTTCACTCAATAAATCAGCCTTAGCCAATTCAATGGTTTCTTTTACAAGGCTTTCAGCTTCTTTTAACCGAATAGATAAGGAATCTTGATATTTTTGTATCAAAAAAAGTGCTATGTTTTTTTCTCGCTCTATTTTATCCCTCAAACTTCCTAGTCCTTCAACAAAGCTTATCATATCAAGATTTTCAACACGAAGACCTGTTTTTAAATCATTATCATAAAAAAACATTGCATCCCAAAGCCGAGCCCTCAAAACCTTTTGATTCCCTGTAATAATCTTTTGAGTTTCTGAAGCAGTCGAATTACTCACAACCACAAAACCATAATGAAGCTGTGCATTTTTTCTTGTAGCAAAATAACGTTGATTCTCCTTCATTGATGTGATGATGACTTCTTGAGGTAACTGCAAAAATTTTTCTTCAAATTCACCATACAAAGCACGAGGATATTCAGTAATCGCTATAATTTCATTCAAAAGCACTTCATCAATCTCAACTTGAATATTTTTTTGCTCCTCAATCTCAGAGATTTCTTTGAGTATCTTTTCCTTGCGTTCTTTTTGAGAAAGGATAACATCACCATTTTTTAAAACCTCAAAATATTCTGAAATACTGCAAAATTCTTTCCAATCAAACCCTTTATCAGTATGCACTTTTGTTGCTCTTTTGCCTTTGAAACCATAAGCTTCTATGGGAACGTGCTCTCCTCCAAAAAGGATACAGATATTCCTAATAGGACGGATAAAACTCTCTTTCACGCAACCCCAACGCATAGACTTCCCAAAATTCAATGACCTCAAAAATTCAAGCACTATCTGAGACAAAATACCCTTAGCCTCTACACCTTGAACTTCTCTTGAAAAATACAAAATCTCTTTCTTATCCTTTGAAATTGTTTTAAGCTCTCCTGCTGCTATATTGCATTTTTTGCAAAAACTCTCCCCTGCTTTATTCAAACCATTCTTTATATCTCCATCAATGTAAGCAATCCCAACAGGTGGTCCAAAAAACTCTTCTAATACACTTTGAGTACAAATTGGAAATTTCGAATCTATGATAACAATACGTCTAGGTGTATAAAAAATCTCAGGCTCACTGAAAAGATTATGATTTTTTACAATACTTTTCCATTTTTTTTCAATATTGCAAAACTCTCTTAAAAAAGGCAAAGCTGGCAATTCTTCAACCAAAATCTCTACCAACAAATCTTGTGTATCCAAACTCACTCCTTCAAATAGCTTCCAATCAAACCTAATAACATAAATATCACAAAAAATAAAAATCCATTCTGGCCTATTCATTATCTTTTTGTATTATATATTTCTCGAACTTAAACAAGGTTTTATCTTGTATCTGTAAACAATAAAAAGGTCTTATTATTGATTAAAATATTTTTAGTATCTTTTATGCTTTTTATCCCTATTTTTAGCCTGCATGCGTCTACTCTCCCACTCTATAAAATTGAAGGCAAGTGTGTTGACCCTAAAGATTTCAGTGAAAAACAAAAAAAAGTTATTCTTTATGCCTACAACTATGGAGCCTCAAAAGGTTTGGGTTACACAATGGCAGCTATAGCATGGAAAGAATCTTGTGCGGGTGAATATTTGGTGAATTTTTCCGATCCGAGTGCTGGTATTTACCATGCACATATTCCAGGTGTAATCAAGAAATATGGAACCTATAAAGACACAAGTTTTATCCGAAATCTTGTAGGAGAACTCCTAATGCGTGATAATGAATTTGCCTCTAAGGTTGCCTTAGATAATCTCTTATTTTGGCAAAAAAGACGAAATGGTAACTATAAAGACATTATAAAATCCTACAATAAAGGATTTAGCTGGGAAAAGAACAGAAGAAACAATCAATTAGCTGAAGCTTATTATCAAGATATTCGCCTCAAAGTCCTAAAACTACGTAATTACATACCAAAATACAGCAAAATCCACAATAATGCACTTAAGATTGAACTTGAAGACAAAAATCAGAAAATCAAAAATACCCTAAAAGACATCCAAAAAACAAAAAACATTAAAAATAAAACCAAAGAGGAAAACCCAAAAACTGAAAAATTTTTCATAATGCCTGAACCTTAATTTTTTAAGCTAAAATACAAGACACACAACAAGGATAAAAAAATAATGTCGCAAAAAGCTGTATTGATTATCACCGATGGGATTGGCTATAGCCCAAAGACGCGATATAATGCCTTTTATCATGCAAAAAAACCCACTTATGATTGGATGTTTGAAAATCTTCCAAATTCACTAATACAAACATATGGAATGAGTGTTGGGCTCCCGGAAGGTCAAATGGGCAATTCCGAAGTAGGTCATATGTGTATTGGATCAGGAAGGATACTATATCAAGACCTTGTTAAAATCTCCTTATGTATACAAAAAAACCAACTCCAAGAAAACTTAGCCTTACAATCCATATTAAAATCTTCTAATACCATTCACCTATGTGGACTTATGAGCGATGGAGGGGTTCATTCCCATTTAAATCACCTCATAGCACTTGCAAAACTCTGTTCTGAAAATGACAAAAAAGTGTGGTTGCACCTCATAAGTGATGGTCGCGATGTCCTACCTAAAAGTGCCAAAACCTACCTCAAACAAGTAGAATCTATCCAAAATAAAAATATTAAAATTGCAACCCTAGCAGGTAGATTTTACACAATGGATCGAGACAAACGTTGGGAACGTATTGAACTTGCCTACCAAAGCATGATTGAAGCAAAAAATCAGACCAACCTTGATCCTCAAGGATATATTGATTTGATGTATTCACAAAATATCACTGATGAATTTATCTTACCTGTTAGCTTTGTAGGATATGATGGAATGAATGAAAATGAAGGCTTTATCTTCACAAATTTTAGGAGCGATAGAGCCAGAGAGATTATAGAAGCTATTGGAAATACAGATTTTAAAGGTTTTCATCAAAACAAAAAACCAAAACTCAACATTGCAACAATGACGACCTATGATCAGACCTTTCCCTACCCTATCCTTTTCCCAAAAGAAAAAATACATAACACACTTGCTGAAGTAATTTCAAAAGCAAACCTCACACAAGCCCATACCGCTGAAACAGAAAAATATGCACATGTTACATTTTTTTTAAATGGTGGGATTGAAGAACCTTTTAATAATGAAAGTAGAGTCCTCATCCCTAGTCCAAAAGTCAACACTTATGATCTCTGCCCACAAATGAGTGCCAAAGAAGTTTCTCAAACAGTGCAAAGTTTTATGCAATTAGGCACAGATTTAATCGTAGTAAATTTTGCCAATGGTGATATGGTAGGGCATACAGGAAATATGGAAGCTGCTATCAAAGCTATAGAAACTCTTGATGAAGAAATAGGCAAAATACTCAAATGTGCACAAAAACTTGATTATTCTATCCTTATCACTAGCGATCATGGGAATTGCGAAGAAATGAAAGATGATAATGATAATATCCTCACTAATCATACTGTCGGGGATGTGTATTGTTTTGTGATGGCAAAAGGAGTAAAAAAAATCAATAATGGTGGACTCAATAACATCGCTCCAACAATTTTAAAACTTATGGGGATAAACAAACCCAAAGAAATGGATGAAGCACTCTTTTAGTAAAATCCAAATATTTTAAGATTCCTTGGCGAGAGGGCGGAAGAATCGAACTCCCCAGCACTTAGACACCTAAGCACTCTATGGGTTTGAAGCCCAAGACACACACCAGATATGCTTGCCCCCCATCAACAAATTAAACAAAACCTTAAAAGCCTTTTATTATAATTGTATTTGTTTTTAAAATCAATTAAAAGGATTATTTTGATGCCGCTTTTATCCCAACTGCCACAAGTCGATAAAATCCTAAAAGAAAAAAGATTTGAAGCCAAAAACCACATCATTTTAAAAAAAATCATTCAAGATCAAATCGCACTTTTACGACAAAACCTCATCGATTCAAAATCTATTCCTGACTATGAAAACATACTCCAAAATATACAAAAATCTTATGAACAACTTCACCAGATAGATTCAAAACCACTTATTAATGCAACAGGCATAGTCATACAAACTAATCTAGGCAGGAGTATCTTTTCTCCCAAGCTACTTGTTGAAATTTTCCCCCTACTTTCGCAATACAATAATCTTGAATATGATACTTCAAAAGGAATCAGAGCAGATCGATACAAATCAATCAAAAAATATATTTGCACCCTTTTTGATTGCGAAGACACTATTATTGTCAACAACAATGCAAGTGCTATCTTGCTCATCATCAATACTTTTGCCAAAAACAAAGAGGTTATCATCTCACGAGGAGAGTTAATAGAAATTGGAGGGAGCTTCCGTATACCTGAAATCATCCTTTCTGCAGGAGGGATACTTAAAGAAATAGGTAGCACAAATAAAACTCACCTCAAAGACTATGAAAATGCCATCACTCAAAATTCTACTTTGATCCTAAAAGCACACCAAAGCAATTTCAAACAAATTGGCTTCACTCACGAAGTAGCTTTAGAACAAATCATCACTCTTGCAAAAAACAAAGGTGTGATTGACTACTATGATGTCGGGAGTGGTTATATTGCCGGGATTGAAGGGATAAATGAGCCATCTTTGATTGAAATCAGCAAACTAAAACCAAGTTTAGTCAGCTTTAGCGGGGATAAATTGCTTGGAGGACCACAAGCTGGTATCATATTTGGTAAAAAACCCCTCATAGATCAACTCAAAAAAAATCATCTTTTACGTGCCTTAAGGATAGACAAATTCAGTATTTTTGCCCTTGAGGCAACTTTGAGGGCTTATATGGAAAACAATTTTGAGCTTATCCCCACTATATCTATGTTAAAGCAATCGCCTCAAACACTTCAAGACAAGGCAAAGAAACTTTTTGAAAAACTCTCTACAATCCAAACACTCCAATGCAAGCTCATCACAGTAAAATCTAAAGCAGGAGGAGGTAGCCTACCTGAGAAGGAATTCCCTTCTTATGGATTATCACTCAAGCATAATACTTTAAAAACCACGATCCTTAATACAAAAATCCGACAAAAAGGACTCATCGCTAGAATTCAAAATGATTGCATTATCCTAGATATTCGCTGCATTAAAACTTCAAGTTTCAAAACCATTAAAAATATCTTCTCAAGTATTGATAATGAAAAATGACCTTATTGTTGGGCTTGGAGGGCATATAGATCACGGAAAAACAAGTCTTGTCAAAGCTTTGAATGGTTTTGATGGGGATCAAAGGACAGAAGAAAAACAACGAGGCATTACACTTGATATAAGTTTTTCAAACCTCTCTCTACCAGAAACAAAAACCAATCCAAGCAGGAATATATCTTTTATTGATGTACCTGGTCACGAAAAACTTATTAAAAATATGATTGCAGGGGCTTTTAGCATTGATGTTTTTTTACTCATTATTGATGTGCGTGAAGGCATCAAACCTCAAAGTATTGAACACCTACAAATTGCAGATATTTTGGGTATTCCTCTTGCCATATGTATCCTGAGCAAAATTGATCTTTTGCCCAAACCTCAAATCCCTCCAAACCTAAAAATAAAAATTACAGACACATTTTCCAACCTCAAAAATACTAAACTCCATTCAATCAATCCTTTCAGTATCTATGATGCACAGACTCATACCCAATTAAAAAATATCCTTTATAGCATCCCTAAACCTATTAAAAAAACCATACCATTTTTTCGCTATTACATTGATAGATCTTTTTCGCTCAAAGGTTTAGGGAGTATTGTTACAGGAAGTATATTGAGTGGTTCTGTAGATAAAAATGAGCAGATTTATATTTGTGATCTTGATTTAGAAGTGGGTATCAAACATATCAACAACCATCAAGAATCTGTTGAAGCAGGTATTACAGGTCAAAGGATTGCACTCAACCTCAAAAATATACAGTCTCAAAATTTAAAAAGAGGTTTTTTGCTTAGCAAAAAAGGTTATATCAGAGGATTTGACACAATTGATGTAGTTATCTATCCACTCATACAGACAAATTTACATAATACAAATGTAGATTTTTTTATCGGAGCAAAAAAATGCAGTGCAAAAATTTCTCTACTCCAAGAACTCACAGACCATCAAAACAAAACTCAACTCCTAGCCACTCTCAAGACGAGCGAAAAAATATTCAGTATTTTTGATGAAAATTTCATCCTAAGAGATGGCAAAAGAACCATTGCTGGAGGAAAAATCTTAAATCCAATTACCGATCCGATGAAAAAAAAGCAAAAATGTATTTATTTGAATTATTTGCTAAAAAAAGATTTTAAAAATGCTTTCTTATTTTGTTCATCTGTCCACAAACATGGTTTTGGACTCATATCTTCTACTCAACGTTTTGGACTCACTCACCAAGATTCCTTAAAAATAGCATATTCATTAAATGAAATCTTTATTGATGCAAAAAACCTCATCATTTATCACCCAAAGGCATTCCAAAAAATACAAACTGATATACTATCTACCTTCGAAAAAAATAAAAATGCCCTACTTTCTGCCACAAGTATCCAACAAAAAAATAAATGGGCATCAATAGATTTTATTCAAAATGCGCTCCAAAGTCTTGAACAAAAGGACAAAATCAATAAACACCAAAACCTATGGATATCTAAAAAAAATAACATTAAAAATATATCTGAATACCTCACGAATATAATTTATGACAATATACATTCACAAGGCTTCACCCCTCTGGCTCCTTATGATCTTTATCAATCTCTTGATATTGATGCAAAAAGTGCTGATAAAGCTTTAAAAACTCTCTGTTCAAGCAAAAAAATTATCCGTTTACAACACAATCTATTCATCACACAAAAAAACCTATCTGTATTCCAACAAATAATGCGATCTATGATAGAAGAGTATGGCTATATTGATATAGCCATACTCAAACAAAAATTTGTTTTCAGTCGAAAATACCTTATCGCTTATTTAGATAGTCTAGATAGTTTTGATGATATTTCCAACACTCAAGGCAAACGAACTTTTAAATACAAAGGAAAAAAATGAGATTAAACTTTTTACAAAACCATCCTTTAAACACAAATTCTAACCAGATACTAATCTCATCTAAATACCCTAATATCTCACCCATAGACCCTAAAGAATCTACCCAATTACAAAAAGATTCCAAAAATTTTGCTGAAAAGTTTGGTGGGGATAAAGCTCATTCTTTTGGATTTTTGTGCGGGGATTGGTTGGAGTTTTTTCTCAAACTTTACCCATCCTATAAAATCGCCTATGCTATTGGCAATCATCAACAAAGTTATCAAGCCTTCAAAATGCTAAATTTCAAAGCCATCCCCATTGCACCTGACAAAAAAAATGCCCAAATACAAATCAAATCAGTAACAAAAGCTATCCAAAATCAATGTGATTGTTTTATCATCCCATTCATCAATGAAGATATCCTTACCTTCAACCCTATTGAAAAAATCAAAGAAGAACTTTCAAAATCTTTAAAAAAATTTCTTTTGATTATTGATGTGAGTGCTGCACTAAGCCTAAATATCACTCTACCAAAAATCTTAGATGCACAAACACTCTTCCTCATCAATGGTGAATCTTTAGGCATCCTAAGAGGGAATGGTGCCATCATCACCAAAGATTTCAAACAACCTCAAATCCTTCCACAAAGCCTATTGAATCCAAAACTTTTTGAAGCTTTTTTGAATGCAATGCACTCTCCTATCCAAAAACAAGAAAACACAAAAAATAAATTTTATCAATACTTACAAATTGAACTCAAAAATCATATAAACCTATTTTCTCCACTTAAAAATACACCACCAAATTGTCTAGCCTTAAGATTTAGCTCTATAAAAGTTAGGAATCTCCTTCAATCTCTTTTGCTACAAAAAATCCATGCTATCAATGGAGCTCAATGCCTTTATGGTCTCTCTATGCCTTCTTTCGTCCTTCAGGAAATGGGTTATAGCGAAATGGATTCTAGAGAATTACTTAGCATAAGCTACAACACAACCATCAAAGATGATACGCTCATCAAACTGTCTAAAGCCATCTCATATTCCTATAAACAAATCCGCCAATTAGAGGTTTAAAAAATATTATTTTTATAGAGCTTGAAAAACTCTTTTGCACTTCTACCACTACGATTCCCTTTTTTAGCAGCATAGTTAAGTGCAAATTGTCTGATAGATTCAAACTCTTTTTCATCAACACACAAGCTGCGTACTATATTCAAATATTCTTCAGTTCCAAGAGTATATATGCCCATAGAGAGTCCAAAACGATCGCTCAGAGAAATCACTTCATCAAATACATCATTTTGATGTATTTCCCCTGTTTGCTCTACTTCAGCTATCAAATGTCTTCTATTAGAAGTAGCATACATTAATATATTTTGAGGTTTTTTCTCCAGAGAACCTTCAAGCACACTCTTAAGAGATTTATAACTATCATCATTAGCTTCAAAAGATAAATCATCACAATAAATGATAAACCTATAAGAAGTTTTTTCCCTCAAATCATCTATCAAATAAGGCAATATAAAAATATTAGCCTTCTCTACCTCTACCACACGTAAAGAACTGTGGATTTCAAAAAGGAATTTTGTGAACACTCCTTTCATCATTGAACTTTTTCCACAACCCCTAGCTCCCCACAAAAGGACATTCGAAGCAATACTCCCCTGAGAAAAAGCTAAAGTATTTTTCTCTAAACTCTCTATTTCTTTTTCCAATCCTAAAAGATTTTTTAAATCAATAGGGTCAAAATCTTTGACAGCATGGAAATAACCACCTTTCTGAGCTCTAAAAACAACAGCTTTGACGCTCTCCCAATCACATTCAAAATCCATCAATCCCCTCCAAATCAACCTTTAAAAGCCAAATATTCTTCATAACTGCCCCTAAAATCAAATATTTCTGCACCATTTTGAGTTGGTTTTAGTTCAATAATACGATTGGCATAAGCATCAATAAGCTCCCTATCATGACTCACGCAAATCACGCAACCATCAAACTTATAAAGTGCTTCACCCAAAGCAATGATAGATTCTAAATCTAAATGATTCGTTGGCTCATCAAGCACCAAAAAATTCCCACCTTCAAGCATTAGCCTTGAAAGCATCATTCGATGTTTTTCCCCTCCACTCAATGCATCAATACTTTTCTCTTGTTCCTCGCCACTAAAAAGCATCCTGCCCAAACTATTCCTTATCTCTGAAGATTCTATTTTTTTATCAAAAGCAAACAGCCATTCATAAAGGGTTTGTTTTCCTTTTATTTCTTCACTTACATTTTGAGGGAAATATCCTTTTTGAACCGTAGCTCCCCACTTTACTTCACCCTTATCAGGAGCTATTTCTTCAACAAGGATTTTACACAATGTGCTTTTGCCCACACCATTAGGTCCAATGATAGCTATTTTGTCTCCAGGCAAAATCTTCAAACTCACATCACTTAAGACACAAAATCCATCATAATTTTTAGAAATCCCATCGCACTCTAATGCTTCATTGCCAATACTTCGCTTTGGTTTAAACACAATACTAGGATCGCGTCTACTAGAAACTTCAAGGCTTTGAATATCTAGTTTTTCAAGCTGCTTTTGCCTAGAAGTGGCTTGTTTAGCTTTACTTGCATTTGCAGAAAATCTAGCGATGAAAGATTCAAGTTCTTCTTTTTCTTTGAGTTTTTTATTTCTTTGGGCTTCTTGTTGCTTGACAATAAGAGTAGAAGCAATATACCAATCATCATAATTACCACTAAATTCTCTGATTGTGTGAAAATCCATATCCAGAATATGTGTACAAACTGCATTTAAAAAATGCCTGTCGTGACTGATGACAATCATTGTGCCATCATGCCGTTTGAGATTTTCTTCTAGCCAAGCAATGGAATGCAAATCTAAATTATTAGTAGGCTCATCTAAAAGCAAAATATCAGGTTTAGGGAACAATACTTGAGCCAAAAGGATTTTAAATTTATCCCCGCCGGTTATGGTTTTCATAAAATCATTATGCTTTGAAGCTTCAAATCCTAAATCTTCTAATATTTTTTCAATGACTACTTCATATTCATACATTGGATCTTCTTCGGCACATATTATCTCAAGCTCACCTAACCTATGATTGAGTGATTCATCACTCAAATCACCTTCTGCATAAAGTTGTTCCTTTTCTTTTATGGCATCATAAAGCCTACGATTACCTATCAATACAGCATCTTTTAGACTAAGCTCTTCAAAAGCATACTGATCCTGCCCTAATACCCCAAGCCGTAATCCTGATTCAATAACTATTTCACCACCACTAGCCTCATTTGCCCCACTCAAAATCTTTAAAAATGTACTTTTACCTGCACCATTAGCTCCAATAAGACCATAACGTTTATTTCTATCTAACTTAATATTGACATTTTCAAAAAGTTTTTTTGTGGCATAACGCATTGTGAGATTGATCGTCTGTAGCATCAACATTCCTTAGATTTTAATAGAAAATTAAAAATATTTTTCAAAAAGAATTTTACCAGACTTCAGACAAAAGTTATACAATAAAAAAGCTCAGAGCCTTAATACCAAAAATGTATCTCTTTAACCATCCCAAATCCTTACCCAAAATTTGTAAAGAAAAAGGATAGCTTACAAAATATTTTATAGTATAAATAAATAAAATTTGCATTACAATTACTCATCACATTACTTCTAACTAACCAAACTGTATTCCTCCCTTTTGTGGGAGTTGTATGAAAAAGGAAAGGCAATGTCTAATTTACAAAAAAATATCTTCTACCGCAAAAGACGTTATATTATTTATTTTCTCATCGCTATCATTGTAATGGGATTACCCTTTATTAAAATCAATGGCAATCAGATTTTTTTACTATCTTTTGATCATATGGAGTTCCAACTACTAGGTGCTGTTTTTAATGTCCAGCAACTCTATTTATTGCCTTTTTTACTCATCATTTTATTTGTTGGTGTGTTTTTCATGACAACACTTGGGGGTAGAATATGGTGTGGGTGGAGCTGCCCACAAACCATATTTAGAGTTATCTATCGCGATCTTATAGAGACAAAAATCCTAAAATTGCGTAAAAAAATCTCTAATAAACAAGAAAAACCAAAATTAAATCTTTTTACCAATGATATAAAAAAAATCATAGGTATCCTTATGTTTAGCATTATCGCACTGATTGCTTCAGCTGTATTTTTATTTTATTTTATCCCACCTGAAGATTTTTTTAACTATTTAGCTTCCCCTACAGATCATAAAATATTGCTTGGGTTTTGGCTGAGTATCGCTATTTTCTTAATCTTTGACATCACATTCATAGCAGAAAATTTCTGTGTATACATATGCCCTTATGCTAGAGTGCAATCTGTCCTTTATGATGATGATACCATCACTCCTATTTATGATGAAAAACGTGGAGGCATTATCTATGATTTGATAGGAGAAAAAATCCCCACAAAACCACAAAAAAGAGATCCCAATGCAGAATGTATCAGTTGTGAAAAATGCGTGCGTGTCTGTCCCACACATATTGATATCAGAAAAGGAATGCAATTAGAATGTATAAATTGTCTTGAATGTGTCGATGCATGCACAGAAGTAATGGGCAAACTTGGCAAACCCTCTTTAGTAAACTGGAGTTCTCCTAATGCCACAAAAACAAAACTCAAAATCAATTATTTTCGATTCAAAACCATTGGCTATATGGCAATATTAGGCATAGTCTTAGCAATACTCCTGATTATGGGCAAAGACAAAGAACCAATGCTTCTAAATATAGCCCGCACAACAGAGCTTTATGAAATCAGGAAAAACAATACTATTGATAATGATTATGTCTTTTTATTCCAAAATACAGATAAAAAAGATCATAAATATTATTTCAAAATCAAAAATAGAGATGATATTGAAATCATGCGTCCTCAAAGCGATTTTCTCCTAAGGGCTGGAAGCACTATCAAACAAGTTGTTATCTTACGTGCCAATAAACCTCTTGGTGATAACACTTCAAAAGACTTGACAATACCACTTGTTATTGAAGCTTATGCTACAGATGAGCCTGAAAAAATCTTTGTTGATAGGAAAACAGTTTTTGTCTATCCTAATATTCAAACTATAAAAAATCAATCTTCTGATTGATTTTAATGACTCAAAAAAGAGGATTAAAATTATTGGGTAGTCTTGATAAGATTCTAGGGAGTTGATTGACTCTACAGGAAGTGATATAAAATAATTATATTTTTAAAATACCAAACGCATCCCTAAACTACCATTTATATTGATATCTTTATAAGCTATCCCTGCTTTTGCCCCTAGCCCTAAATTCACATAAAATCTTTTAAAAAGTTCTAACTCTCCGCCTGCAGTCAATGAAGCATAAGTATTAAACTCATCGCCATTTTTATAACTGAGTGTATTGTTCCCTACAAATCTCACTTCAGTATCTCCTTTTGATTTTAACAATAAATCACGGCTAACTCCAGCAATAAAGTACCAATAAGAAGCACTATTGAAATATTGCCTTGTTTCAATAGCTAAATTCAAAGCAAGGTCTTGTTTGAGATCAGCATCAGCTTGCATTGCCAAATCCTCATAAGCAGGGTTATCCATGATGCCTCTTATCTTTGTAGCAGCAATAAAATAATAGCTCAAGCCAATTTGTGGCTTAATGACAACGGATTTATCTTTGATTTCAAAAACATACCCATAATTAACATTCACATTTGTCGTATCAGTATAGTAATGATAATTTTGAAAAAGAGCACTGAAGATCGTATCTACAGAATAGATTTTCTCTTTGTTATACCCCAATGTATTGCTAGCAGATATATCAAATTCATTATTGCCAACATAAGCCCTTGAATAAAGACCAATATTTGCATTGGAAGAACGATTGTTGATAATATCCCCTGTATAATTGCCCATTGCATACGCACCATACACACCAACAATAAGTCCATTAGCACCTAAATTGATAAACCTATCATAGCCCACATTCAAACCATATAAAGTGCTATTACCACCTTGCACAAAGCTTGCAGCACCAATACCTGTAGCCCAAATATTATTTTTATATTCGTTCCTATTGGTAAATTTATAAATTGAAGCTGTGTCATTACTAGCAACAGCAAATTTTTTGTTTTGTAGTTCTCTGATAGCGTCAGAAAAGCTTGGTTTATAACCTTGTGTGTTTGAAAGTTTGACTAAACGACTTGTCTTATTCACATCAGTAGCAAGCCTAAAAGCTGCAGTAGAGTTATTTTTACGATTCACAGATGAGAGTTGAGTCATTGTGTCAGCAAGTTTTTGTGCAACACCTAAAAAATAATTCAAATCATTTCCATACACTTTAGTTTTGGCATAAGCACCATCGTGTCCATATTTTGGATCCAACATTAGGATTTGCAACCAATCCATCACATCTTTATCAACATCATTGATAGCATCAATCCATTTTTGTCCACCTCGCTTATAAAACCAGTAACGAATATCATTAGGATCATAAGGGTTCCCAACATTAGATTCATTAATGATAAATGAAATAGATCGATTATCAACAGAAATATCCGCACCATCAACTGACTTACCACTACCATCAGAGAGCATTATCCTATCTTCTGCCATTTCACTCCATAGTCCATTGCCATTAGAGTTATTGCCATTTGAATCACTAGATTTTATTGTTTTACCATCTTTATTCGTATAAACATAAGTAATACTACCACTGCCATCAACCTTGAATATAGTGTATTTAGTATTGAACTTAAAACCACTGACTTTAATGAGTGGTGGGACGGTGCCATTACTGGCAAGATTATCATCATTAAATAAAAAGGTCGCATTGCCTTTAACCGTGACAGGATTGATTGTCCCACCACTACCTACAATATTGATAGTGCCATTATTATTAGTAAAATTACCATTAATAGTTAATAAACCTGCCCCACCATAGTTCATCACTGAACCTTGCTCTAAAGTAAGATTATTGAATATAACACCATGAATGCCACCATCAAAAGTGATTTTTGCAGAATAAGGCAAATCAAGTTCTTTAGTGATAATAGTATCAGTAATCTTACTAGCATCTAAAAAAGACCAAGCACCAATATTAGCAGTACCTATGGTCAGGCTATCCCCTCCAGCACTGAATTTCAATCCACTTTGATCTAGCCCACTTGTGCCTGCTTCAAGGTTGAGGTTTTCAATCTTTGATGTGCCAATATTAGTAGTGAATTCAGTATAATAATTATTGATTTTCCCCCCATTGCCTTTATAGACATTGAAGTTATTGATAGTGAAATCTTTCATCTTCAAGCCTGCAGTGTTATCCACACTATTGGGTCTAGCTGCTGCAGTATTAAGAGTACCTATAGTTGTATTGCCCTTGATACCACCCAAATCAAGTCCAACCTCATCAGTGACTGTTTTGTTTGCTGTGGCATTGATAGTCCCAGCAAAATCAAAGCTTGTGCCTGTAGCTTTGAAACTTGAGTGATTTTTAATATTGATAACAGAACTAGGATCATCTCCGATAATTTTTTCACTCCCTTCTAAAACCAAGTGACCACTGATCAATGCCCCATCCCCTAAATTGATTGTACCTCCCAAATAGATATTATTTGCTTTGATATCCATTGTAGATTTTGCATTATAAGGACCAATATTGATTGTACCTCTCAAACCTCCTATGTCCTGATCTTTACCAAGTACAAAATCACTCCCACTAGCATCTACAGTGAATTTTGCATCCCTATTACCATAATTATTATAACTTAGGTTTTGGATATAGTAAACTGTAGGTTCATCTTTACCTGTTATTGCATTATGATAATTTTGTGCTTGAAGTTTGAGGGTGTAATCTTTGGCAAGCCCACTTGCTCCGGGTATACCTCCGATAGAACCAAAAGCAGCTGCCCCACTACCAATACCAAGCACCCAAACACCTGGCTTGATAAAAGGGGTCGCATCAACATAATGCTTCCCTGTGGTGTATTGAAATCCAATGCTTTTATTATCATCACTCATCCAATAGCTCATACCCACAGAAGAACCATCAGCTGTGCTGAAAAACATCCTTCCATTGAGCTCTGTTTTGTAGGTATTATACCCATCAACAGATGGAGTATATAAAATTGAACCATCTTTAAAGTTAATGCCATTTTTTGTCGTGAGGAGATTATAAGTCTGACCTGCTGAGAGACCAGAAAGATTCAGTTTTACATTGATAGCAGCTTTTGGGACTTGGTTTGTAATTGTACCTGTTTGATTGCCATTATTATCATAAACAGGGATACTCTGATTATATTTGGTCATATCAAAGGTAAAGGAACCATCTAAGACATTGATGAGATTTTTGGCATTTTTTGTCGGGTCTGCACCCATAGTGATATTAAGCTCTCCATTATTGATAAAATCCCCACCATGAACTTGCAAATAACTCCCATCAGAAATATTCAAATCGCCCTGATTGGTATAAGTTCCATTATTTAAATAAACATTTGCATTGTTTTGTATGCTAATATCTTGAGTGATAAGATTATTAGCATATATCTTCGAGTTATTGAATTGGATATGATTGATGGTAGTAGTCCCACTCATCCCTCCATTATTCTTTGCTGCAAATAATGCAGAGCCATTGTTCATATTTAGGGTATTGGTATTGAAATTTTGCCCACTTTTTAGCCAAAGCTCTGCTGCATTGTCCAAAGAAATAGTGCCATTAGAATGTGTATTGTCTGCATAAAGATAGGTTTTGTTATTACTAAAAGTAGCATTATTGACTGTGAGATCTTTTGCCTTGATGGTTGCATAAGATGATTTCAAATTATCAATAATGAGTGTCTTGATAGTGGAAGCATCCAATACACCCCAACTCTGTATATCTGCAGTCCCAGTGATATTCAATGAATTGCCCCCACCCTTGAATTCTAAAATTGTATTATCCGCATTACTACTTCCTCCTTCAAGCGTGAGGTTATTTATACTGCTTGTGCCAATATCAGTATAAAAGACAGATCTTGAAGCCCCCTTATGTTCTATCAAATTACCTATAGTGAAATTTTTGCCATAAACGCTCGCTGTCCTAAGCTCAAGGGTTTGGATATTGGTATTCCCCATCATACCGGAAAAATCCAAGATCGAATCCGCACCTGCAGTAGCAATATTATTGATGTTGATTTTTTTAGCACTAAATTTACCTACACCTTTGACTGTAAGCTTATTGTAATAGCCTAGTGTAACATCTGAATTGAAAGTTACATTTTTGCCATTGAAGATAAAACCTGCCACTGAGCCTGCCAACCCACTCCCTCCAGCACTGCCATTCACCTGCAAAGAACCCATAAGGTTAATATCACCATAACCATGTGTATCAATAGAGATATTCCTACCACCTCCATAATTACCCACATTGATAGTATCTATCGCTACATTTGAATGCGTATCAAGCTTAGCAGTTGCATTTGAAAGCAACCCCGATCTTGTATTTGTAAAGGTGCCTATTTTTATACTTCCACTCACGTCTATTGCATTCAGAGTAACATTTTCATAGAGATCAAGCTTATCTGTTTGGAAATTTTTAGCAGATATGCTTGCATTTTTACCCAGATAGAGACGAGAGACGATAAAATCTTTAGTATTGTTATTCGCCTCAAGTTTCCCATCTATATTGAGGTTAGCACTCCCTGTGATGCCTTGTTTGAGATAGAGGTATGATTTTCCCTTAACATTAATTTGACTGCCCCCTCCCATACTCAAAGGAGCATTGAAAATAACAGTTGCGGAATTTGTATTCATATTATTCCCAATTTGGAGCAATGCATTCGGATTGAAAATGACTTTTCCTGCATTGATAGTGACTTCTTGTGTCCCCATTCGTCCACCACCACTTCCCCAAGAAGGAGAATTGCCACCTGCAAAGGTGAGGGTATGGTTTCCAAAACTATAAGTAGGAGTATAGGGTTTAGACCATGCCCATTTGTCACTCCACCCATCCCATCCATTCACTATCGCATCACTACTCCAGCTACCAGAAGCCAAGCTAGAAAATGTGCTAGTTACATTAGTGAGTGCATAGAGGCTTTGACTCATTAGCAATATAATAGCTATGATAGTAGCGATAGTGCCTTTGAAATGAAACCGCATCAAATCCTCTCATAATAAAATTTATTGATTAATCTTTAAAAAAAATTTATCTAGTTGTCTATGCAATCATTATACAACATATCGACTAATTATCAAATAATTTTGCCAAAAATTTATTTTGAAAAGATTTTATTTTCATACAAGATTGAATTTACCCAATCCTCTAATCACCCCAAATCTTAAAGTATGCTATAATTAAACTTTTAAAAACAAGATTATCTTAAGGTATCTTAATGCAGGCAATAAAAAATCTAGCTCCCGTCCTAATTAGTGTTTATGATAGGCTTGATTGCCTACAAAATGCTATTGAATCCTTAGCAAAAAACACCCTAGCAAAACAGACTGATGTTTTTATCGTCTCAGATGCCCCTTATTCTAAAGAGTTTGAAATACCTGTCCAAAAAGTCAGAGACTACATCATCAGCCTCAAAAAAAGCTTTTATTTCAAAAATATTGAAGGGATTTTTTGGGAGTCTAACAAAGGAAGTTTTCAATCAGGAAGGGATGCTTTTGATTATCTTTATTCCAAATATGATAGAGTCATTTCATTTGAAGATGATGTCATTGTTTCAAATGAGTTTTTAAACTATATGAATGACGCCCTTCAATTATATCAAGATGATAAACGTATCATCTCTATCGCCTCAAACACACATTATCACAAAATAGTCCCTAAATCTTATCCTTATGAAGTTTTTTTACTCAAAATGTATTCACCTTGGGGAGTGGGGATGTGGAAAGATAGATATGAAAATATTGATTGGGATCTTGAAGGCATACAAGATTTTTTCAAAGATAAAAAACAACTAAAAGCATTCAACTCTATCTCACGACATTTGTTACCCATTTTGGAAGATACGGTAAAAAATAATAAAAAGCACGCAGATGGGATAATTTGCTATAATATGTTCCAACAAAATACATTCACACTCTACCCTATCAAGCCCTTATCAGTCAATAGAGGGTATGATGGCAGGGGAGAGCATTGTGATTTTAACGATAATTGGCAACACCAGCAATTATCCCAAGATTTTTGCCCCAAACTGATAAAAAATATCCCTTATTGTGAAAAAATAGGAGAAAATCAAGCTTGGGCTTTTTATTCATACCGTAGAGACTTTGTCCACCCAATTTTAGTCAAACTCAAACTCCTGCCTCTAGCAAAAAAAATAAAAATTCTAATCAAAAATCCAAAAAAGGATAAAAATGCAAGATAAAATCGTCTATGTCGCAATGAGTGGAGATATTATCCACCCTGGACATATCAATATACTCAAAATAGCCTCTGGGTATGGGAAAGTCATCGTAGGACTGCTGACTGATTCTGCTATCGCCTCTTATAAACGATTGCCTTATATGGACTATGAACAAAGAAAAAAAGTTATCGAAACGATCCGCTATGTCTATGAAATCATCCCACAAACAACCCTAAGCTATGAAGAAAATATCAGGAAACTAAAGCCTGATTTTGTCATACACGGCGATGATTGGAAAAGTGGACCCCAGGAAAAAACCAGACAAAATGTAATCTATACACTAAAAGATATAGGCAAAGGAGAGTTGATAGAGCCTGCTTATACAGAAGGTATTTCTTCAACTCAACTCAATGAAAATGCCAGATCTATTGGTATCAGCACTAATGCCCGCCTATCACTTTTAAGACGACTTATTGCAGCAAAAAAACCTCTGCGTATCCTAGAAGTACACAATGCGATTTCAGCCCTCATCGCACAAAATGTCCAAGCCCAACCCAATGGCAGAGGAAATGGAAAAGTTGAATTTGATGGCTTTTGGTCAAGCTCACTCACAGATTCTACTTCTAGGGGAAAACCCGATATTGAAGCAGTCAACCTCACCTCAAGACTTTCTACCATCAATGAAATCTTTGAAGTAACGACAAAGCCTCTTATTTATGATGCTGACACTGGAGGTAAACCTGAACATTTTACTTTCACAGTAAGGTCATTGGAACGTACAGGAGTGAGTGCAGTAATCATTGAAGATAAAATTGGCTTGAAAAAAAACTCTCTTTTTGGGAATGATGTTTTACAAAATCAAGACACCATAGAAGACTTTTGTTACAAAATAAGTATGGGCAAAAAAGCCCAAATCACAAAAGATTTTATGATCATCGCAAGGATTGAAAGCCTTATTTTAGAAAAAGGTATTGAAGATGCATTGACACGAGCAAAAGCCTATATCCAAGCAGGTGCAGATGGCATCATGATCCATTCACGTCAAAAAACTCCTGATGAAATCTTTGAATTTTTGAAAAAATTCAGGCAAGAAGATGCCAATACTCCGATTATACTTGTCCCAACAAGTTTCAATCAAGTGAGTGCCAAAGAGCTTTGTAATCACGGAGCTAACATTATCATTTATGCCAATCATTTATTGCGGGCAGCATACCCAGCAATGAAAGAAGTAGCTCAAGGGATTTTAGAATTTGATCGGAGCAAAGAAGTCGAAAATAAATGCTTAAATATTGAGGAAATCCTAAACCTCATATCAGGAACAAAATAAAGGAAAAAAATGCTAGATACCAAAGAATTTGGAGAGATTTTAAAATCTCATTATTTCAATACATTTACTGGTGTGCCTTGTTCATTTTTATCCCCTCTCATCAATCATGCTTTGAATGAAAAAAGATTCATTATGGCAAACAACGAAGGCGATGCCATCGCTATTGCCTCTGGCATAAGCCTCGCTTCTTCAGAAACAGGTGTCGTGCTAATGCAAAATAGTGGGCTATCTAATGCCTTATCCCCACTCACAAGTCTCAATCATATATTCAGGTTGCCTATTTTAGGATTTGTATCCTTGAGGGGTGAAGAAGGTATTTCTGATGAGCCACAACACGAACTATTAGGCACTATTACAGATAAAATCTTTCAAATCTGCAAAATACCTTATGATTTCCTAAGCCCTGATTTGAACAAAGCAAAACTCCAAATAATTGAAGCAAGAAAAGCAATTACTCAAAATAAAAGCTTCTTTTTCATCGTACGCAAAGATACCTTTAGGCAAGAAAAACTACTGCTAAATTTTCAACCCAAAAACACCCAAAAAACTTTCAAAGAAACACAAAAAACAAACTCTCTTCCCACAAGATTACAAGCACTCCAAACTATTGATTCCATTAATAATGACAACACAATCATTCTAGCTACTACAGGCAAAAGTGGGCGAGAACTTTATGAAATCAATGATGCTTGCAATTATCTATATATGGTAGGTTCGATGGGTTGTGTATCTCCACTAGGCTTAGGGATAAGCCTTAAGAGTGAGAAAAAAGTCATTGCCATTGATGGGGATGGGGCATTATTAATGCGAATGGGGAATATGAGTACTAATGCCTATTATGCAAAAGGAAATTTCTGCCATATTTGCTTAGACAATCAAAGTCATGATTCTACTGGAGGACAGTTTAGCCTCTCTTCTGAATGCAATATCCCACAGATTGCTTATTCTTGTGGGTATCAAAAGGTATTTTTAGTGTATGATTTGATTGATTTTAAAAACATTTTACTTGATTTTATAGAATCCAAAAGCAAACAAGGGGCAGTATTTATCTATCTGCAAATCCAAAAAGGAAGCAAAAAAGATTTGAGTCGTCCAAAAATCAAACCTTATGAAGTCAAAGAAAGGCTTCAAAAATTCTTACTGGAACATCAATGAATTTTAATTTTTACAATCCGGTGGAAATTGTTTTCAATATCCCATATACTGAGGCTTTATCAAAAATAGATTCTAAAGATATTTTATTGATAACCTCAGCTGGATTTGAAAAAAGAGGACTGATTGAATCAAGCAAAAAAATATTAGGCAATAAACTCAAAAAAATAATTTCCAATGTACCTACAAATCCTTGTATTAAATACTTAAAATCTCTACAAAACATAACAGAATCAATTCAAAGTATTATTGCAATAGGTGGGGGAAGCGTGATTGATTGTGCAAAAATCTTAAGCATCAACTCCCCATTCCAAATCAAAGATAATGTCCCAACGCCCGAGGAATCCAAACCCTTCATCCCAATATATGCCTTCCCCACGACTGCTGGAACAAGCTCAGAACTCACTCCTTGGGCAACAATATGGGACAAAGAAAATAATAAAAAATATTCCCTACACTTGAGGAACCTGTATTGTAAAGCTGCCTTTTATGATCCATCCTTAATGCTCACACTCCCAAAAGACATCACGATTTCGACAGCTTTAGATGCCCTCTCACATTCTGTTGAATCTATATGGAATAAAAATGCCAACCCCATTTCTACAAATAATGCCACAAAAGCCATAGAGTTGATTTTAGAAAACTTACCCAAATTATCTAAAGATCTTCATTCTCTCTATCTTAGAGAACAAATCACCTTAGCAAGTATTTTTGCTGGGTTTGCATTCGGTGCGACACAAACAGCACTAGCTCACGCCATCAGTTACCCACTCACGATAAAAAAAGGCATCCCACATGGCATTGCATGTAGTTTTACCCTACCCTTTTTATTTAGCCAACTCCCTGAAAGCCAAGCAAAACAAACACTAAAAATTTATCAAACCCCTATAAAAAAATTATTTTCTAAACTCAATATCCCAACAGATTTCAAAAACTATAATATATCAAAAGAGGAACTCAAAGAAATATTAAACTCTCTAAATGATAGAGCCAAAAATAGCCTATTTGATATAGAATCCATTAAAAATCAACTCTCATAAAGGAAAAAAATGGAAGAAGACCTACTGAAAAAGATCCAACAAAAAACTCTTGATGTCGCCAAAGAATTCAAAAGGGTTTGTGAAAAATACAATTTAAGATATTTTATGTCTTGTGGGACATTGCTTGGTGCAGTTAGGCATAAAGGCTTTATTCCTTGGGATGATGATATGGATTTTTATATGCCAAGAAGTGATTATGAAAAACTTGTCTCTTTGGATATGCAAGATTTCAAAAATGGCACACACAATATTTTTGAAAAAAAATTCATATTCAAACATTGGGACAAAACACAAAATTTCATTTGGAATTTCGCAAAACTAGAAGATACGACCACAACAGCTATAGAATCAACGATAGCAGAAAATAATATCAAATATAAAAGTGGTATTGGCATTGATATTTTTATCCTTGATGGTGGAGGTGATGATCTTTTGAAAGCAAAAAAACATTTCAAAAATCTATCAAAATACGCAGGGCGAAGATATGAAAAATACTGGAAATCTAAAGCTCCAGAAAAAAACAAATTCCCTATCAAACAAATCAAGCAAATAATCTTAAGCATACGTTCAAGTCTTGTATTCCAGCCAGTATTAGACTATTTTAAAAACAAAACTAAAAAAGCAGTATTGAAATATGATTTTGATCAATCTCAAATCATTGCTTGTGCTTTTGTCTTACTTGTATATCCAAATGCTTTGCATTACTTGAATGATTTTTTGCCAACAATAATGCTTGATTTTGAAGATACCCAATTCCCTGCACCTGCTAATTATAAAATCTATTTAGAAAGACTATATGGGGATTATATGACCCCTCCTCCTATCACAGAAAGGACAGGACATATGCCTTATTATCTAAATTTGGACTTGCCATTTCAAACATACAAAGCACCCTATTATGAAAAATAATCTACAAAGTATAAAAAAATGAAAATCCTCCATCTAGTCTCTCAAGATACTGGAGGAGCTGGAAGAGCTGCCTTAAGACTCCATAATGCTCTGCTTGAAAGCTCAAATAACAAAGACGAAATAATAGAATCCATCGTGTTTGTCCAAAATAAAAATACAGACACAAAAAATGTAATGCGAATATCCAAAACAAAAACACAAAAAATACTAGAAAAAATTCGCCCTGCCCTCTGTCAGATACCTCTTTTATTTTACCCAAAACGTAAAAAAGATATATTCTCAATTGATTGGGTCCACAACAATCAACTCATCAAAACAATCAACTCCCTAAAACCAGATATCGTCCATTTGCATTGGATAAATAATGGATTTTTAAACATCAAGGATCTCAAAAAAATCAAAGCCCCCCTACTTTGGAGCCTGCATGATGCAAATCCATATACAGGGGGCTGCCATGTCATAGAACCAAGCTGCAAAAAAGAAAAATTCCATTGCCAAAAATGCCCTCTATTAAAATCCAATTTCAAATTTGACATGAGTTTTTTTACTTTCAGACAAAAAAAGAAAACCTATGCTAAACTTGATTTGACTATCAATGGTTTGAGCAGATGGATTGCAAATTGTGCAAGAGAATCTGCACTTTTAAAAGATAAAAAAATTGTCAATATCCCAAACCCTATCAACACTGATCTCTATAGCCCGCTAGATAAAAATATAGCTCGCAAACTACTAAAAATCAATCATCAAAAAAAAATCATTGCTTTTGGTGCTATTAATGCGACTACTCTAGACAGGAAAGGTTATCCAGAATTCAAAAAAGCTTTGAGATTTTTGAAAAACAAAAGCAATATCGAAATTTTGATTTTTGGGGCTAGTGGGAATGAAAATGGGGAAATTGAATATATTGAAGGCATACAGACATATTATTTAGGTCATTTACACGATGATATTAGCCTTCAGTTAGTCTACAATGCAGCAGATATTTTAGTAATGCCAAGCTTGAGTGAAAATCTATCCAACACTATTGTAGAATCTCTATCGTGTGCCACACCTGTAGTCGCATTTGATATTGGGGGGAATTCCGATATAATAGAACATAAAATCAATGGTTATCTTGCTACTCCTTTTGACCCTATGAAGCTAGCAAAAGGGATTGAATGGATTTTGAGTTTGGATGAGTTGAATTATCAAAATTTATGCACAAATGGAAGAAAAAAGATACAAGATACATTCGAACAACACCTTATAATCCAAAACTATATTTATCTATATAAGGAGATTCATGACTCTCATAAAATTACCTTTCAAGATAGTTAAAAAACTCTATTTGCAATTCAAAAAGATAATAAATAGGATCTTTTATCGACCTAAATGGCAAAATATGCGTCACCTCAAACCCATATCTAAAATATTTGGACTAGATAGAGGGACTCCTATAGACAGGATATATACAGATGATTTCCTTTCTAAAAATACACTTTATATTCAAGGAATAGTATGTGAAATAGCAGACGCGACTTATACAAAGCGATGGGGGGGGGGGCAAGTGAGTAAAAGTGAGATACTCCACTATACTAATGATAATAAAAAAGCTACGATTATTGGCGATTTGACAAAATATCAAAACTTACCTAAAGACTATCTTGATTGCTTGATTTGCACATTCACGCTTAATTTTATTGATGATTACCAAAAAGCCATTGAGGGCATCTATTCAATGCTCAAAACTGGAGGTGCTGCACTCATCACAGTAGCAGGATTGATACAAATCAGTCGATATGATTATCAACGTTGGGGGGATTATCACCGTTTTACAGATATGGGGATTAAAAATGCTTTTAGCAAAGTTTTTGGGGAAGATAATATTGAAGTAAGCACTTATGGAAATGTATTGAGTGCGATTGCTGAACTACAAGGGATTTGTGCAGAAGAACTCACAAGAGAAGAGGTATTTTATCACGATGAAGATTATCAAGTAGTCATTTGTATCAAAGCTCTCAAAAAATAAAACATCACGAGAAAATATATGTCATTGAAAACAAAAATAATACAATATTTGAATAATTTCAAACCTATTCAAAAAATATTTTCCGGTAAAGCTACTATTTTTATGCTACATCGCATCGCCCCTATAGACCCAAAAAGACTCCCTATCAATGAAAATATGAAGGTCAGTCCAGATTTTTTGGAACACTTTATCCTATCTTCAATCTCACAAGGCTATCACTTCATCTCACTAGATGATCTATATGAAAGCCTACGCAATAAAAAAACTTTGAGAGAAAAATCCTTGCTCATCACCATTGATGATGGGTATGAAGATAATTTTAGCTTTGGTTACCCTATTTTTAAAAAATACAATATCCCTTTTTGTATCTATGTATGCACAGCTTTCCCAGAAAAAACACATAATATGTGGTGGTTTGCCCTTGAAGATTATTTATTACAAAACAATTCTATAACATACAATGGCGAAATATTTGACACCTCAACATTAGAAGCCAAATCAATGGTATTTTTAAAATTGCGACAAATCATCATTGAAAACTCTCATAATTATACGGATACATCTAAGATAATGGATGATTTAAAAATTTTCTACGATCCCCAAGATTACAATCAATATGCCCTCAAATGGTATCAAATAGCAGAAATGCTCAAAGATAATATCACTACTATTGGCAACCACACCCATACCCACCCAATATTCAAAAATCTCACAACAAATGAAATTTCATCAGATATTTTAAGGGCAAATGAGCTTTTTAAAAAACATTTGAACCACACCCCAAAACATTTTGCTTACCCTTTTGGCAGCAGGATTGAAGTAGAGGAAAAGCATTTTAATCTGCTGCAAAATTTAGGCTTCCAAACAGCTGTAACGACTAGATCTGGAAATATATACCCTCAACATTCAAAATATCTAAGTGCACTGCCTAGGATATTCCTTCATGAAAATTTTAATCTACAAAACATTTCTAAAATCCGTAAAAAAATAATCATAACAAACTGACAATAGATTTTGCTTAAATCAAAGCCCAAGTATCAATGAGTAAAAAATGCTATAATTTTAAAAATCAGGATAGGATAAGAAATGAACATTGCATTAGAAAATACAGGACTTGATAATCATGAATTACAAACAATTCAAAATCTATTAGATTCTCAAAATCCAGATATTAAAGATGATTTAAATCAAATCTGGTATCTGATGGATAAAGTATGGTATGAATATGGTTGTGATAACAAAGCTTTAGATTGGTCAAAGATTGGAGAATATTACAACCATCCAGTATGGGTATTGAATGGACTTTTTATTGAAAATGATGAGATTTCAATGCAAATAAGACAAAATATTGCCTCCCATATTGCCCAATCAGATTTTCAAACCATACTTGATTATGGTGGTGGCTTTGGCAGTTTGGCAAAAGTAATTGCAGATAAATGCCCACAAAAACAAATTTTTATCTATGAACCTTTCCCAAGCAAGTATGGAAAAAAATGTATTGAGGGTTATAAAAATATCTCTTTTATATCTCAGCTTGAAGGGACGTTTGATTGCCTCATCTCTACAGATGTTCTTGAACATGTTGATGACCCATTAGAAACCTTTGCACAAATGATAGCTGTGCTTAAAATCGGAGGTGAAGCTATCATTGCGAATTGTTTCTATCCCTGTATCCAATGCCATCTACCAAAAAATTTCCATTATCGCTATAGCTTTAATTTTTTTGCCACAAAAATGGGGATGAAAAATCAAGGTATGCTAAAAAACACTCACGCAACGCTCTTTTCAAAAATCAAGGATCAAAAACTGGGTCCAAAGTTAAAATCTATAGGGGGGGGGGGCAAGTAAGGTAATGTTTCATATCATTTCCTCATTAGAATTCGCAAGACCTATTTTGCGACCTATCAAAAGATATATCCAATCCAAATCAAAAGGAACAAGATGAAATGTCCTTTATGTGAGCAAAATGAATGCAAAATCCAAGAAACTATCCAAAAAAAAGACTTGATAACCCTCTATCAAAAAGCCTTCAATATAGATATATCCTCTTTGATACAATCAAATATAAATTACTATATATGCAAACATTGTGATTTCAGATTCTTTGTTGATGAAAATGGCACAATGCCTACAGGAGATAATGCTTTTTACAACACACTCAATAAACTTCCCTGGTATTATATGAACGAAAAGAATGAATACCATTTCGCCAAAGATTTTATCCAACCACAACACAAAGTTTTAGAAGTTGGCTGTGGCAAAGGTGCATTTTCTTTATTCTTAAAAACAAATGACTACACAGGACTTGAATTCAGCACAGATGCAAAAAAAATTGCTAAGGAAAATGGTATTCATATTGAAAACTTATCCATTCAAGAGTATTCAGATTCTCATCAAGAATGCTTTGATGTCGTATGTAGTTTCCAAGTCCTAGAACATGTTTCAAATCCAAAAAATTTTTTAAGTTCAAAAGTAAAAAGTTTGAAGGGGGGGGGGGCTATGATCATTGCCATTCCAAGTGAAGATAGTTTTTTGAAAGATTGTGTCAATGGTATTTTAAATATGCCACCCCATCATGTATCGAGATTTTCAGATACTTGCCTCAAAAAAATTGCCAAAATATTTGATTTGGATTTGATAGAAATTTATCATGAAAATATCCAACCTGAACATATTGATTTGTACAAATCTATCATATGGACAAAGAAATTCCTATCTACACCTTTGATTGATAAAAGATTGGTGCGTAAATTCATTAATAGAGCTGGACTTATTGGAAAAAAATTCATCCACATCCCTCCAAAAGCTTATGGACACACTGTTGTTGCGGTATATCAAAAAAAGAGATCCAATGCAAGATACTGACAAACTACCCTTAGTCTCTATTATCACTGTTGTTTTCAATGATGAAAAAAACATAGCAAAAACAATAGAATCTGTTTTATCCCAAACCTATCCTCACATTGAATATATAATCATTGATGGAAAGAGTACCGATAGGACTGTGCAAAACATTGAAAATTATATAAACAAACCCAATACTTTCAAACATAAAATCACAAAATTCATCAGCGAAAAAGACGAAGGGATTTATGATGCGATGAATAAAGGGGTAAAATTCTGCACTGGAGAATGGTGTAATTTTATGAACAGCGGGGATATGTTTTTCAAAAATACAACTATAGAAGAAATATTCCCGCTTAAGACTTATAAAACATCTGAAAATAAACTTGGGGTTATCTATGGTGATTCACAACTCATCTATGATGCTTCACACTCTAAAATCTTATATTCAGCTTCACAAAAGCATAAATACCATCATCATTTTATCCATCAATCTTCTTTCACTTCTACAACACTCTTGAGGCAATATCCTTTTGATACACGATTTAAAATTGCTGCAGATTCAGACTTTTTTGCCAAAATCTATCATCAAGGTTTTTTGTTTGAAAAAAGAGATGTGATCATTGCCCAATTTAACCTCAATGGTATATCAGCAAATTTCTCTTATAAGATTTTTAAAGAATCTTGTATGATTGGGTATAAATATAATGCTTTATTCCCGGTATGGTTTTTTTCAAAAACAATTTTTTATATTTTGCCTCGTTTATTGATAAGAAAAATATTACCAAAAAAATTCCTCAATACTGCAAGGGTTTACCTAAGCAAAAATAAAATCTAAAGGTCTATAAAAAGTTCAAATGCAACAAAATCCCTTTATCTCTATCATCATTCCTGTATATCAGATACAAGCCTACATTTCAAGATGTCTAGAATCTTGTATCAACCAAACTTTTAAAGATATTGAAATCATCATTGTAGATGATTGTGGGACGGACAATAGTATCCTCATAGCCAAAGAATATGCCCATAAAGATTCAAGGATAAAAATCATTCATAACTCACAAAATATGGGTACATTCCACTCCAGAATCATAGGTTCAAAAAAAGCTTGTGGAAAATACATCTGCTATTTAGATGGGGATGATTTTTTGGATACAAAAACTTGCGAAATTTCAATGACAAAAGCACATATACTAGAAATTCAAGAGAAAAATTTACCCGATATTATACATTTTGGAATGCAATTTTTCCCACCAGATTGGAAACGCAAAACACCCAACATCATCACCAAAAACCTCAAAAATCAAAATATCTTAAAAAAAGTATTTCTACAACCTTCTACCCCTCCTTGGCATATATGTAGTAAAATCTATAAAAAAGATTTAATACACAAAGCAATCCAAAAGCTTGATTTTGTCAACGAAAGGTTAGTGATGGCAGAAGATGTTCTTAAAACTTTTGTAATAACCCTGCTTGCAAAAAGTTCTTGTGGGGTGAAAAATAAATTTTATTTCTATTGTGAGAATACCAACTCTATCACAAGACAAATCAATCCAATAATGAGGGATAAACGCATCAATGACCTCAAAAAAATCATCAATATCTTAGAACACCTTCAAGAGGACAACGAACTAAGCTCTCATCAATATTTTTATCCAGCAAAAAATAAAATTCAAAATATATTGCTCTCAGTCATTGAACTTGAATATCGTTTTGATGAAACAAAAAATTGTATCCCTGCTTATTTAAAAGCATGTTTAAAATCATTAAGGTATTATAAAAAATGGCAAACTTATGCTAGAATAATAGCTTTTATCATAAGCTTTGGGAAAATTAAATTTTAATGAATAAAATAAAAGATTTAGAATTTTGTCTTTTAGGGAAAACTGATGACAATACATCATCTGTTCCATTAAATCAAATCCGGAAATGGGAAAAAGAAGGATTGATTTCATATGGAGGGATGGTAAAAGACATTAGAAAATACATTGAAAATGCTAGCTGTATCGTTTTGCCTAGTTATTATCGTGAAGGAGTACCTCGAATATTGCTTGAAGCAATGGCTATGGAAAAACCCATCATCACAACCAATACTGCAGGTTGCAAAGAAACTATTTGCAATGGAAAACAATGTGGTGACCTCATCATTGGAGACAATGGAATCTTATGTGAAGCTAAAAATACCACCTCTTTAAAAAATGCTTTGGAATATTTTTTAAATCTCTCTAAAGAGCAACATCTAAAAATGGGGAAAGCAGGAAGAGAATTTGTAAAAAAATTTGATGTCAATGAAATCATTAAAATTTATAAAAATAAACTTGATATAAAAAAACCTATCATTGCTTTTGTATCCAACACTTCATTTGGGATGTATAATTTTCGATTAGAAGTCTTAAGAGAGCTAAAAAAACAAGGGTTCATCATCCATATCCTTTCACCTAAAGATGAATACACCAATTATTTTAATATAGAAGGTTTTTTCCATCATCCTATCAAGATAAATTCAAAAGGACTCAACCCTATTGAAGATCTCAAAACCTTTTTCCAAATCAAAAAAATCTTAAAATCCATTTCTCCATCAATGACCTTTACTTATACAATCAAACCTGTGATTTATGGTTCTTTGGTTTGTAGGATTTTGAAAATCCCTCATATCAGCATCATCACAGGACTTGGATATGCCTTTATAGAAGGTGGAGTGAAGAAAAAAATATTGTTATTTTTGATTTCAAACATGTATAAAATATCACTCAAACACAATTCAGAAATTTGGTTTCTCAATCATGATGATGAATTAGAATTTTTAAAAAGAAAAATCACACTCCCTTCAAAAACATTCCTCATAAATAGTGAAGGAATCAATCTAAAGCATTTTTTCATAAACCAAACCAACACCAAATCAAATAAGATCACCTTCCTCTTGGCAGCTAGGATGCTCTGGGATAAAGGGGTAAAAGAATTTATCCAAGCAGCTAAAATGATAAAACAACAATAAAACATTTTCAAACACTACAAGATTTAAGTATAATCTTTTTATGAAAATCTTAACAATATTAGGTGCACGTCCCCAATTCATAAAAGCTTCTTGCTTACAACGTTCATTCAAAAAATACCCTCAATTTGAAGAAATCATTGTGCATACTGGGCAACATTATGATTTAGAAATGAGTGAAATATTTTTTAAAGAATTGAATCTCTCATATCCTAATTATAACCTTCAATGCGGCAATAAACCTCACCTTGAAATGATTTCTGCTATGCTTAAAAATCTCCATAAAATAATCTTAAAAACAAAACCAAATGCACTACTTGTTTATGGAGATACTAATTCTACACTTGCAGGTGCATTGAGTGCGTGCAAAACTCAAACTCCTCTTATCCATATTGAAGCCGGATTACGCAGCTTTGATTTTTCAATGCCTGAAGAAAGTAATCGTATCCTCACAGATAGAGTTTCTTCACTCCTTTTTTGCCCTACACAAACAGCAATACAAAACCTCAAAAATGAAGGATTTGAAAACTTTGAATGCAAATTCTACTATAGCGGTGATGTAATGAAAGATAATGCTATTTTTTACTCAAAATATGCCAAAAAACCATCAATTCCTATTGAATCTGAATTTGTCCTAGCCAGTATACACAGGGTACAAAATACGGATGATAATCAAAGGTTTAAAAATATTTTTGAATCACTAGATTTTATCGCTTCAAAGACACAGGTTATCTTGCCACTACACCCAAAAACAGCCTTCAAACTCAAAAATCAAAACTTCAAACTCCCCCATATTACTTTTACAAAACCTTTGAGTTATCTTGAAATAATTTGGCTACTCCAACACACAAAAGCTGTGTTTACCGATAGCGGTGGACTACAAAAAGAAGCATATTTTTTCAAAAAACCTTGTTTTGTCCTCAGGGATAAAAGCGAATGGCAAGAACTCATCACAAACAAATGTGCAATTTTATTAAAAGCAGATAAAGAAAATATTATTCAAGCTTTTGATAATATACCCGATATATTCACAAAACAATTCCCTACTCATCTGTATGGAGAAGGAAATGCTGGAGATTTTATCCTAGAAAAAATTTTGGAGACATTATGATACCTTTTGGGATAATTGGAGTGGGAGGTTACATTGCTCCCAAACACCTCAAAGCGATCAAAGATACTGGCAATACGCTTTCCTGTGCATTTGACCCAAGAGATTCTGTAGGGATACTTGATAGTTATTTCCCACAAGCAGATTTTTTCACAGAATTTGAACGTTTTGATAGACATATTAATAAATTGACTCATAAAAATCAAGGCATTCAATACCTTTCTATTTGTTCACCCAATTACTTACATGATAGTCATATACGATTTGCCCTAAAAAATGGAATAAATGCAATTTGTGAAAAACCTTTAGTGTTAAATCCTTGGAATATAGATAGCCTTGAACAAGCACAAAAAGAAACTGGCAAAAAAATCTACACCATACTCCAACTTCGCCTCCATCCCCATATCCAAAAACTTAAAGCTCATGTGCAAAAAGAACTCATCAAACATCCAAATAAAGTCTATGATATCACATTGACTTACATCACGGCTCGAGGCAAATGGTATTTTGTTTCATGGAAGGGCGATGAGGCGAAAAGTGGAGGGATTGGCACTAATATTGGGGTACATTTTTTTGATATGCTATGTTTTATTTTTGGAAACCCAAAAATAAATATTGTTCATATCCATAAACCTGATTGTATGGGTGGGTATTTAGAACTTAAACACGCTAGGGTTCGTTGGTTTTTGTCTATCAATGCCAATCATCTCCCCAAAGATATTCAAGCAATGGATAAGAAAACTTACCGCTCAATCATAATAAACAATGATGAAGTTGAATTCAGCGATGGATTCACAAACTTGCATACAAATAGTTATGAAGAAATCCTTCAAGATAAAGGATTTGACTTGAAAGATTCTAAAGAATCTATCCAAATCATCCACGATATTAGGAATACCTCTCCAATAGGTTTGGCTGGAGATTACCATCCGTTATGCCAAAGGATTTGAATGGATTACTTTACCCATCACACAAGCTTTATTGATGATAATGTTATCATTGGAAAAGATTCTAAAATATGGCACTTTTGCCATATTTTGACTGGAGTTATAATCGGTCAAAATTGTTCTTTTGGTCAAAATTGCGTTGTGGGACCCAATGTAAAAATTGGCAATAACTGTAAAATCCAAAACAATGTCAGTGTTTATGAAGGTGTAGAATGTGAAAATAATGTATTTTTAGGACCTTCAGTGGTTTTTACAAATGTCTATAATCCAAGATCTTTCATCATAAGAAAAAATGAATACAAAAAAACACTTTTAAAAGAAGGTTGCTCAATTGGGGCAAATGCTACGATTATATGCGGTGTAACAATTGGAGAATATGCTTTTATAGCAGCAGGGGCAGTAGTGAGGGAAAATATCAAACCTTTTGCTCTAGTAGCTGGCATACCATCTAGGCAAATTGGCTGGGTGGATAAGGGTGCTCAAAAAATGACTTTTGATGATAAAGGCAAAGCAACCGATAGTTTTGATGGCACAAAATACAAATTACTCAATGACGAGATAATAATTGATGAAGATTGACTTTGCAAATCTATTACAATCCCATATTGAACACAAAGATGAAATCCAAAAAGCTATTTCAAAGACTATTGAAAATTCTTCTTTTATTATGGGTAAAGAAGTTGAAGCTCTAGAAAATGAATTATCTACTTTTGTAGGATGTAAATATGCAATCACCTGCTCAAGTGGCACTTCTGCTATCCTGCTTGCCTTACTTGCCATTGACTTACAAGCAGGCGATGAAGTCATCACAACACCTTTTAGTTTCATCGCTGCAGCAGAAATGATAGCTTTTTTAGGAGCCAAACCTGTTTTTGTCGATATCAATCCCTATACTTTTCAGATTGATGAAAAACTCATTGAACCAGCTATCAATCAAAAAACAAAAGCTATTATCCCTGTAAGCCTTTTTGGGCAAGTAGGTGAAATGGATTCCATCAATACGATTGCCAAAAAACATAATTTAATTGTCATTGAAGATGGTGCTCAAAGCTTTGGAGCAGAATACAAAAATAAAAAAAGCTGCAATCTAACAACCTTAGCTACAACAAGCTTTTTCCCTGCAAAACCATTAGGATGCTATGGAGATGGTGGAGCGGTATTTTGTAATAATGCTTCACTTGCCAAAAAAATAAAATCACTCAGGATTCATGGACAAACCAAACGATACAACCATCAATATATTGGGATTGGTGCTAGACTTGATGGCTTACAAGCATCTATATTGAGGATAAAACTCAAATATTACGTCTCACAAATCGCAAAACGTCAACAAATCGCAAAACTATACAAAAAATACCTCGTAGAAAAAAACATCATATTGCCAAAAATCTCTACTGATGTAAAAAGCATTTATGCACAATATTGTATCCGTTCATCAAAACGAAAACAAATTGAAAAAAATCTGCAAAACTGCCATATTCCTTATGCTATCCATTATCCAAAACCTTTACATCTCCAAAAATGCTTTGACTACCTTGAGTATAAAAAAGGTGATTTTCCCATTGCTGAAAAAATCTCTAAAGAAATCCTAAGTCTTCCGATGAACCCATACCTCAAAGAAAATGAAATCAAATATATCTGCACTCATCTTTTATAAGGAGGCTTGATGAATAAAACCATTGCAGTGATTGGGCTAGGGTATGTAGGTCTTCCTTTGGCATTAGAATTTGGTAAAATTTATCCCACCATTGGTTTTGATATCAATCCCTTGCGGATAAGAGAACTCAAAAATCATCAAGATTCTAACCTCCAATCTTCCCAAATAGATTTTGAAAAATCCATATATTTAAACTTCAGTAATGAAAAAAGTTCTCTATCAAAAGTCAATATTTATATCATCACCGTCCCTACACCTGTAGATAATTATAAAAAACCTGATATATCTGCTTTGATAAAAGCTTCAGAACTCGTAGGAAAATATTTAAAAAAAAATGACATAGTCATTTATGAGTCCACTACTTACCCAACTTGCACTGAAAATGAATGTGTGCCTATTCTAGAAAAAATAAGCAATCTTATTTTCAATCAAGATTTTTTCGTAGGCTATTCACCTGAAAGGATAAATCCTGGAGATAAACAAAATACAATAAAAACGATTATAAAAATTACTTCAGGTAGCACCAAAGAAATCGCCAAAGAAATTGACTCTCTGTATGCTTCAATTATCCCTGCAGGGACATATCTTGCTCCATCCATACGTGTCGCTGAAGCAGCCAAAGCTATTGAAAATGCACAAAGGGATTTGAATATTGCTTTTATGAATGAATTGGCTATTATTTTTGAAAGATTAGATATTAGCGTTTATGAGGTTATTGAAGCAGCTAAAACTAAATGGAATTTTCTGCATTTTACACCCGGACTTGTTGGAGGACATTGTATCAGTGTAGATCCTTATTACCTCACCCATATTGCTACCTCTTTGGGTTATCACCCAAAAGTTATCGCTGCAGGGAGATATATTAACGACTTTATGCCTACTTTCATTGCACAAAAAATCATCAAATTATTAACAAAAAATAACATCACTCCCCTAAAAGCAAAAATATTAATATTAGGGGTTACCTTCAAAGAAAATTGTAAAGATATCAGGAATTCAAAAATTGCCCAAGTCAGACAAGAACTCATAGAATTTGGTTGCAATGTTGATGTATGGGATCCCATAGCAGACAAAGAAGAAGTTTTAAAAGAATATGGCTTTAAAATCTTAACCAACAACCCCCTCAATCAAACCCCAACTCAAAAATATGAAGGTATCTTGATAGCTCTTGCACACGAAGATTTCAAACATATTGAACTTTCAAATTTGATAGAAAAAAATGGCGTAATTTATGATTTAAAAAATTTATTCAAATCTGATTACGTTGTAAAAATATAAACTGTTACTTATAATAAAATTCATCTGGATTATTTTTTCTAATGTTACAATATCTCTCATAATTATATTATCTTATTATTATTTAATAATGATAATAAATTTATTTTTTTAAAAATGTTACCTTTAGTAAATATTTAAAATATAAAAAATTACTTTTTGTTATATTTTAATAAAAAATCTTATAAGATAAATCCATCTATATTGATTTCAATCAATATGATTCCAAAATTCAAACCTAACAAAAAGGATCATTATGTTTTTTAAGAATGCAATCGTACGAATCCCTCCTAGAACTATTATCAATGGTATTACTAGTGCAAATTTAGGAAAACCAATTTATGAAAAAGCATTAAAACAACACGAAGATTATGTCATAGCATTGACAAAAGCAGGGCTTAATGTCACTGTTTTAGAACCAAAAGATGAATTCCCAGACTCTTGTTTTGTTGAAGATGTTGCACTTTGCACAAAACATTGTGTGATTATTTCACGACCAGGTGCCTCTACAAGACAAAAAGAAGTAGAACTTGAAGATATGCAAAGTACTTTGAAAAAATTTTATCAAAATATAGAATACATTCAATCACCAGGAACTGTAGAGCCTGGAGATATATTGATGATAGGGAATCATTTCTATATTGGTCTTTCAAAAAGGACAAACCAAGAAGGTGCCAATCAAATGATTAAAATTTTAGAAAAATATCAATTAAGTGGTTCTATAGTCACCCTAGAAGAATTTTTACACTTAAAAACCGGGATTAATTATATAGAAAACAATAATATTGTTGTAGCAGGAGAATTTATCAACAAAACTGAATTTGCCCAATATAATAAAATCATTATCCCTGAATCTGAAGCCTATAGTGCAAACTGTCTCTGGGTGAATGATTATGTTTTAGTACCTAAAGGATTCCCCACGATTTTAGAAAAAGTTAATGCCTTAGGATATGAAACATTAGAAGTCGATACTTCTGAATTTAGAAAAATAGATGGCGGGTTAACTTGCTTGTCATTGAGATTTTAGTCCTACGATTAAGATATTTTAATTCTTAATAAAGGGATAAATATGGGAACTGGTTATAACTTTAAACAAGATATAAAAACACGTCAGCTTGTGATGATGGCATTTGGTGGATCTATTGGTGTAGGATTTTTCATAGGAACAGGAGAAACTATATCTGGAGCTGGACCAGTTGGTGCTATCATTGCTTATTTATTGGGAGCATTTATCCTATATGCTGTCATTTTATCTTTGGGTGAAATAGGATGTTATCTACCTACTAGTGGAAGTTTTGGCGATTATGCTCATCGATTCATAGGTCCTTTTTCAGGGTATTATGTTTATATTTCTTATTGGGTAAATTGCGTACTTGGAAATGCTATTCAATATATAGGCATAGGCTTTTTAATGCAAAAATGGTTTCCAGATTCCCCTCTTTATTTATGGATACTATTGTCTTGTGCTTTAGTATTCATAATCAATTCTTATCAAGTCAAGATTTTTGCAGAAATAGAATACTACCTTTCTTTTATTAAAATCATTGCAATCATTCTTTTTTTGATTTTTGGCATTTATAAGATTATTGATAGTTTATATTTTTATCATTTTTCTTTTGAAGGCTTGGAGAATGTTTTTTCTAATTTTTATATCAATGGTGTTTTCCCTAATGGTCTTTTCGCATTATTTTCAGCAGTTGTTTTTATCAGCTATGCCTTTGCTGGTAGCGAAGTTATAGGCGTAGCAATAGGTGAGACTAAAGAACCAAAAAAAGCTTTGCCTATAGCCATCAGTGCTATTTTATGGAGGATGATTGTATTTTTCGCAGGTGCAGTTTTTATCATATCTGTTTTCTTACCTTATAATGATGCTAGGATTACAGAGAGTCCATTTGTAGCCGTTTTGGAAATTTGGAAAATTCCTTATGCACCTGATTTGATCAATGCGATTATTATCATTGCTATTTTTTCATCATCAAATACTGGTATTTATGGATCAGCAAGGATGCTTTGGGGATTATCTGAAAAAGGCTATATGCCTAAAAGTTGGAGTAAAATCAACGCCAAAGGTGTGCCTATGAATTCCTTGATACTCTCTACAATCATTTCTTTAATTGGATTGATTTCCATATGGGTTGAGCCTCAAAAAGTAATCAGTGCTTTGATTGTAATTGCAGGCTTATCAATGATGTTTGTATGGATGAGTGTTAGCATATCTCAATATAATTTTAGAAAATGGTATTTAAAAGAAGGTCATCAATTAGAAAACCTACCCTTTAGAACACCTTGGACGCCTTACACACAAATATTTGCAGTATTTGGTTGTGCGATACCTATAATAGTAAGTTGCATCATTGGTGAATATAGGGATTATGTTTGGTATACCTTTGGCTTGATGGCAATAATTTTTGTGATGTTTCAAATCACAAAACGTTTGAATAAAACATCTTGAAATAAAAGGATCTTTATGAGGCAAACAACAAATAAAATCGTGATGTTGAGACCAAATGCTTTTGGTTTCAACCAACAAACAGCAGTGAATAATTTTTTTCAACAACAAGATTTTAGAGCAATAAAAGATATACAAGAGCAAGCATTACGTGAATTTGACAAAGTAGTGTTTGCCCTAAAACAAGAAAATATCAATGTATACACAATTCAAGATTATGATATCTGGCACACTCCAGATAGTATTTTTCCAAATAATTGGTTTGTTTCTCTAGATAAAAACAAACTTTTCTTATGCCCTATGTTTGCCAATAATAGACGTTTAGAAAGACAAAAATTTCTAGGATACGTGCTAGAAGCTATTGGTAGTGAATGTTTAGATATTTATAACTTAAGTGGCTTTGAAAAAGAAAATAAATTTTTAGAAGGGACAGGGAGTATGGTGCTAGATAGAGTCAATAGAGTCGCATTTGCTGCAATATCCCCAAGATGTGATGAAGAAATCCTTGAATTATTTTGTAAAAAATATGATTTCAAATCCATTGCCTTTACTTCTTATCAAAGCGTGGATGGAAAACGACTACCCATATACCATACAAATGTAATGATGTCGATAGGAGAACAATATGCTATTGTATGTTTGAACAGTATTGACAATGAAACAGAACGAAAAAATGTCAAAAAAGAGCTTGAAAACCTCAATAAAGAAATCATTGAAATAGAAGAAAATCAACTCAATCATTTCGCAGGGAATGTGCTTAATATTGAAGATAATAATGGAAATCCATTAATGGTAATGTCACAAAGTGCTTATAATATTCTGAAAAAAGAGCAAATAGAAAAACTATCTGAAAGGCTAAAAATATTAGCTCTAGATATCAGCACGATTGAAAGGATTGGCGGAGGATCTATGAGGTGCATGATGGCTGAGATTTTTGCTTAATCCTCTCAATACTCCTCTTAATTATGAGGAGGTAGGTTTTTATTTTGTTCATCAAATCAATGTTATAAAATTCCTTAAATCTCTTCTTTAATACCTCAAAATCTAAAATAAGATCATTAAGGCATATATTAGATTATTGGAAGAAAAAGATGCTGCTTGGTTGTTCAGGATATAGAATTGTATTATAGATTGGAGATGAATCTTTTGGATAATTAAAATTAAAAAGTTTGATATTGTTTTTTAATATGATATTAATACGCTTTGAAATACATCAATTTAATTTATCAATATATTTGCTTTGTTTTTATTTTTCATGTTTTAAGTATTAGAAATTTTCCTTCAAAACAATACCTCAAAATCAATTTTGTGATAAAATGTAAGAGAAAATTATACTTAAAAAGGATTCAAAATGGAGTATCGTATTGAACATGACACAATGGGTCAAATCAAAGTAGAAAACTCAAAGTATTGGGGTGCTCAAACTCAAAGAAGTTTTGAAAATTTTAAAATAGGGATTGAAAAAATGCCCAAAGAACTCATTTATGCTTTCGCCAAACTCAAAAGATCATTAGCAGTTGTAAACCACTCTTTAGGCAAACTGGATGCATCAAAAAGCAAAGCAATCATTCAAGCTTGTGATGAAATCTTAAAAGGACAATTTGATGATATGTTTCCCTTATCTATCTGGCAAACAGGAAGTGGCACGCAAACAAATATGAACCTCAATGAAGTTATAGCAAATCGAGCAACTGAAATTTTGGGGGGTGATTTTAAAAATAAAAAACTTGTCCATCCTAATGATGATGTCAACATGTCTCAAAGCTCAAATGATACATTCCCTACAGCGATGCATATTGTATCAGTTTTAGAACTGAATCAAAAATTACTCCCTTCTTTAGATAGACTACACAAAACCTTGAAAGAAAAATCTGAATCATTTAAAGATATCATTAAAATAGGTAGAACACACCTTCAAGATGCAACTCCCTTAACTTTAGGACAAGAGTTCAGTGGATATGCTAGCATGCTTGAACATTCAAAATACCAAATTCAAAGCTCTTTGGAGCAAATCAGAGAACTCGCTATCGGTGGTACTGCTGTAGGAACTGGCATAAATGCACATCCAAAATTGAGCGAAAAAGTTAGCGAAGAACTTTCAAAGCTCACAGGTGAAAAGTTTCTTTCCTCTCCAAATAAATTTCATTCCCTTACCGCACATGATGCTTTAGTTTTTGCACACGGTGCACTCAAAGGATTGGCAGCTAACCTGATGAAAATAGCAAATGATATTCGATGGCTCGCTTCTGGTCCAAGATGCGGGCTTGGTGAACTGATAATTCCAGAAAATGAACCTGGCAGTTCTATAATGCCAGGCAAAGTCAATCCAACCCAATGTGAAGCTGTAACAATGGTTGCAATTCAAGTGATGGGCAATGACACGACTATTGGCTTTGGAGCAAGTCAAGGAAATTTTGAATTGAATGTTTTTAAACCTGTGATTATTTACAATTTTTTACAAAGCTTGAGGTTACTTGCTGATTGTATGGATTCTTTCGATGAGCATTGTGCAAGAGGCATTGAAGCAAATTTAGAAAAAATTGATTACAACCTCCATCATTCGCTAATGCTAGTCACTGCACTCAACCCTCATATAGGATATGAAAATGCTGCGAAAGTAGCTAAAAATGCTCATAAAAAAGGTATCAGCCTTAAAGAGTCTTGTATAGAACTTGGATTTTTAAGCGGTGAAGATTTTGACAAATTTGTGATACCAGCAAATATGATAAAACCAAAAGAATAAAATTTTGATTTGTGGGATTGATGAGGCTGGAAGAGGAAGTCTTTGTGGTAGCATGTTTATTTCAGGAGTAGCTTGCGAATCTAATGTAGCTGATTGGTTAGTTACTATTGGCATTAAAGATAGCAAAAAACTTTCTAAATCCAAAAGATTCCAACTAGCTGATTTATTAAAAAAAAATGAGTATATCCATATCCATACTGTAGAAAAAACTTCTAAACAAATTGATACATTAGGTCTGAGTAGATGCTTGAAAGAATCTTTAGAAGAAATTATTGATAAATTACAATTTTTTTCTAAAGAATTTTATATGGATGGCAATACTTTGTTTGGTCTATCAAGCACAAATCATTATCAACTAATACCTTTAATCAAAGGTGATGATAAAATACCTCAAATTTCAGCAGCTTCCATCATCGCAAAAACCTCTAAAGATAACCAAATGTTGGTTTTAGATAAAATCTATCCACAATATGATTTTAGCAATAATGCTGGATATGGAACTAAATCACATTTAAAAGCACTTGAAGAATTTGGACAAATTGATGAACACCGAAAAAGTTTTATTTTGAAAAAGAAGCTTTTTTAAGCTAGACACAGATAAGGAATTTTACAAAATTAAAAAGACAAACTTTTCAATGAAGCTTCATCAATCAATCTTGACTTATAAGTTGAAATAACATATAATTCCACTCTTGCTAAAAAGCTTGTTTATTCCAGATTAGCTCAGCGGTAGAGTAGGCGGCTGTTAACCGCTTGGTCGTAGGTTCGAATCCCACATCTGGAGCCATAAATACTTTCTTTTCATATACATATCATAACATTTCACTACATATTGATACACATTTTTATCTTCAAATTTCCTCATTCAGGCATTTTATTCTTAAATATTGCTTAATTATATTACATATGATTACATATGATATACCTATCATAACATATTGCAGTCTTTAAAAAGTGGTTACCAAAATGGATACCAAACTTGTTATAATATTGAAGTTTTAATTTTGATAACCACTTAACCATAAATGTCTTATAGAAGGAGTTTGTTTGACAGAATTAGAAATTAAAAATGCCAAAGCCAAAGAAAAGAATTATTTTTTATCAGATATTAATGGCTTAAGACTTCTTATTAGAACTAGTGGGAAAAAAATATTTGAGTTTCGTTACACCTATCAAAAACAAAGAAAAATCACTACGATTGGACATTATCCTCACACTACTCTTTTACAAGCAAGGAAGAAAGCATTAGAATATCAAGAGCTTTTAGCTAACAATAAAGACCCTCAAGCCATCAAAAAAGAAGAAGCTATTGCTTTGATAGCAGATATAGAAGGACAAGTCCATAAGATTTATGAAAAATGGTTTGATTTACAAGAACAAAGAAAACTCCACATCAGAACTATACAAAGAATCAAAAGCTTTATTGAAAATATTTTCCTACCTCATTTTTCAAAATATGACAAAGAAAGGAATATCATATCTTCTTTGAACATCAATGATATTAGTCATAAAGATGTGATTGATATTGTTCTTAAATACCAAAAGAAAAGTGGTTCTGATTTGGCTTTAAGGATGTTTAGGTATGTAAGAGCTATATGGAATTATGCTTTTATGTCAGGATTTTTAAAAAACAATCCTATCAGCAATATTGCCATCACTCAACTCCTACCTCCTGTGATTAAAAACCATTACGCTAAGATAACTGATGAAACAATATTAGGAGAATTATTAAGGTGTATTGATGATTATAAACATTCATTAATGATTCAATCTGCTTTACAATTTGTAGCCCTCATCCCATTAAGGTCAGGAAATCTCTGCAAGCTCAAATGGAAATATATAGATTGGGAGAATAAGACACTCAGTATTCCAAGAGCTGAAATGAAAGATAACAATAAGAATATCCCTGATTTTAAAATCCCTTTATCCAATCAAGCTATTAATATCT
>NZ_MLAS01000006.1 GCF_002272785.1 Helicobacter sp. 13S00477-4 | reverse complement strand
AGATATTAATAGCTTGATTGGATAAAGGGATTTTAAAATCAGGGATATTCTTATTGTTATCTTTCATTTCAGCTCTTGGAATACTGAGTGTCTTATTCTCCCAATCTATATATTTCCATTTGAGCTTACAGAGATTTCCTGACCTTTTTGTAACCACTTTTTAAAGACTGCAATAGGTTGTGATAGGTATATCATATGTAATCATATGTAATATGATTAAGCAATATTTAAGAATAAAATGCCCGAATGATGAAATTTGAAGATAAAAATGTGTATCAATATGTAGTGATATGTTATGATATGTATATGAAAAGAAAGTTTTTGTGGTGATCACGATTGGGATTGAACCAACGACCCCTACCATGTCAAGGTAGTGCTCTACCACTGAGCTACGCGATCAAAAATCAAGAGGCAAATTCTATATTAAAGATTATTTAGTTTTACTTAAAAAGGTTTTTAAAATCAATGCTCCTACCCCAATATCAATCATCATATCTGCGAAATTAAACACGGCAAAATCAAAACCATAATGCCAATAAATATAATCAACTACCCCACCATAAACAAATCTATCAAAAATATTTGAACAGCCTGCAGAAAAGATCATCCCAAGAATATAATAATTTCGAAGCCAAAAATCTCTCTGTCTCATCAACAAAAACCACACCAAAATAACCAATATGAGTTGCAAATATTTAAGCCCATCCCCTAAAAAACTCAACATTGAAAAAGCAACGCCCTTATTGAATACTAAAATAATTGAAAAAAAATTACCCTCCCAACGCAATCCTTCTAATATCAAATGTTTTATGTATTGATCAATACTAAAAATCAAAATAAATACTATTAAAAAAAATAAAAAAGATTTTTTCATTCCAAAATCTATGTTTTTTAGCAAAGTTTTTCCTTCAAGAAAGAACTAAGTTCTTTAAGACTAGATTCTAATAATGATCTATCTTTCCCCTCAAGTAATATCCTAAGTTTATTTTCAGTGCCTGAGTAACGTATCAAATGCCTCATACCTAACTTATCTATTTCTTCCAATCGCTCTTTATATCCTTTGATATCATCTAAAGGTTTTTTGCATTCAATAGGAATATTTATCAATTTTTGTGGATAAAGCTCAAAAGGATTCAAAACCTCTGAACTCTTTTTTTTAGATGCTATCATCAATGCCATCACTTGAAGAGCACTCACAAGCCCATCACCAGTTTTGGCATAATCCCCAAAAATAATATGCCCACTTTGCTCCCCTCCAAAATTAGCATCATTTTTTTGCATTTCATCACATACATATTTGTCACCAACATTACAACGTATCAAGTCAATCTTATATTTTTTATAATAATCCTCTAATGCAAAGTTACTCATCACAGTAGCTACAATTTTGTTATTTTTAAGTTTATGCAAAGACTTTTGATAAACCCCTAAAGCCCCTATTAATTTATCACCATCAACTACATTCCCTCTATTATCTACAACTATCAATCTATCAGCATCTCCATCCAAAGCAAAACCAACATCTGCACGATAACGTTTTACTTCAGTACTCAATGCAAAAGGATGCATGGCTCCACATTGTTCATTGATATTAAAACCATTTGGCTCATTATTGATAACCACTACATCTGCTCCTAACTCACTGAATACAGTTGGAGCAACTTTATACCCTGCTCCATTAGCCGTATCAATGACTACTCTAATACCCTGCAGATTCAAATCTTTTGGAAAAGAATTCTTCAAATGGACAATATAACGTCCCACCACATCATCAATCCTCTTAGAACTACCAATCTCTACTCCTGTCTTATAACTACGCATCATTAATGCTTCATCATAAAATAATTTTTCTATTTCACCCTCTGCTTTCTCATCTAGCTTATATCCAAATCTATCAAAAAACTTTATACCGTTATCTTCATAGGGATTATGGCTTGCACTAATCATTATCCCAGCATCACATCGCATATCTTCAGTCAAAAATGCTATGGCAGGAGTTGGCATAGGTCCTACTTGTATCACATCATAACCAACAGAAGTGAAAGCACTTACCAAAGCATTTTCTATCATATAGCCACTTTTTCTTGTATCTTTGCCTACTAAAATTTTATTAGTAATAGAATGTTTACGGAAATATAATCCAGCTGCTGCACCCAGCTTCATTACAAGCATAGGAGTAATATCAACACCTGCTCTCCCCCTCACTCCATCAGTCCCAAAAATTTTCATCATCCTAGCTCCAAAGTTTTAAACTATATTTAATCAAAAACTAGTCATAATTGTGCCTTAAATTAAATTATAAAAGGATTAACCAAAACAATGGCGAATCATAAATCTGCAGAGAAAAGAATAAGGCAAACTGAAAAAAGAACCGAAAGAAATAGATACTATAGAACTCGTATTAAAAATATCATTAAAAATGTCAGAGAAGCTGTGAGTGCTAATGATATAACAAAAGCTCAAGAAAGCCTAAAAGTTGCCAATCAAGAATTACACAAATTTGTCTCTAAAGGCATTATTAAAAAAAATACAGCCTCAAGAAGGGTTTCTCGTTTGAATGCTTCTGTAAAAAAGATTGCTACAAAAGCAGCTTAGAGAAAATTAAGTTCTCTTATACAAAATCTATAGCAATATATTTAGAATCAGAATCTTTAGTTAAAAAGGCTTTTTATGCTCCTTGAAAAGCTTGCACCTATTATCCGTCGTTATGATGAAATTTCTATTTCACTCATTAATCCCAATATCATCAATGATATCAAAAAACTTACCTCATTAAGCAAAGAGCAAAGTGATATTGAAGAAATAGTCCAAAATGCAAAGCTTTATGCAAAAGCACTCCAAGATATCCAAGATAACAAATTGCTTTTAGAAGATAAGGAATTAGGCGAACTTGCCAAAGAGGAACTCAAAATCCTTGAAATTCAAAAAAATTCTTTAGAATCCATAATCAAAAATCTGCTCATCCCAAAAGATCCAAATGATAACAAAAATATATATCTTGAGCTACGTGCTGGCACTGGAGGCGATGAAGCAGGAATTTTTGTAAACGACTTATTCCGTGCTTATTGTCGCTACGCTGAAGCAAAAAACTGGAAAGTAGAAATCATTAGCTCTAGCGAAAATAATTTTGGTGGGTATAAAGAAATCATCGCACTTATTAAAGGCAATGGAGCATATTCAAGACTAAAATATGAAGGAGGAACCCATAGGGTCCAACGAGTCCCAGAAACAGAATCTCAAGGTAGAATACATACTTCAGCCATTACTGTTGCTATAATGCCTGAAGTAGATGATGTTGAAATAACTATCAATCCCAATGATTTAAAAATAGAGGTATTTCGTGCAGGAGGAAATGGTGGTCAATGTGTAAATACAACAGATTCTGCTGTGCGAATCACACATATCCCTACAGGTATAAGTGTCTCAATGCAAGATGAAAAATCCCAACACAAAAATAAAGATAAAGCAATGAAAATTTTAAAAGCTAGGATTTATGAAACTCAAATCCAAGAACAAAAAGATCAAAATTCACAAGCACGAAAATCACAAGTAGGAACCGGGGATAGGAGTGAACGTATTAGGACATACAATTACCCTCAAAATAGAATCACTGATCACAGGATCGGGATCACTCTCTATAATCTTGAAGAAACAATGCTTGCAGGAAATTTAGATAATATTATTGACCCTCTTATTGCTAATACACAGAGTCAAGAAATGGGAAATATAGAATAATCTAAGCTTTTATTTTTTGTTATTTTGATTTTTAGTATTATCATAGATAGATAAATTCAATGCCAAGAATTCGTTTTATAAAGATTTTTTCCTCTCACTACTTTTCCAATAACCTTAATAGGGATTCTATATACTCTACCTAGTCGCAATATTTTAAGATAATCTTTTTTTGAAATACAAAAAAGCATTTCATATTCTTCCCCGCTTCTATAATCTCTACTTAAAGTATCTAATTTGAAGCAAAGCTTATTTAATTTGCATAATCGATTGAGTTCTGTATAAACTCCATCAGAAATATCTATCCCCAAATGCACAAAATTAAAAATTCTCCTTATAAAACTACCTCTTAAAAGAGGATTATAAAATCTATTTTTCCTATTTCCCTTCATCCCTCTTTGCAATCTCAAAAGTTCACGATAACTTCCTCCAAGCCTACCAGTATGTAAAATCAAATCCCCTATCTTAGCACCTTTCCTAAAAAGCACTTTATTTTTTCCATCTCCAATCATGCTAATAGCAAGACCTATATCCGCTCCTCCAATGGTATCTCCACCAATGATTTTTATTCCATATTCTTTACAAGCTTGCACCATACCAGAAATGAGTTCATTGATAAATTGTTTTGAAACATCTTGTGGTAAAGATATTCCTAAAATAGCATATTTAGGAACAGCATTCATTGCTAAAATATCTGAAATATTGATTAAAAAAGCCTTATAAGCAATCTCCTTAGCCCTTAGCCAATTTTTTTTAAAATGTACCCCTTCCCAAAACATATCCATTGCATAAATAGGGGTTTGAATATCATCAAAAATACATAATTTGTTTTTAAATAATAAAGTAGTGTTCTTACTAAATACTACTCCATCATCACCAATACCTTGAGTGATACCACTTTGAATCAATTTTTGAATAAAATAAGATTCTTTATCCATCACAACATTTTCATACTCAAATCAAGCCAAACTGCTTGATGTATCAAAGAACCAATGCTAATAGCATCTACACCACTTTGAGCATAAATAAGTGCTTTTTCTTTTGTGATCCTTCCACTTCCCTCAAGCAAAACATTAGGATAATATTCATCCCTAAATGCAACTACTTCTTTAATATCTCTAACCTCCATATTATCACACATTATAATATCAGCCCCTGAGCACATTGCAGTTTTTGCAAATAAAACATCTTCGCATTCAATCTCAATTTTTGCCGTCCAAGGAATATTTTTCCTTGCCAATTTGATAAAAGATTTCAAATCAGATTCTTGGATATATTTCAAATGAGTGTCTTTGAGCATTAATGTATCATCTAAACCCATACGATGATTTTTTGCCCCACCATTACGAACAGAATATTTTTCAAAATTCCTCAAAAGTGGACGTGTCTTACGTGTATCTAAAATCGCAATATCAATGTTTTCAAGCTCTTTTACATACGTAGCAGTATTAGTAGCAATACCACAAGAATGTTGTAATATATTCAAAAGTGTTCGTTCAATCTTTAATAACTTTGTATAATCTCCTTCTAGTTCAAATAAAACTTCACCCTCTTTAAAAATTTGAGCATCTTTAATTAAAATTTTATATTTTATATCAAAAATCCTGCAAATTTCTTTAGCATAAATTTCACCTGAAAAAACACCTTTATCCTTCGCAACAATAACTGCCTTGACAGAAAAATCCTTTTTAACCAAACGTTCAAATAAATCCCCTCGACCTAGATCTTCTTTTAAAACTTCATGGATGAAATGTCCAATATTCTCACTCATTATGAAAGCTCCAACATTCTATCCAAAGCCTTTTTGGCAAAATCTGCAGTTTGTGGATCAATACTGATTTGGTTATAAGGACGATGATTTTTATAAGCCTTAATGACTTCAAAAACATCATTTAAATTTGTTTCATTCATAGTAGGACATTCAGGTATTGTTGCAGAAAGGACAAAAGTATTTTTAGTGCCATTATGTAATGGTCGGAGGCGATTAACAAGATTGGATTCTGTACCTACAGCTACTTTTTGGGAAGGAGGGAGCGAAGCAACATATTGAATGATCTGGCTTGTAGAGCCTATAAAATCTGCCATCTGTACGACTTCAGGACGACATTCTGGATGAACAACTATCAAAATATCTGGATATTTTTCTCTAAAAAACTCTACATCAAAAGGAGTAAAAAGCTGATGTACAGAGCAAAATCCATTATAACAAATCACATCAGCCTCTAAGATTTTTTCTTTGCCATCAATGCCTAAAATTGCTGATTTTAATGCATCTGTTTTAGCAAGATTCTCACCCAAACATTTATCAGGTAAAAAGAATATTTTTTTACCCTGTTTTCTAGCAAAATCAAAAATTTTTTTCGCATTACTGCTAGTGCATACCAAACCATTCATTTGTCCAACTTTTGCCTTAACATCTGCATTAGAGTTGATATAAGTAATAGGTAAAATCTCTTCTTTTGAAATCCCATATTTTTCCAAAAGTGCTATGCTATTATCATAATAATCACTACTCACCATTCTTGCCATTGAACAACAAGCTATCTTTGGCATAATCACATTTTTTTGTGGGGCTAAAATCTTTACACTCTGTCCCATAAAACCAACACCACAAAAGACAATCAAATTCTTTTCGCTAAAGCTAGCTTTTTTAGCAAGCTCCAAACTATCACCACTAAAATCAGCAATCTCAACAATCTCATCTTTTTGATAAAAATGAGCTACGAGTAATCCATTCAAATCATCTAGTAGTTGCCTGATTTGTTTTTGAATCCCTTGCATAACCTTACCTTTTTAGTTTTAAATCAATGTAGCGATTGTATCGCCAAATTTTACCTTTATTTCTCTTGCAGGAAGATTTTTTAATCCTTTAGCAAAAATAACAACGGTAGAACCCATTTTAAACATCCCTATTTCTTGACCTTTATGAATAATAATTGGATTTTCATATTTATAAAAAGCATTCAGCCCCGCAGTGGTATTGGTCTGGATGGCAGGTTCAAAATTCAATACCATTTGCCCTACATTTAAAGCACCTATAGCTACAAAATAAAATAGTTCTCCCCTGAAATCTTTAGCAATCACGACTACTCGTTCATTTTTGATAAATAAATCAATATTTTTCTTTAATGAAGGTTTATTTACAGGCAATAATTCGCCAGCAAAATAACGCACACTTAATACCTCCAAATCACAAGGTGAATGATAATGATGATAATCACTTGGAGAAAGATAAAAATTGAAATAAAAATACCCGGGTGCTATTTCTTCTCCTAAAAGCTCTTTGACATTATATTGCATTCCTTTAATTTGTAAAGCCATACCTGAAAAAACTTCGCCATGTTGTGTAATAAGAGAATCACAAGGCGAAATCAATCTATCCTTTGTATTATCAAAATCTCTTTTAACCCTCAAATATCTTGTAAACAATTCATTCAAACTTTTATAAGATTCAATGGGGGCAAAATCACTCAAATCAATATTAAAAATTTTCACATAAATAATGTTAATGATATTTTGAAATACTCTTGGAAAAGCCTTATTAGCAAAATTTCCAAAATATTTTGAAAACCTATTACTCCACTTCATCTTCTTCCTTTTGATAATTTTTCCACAAAGGTATATCAAATAAGTCTGGGGCATTCACCAATATCTCAAAAGGTTTAAAACGTTCTTTATAGCCCATACAATAATGATCTTTTATCCAATATCCTGGATAAAAATATTTCAAATTTTTTTCTTTACAAGTCCTGATTTGAGATAAAATATTCAAAGTCCCCAAGCTCAAATCTTCATAATCAGGATCATAAAAAAAATAAATTGCAGACATACTGTCTAAAAAAGCATCCACTAAGCCTAGTCCAATCAATTTATCATCGATACAATATGCAAATTCATAACCAAAATCCATAAAACCATCTACAAACATATCTTGATAACTCAAAGTGTCAATACCCTTATATTCCCAACCTTTCTTTTTTACCATATATTTATGATATTTATCATACAAACACAACCTTTCATCATCTACTTTTGGCCTAGAAATGATAAGTTTTACAGATTTATTTTTAGCAAAAACACGTTTATGATTTTTGCTAAAAGAAAAATCTTGGACGATTTGACGCATTGAAACACAATCTTTACAATCAGGACATATCGGTACAAAAAAATACTTCCCAAAACGTCTCCAACCCCTCTCAAGAAGTCCTCTATAAAAAGAATTTTTACATTCCTCAATATATAAATAATAAAAATAGCTTATTTTTGTAGGGATATAGCTACATATTTTTTGTTCTGAATAAAATTCTATGATCCGCATAAATCAAAAAACTCTATTTAATATCAGCAAGCTTCAGGATAAATTCAACTTCACCCCGCCCAATCCTAAGTTCTTTAGCGATTGAATCAACACTCCAACCATCTTGGAACATACTCACTATGCGTTTTTCATCAATATCATTCCCTCCATTGGAAAAATGTCCAAATTCTCTAACTTTACCTTCAAGGGTAATGATTTTTTCTTCAAAATAATCCCTATCTTTATCCAATGTTTCTTTTATATTTTGAATATGTGAATACAAATTAGATAAACTTGTATTTAAATTATTTTTAACCTCATTTTTAATATTTGTACCCAAAGTTGAATTTGTAAATTCATTGTGCATTTCATTTTCTTGAATTGATTTACGTATTTTATATATCTCTTTACTTATTGTTTCAATTGCTTTTTCCAAACGTTGTGTTTTTTGATAAAATTCTTTATCCTTAAGATAAATATAAAATATCAAAATTATCAATATCAATAATCCAGCACCTGAAACTATCAATACTAAATTATCAGAATTCAAATCCATTATATATCCTTTCTATGCTGTGTTCTCAGATTTTCTATTTCTCTATTTGCAATAAACATATCAAAATCTTTTGTATCTTTTTGATGCATTTTTGTAATCTTCACGATCCGCTCTTCAAAAGCTCTTCCAAAGACACCAATATAACGTTCAGGAAAAATAGGCAATTTAAACCGCAAATAATATTCTTCTTCAAGTTCAAATATGCTTTTTTCTGCACAAATTATCCCATGCCCCAAAGCCATTGCAAAATTTTTATTTTCTAAAGGTATTAATTTTTGATCTTGATGTTTGATTAAATTTTCTAAAGACTGGAGTTTTTTATAAATTTCAGCTAAAACCTCAAGAACAACGTCATTATCACCTCTATTTTTTGTCTTTAAGTTTGTCAACCAATTATCAAAGCTATCATACCCTCCATCGCATAATTTCAAATACTCGTCTTCACATTTTTGGGAATATTTTTCATATTCAATTTCAAAATAATAGTTAATTATACGAGTTGGGAATCCATTTTTCCTGCAAGTCTCACCAAAATCAGATTCCATAAGTCCTACCTATACCGTCAAATAAAATAAAAATAAAGAAAATAAAACCTAAATATCCATTTGAAACAAAAAAAGCTTTAGGGATATTCCTAAAATCTAAACTTACTAAATATTGCTCATAAATTAACATCAACATTGAAACAAATAAACCAATATATGCAAAAATCCACCCATTACTAAAATAAACGAATAAACCCCAAAAAATCACTGCTAAAACATGAAAAAGTCGAGAAATCATTAATGTTTTAGGTACACCAAAAGCAGCAGGTATAGAATACAAACCTTCTTTCCTATCAAAATGAATATCTTGAAGCGAATAAAGTAAATCAAAACCTGCTACCCAAAAAATAACACCCAAACATAAAAACAAACTCCACAAAGGTATTTGCCCCTCAATAGCAATTGCTCCAGCAATCGGAGCCAAACCTAAAGAAAGACCTAATACTAAATGTGCCAAATAACTAATTCTCTTCATATAAGAATACCCACCAAGCACTATTAAAAAAGGGATTGAAAGATAAAATGCCAAATGATTTATTAAATAGCTTACACCTATAAATATAAGTGCATTAAAAATACAAAATACCAATATAGATTTTGTAGAGATCCGTCCATCTACACTGGGACGTTTGTTTGTCCTTTCATTCTTGACATCAATATCCTTATCACAATAACGATTGAAAGCCATAGCAAAATTACGTGCACTCATTAAAGCCAAAAGGCACAAAAATAATGTTTTAAAACCAAACCAAACACTTTGATTGAGTTGCACAGAAGCAACAATCATTGATATCAAAATAAATGCACCTGAAAATATTGTGTGCTGAAAGACAACCAATTCACTAAAATTTATAAGTTTTTTAAACACAATTTTCCCTTAAAGCTATTTAATACCCAAAGAAACAACTTTTTTCAAGCCTTCTGAAACACTCATGTCTGCTCTTACCAACTTATCATCTTTGACTCTTAGAAGAATACCTGAAGTAGGATTTGGTGTAGTAGGGATAAAAACCCAATAAAATCCTTCTTCTTCTTTAGTGATGAAGCCTATAACACTATTTCCAGCTAAATCAACATAAGCTACCCCTAAATAATTATCCCCTCCTCCTCCAGAAAACATTTTGATAATATCTTTTAAAACTGCATATATAGTAGCAATTCCAGGTATTTTACCAATCACAAATTCAGAAACCTTGACAAGCAAGAATTCTTTATTTTTTTCAAATAAATAACCTGCATAGATTAGCAAAAAAACCATTGCAATCAAAATACCAATAGTTGTCCCTACACTATTAGCCGTTGTATTGAAAATAATTTCAATAAAATGCTTGATAAAACCGAAAATAAAAGACAATAACCAAAGCAAAATAATGATTGGCAAAAGCACCAAAATACCTTTCCCAATCAACCTAAAAATAGTGTTCATCTAGCTCCTTCATCTTTAGGTGATATTTTACAATTTTTAACTATAAAAAACTATAAATATCTCAAAAATAAAAAAATAAAAAATCCTATGCTCAAACAATTCATTGATAGATAAAAAAACCTAGAAAAAATTGCACCTAAAGATAATGCTGCATAAAAAAGCACTATCCAAATAGGAGTATAGTATTCAATAAATGGTATATTTACTTTCAAAGACCAAAGCAAATATGTATTAAAAATATTGCCAAAACCAAAAAAATGTAGCAACAAGCTCAAAGGGAAGAAGATAATAAATAAAATACCCACTGGAATAGAAATAAGTTGATAAGGAGAAAAATATGGAAAAAAATAATGAACTATAGGAGCAATATTCAAAAAAATTGCCAAATTGAAACAAATGCCATAAAAAATTGGATGGATTTTAGGGAAATATTTCACAAACAAAAAAATATAAAACACTCCACTAATTGATAAGATAAAACCAATATTAAGAATCAATCCTGGTGAAAAAGCAAGACAAAACAAAAAAACAATAAACAATAAAGAAAAACTCAAAATTCTAATACCGCTATAATAAACCAAAAATCCAACTGCTGCCATCACAAAAGACCTAAAAAATGAAGGTTGATAATCTAAAAGCAATAAATAAGCAAACATGCAACATAAAATCAATACACCTAAATCATAAGCTTCATTGCGATATGAAAAATAATTTTTTTGAAAATAATGGTAAATTGGATAAAATAAAATATATAAAAAACTACTTAAAATCCCCAAATGAAAACCACTGATTGCAATAATATGAGCCAAACCTAATTTATTTGAAATATCTCTCCAAAGCTTATCAAGCGGATCGGCAATAAAAAGAGCACGATAGAGATTCCCTGTAGGTAAATAACCTTTAGAATCTTTATGTTGTGAATCAATAAAATCTCTTATCTTATCACGATAATCTCTTTTGTGCAACAAAGAAAGACTATAAATATTAATAAAACAACTCCTCATGAATTCAACAAAACTACATTTTCTGAATTGACCATATATGCGAATATAACGATTTTGAATAAATTTAATATCTTCTTTTGAAATACCATAAAAAGTATTCCCATTATTATCCATGAGCTTTAAAACAAAATAGTTTTCTTGTTTATGATCACCATTTTTAAGGATCCTTTCTTTAGCTTTTGGATACTGGAATAAAACTTGAGCATATATTTCTTGAGGTTTTGAAAAATTAAGTCCTAAAAACTCATTATATTTTAAAGTCAAATTAACCATCAGTATTAAAAATAAAACACTAATAATCCAAAACCATTCCCTAAGTCCATCAAATAAAAAAACAGCATAAGGCGAACTTTTTGTTTTTTTCAATTTTAAAAATTTTCAAGATTGATAGACAAACTATCATCAATCTTGGTAGGAATATAAGGAATTTCAGATTCCAAAGCCTTGTCTTCAAAACGAGTATAAGCCCTATTCCAACGAACTTTTATAGTTTTGGTTTCACCATTTCTATTCTTGGCTATAATGATTTCTGCTTCATCAGCCTTACCTGTTTTAAAATCTTCTTGTGCAGAACGTTTCAACTCATCTTCAAAAGCTTTCAATGCCTTTTCATCGCCATCTCTTTTAAGCTTAGCTCTTCTTTGTTTTTCACTTTGTTCTTTATAATAATTTTCTCTATATAAAAATAAAATAATATCTGCATCCTGTTCAATAGCACCAGATTCTCTCAAATCTGATAAAATCGGACGTTTATCATCCCTGCTTTCCAAAGACCGATTGAGCTGTGAAAGTGCTATAATAGGTATAGCAAGCTCTCTTGCCAAAGTCTTTAATCCCCGAGAAATTTCACTGATCTCTTCTTGTCGCATTGTATCCCCACGTTTATTGCCACTTTTCATTAATTGTAAATAATCCACAATAGCAATCTCTATATTTGGATTTTTACTTTTAAGTTTGCGGAGCTTGGAACGTAATTGGTTGATACTCAAAGTACCCCCATCATCAATAAATAAATCTTTTGAACTCATAATATCTGAACAACGAGAAAGCTCTCTCCATTGCTCATCATCAAGATTACCCCTCCTTAAATCTTGAAGCGGGATAGAACTCATTGCAGAAAGGATTCTAAGCATTAATTGTTCTGCGGGCATTTCAAGACTGAATGCAGCAACTCCTTTGCCGTGATTTAGAATAGTTTGAGCCATACTTAGGAACAAAGCGGTTTTACCCATTCCAGGTCTTGCTCCAATAATAATCAATTCACCTTTATTAAACCCTGTAGTCACCTCATTGAGTTGTTTAAAACCAGTATTGAGACCTATAAGAACATTATTACCCCTTTCTTTCATCTCTTTAATGATCTCAATGGTGCTTGAAATAATTTGTAAACTATCCCTAAAATCACTTTGAATATTTTTTACAGAAAGAATATATATCTGTCTTTCAATTTCATCCAAAATCTCTTCACTACTTGCTGAAATATCCAAAGATTTCTCACGTAAAGAATTAGCCAAAGCATGAAACTCTCTTTTAATGGAAGCATTTTTCAACTCTTTGACATAAGCTTCAATATTTGCTATAGGATTTGTAGATAAAATATATAAAAATTCTTCATTGCTAATTTTACTCTCAGGAAGTTTAGTTCGTATAAAACCTTCATCTAAAGGTAATCCTTGCTTGAATAAACTCAAACAAACTTCAAATATACTCCGATGAGGTATATGTATAAAATCTTTAGGTTCAAGCAAATCAGCAAAATCTTCAAATTTACTTGAATCAAAAATGATTGCAGAGATGACAATCCTTTCAATGTCAATAGACTGGCTATTAGGAATTTCAGGCATTTTTATCTACTTTTTTATTAGATTTTATCAAAAACTACCTTTAAATTTCATACTCAACTTATGTTTTTAATATTTTCAATAAGTTTCAATGGGGTCAAACCATAGTTTGTTTTCTCTAAATTAGCAGCAAAAGAATGTGCCAAAGAAGCACTTATAGTAGCATCTAAAGGTGTATATCCTTGTGCCAACAAAGCACCAATCATTCCAGAAAGCACATCTCCACTTCCCCCCTTGGCCAGATTAGCAGTACCAAATATATTGATATAAATTTTATTGTTCTTAGCAATCATTGTATTAGCACCTTTTAACAAAACAACAATTTTAGGATATTTAATCGTAAATTCACGCAATATATTTATCTTATTTTTCAAAAATTCACTTAAATCAATTTCACCAAAACCTAATATTTTCAAAACAGATAAAAACTCTTTTGGATGAGGAGTCAAAACTAAATTTTGGTAATTCAATAAAATATATTCAAAATCTGCATAATAAAATAAATCTGCATCAATAACGCAAGGTGCCTTATCCAACATAGAATATAAATTTTTAGGCACAGCACCCATGCCCATTCCAACAACAAAAGCAGTCGCATTATCCGGAATATCAGTAGCATGTATCAATTCAATAGGTTTATCAAAACCATTCCCAATAACACTCACAACCCCAGCACCAAAAGCCATTCCCGACATTGCAGCCAAAAGCCCTGCACCACTTTTTTCTCCAACATACACACACAAGTGACCAAAAGTACCTTTATGTACATTTGCTTGTCTTCTTAAGGGTAAAATCATATCAGTTTTTTGCAACATTTGGGTATTAGAAGTAATTTCATAAAATCTCCTTCCAATACCCAAATCACCTACAATTATCTTACCAATATAGTCTTTAGCCATATCACTAAACAAAGCAATCTTCAAAGCACCCATACTCACAGTCCAATCTGCTTTGAATGCAATATCATTTATATTACCATTTTTATCAATACCACTGGGTATATCACAGGCAATTTTTATCCTACCAACTTCATTCATAGCAAAAATATTTTTTTTCATATCGGGCAAAATTTCACCAACAAAACCACTCCCAAATAAACAATCAACAATAACATCACAAGGTAATATTTTTTTGATAACCTCAATTCCTATTTCCATTGCTCTATGATATTGAACTTGACACATTTGAGTTTTGGGTTCTTTAACAATAAATAACTTAACATTATAATCCCCTGCTAATTGTCTAGCAAGTGCATAACCATCTCCACCATTATCCCCTCCTCCACAAACTATAATAATCATACTTCCATAATGAGTTATTTTTGCCACAAGCTGCTTCATTGCATTAGCAGCATTTTCCATCAATAAATCTTCATTTAAAGAATATTTCTCAATAGCACGTTTATCTAAAATTTCCAAACTCTCATAAATATTTTGCATCAAAAACCCCTAAAGAATAACAATATATTTTAATATTATATTTTTTTAGGAATAAACCTAATAGATAAAGAATTAACACAATGCCTTTTATTCTTATCTGTATACCCCTCCCCAATAAATACATGACCTAAATGCCCACCACAATTCGCACAAACAATTTCTGTTCTTCTGCCATCTGTGTCCAATTGATATTTAACAGATCCGATAATCTCATCATCAAAACTAGGCCATCCGCATCCTGACTTGAATTTTGCATCAGAAGTAAAAAGTTCGAAATCACAATGCCTACAAGCATAAATACCTTCTTCATAAAAATCATTATACTCTCCACTGAATGGAGCTTCTGTACCTTTTTGAACGATAACCGCATATTCTTGTTGATTTAATGAATTCATATAAAATCCTTGATATTTTTTGAGAAAAATATACCATAAAAGTAAAAATATATTTTAGATTTGAATATTTTTTAGAAGTAAAAGAAAGATGATAATCAGGCAAAAGCCTAATCACTTAAATAAACTCAATAATAGCCATAGAAGAAGCGTCACCTTTTCTAAGTCGGGTTCTTTGTATTCTAGTATAGCCACCTTTTCTCTCAAGATATTTAGGAGCTATTTCCGTGATAAGTTTTTTTGTAGCTGATTTATTTTGCAAATAAGCAAACACAAAACGATGAGAATTAAAATCTCCAACTCGTGCTACAGTAATAAGCTTTTCAATATAAGATTGCAATTCTTTAGCCTTAAAAATACCTGTTTCTATTTTATTATGCTCAATCAAAGCAATTGCAAGATTTTTTAATAAAGCCTTCCTATGAGAAGAAGTTCTACCTAATTTTCTATATCCATGATTATGCCTCATATTATCTCCTTAAACCTTCATTTTTATCATTCTTTTATTCAAAGACAATACTAATTCATTAGGTAATTCTAAACCTATAGGATAACCTAATTCTTCAAGTTTTTCAGCAATCTCATCATAAGACTTTTTGCCCATATTCTTAATATTTTTTATATCGTTTTCACTCATTAAGACCAATTCACCTATATATCTAATCCCTGTCCTATCCAAACAATTAAAACACCTAGCACTTAAATTAAGTGTTTCAATTTTTACCATTAAATCTTTTAATTCACTGACTTCATCAAAAGAACCCTTAATAGGACTTGTTACAGAAGTAACATCAGCACCAAAAATACTCATTTGAGAATGCATAATTGAAATTGCTTCTTTAAATGCACTATAAGGATCAATCTGACCATCTGTTTCAATATCAAAAACTATTTTTTCATAAGTAGGATTATCTTCTACCAAAACATTCTCTATTTCGTAAACTGCTTTTTTTACAGGAGTAAAATAAGCATCAAGGGGGATATAATCCTCAGGAATCATTCCTCTTATATCCTCACTAGGAACATATCCGATACCTTTTTGAACGATAATAGAAAAATTCAAAACAGCATCTTCATTAATTGTCGCTAAATAAGCATCTTTATTGACAACATCCAAAACATCATTAACTAAATCAGATCCAGATAAATTCATAGGACCTTTAAAAGAATAGTTAACAATAACTTGAGCTTCATCTTGTGATATTTTATTAATCAATCGAATATTTTTTAAATTGACGATAAAAGGAGAAACATCTTCTGATATACCACGAACAGAATCAAATTCATGGGCAACGCCTTCAATTTTTAATCCAATAGGAGCATAACCAACAGAGCTAGAAAGCAATAGTCTTCTAATAGGATGAGCCAGAGTAATCGCATATCCAGACTCGAAAGGATATGCTGATACCTTAATCCTGTTTTTATCAATCTCTTCTATATTAATATCTGTAGGAATATAGGGAGTTGTTTTAATAGTTTTCATTCTTTTACCACCTAATTATTTAGAATACAACTCAACAATGAGCCTTTCCTCTATCGGAATAACAACCTCTTCTCTTTGAGCATAACGGGTAAAAATACCAAATTTCTTATCCTTATCAACATCTACCCAAGGAACTATACCAGTTTGTGATGTTAGTTCTATCGCTCGAATAATATGAGGATTATTTTTTGATTTTTCCGCAATTTCAATTTTTTGACCAGATTTAATAAAATAAGATGGAATGTCAACCTTCCTGCCATCTACTAAAATATGACCATGCGTCACTAACTGACGAGCAAATCTTCTAGTAGTTGCAAATCCCATTCGATATACAACATTATCAAGTCGTCTCTCAATCAAACCAATAAGATTTTCACCTGTATTACCATCTAATCTATTAGCTTCAATAAAAATAGCTCTAAATTGTTTTTCTGAAATACCATACATTGCTTTTGCTTTTTGTTTTTCACGAAGCTGTAAACCATATTCAGATATTTTGGCTCTTCTTTGCCCATGCTGTCCCGGTCCATAAGGTCTTTTATCAAGAGCACTTTTACCTGCCAATCTTCTTTCGCCTTTTAATGCAAGCGATACTCCAAATCGTCTTTCTAATTTTTCAACTGGTCCTCTATATCTTGCCATTACTACTCCCTTATACTCTTCTTCTTTTAGGAGGTCTACAACCATTATGAGGTAACGGTGTAACATCCTTTATCCAAAGAACTTTGATTCCTTCGATAGCACCAACACTTTTTACAGCTGTTTCTCTACCACTACCAGGACCTTGAACTTTAATGCCAACTTCTTTAATTCCATGTTCTTTAGCCTTAGTCATTGCATTCTCAACTGCTTGTTGTGCTGCATAAGGGGTTGATTTTTTAGAACCTTTAAAACCAAGTCCTCCAGCAGTAGACCAACAAATTACATTCCCCATTTCATCAGTAACTGTAACATTTGTATTGTTAAATGAAGCAGATATACAAACGACTCCTTTGGCGATGTTTTTCTTAACAATTCTTTTTTTAGTTGTCGTATTTCTTTTAGCCATAATTGAGTCTCCTTACTTGCTACCTACAGTTTTTTTCTTGCCCTTCCTAGTACGTGCATTATTTTTAGTCGTTTGACCACGCACTGGCAAGCCTTTTCTATGACGAAGACCACGATAATTACCTAGATCCATCAATGATTTAATATCCATTTGAATTTTTTTTCTTAAATCACCCTCAACTATGTAGCCTTCTTGAATTTTTTTAGCAATTGCAGAGACTTCATCTTCGCTGAGATCATTAACTCGCTTATCAAAAGAAATATTAACGGCATTCAAAATCTCTTTAGAGCTTTTCAAACCAACACCATAAATATATGTAAGAGCATATTCAACTCTTTTCTTTTTTGGCAAATCTACACCAGCAATCCTAGCCATATCTTATCCTTGTCTTTGTTTATGTTTTGGAGTTGAACAAATTACTCGAACAACACCTTTTCTTTTGATAACTTTACATTTATCACACATTTTTTTGACCGATGGTCGAACTTTCATTTCTTCTCCTTCAAATCTATAAAAAGCATAATCAAAAAATTCAAGTCTATTTTTTAAAGACTAAAAAGCTATTATTATAATAAAATAAAGTTTAAAAGCTTCTTAGTTTTTATTTATACCTAAATGTAATCCTGCCCTTATCAAGACTATAAGGAGTAAGCTCAATTTTTACTTTATCTCCTGGCAATATCTTGATATAATGCATACGCATTTTGCCAGCTATATGGCACAATACAACATGCTTATTTTCCAACTCTACTTTAAAAGTAGCATTAGGTAATGCTTCAATAACTTTCCCATCTACTTCTATAATATCATCTTTTGCCATTTCTATATCTCCGTAAGAATCTCAGATTTTCCATTTACTATCGCAATAGTATGCTCATAATGACTACCATTAAGACCATCGATAGAAGCAACACTCCATTTATCTGAAAGTATCTTGGGTTGTCCATTTAGTTGACAAATCATAGGCTCAATACAAAAAACCATGCCTTCTTTAATTTTTGGACCTGAAGAAATAGATAATCCTTCTGAATAATTTGGAATTTCAGGCTCTTCATGTGGCTTTCTACCAATACCATGACCACAAAAACCTACCAAAGGGACAAAACCTCTCTTTAAAATACATTTTTCAATAAATGCACTCAACTCTCTGAATCCAAAACCTACCTGAATCCAATCAATAGTTTCATACAAAGTATCTTTGGCACAAGATATTAGTTCTTTGTCTTTTTGAGAAATATTTCCAATACCTACAGTAATAGCACCATCGCCATACCAACCATCTAACTCAACACCAACATCAAAACCTACGACATCTCCAGATTTTAATGTATATCCATCAGGAATACCATGAATGATTACATTATTTACAGAAATACAAACAGAATTTGGAAAACCATATAAACCTTTAAATGCGGGTCTTCCACCATTTTGTCTGATAAAATTTTCTGCAATAGTATCTAATTGCAAAAGACTCATTCCTTCCTTTGCACTTTTTTTTAATAATTCTAATGCCTGAGCAACGATATGATTAGGTTTTCTTAATGAATCAATTTCTTTTTGATTTTTGATAATAATAGCCACTAAAAACCTACTGCACTTAATGTTTTATACTTATTCATGTATATCTGAGCTTCTATTTTTCTCATCGTATCAATAGCAACCTGCACTACAATCAAAACAGCTGTTCCACCAAAATAAAATGGAACCCCCATTCCTTTTACCAAAATCCAAGGTAATGTTGAAATCAATGCCAAATATAAAGAACCCCAAAAAGTTAAATTACTTGCAACAGAATTCAAAAATGATGAAGTACCTTCACCAGGTCTCATACCAGGTATATAACCACCTTGACGTTTTAGATTATCAGCAATATCTTTTGAATTAAAAACAATAGAAGAATAAAAATAAGCAAAAAATATAACCAATAAAAACATCAAAACATTATAAGCATAACCATGAGGACTCAAAAAATCTGCTATAGCTTGAATGGTTTTATTAGATGAAGCCTGCAATATGGTAGATGGAAATACAAGCAAAGCAGAAGCAAATATAGGTGGTATAACACCACTTAAATTTAATTTTATAGGGATATAGTTCATAATCCTCTTATTTTGATTTTGCATAATCACTTTTCTTGCATAAGAAACTGGAACTCTTCTTTCTGCTAATTCAACATAAATAATAACAAAAACAGTTGCTAAAATGATGATGAATATCCCAATCAAAACTAAAAAATTAATCACTCCAGTATTTGCAAGATTAAATGTTCCAGCAATAGCAGAAGGTATGCCCGATACAATACCCGCAAAAATAATCAAACTAATTCCATTACCAACGCCTCTTTGAGTAATCTGCTCTCCAATCCACATTAAAAGCATCGTTCCTGTAAGCATTGAAAAAGTGGCGATTATCAAAAAAGTTTGCATGTCAATCATAATAGCACCATTAGAACCACTACCAATACTCCTAAGACCAAAAGATACACTCACTGCCTGTATAATAGTAATAAAAATTGTGGCATAACGGACAATTTGCATATATTTTTGCATCCCATCTCGTTCTTTTTTCATCTTGGCAAGATTGGGAAATGTAGCTGCAAGCAGTTCCATTACAATAGAGGCAGTTATATAAGGCATAACACCAAGAGAAATAATACTCAAACGAGAAACAGCATCACCACTAAACATATTAAATAAACCAAGTGCATTGCCTGTATTATTATCAAAAAACGCTTTGATAGCAGCAAGATCTACTCCAGGTATAGGAATATACGCTAAGATTCTATACAAAAATAAAAATGCTAGAGTGATTAAAATTTTACCAACAATTACTTTGTTCATTATTTTTGCCTACTAGTCCTGATTCTATTATCTTTAATTTTTGAAATCAAGGTATATGCATCACTTCCTATAATTTTAATTTTTTCTATATAATTTGGAAATTTATGTACTGCCCTAATGGCTTCAAAAGTAATTTCTGATAATGTAGCTATAGTTTTAATTTTATCCAAATTAATAACATAAGGTTTTTGTACTTTAGCCTTAAAACCAATTTTTGGCAACCTTCTTTGGAGAGGTTGTTGACCTCCTTCAAATCCTCTTTTTGCCTTATATCCACTCCTAGCAGTCTGTCCTTTACCACCCCTTGTAGAGGTTTTTCCCATACCACTACCTTGACCTCTACCTACTCGTTTAATATCTCTAACACTTCCATGTGCTGGTTTTAACTTTTCTAATGCCATAAAAACTCCTTATGCCTTAATTCTAGCAAGTGCGTCAATAGTCGCTCTCACAACATTATAAGGATTATTTGAACCTAAAGACTTTGTCAAAATATCTTTGATACCTGCAAGCTCAATTACTGGTCGAGCAGATCCACCAGCAATAACACCAGTTCCTTCGCTAGCAGGTTTTAATAAAATCTTACTAGCATTGTATTTATGCTCAATATCATGGGGAATTGTAGTGCCTTTTATATTGACTTGAATGATATTTTTAAACGCATCATCAACTGCCTTCTTAATAGCATCAGGCACTTCCTTTGCCTTACCCAATCCAAAGCCAACAAGACCATTTTTATTCCCAACAACTACAAGGGCATTAAATCGGAATCTCCTACCGCCTTTTACAACTTTTGTAACCCTACCAATGTTTACGACAACTTCACTGAATTCTTCTCTATTGATTTCCATACTTTTCCTTTAAAGGGCTATGCCATTTTCTCTTAGAGATTCTGCAAAAGCTGCAACCACTCCATGATATAAATAACCATTCCTATCATAAATAGCTTCGTTAATGCCAGCTTGTTTTAGATTCTGAGCAAAAACTTTTGCAATATTCTTTGCATCTTCTTTGTTATTCCCCATATTTATTTTTTTACCATCAATACAAACAAGCGTTTTATGAGCAACATCATCAATTGCTTGGGCATACAAATATTTATTAGATCTAAAAATGCTAATCCTTGGTTTTAAAGCTGTCCCAAATATTTTTCCCTTAACTCTAAGTTTCCTCTTATTCCTAAGCGTTTTTTTTCTTTCTAATATTTTATTTGTCATTTCTTACCCTTGTATTATTTCTTAGCAGTTTTACCAGCTTTACGCATAATGATTTCATCACTATACTTAATGCCTTTACCTTTATAAGGCTCCGGTGGTCTAAACTCTCTGATTTCAGCAGCAATTTGACCAATTTGTTGCTTATCACTACCCTTAATGGTAATAGTATTCTTATCCACACTAATTTCAATACCTTCAGGTATTGGATATTTTATTGGATGGCTAAAACCTAATGCTAATTCTAAAATCTTACCTGCAACAGCTGCTTTATATCCAACGCCATTGATTTCCAATATTTTAGTAAAACCTGTAGACATTCCAATAACTATATTATTTGCTAAGGCTCTATAAGTACCCCAATATGCTCGAGATTGTGGGTCATTATCTATTGATTTAAAACTCAATTCGTTAGCATTCAAATCTATTTGGACTCTTCCATAAGTCTCAAGCTCCTTAGTATTTTTGCCATTTTTAAACACAATTTTGCTTCCTTGCACAACAGTTTCAACTGTATTTGGAATGCTAATAGGTCTTTTTCCAACTCTTGACATAAATTTTCTCCTACCATATGCTACAAAGTGCTTCACCGCCAACATTTTGCCTATAGGCTTCTTCATTGGCAATTACACCTTTGCTTGTGCTGACAACAATCGTGCCATATCCATTTTTAAATCTCTTTAATTCGCTATGACCCTTATAAACTCTTCTGCCAGGCTTACTAATCCTTTTAAGTTCATTGATCAAAGGGTAACCCCTCTCATCATAAGCTAGTTGAACTGAAATAGATTGTTTGCCATCTTTATTATTCACATTATAATCTTTTACAAAACCCTTTGTTTTAAACACCTCAAGAATAGAAACAATAATCTTGGCATAATAAAGGTTAGTAACCTCTAATCTTCTCATTGAAGCATTCCTCAATCGAGTTAATGAATCTGCAATTATATCATTTACCATTTTTCTTCCTTACCAACTAGCTTTTCGTAATCCAGGTATCAGCCCTTCATTACCCATTTTTCTTAAGCACACCCTGCAAAGTCCAAAATCTCTGTAAACAGAATGAGGTCTTCCACATACCTGACATCGAGTATATTTTCTTGCACTGAATTTTACTTTTCTTTTTGCCTTAGCAATCATTGATTTTTTTGCCATTTTTATTTTCCTTTTGCAAATGGCATACCAAGTAATTCAAGCAACTTGAATGCCTCTTTATCATTGTCTGTAGAAGTAACCATTGTGATATTCATCCCATGTGTTACCATAATATCATCATAAACAACTTCAGGGAACATCAGTTGTTCATTCAAACCAAAACTATAGTTCCCCCTGCCATCAAAACCATTTCTTGAAACACCCCTAAAGTCTTTTACTCTAGGCAAAGAAATAACGATGAGTTTTTCTAAAAAATTATACATTTGTTTCCCTCTGAGAGTAACTTTTACTCCCATTGGCATCCCCTCTCTCATTTTAAATCCAGCAACAGACTTTTTTGCCAATGTAATAACGGCTTTTTGTCCAGCAATCAATGAAATAGTATCTGCAATATTTTGCATAATCTTGGCATCTTTTGCATGATCTCCAGCACCAACACTAATAATAATTTTTTCCAATTTCGGTAACAACATTGGATTTTTGATATCAAGCTCTGAAGATAGCTTTCCTTTAATTTCCTCTTGATAAAGTTTTCTCAAACCAAACATAATTATTTTTCCTCGGCTTTCGTAACGTTAGAAATACTCATTGGCATCTCCTTATTGACAAAACCACCTTTGGTTTCATTATCTTTTGGCTTAATACTTTTCTTTGCGAACTTACAACCCTCAACTATAACTTGGGCAGATTTTGGTAACACTGCAAGCACTTTACCAACTTTCCCTTTGTCATCACCAGCAATGACTTTGACCATATCATCTTTTTTTATCTTAAATTTTATCACTATAACACCTCCGGAGCTAACGATACTATTTTCATAAAATTTGCATATCGCACTTCTCTACTGACTGGTCCAAAAATCCTTGTCCCTATAGGTTCTTTCTTGGAATCCAAAATGACAGCTGCATTATCATCAAAACGAACCAGAGAACCATTTTCTCTTTGAATTTCTTTCTTTGTCCTAACAATAACAGCTTTTATAACTTGTCCTTTTTTTACCTTTCCATTTGGGATAGCTTTTTTTACAGATGCAACTATAACATCCCCTACAGTTGCATATCTCCTATGACTACCACCAAGTACTTTAATGCACATAATTTCTTTTGCACCACTATTGTCAGCAACCGCTAATCTTGTAAAGCTTTGTATCATATTACACCCCTACTAAAATAATTTCTTTTAAATTAAAGGCTTTAGCTTTAGAAATAGGTTTGCATTCAATAGCAGTGACAATATCACCAACTTTTAGCGCATTGTCCTGATCGTGTATTGTATATTTTTTAAACCTCTTTACGATCTTCCTATATTTTGGATGGACAACCTTTCTTTCTACTAAAATGACAACACTTTTATCACCAGCTTTACTGACAACCTTACCTTGAATTATTCTTTTATGTGATTGTTTCTCATTCATTTTCAATCCTTCTTTGCAGATATTGCAGTATTTATTCGTGCAATATCTTTTCTGATTATTGCAATTTGACTAGGATTATTTAATTGCATTGTTTTAAGCTTCAATCTCAATTCAAAAAGTTCAGACTTTTTTTCAATTAACATTTTTTGCAACTCACTGATTTCTTTATCTTTCAATTCAATAAATTTCATTTTCACTCTCGCTAGTTATGATTTTTGTCTTAAAAGACAGTTTACTCTGAGCTAAAGCCAAAGCTTCTCTAGCAGTAGTTTCATCAATACCTGTCATTTCATAAATGATCCTTCCAGGCTTGATATTCATTACCCATTTTTCTACAGAACCTTTACCTTTACCCATCCTTGTCTCAAGAGGTTTAGCAGTTAAAGGCTTATCAGGAAAAACCCTTATCCAAACCTTACCAGCTCTTTTGATGTGCCTAGTCATTGCAATCCTTGCAGACTCAATCTGTCTGGAATCAATCCTGCCATGCTCTAATGCTTTAATAGCAATATCACCAAAAGCCAAAGAAGCTCCTCTAAAAGATTTCCCTCTATTTCTACCCTTCATTTGTTTTCTATATTTTGTTTTTTTGGGCATCAACATTGTTATTGTCTCCCTCTTCTAGATTTAGTTTTAGTATCTCTACTATCTCTTTCATCTTCTTTTTTTTCAGGTTGTATGCCTTTTTGCAAAACTTCACCTTTAAAAATCCAAACTTTAACACCAATAATGCCATAAGTAGTCATCGCTTCTGCAAAACCATAATCAATTTTTGCTCGAAGTGTATGTAATGGAACTCTTCCTTCCATATACCATTCAGTTCTAGCCATCTCTGCACCTGCTAACCTTCCAGATACTTTTATTTTAATACCCCTAGCACCAGACTTTATAGCTGTCTGCATAACTTTCTTCATAGCTCTCCTGAAGGCTACCCTTTTTTCTAACTGTGTAGCAACATTTTCAGCTGCCAATTGTGCATTTGCTTGAGGTCGTTTTACTTCTTTAATATTTATAGAAATATCTTTTTGAACTAATGTCCTCAAAGACAATTTTACTTTTTCAATATCAGCACCTTTTTTACCTATTATCAAACCAGGTCGAGCAGCTACAACTGTCACGCGAAGTTTTTTAGCAGCCCTTTCAATAATAATCTCACTAACTCCAGCATAATAAAGTTCTTTTTTTAGAAATTTCCTGATTTTAAAATCTTCGGCAATATTTAACGGTGTATTTTGAATATTTGGAAACCACCTTGAAGTCCAATTTCTATTAATCCCCAGTCTTAAACCTATTGGATTGACTTTTTGTCCCATAATTATTTGTCCTCACCTTTTGTTTTTTTACTTCCTTGAACTAACTTTTTTGAAACTTTTTTAGGTGTCTTCTCTTCTTTAACAGTTTCTTGTAAAGGAATAGAAGCTTTTTTAGTAGCTTTTTCAACAAGTTTATCGCCAACTTCAACTAAAATATGAGATGTTGGCTTTCTAATAGGAGTTGCTCTACCTTTAGCTCTAGGCATAAACCTTCTCAAAACAGGTCCTGCATCAATCCTGCAAGAAGTAATATAAACATTTTGTGCTTCAAACCCACCATTAGCAATAGCAGATGCTACTACTTTAGAAATAATACGGGCAGCTTTATTTGGGGTGAATTCTAAACTTGCAATAGCCAACTCAGCATTCATTCCTTGTATTTCTCTAGCTATCAATCTGGCTTTCGTTGGAGAAAGTCTAATGTATCTTAACAATGCCTTACTCATTGATTCTCCTTTATTTACCAATCTTTTTTTGGACACTACCTTTATGTCCTTTAAAAGTTCTTGTAGGAGCAAACTCACCCAATTTATAACCAACATGATTTTCAGTAATATATACAGGAACAAAAACCCTTCCATTATGAACATTATAAGTAAAACCTATCATATCAGGTAAAATTGTGCTTCTTCTAGACCAAGTTTTAATGGGTTTATTATCTTTTGTCTCTTTAGCCTTGATTGTTTTTTTCATCAAAAAATCATCAATAAAAGGACCTTTTTTAATTGATCTTGCCATATTTATATCCTTATTTTTTCTTTCTAGAAATAATCAATCTATCACTAGCTTTCTTGCGTCTAGTTTTATAACCTTTAGCCGGAGTTCCCCAAGGAGATACAGGATGACCACTAGAGCCAGTTTTTCCTTCTCCTCCACCATGTGGGTGATCTACAGGATTCATTGCACTACCTCTAGTTTGGGGTCTGATACCTCTATGCCTATTTCTACCTGCTTTACCAATAGAAATATTTATAAAATCTTCATTACCAATAACACCAATAGTAGCCATGCATTCTTCAAGAATATACCTCATTTCACCACTTGGCATCCTCATAATAGTATATTTACCTTCCCTGCCCATTATTTGAGCACTTGCTCCAGCACTTCTAGCTAATTGACCTCCAGCACCAGGATGCATCTCAATATTATGCACAATAGTCCCAACAGGGATACTTTTTAGCTTCATTGCAAAACCTACTTTAATATCAAGACCTGCCTCAGCAGCGATGACCACATCACCAACATTCAAACCACTTGGTCTAAGGATATATCTTTTATCCCCATCTGGATAAACAACTAATGCAATCCTGCAGTTTCGATAAGGATCGTATTCAATAGCCTGAATTTTACCTTCAATATTGAATTTATTCCTTTTAAAGTCAATCACACGATATAACTTTTTAGCACCGCCTTCTTTGTGACGACTTGTTACTCTTCCATTATTGTTTCTACCTGCTGTTACAGGAAGTTTAATGAGAAGTTTTTTCACACTTGACTTTGCTGTTATATCCTTTGAACTCAAACCAGACATAAATCTTCTGCTAGGCGTATAGGGCTTATAAGTTTTTATTGCCATTATTCACTCCTCAAGCAGAGAGCGAAGGTATCTTCGCATTCTCTGGAACTTTAACATAAAATTTTTTAAAAGAATTTCTTTGCCCTAATTTACCCTTAAAACGTTTTATTTTGCCTTCTTGTCGTAATGAATTGATTCGCAATGGAGTAAAACCAAAATATTCTTTAAAAACCTGTTTCAATTGATTTTTAGTCACTCTACTTGAAGTTTGCACGACCATAATCCCATTTTCTTGCATAGACAAAGATTTCTCTGTATAAAGCATTGTTTTAATATCAGTTATATCTGCCATATTAACCTTCCCTATTTTCTAGATTGAATGATCTCATCAAAAACAGCTTTTTCTATAACCACAGAGTTAAAAGCTGCAACTAAATAAGCATTCAATTCATTTGCATCTACTAAATAGCAGTTTTTTAAATTTCTAAAAGCTAAAAAAGTTGATTCATTGCTGATTTGAGAAACAAATAAAACACTTCTTTCATTCAAAGATTTAAAAATCCCATAAGCTTCTTTTGTCTTCCCGCTATCAATACCAATTGATTCAATCACATAAAGTTTAGATTCTTCTGCCTTTTGTTTTAAAGCATACTCAAGAGCCAATCTTTTTTGTTTTTTATTGATTTTGAGATTGTAATTACGATTGTTTGAAGGACCATGAGAAACACCACCGCCTACAAAAATTGGAGAGGTTATACTACCAGCTCTAGCCCTTCCTCCACCTTTTTGTCGCCAAGGCTTTTTACCCCCACCGCTGACTTGACTACGATTTTTCGCATCCGCACTATTAGCACGAACAGATGCAAGATAAGATTTTACATAAAGATACAAATTATGTTCATTGATTTGTTCATATCTCTCAGGCAATTCAATCTCACTTGTTTTCTTGAATTGTTTGTCCAACATTACTGCCTTACTCATTTTTAACCCTTATTATTTTGTGATTGATATCTTGCCATAAGCACCGCTAAATCCAGCAACAGAGCCTTTCACAACCAAAATACTACTTTGCTTATCAAAGGAAACGATGTCATTTTGAACAGTAATTTTTTCATTACCATAATGACCTGCCATTTTTTTACCCGGCTGGACTCTTCCTGGCCACTCACGATTACCAATAGAACCTAATCTTCTATGAAACCTGCTCCCATGTGCTGCAGGACCACCTTGAAAATTCCAACGTTTCATAGCACCTGAAAAACCTCGACCTTTTGTATAAAAACTAATTTTGAGTTTTTTTGCATTTTCGAGTGCATTAAAATCTAAATCACCAACTTCTTTATTTGCAACAACTAAAGTGGCAAACTGATTGAATTCTTTACTTAAATTATATTTTTTTTGTTGTCCTTCTATGCTCTTATTAGTTTGTTTTCCTTTAGAATATGCAACCAAACCTTTGCCATTTTCATATATTTGGCATACTTTAGCATTAATGACCTTCAACAAAGTTACAGGAACACTTGATGAGCCTACTGTCCTACTCATTCCAATTTTTTCTACTAAAAATTCCATACTTTATCCTTATGCCTTATTTATTTTCCATAGAAGTCACTTCTACATCAACTTCAGGAGCCAAATCAAGCTTCATAAGACTATCCACAGTCTCAGGGGTCGCAGACATTATATCTATAATCCTACTATGTACCCTAATCTCAAACTGCTCTCTAGAATCTTTATTGATATGAGGAGAACGCAAAACTGTATACCGCCTGTTTTTTGTAGGAAGTGGGATAGGACCTTTTATATCCGAACCAGTTCTCTTTACTGCCTCCACAATAGAAGCAACCGATCTATCCAAAACCCTATGGTCATAAGCCTTTAGCTTGAGTCTGATTTTTTCCATAATTATATTTCCTTTGCAAAGAACTCATCATTAAAGATGTGGTTACCAAAATTTGGAATGCGTATTATATAAAAAAATAATCTCTATAGTCAAGGAATTATCCTATTTTTCGTATATTTAAATAAAAATTATTTCCTTTTAATAAGGAAATAATGTTATAATAACAGTTAAAAAAGAGTTTTTTATGCAAGATATGGATCAAAATTTTCTTGAAAAAATCCAAAATTTCACTATCCTACCCCGTCGATTTGGAATAAAATCAAACTATATTCACCTCTTTGGTCCTCCAAAATCTGGAAAAACATCTCTAGCCCTTGATTTTGCAGGGCATTTCAAAAAACCTATCTATATTGATTATCAAGACCCTAGATTGAATATAGAAACCACAAAAAATATACTCCTAAAACTTTATTTAGAAAAAAAAATAGACATCCTTATTATTGATAATTTTTCCAACATTCTCCCCTTGCCAAACTTAAAAAACATTATCCTCATTACCCAATCCAAAAATGCAGGGATCTCAAAAAATTTCATTTCAAAAAAAATCTCTCCATTGAGTTTTGAAGAATACATCAGTTTTGATAAAAAAAACCTCTCCATCAATGCTTTATTCAATCATTTCCTCAAAGATGGCAACCTGCCAGAAATCCAATACCTCCCAGAATACAAAAAAATCTTACGAAAACAAGAAATTATCACACTAAGCTTCAAACAAAACACTTTATTTTTCCAAAGCTTAATCCCCTATCAAGGGCATAAAATCACACCAAACCAAATCTATATCCAACTTAAAAAGCAAATCAAAATCTCCAAAGATAAGATTTATGAGTGCCTTCAAACCTTTCAAGAAAATCAAATCATTCATTTCCTGCCTCATATTGACAATCAAAGCAAATCAAAAAAACTCTATTTTTATGATTTCTCATTACCCTACGCATTCACTCAAGAAAAATCATTTCAAAATATTTTTGAAAATATGCTATTTTTAGAACTCCTTTACAAATACAATAATCTATATTATGATGAAGGCTGTGATTTTATCATTCAAAATCTCCACGCATACATTGCCCTTCCCTTCCCCACCGAAAAAATGATCAAAGAAAAAATAGCTAAAATAGAAAAAAAATTCCCTAAAATTACTTTCATCACCATTAGCCATGAATCTGAAGGTCAAACTCCATACACCCAATGGAAAGCGATCACTTTCACCAATTTTGCACTCAATGAATTTTAAATTTCAATATCAGTCTTTGATTATTAATTGAAGGGAGGGGTGAGATTGAAGGTATTGAATATCAAACATTATCCAAATTTTTTGCCCAATAGTGATTTTAGCTTGAAAATATTCTTCTTGCATCATTGTTGTTTTTATTTTTTCATTGGCTATTTGTATTGAAAGAACTATCTGATCTTGCATCTTTTCTATAGCGATGATTTTGCCATATAGGGCATCTTTATTTTCTTCATAAAAAATCTTTGAAATACTCAATCCTAATCGCTTATTTTTAGCAATACAAATAGTTTTATCCACTGATAAAATTTGCCCATCTCCAAAATCATAAAACAAATTTTCTTCTTCATCTCTCTGCCAATACCCATCAAAGAAAAAGGTATTTTTAGGGTCTATAATCTGACCTGAATATAAAAAAATTTCTCTTGAGACAATACCTTTTAGCCATTCTTTATCGTGAGAAGCAATCACAATAGTGGTATCAAAATTTTGACACACATACTCAATAGCTTTACTAAATTTTGGCAACCCATCAGAATCCAAACTATTCGTAGGCTCATCTAAAAGCAAAACTTTTGGAGAAAAAATTATCCTAGAAGCAAATACAACACGTTGCATTTCACCACTGCTAAGCTCTGTATAAAATCTATCAATGAATTTTTTGGGTTCAAGACCCACCAAATCAAGCACTTCAAAAACTTGTTTTTCAGAATATTTTTCTCCTCGGACTTTTAAACCAAAAATTAGATTTTCCTTCACGCTCCTTTTAAGCAAACAAGGTTCTGAAAACATCATTGCTATTTCACGACGATACGACAAACTGGGATTTGAAAAACCTCTATAACACACTTCTCCACCATTTGGCACTTCTAAATACGCCAATAGTCGCAATAAAGTTGACTTTCCTGATCCATTTTTTCCAGCAATACCTAACACTTCTCCTTGAAAAATTTCAAAATCCTCTAAATCTAAAACTTGCTTTTCTCCATATTTTTTTTTAAGGCGATGGATTTCATAAACAGGTTGCATCATCCCTTCTTCCTCAAAAACTGCAAAAATACATTCACACACAAAGCAATAGCTATTAAAATAATTCCTAACGCAATTGCTAAGGCAAATTCCCCCTTGCTTGTTTCTAAAGAAATAGCCGTAGTCATGGTGCGTGTGTGCCATTTGATATTCCCACCTATCATCATTCCAATCCCAATCTCTGAAATCACACGACTATAGGCTACTACTACACTAGCGAGCAAAGCATAACGCAATTCAAATAAAGTACTTTTTATCATCTGCATTTTACTCAACCCAAAAGATTGAAGCGTCAAAGAAAGTTTTTTATCCATATTTTCTACTGCCGTGCTACTCAAAGAAATGATAATAGGCAAAGCCAATACACTTTGACCAATAATAATGCCAGGTATCGTATAAAGTAGTCCATATTCCCCAAAAGGTCCCCTATAGCTAATCAAAGCATACAAAACTAATCCAATCACAACTGTAGGCATTGCTAAAAATGTATCAACAATCAATTTCAAAAATCTCTTCATAAAAAAATCAAAATACCCCAAAATAAACCCCAAAGGCAACCCGATAATTAAAGCAATCAATATTGAAATGCAAGATGTCTTTATCGTAACAAGAATCGCACTTAAAGTCTGTGGATCAAAATGAACAATAAGCTTAAGGGCTTGAATAAAACCTTCCTGAATAAAATCCAAAATAAACCTTCTCAATATAGGAAATCTGATATAATCTTAATCGATATGGAAAAAAACAATAACACTTCAGAGTATTATAACGATGTTTGACTTAAATATTAAATCGCTTATGATAGGATTTTTAGCTTTATGCCTATATAACATAAATGCCCAAGAACTTAAAATGGCTACAACCACAAGCACAGACAATACAGGACTACTTGACGTTCTTGCACCTGCATTTAAAAAAGATACTGGCATTGAACTCAAATGGGTCAGCGTAGGGACTGGGAATGCTCTAAAATTAGGAGAAAATTGCGATGTTGATGTCCTTTTAGTGCATTCACCCAAAGCCGAAGAAAAATACATTCAAAAAGGGTTTGGCATTGATAGAAAACCGGTGATGTATAATGACTTTGTCATTATTGGAAATAGAAGATATTCCAAATTATTTTCTGGAAAAAACCTCAAAGAAGCTTTTAACACTATCAAAAAAGATAAAATAAAATTTGTTTCACGAGGTGATAAATCTGGCACCAATGATAGAGAAATAGCCCTATGGAAAGAAACTGAAGGCAATCTCCCAGAAAAAGAAAAATGGTACATACAAAGTGGACAAGGCATGTTGGCTACTATCAATATCACAGATGAGCAAAATGCGATCACATTAAGCGATAGAGGAACCTATATAAAATACCTTTCTACCCTGAAAGGAAAAAAACCACTTGTGATTCTAGTAGAAGGAGATGATGCTCTAAAAAATTTCTATTCTATTATCCCTATCAATCCAAAAAAATGTAAAAATGTCAATTATAAGGATGCTGTTTTGTTTAGCGATTGGATAACTAGCACTAAAGGACAAAATATCATCAAAGATTTTAAAATCAATAACTATAAACTTTTCACACCAAATGCGAAAGATTAAAAAACCAAATAAAATCTTTACTTCACTTCATATAAAATGGCTTGAGCTTTATCATTATGCTCAAACTCTTTTGCAAAACTATCTGCAGTGTTTTTAATAGCTACTATTTCAAGTAGATTTGCAAAAGGACCTAGTAAATACCTATTAATCTTCCCTTTAGAATATATCTTAAAATCATAGCCTTTCAATATTGATTGGATATTCATATCTGCATGATTCAATACTGCAATTTGTAAATACAAACCTTTCTTTGGCATGTATCCTTTAGATTCTTTTTTGGCTTTAGTTTGCTCACCTTTGGTAAGTATTATGATTTTTCTATCTTCAAGCAAGTTTTCAATCTGACTTTGGATTTGTTGTTGTTTTTGTCTTTCCCTATACTTTTGAGCTTGTTTGATTTTTTGTTGTTTTTCTTCTTTATATTTTGCTTTAAGGGCTATGCCCCTAGCACTTTCTTTAGACCCAAATCCAATACTAACACCAATACTATGATTATGATTATAAGGGATATGATCCTTTAAAAAACTATCATCTAAAAAAGGACCAATATTAATATTTTGAAATTGGGATTTAAAATCAAATTTTTTCTTATCCTTAATATTATCTCCCATTGAATGCGGATGGACTATACCAACGCCCAATCCAAAATAATAATGATTTTTTGGTAGCTCATTTGAAGCTAAAAAATGCTCCTCTTTATATCCATTTTTAAGACTATCTTCAAGTTCATTGGGATGTAATTGTGCGATAATAAAAATAACTAATAACAATCTATAGCTTAACAATGTTCTTCCTTAAATATAGCTATAGATCACCTGGATTGATATTCAGTCAATCTGTTATTGACAATTATAGCACTCTACTGATCGATCCATTACATTTTCATCAACACTTGGACTTTCGCTGCGTAAATAATAAGTGGATTTTAACCCCAATTTCCAAGCTAACATATAAATATCATTGAGCAATTTACCACTCGCCTTTTCAAGACGCATAAAAATATTTGTACTTTGCCCCTGATCAATCCATTTTTGCCTCACAGCAGCAGCTTTAATTAAATCCAATTGATCAATATCATAAGCAGAAATATAATAATTCCAAGTATCCAAATTCAAATTTGGCACAACAACAGGGATAAGTCCACTTAGATTTTCTTCATACCATTTCCTCTTATATACAGGTTCAATCGTCTGTGTTGTACCTACCAAAATCGAAATAGAACTAGTAGGGGCTATTGCCATTAAATAACCATTGCGAATCCCTTGAGTCTTAACAGTCTCTCTGAGCTTATTCCAATCACAACTGCTACCAAAGAGTCCACCCCTATCAACAAGCTTTAATGCTTCCTTGTTGGCTTTATCTATAGGGAAAATACCATGACTCCAATTTGACCCTTCATATTGGGGATATTTTCCTTTTTCTTTAGCCAAATTGGAGCTAGCCAAAATAGCATTGTAACTAATGAATTCCATAACCTCATCTATTTTCTCAAGATGCTCCTTAGAACCCCAATGTATTTTAGAGTTTGCTAACATTTCAGCTTCCCCCATCACCCCCAAACCAATAGCACGATTTTGAAGATTAGTAACCTTAACTTTTCTATTAGGATAAAAATTCAAATCAATTACATTATCAAGCATGCGGATCGCTATTGGCATTACCCTTTGGATATTTTCTAATGTATAGATTTTACTCAAATTTACACTAGCAAGGTTACAAACAGCGGTATCTCCTCCAGTCTGTTTACGAGTAGCAATGAAGATTTTTTTGCCCTTAAGGCTATCAATGCTAGTCAATTTATTTGCCTTTTTCTTTATGCCTGCATCTGTAATAATCTCTTCTTCCTCTTCTAAAATCTCCACACTACCATCTACAAACTCAACCTCAACTACATAATGACTCGGATTGGTATTTTGAAATATTTCAGTACAAAGATTTGAACTCCTGATAATCCCTACATGCATATTAGGATTGGCACGATTAGAATTATCTTTAAAACACAAAAAAGGCAAACCAGATTCAAAATAATTAGTCAAAATCTTTTTCCACAAATCCTTGGCATTGAGTTGCTCTTTGATAATATCAGGATTATTTTCATATTCTAAATATTTTTTCTCAAACTCTTCGCCATAAAGTTCTGTAAGTTCACTACACTCATAAGGATCAAAAAGTGTCCATAATCCATTTTCTTCCACACGTTTCATGAATAGATCGCAAATCCAGATTGCAGGGAAAAGATCGTGTGCCCTCCTCCTTTCTTCACCACTATTTTTACGCAAATCAATAAAATCATTGATATCAACATGCCATATTTCAAGGTAAGCAGCAATGGCTCCTTTTCTTGTCCCAAGCTGATCAACAGCAATAGCAATATCATTAGCTATTTTTAAAAATGGTACCACGCCACCAGCAGCATTCTTATGCCCATCTATAAAGCTACCTAAACTTCTGACACGGCTAAAATCCCAACCTATACCTCCACCATATTTGGACAAAAGAGCCATTTCTTTATAAGCATCAAAAATACCTTCAATATTATCAGGCGTACTACCTATATAACAAGAACTTAATTGATGGCGAGTTGTCCTAGCATTTGCTAAAGTGGGTGTTGCTACGATGACTTCAAATTTACTTATAATATCATAAAACTTCACTGCCCATTCATTACAGTTTTCTTCATTTTGGGCTAGAAACATTGAAATTGCCATAAACATATGTTGAGGAAGTTCAATAGGACGATTTTGAGAATCTTTAATCAAATAACGATCATAAAGTGTTTTAATACCTAAATAATTGAATTGCAAATCTCTATCCTGTTTGATTTGAGTATTCAAAAAATTTAAATCATATCTTTCTTTCAACCCCTTAAGAATTTTGCCCTCATCTTCACCTCTTTGAAAATATTCTTCTAATGTTTTATAACCTGTAAAACCACTTACTTTATGATAAAGATCATATAAAAATAATCTAGCAGCAACAAAAGTCCAATTAGGAGTGTCAACATCAATTTTATCCACAGCTGTTTTAATAAGAGTTTGTTGAATTTCTTCTGTGGTAATTTTATCTTTGAAATGGATTTTTGCATCAACTTCTAATTCACTTTGACTCACACCTTTGAGATCTTTTACAGCACTTGAAGTATATTTTTGTATTTTTGAGATATCCAAAACTTCTACACGTCCATTCCGCTTTACAACGGTTATCATAAAAACTCCTTTAAATATTCATAATTTTATTTATATTCTATTAATTCATCCATTTGAATACGATATTTTTTAGGTGATAATTCATTAAGGCGATAACCAAATGCTACTATCAATACTATCCTTTCTTTAAAAGTATCAATTCCAAAAAGCTTCTCAAGTTTGGCTTGTTCAAAACCTTCCATTGGACAAGAATCAATGCCAATGAATGCTGCAGCATTCATCATTGAACTTGCCATCAAATAAGCCTGCCTTGAAGTCCAATTGATAATATGTTCATCAAGCAAATCATTATCAAGCAAAAAACCTCTGATCCTTTTTCCATAAGCTTCATAAGCCTCTTTTGTCCCCATCCTTCTGCCAACCATCACATTTGTATAATGTGTAGGTGCTTTTAAGTCAGCTACTTTTGATTTATACACCACCAATTCACTTGCACTTGTTATTTGTTCCTGATTCCAACATAAAGGCTTCATTTCCTCTCTCAAATGAATGTCTCTTATTACCATCAATCTTGTAGGTTCTAAGCCAAATGAGCTTGGAGTCAACCGACCAGCCTCTAAAATAACCTCAAAATCTTCAATAGGAATTTTCTTGTTTTTATCAAAGATTTTACAAGCACATCTAAAATTCATTGCTTCAACAAAAGTATTCATTTCTAAACCTCCTGAATCAAAATTCATTTTAAAAAATTTGAAATATTCTATTATTTATTATATTTAATATTCATAAAAATTTATTATTTTTTTGTCATCCTTTTTCTTTGATTTGGATCAAGATATTTTTTTCGGATTCTAATGCTCAATGGCGTAACCTCCAGAATTTCATCATCTTCTATCCATTCTAATGCTCTCTCAAGGGTCAAATCCCTAGGCGGGACAAGCTTAATGGCATCATCACTCCCACTAGCACGCATATTTGTCAGATGCTTAGCCTTAATGGGATTGACATCCAAATCATTATCTCTACTATGTTCGCCAATAATCATCCCTACATAAACTTTTGTTTGTGGATTGATGAATAATACACCACGTTCTTGAATGTTAAAAAGTGAAAAACCTGTTGCTTCACCATTTTCCATACTGATGAGTGCTCCATTTTTCCTAGACTCAACACTACCACTATGGGGTCTAAATTCCAAAAAGGAATGATTCATAACTCCCTCCCCTTTTGTATCAGTCAAAAATTCACTCCGATAGCCTATAAGACCACGTGCAGGGATTTCAAATTCCAATCTTGTATAACCATCCCCCATAGGATTCATCGCTTTCATTTCTGCCTTCCTACGTCCTAAACGTTCAATGATAGTGCCGCTAAAATCTTGAGGCGTATCAATGACTAAATGCTCAAAAGGTTCAAGTTTTTTTCCTTCTTCTTCTTTGATAATCACTTCAGGTCTAGAAATACTAAATTCAAATCCCTCTCTCCTAAGATTTTCAGCTAAAATAGTGATCTGCAGTTCACCTCGACCAGATACTCTAAATTTTCCTTCACCCATTTCTTCACACTTCATCGCAATATTTGTTTGCATTTCTTTCAATAACCTATCTTTAAGTTTATTAGCAGTCACATGTTTACCTTCAAGTCCTGCTAAAGGTGAATCATTTACTGAAAAATATACACTCATTGTAGGCTCTTCTAAATGCATCGGATCTAATGGCATTGGATTATTTGGATCAACAACACTATCACCGACATCCACAGCGTTAAACCCTGCGATAGCTATAATATCTCCGGCTTGAGCTTCATCAATCTCAGTCCTAGCAAGACCCAAAAACCCAATAAGTTTAGTAATCTTGCCACTTTCTTTAGTTCCATCTCCTTTAGCAAGCATTACATTTTCGCCCTTTTTCACACGACCATTAAAAACCCTTGCTATACCAATTTTACCTACATAGTTATCATAATCAAGGGTAAAAATTTGCATCTGCAAAGGACTTTCATCACTACCTGTAGGGAGTGGGACATATTCTAATATAGCTTCAAATAGAGATTCTAAACTTTTCTTTTCATCAGAAAGATTTTTTATCGCATAACCATCTCTTGCAGCAGCATAAATCACAGGAAAATCAAGCTGATTATCGTTAGCCCCCATTGCGACAAACAAATCAAACACTTCATCGACTACTCTGTCTGGCTCTGCAGCTGGTTTATCAATTTTATTGACAACCACAATCGGTCGTATCCCAAAACTCAATGCCTTTTTCACAACAAATTTAGTCTGAGGCATTACACCTTCTTGTGCATCAACCAATAAAAGCACTCCATCAACCATTTTAAGCACACGTTCAACTTCTCCACCAAAATCAGCATGTCCGGGAGTGTCTATAATATTTATTTTTGTATCTTTATAATGTATAGCAGTATTTTTAGAAAGGATAGTAATACCTCTTTCTTTCTCCAAATCATTACTATCCATTACCCTCTCATCTATTTTCTCACGATCTCCAAAAGTCCCTGATTGTGTCAGTAGACCATCTACTAAAGTCGTTTTACCATGATCTACGTGGGCAATCACTGCTATATTTCTAATATTTTGCATTGTTCTCTCTTTATTTTGAATATAAAATTATTTTGGAAGTATAAAGTCTTATAGCTTATACATAGATTTATATATATGGAATTATTTTTGCTTGTTTGTTAGGTATATATTTCACTAGGTGGTTCCTTATGTTAGAAAATATCCTCAATAATGTTAATGCTTCCAATGAGGTGCAAGCTCCTTCTAAAAAAGCTTCAAATACAAAAATTAAAGATACTGATAAAAAAGAAATTGATTTCAAAGATATCCTTGAAAAAAATCTCAAAACAGATAAAGAAACTACTAATGATATAACTAATAGCATAAAAGACAAAAATCCTCTATTGGGTGTTGAAGATAAAAATACACAAACAAAAAACTCAACCAAACCAGACAAAAAAGACAAAGAAATTATTAGCAATACAAAAGACAAAAACCTTCCATCAAATACTACAGATAAAATCATAGCATTGAATACACACGATGTGCAAAAAAATGACGATACCAATACACCAACTGAAGATATAAAATCCCCCAATGAAAAAATATTATCCCAAACTCAAATCAAACCTCAAACTGAAAAAAAAATCTCCGATATCAAAACACTCTCTGATGAAAAAAAATTATCTGCAAAAAATATCAATATAGAACAACATCCAGAAAAAATAGACAACAAGTCCATCCCAAATCCTCCAAAACAACAAATGACTCAAGATATACTTGAACAAAAAAGCAAAACTCCTCCAACAACATCAAATCAAAAACCTGAAGAAAAGCCTCTAACTTTTGCCCTAAAAACCCTTGATGAAATTGACAAAAAAGAACTCAAAGAAAGAAAGAAATTCAATCAAGAACATAAAATTGAATATAAAACAGAAGGAAAAGATGAAAAAATAGCCATCATAGAAAGAGGTACTCAATTACCCAAAAATATCGTCGCTCCAAAAATCTATCAAGAAAAAAGAGAAGCAAAACTTCAAGCTAATCAAGAAAAAAACCAAACACTCCAAGAAGCAATTTCACAATCTTTTGTCAAAGAAATAAAAGATCCTACACAAAAAAAAACTAAAAAATCTACCCCCGAAGGCAAATCTAACTCTACTGGAACCGCACTTACAGTAGCAACATTAGCCCAAAAACTTCAAGAACAAAACAAACAGTTTGAAAATGAAAATACCATTGAAAAAAATAATACCCAAACTTCTTTACTTGAAAAAACTAAAAAAAAAGATAATAATCAAGAAGTACGCAAAGCCAAAGAAAAAGTCAAAGAAACACCTTTAAAAGAAAAAGATTCCCCTACAACACTAGGTATTGATGTAAAAAATGACCTTCTTTATAAGAACAACAGTGCTAAAGAAACAATTAAAAATTTTGTCCAAAACTTCAAAGAAGAGATAAAAAATTATAAACCTCCTATGACCAAAATCTCACTGGAGCTCCATCCAGAAAAACTTGGCAAGCTTGAACTAACTATCAAGCAAGTAGGCAAAAACCTCCAAGTCAATGTCATCTCAAACAATCAAGCTATGGCACTTTTTGTCCAAAATCAAACCGAACTGCGTCAAAATCTAGCAATGATAGGTTTCAATGGCGTGGATTTGAATTTTTCTTCTTCTCAAGAAAATCCTCAAAAAAATAATCAAGATTCAAGCAACCAAAAAAGGAACAAAAATAGCTTGAAACAATACGAAGAAATCAAAAATATCCCTCAAATCCCATACGATACGATGGAAATCATCTTACCAAAATATGCATAGGAGGCAATAATGGCGATCGACCTAGCTGAAGTAACAGGTGCTAAAGCAGCCGCAGCAAAAAAAAATGACCAACCTAAAATAGCTAATGGACTTGATAAAGATGCCTTTATGAAACTCTTTTTGGAGCAATTAAAAAATCAAGATCCTACTGCTCCTATGGAAACAGATAAAATCATCACACAAACTGCTCAACTCACACAAGTAGAAATGCAAGAAGAAAATAAAAAGACGATGAAAGAAGTCGCTGAAGCAATGAAGTCAACCAAGGAAACTAATGATTCTTTGAAAGATTTCCAAAGTTCTCTGAAAGAAACCCTTGAAAATCTAAACAAAGGAATGGAAGCAAGCACTCAATCCAGTTCTAATATGGCACAAATCTCTGCACTCAATACAATTTCTATGATAGGGAAAATAGCAGAGACTGATGTGAGTGGAGTAAAAATAAAAGGTTCAGGAGATGTATCCTTTTCACTCTACTTTGATTTACCTATTGATTCTGCTAAGGGAAATCCAGTTATTCAAATCTTTGATGAAAAAAAACAACTCATCAATACCCTACCCATTAATGCCAAAGATGGTCAAAAAGGTTATATTGATTTTACATGGAATGGACTTGATGAAAAAGGTACTCAAGTCCCTGATGGGACTTATGAAATCCGTGCAGAATACAACCTAGACCCTAAAACCAACCAATACCACCAAACACGTATAGGCAGAGGAGAAGTTGAAAGTATTTTATTCAATAAAGGCACTCCAATGTTGCGTTTGGGAGAAATGATACTCCCTTTAGATAGTGCCATTGAATTTTACGATAAGGAAAAAGCTTTATGAATGATACAATTTTAAATTCTTACAGTGGTATAAAAACACATCAATTTGGTCTTGATAGTATCTCAAATAATATTGCCAACGTTAATACGAATGGTTATAGAGAAAATATACCTGAATTTAAAAGTCTTTTTTCCACACACCTTGATTCACTCAATGGTTCTTCTGCTATTAGCAATGATAGGAATTTTGGTGCAACAGGATCAAGCAATGCCATTTCAACCAAAAGTGGCAACTACCATCAAACAAATGGTGAATTTGATATGGCTTATCAAGGCAAAGGTTGGTTTATTGTAGGACCGAACCAAACAGGGCATTTCAAAATAGAAAAAGATGGTTATGAGCAAGATCAAGCAAATTATTTTACCAGGGATGGGAGTTTCAGCAGAGACAGCGATGGGTACTTGGTGAATTCACAAGGTTATTATGTATATGGCATCAATCTAGATAAGATTAAAAATGGAATCTTTACATCAAGCAATGATCCTGATAACGACATAAAAGAACTTGCAGAAAATAGCCTCTCACCGATAAATATCCCTCAAGAATTAAAATTTCATCCTGTCTTGACCACAAAAGTACAAGCAAACATCAACCTCAATCCAAAAACTGACTTTAAAAATGCTCAAGATATATTTCTAGATCCTCAAGGCAATCTTTTAGAAGACTTATTTGCAAAACAAGATTTCAATGCTTTAGCAAATAATGATAATGAACCCTTAGAATCGAATTTATTCAAAACACTAAAATTGACTATAACATCCAAAGATGGACAACCCCAATCTTTTGAATTCACATATGGCTCTGGAGGAGAAGACAAAAATGAATTCAAAACGATCAAAGATTTACAAAAACTCATCAAAGATAAAACAAATCTTGATTTAGATGTAACAAGAGATGCCAACAATAAACCAAAAAAACCCTTAACTCTAAGTATTATAAACAATGCTCAAGATATGAATCTCTCAATAGAAGGGAATTTAGCCGAAAAGTTAGGTATCAATATGATGAATGCACCTCTTAAAAAAGGTTCTTCAGAAGAATCAAATCCTATAAAAGTCCCATTTTATAGCACTTCGATAGAAATATATGATGAGGATGGTAAAAAATTCCTCTTAAAAAGTGATTATTTTATGACAAATTCAGGAGATAAATTTTCAAACCCTCCATCCAATCAAAAATGGCAAGTCAAAAGTGCTATTTATGACGATAAAGCCCAATTCCTAATCAGTAAAAATCCTACCGAAGAAAGTATAGAGTTTGATGAAAACAACAACATCATTGCCAAACCAATGGAGATTGATTTCAAGGGTAATAAAATCCAATATTCTTTATCTGGAGATGAAGAACATAAATCTACCAATATGCCCTATCAAGATTCTAAACTCTCAGGCGTGATACAAGATGGAAAGCCAGAAGGGTCACTAAAAGAAGTCCGTATTGATAGTAATGGAATCATATACCTAGCATTTAGTAATGGGGCTTATGAGCCTATGGGTAGGATAGGCATTGCTGCTTTTGTAAACGATCAAGGATTAAGGAAAGTCGGGGGTAATTTATTAGAAATGACTTCAAACACATACAATGGAAACAACAAAATACTAAGCGGGAATCCAATTTTAGGATGGGATGACAAAGAAGGCAAACTAAAATTTGGAAAAGTCTTGCAAAAATACCTTGAAACAAGCAATGTTGATGTAGGTGATGCTTTGACCAATCTGATTTTAATGCAAAGAGGTTATTCAATGAATGCCAAAGCCTTTAGCACTGGTGATGATCTCATCAAAGAAGCTATTAATTTGAAAAAATAATATTTTATTAAGATTTAAAAGATATTAAAAATGATTAAAATATTATATCCAAATCAAATCAACTAAAGTCTTGACAAAAACGATAGGGTTAAGCTATAATTCGCCCTCTTAAGCATATTTTATCGGGGCGTAGCGCAGTCTGGTTAGCGCACTTGGTTTGGGACCAAGGGGTCGAAGGTTCGAATCCTTTCGCCCCGACCATTGCTTTAGACATTCTTTATGGTGGGTGTAGCTCAGTTGGTTAGAGCATCAGGTTGTGGCTCTGAGGGTCGTGGGTTCGATCCCCATCACCCACCCCATAATTTTTTAATTTTGATTTCATGGTTAATTATTTTTGCGTTCGTAGCTCAATTGGATAGAGCACCAGACTTCGGATCTGGGGGTTAGGGGTTCGACTCCCTTCGAGCGTACCACGCATAGATACCATATCTTGCGCTCGTAGCTCAGTTGGATAGAGCAACAGCCTTCTAAGCCGTAGGTCACAGGTTCGAATCCTGTCGAGCGTACCACCCAAAACTTCCCTTTCATATATATCAACATTTCACTATACATTGATACACATTTTTAGGTTCAAATTTCGTCATTCTGGCATTTTATATTTATAAGTTATATATGATATAGATATCACAATCTATTGAAGTCTTTAAGAAGTGCTTATCAAATAAAAGGATAAATCCTTTAAGTCAATCTCAATGAGATAACTTTTAGGATTTATTGATTGATTTAAAAAGTTATTTTAGCAAAAGCTACAGCATTGTTTTGTGATATTTCTTTCTTTTGGAAACCATTGCTCACATACCCCCCACCAATTTGCAATCCAAGATATTTTGTTTCAAATACATTCCAAGAAACAATAGCAGAAAATTCATTATAATCTCCATTTGCATATAGCAAATCAAAATTAATAATATTTGTTTCTAATCCAGCAAATACATACCAACTGCTTTCATTCCTGCCAAAATAATAATTACTATAATCTCCTGTCAAATATCTCCAACCATAGAATCTTGCCTTGTCATTTATTGAGGAAATACCATTATTTTTACCCACAGTATACCAGCCAGCACCAGCTTTTACAATATTATTAAAACGAACTTCTTCATCAACCCAAAGTAAAAATGTATCATCCTTATCAACATCAAAAAGATTTTGCCATAAAAATCTTCCAGTAGTGATTGATTTGACTCCATTATCATTGCCAAATTCTAAAGCCAGTTTTGTGCCAGCTTGAATCATTGAATGATTCCTTTCATCAGCATATCCAACACCACCCATAAAATAATGGACAAATGGATCAATTTTCAAAAATCCTAAATCAATATTGATCCCTCCAGCAAAAAGATCCCGCTTGCCTATATCAAAATGATTAAAACTTGAACTATACCTATTAAAAGCACTGAGTTCAGAACCAAAACGATTTGGCTGATAACCAAAAGTAGAAGCATCATTCACCCAAGTAGCCCAAGCTCCAAAGTATTTTGTATCCCATTTCGCAGCAACCCCTTGAGTATGACCAATAATCCAATCAGAATCTAAAAAACTATTATCAAATCGACCAACAGCTAATTGCATTTGACCATCATATTTCACATACAAATCAGAAAGATCAGCATAGTCGGTACTATACATATTTTGAGCATAGTTGTCGCCATTCCCAATATTTTTAGGAATTCCATAAACAGGAAAAGCTCCCCAACCAGCAGCGCCAATGTGAACATTTCCAAATCCTACATCTAGTCCAACTTGAGCAGTTATACCCCCATATTGAGAAGTTTTGGTTTTGTCATCTTTTTCATCAAGCATTTTATTGCCATCTCCAAAACCTTTATCATAAAATCCACCAATATGTCCAAAAGGTGTAAAATCAGCTGCATTCATACTGCTTAAAAAAGCTCCCATCAATACAACAGAACCAAAAATCTTAGTTTTCATCATTGTTCCTTTATAATATGTAGGCTTGTTAGATTTAACCCAACAAACCTATATATCGTCAAAAATAAAGCGTGCTTAAATCAATAGGAAAATTTACCAAAAAACACAAGAGAACTATTGCCAATATCATTAAGAACTTTTGAAGAATAAGAATAGACATAACCTCCGCCAGCATTGAATTTCATATTTCGATGTTGCCATATTTTATAATCAGCCATCAAAGAATATTCTTGATAAACTCCAAAGGCAACCATTGCATCAACTCGTACTCGATTTGTATCTAAACCACCAAATAAATATCCAGTTACTGTAGAATTAGCAAAATATGGTGCAGGAACACCTGGCGAATTTATACCTCTTCCATAAAATTTACTCCTATCGCTGAATGTCCAAAGAGATCCTTTACCATCTGCCCCAAGCACAGCATAAAATCCTGCACCAAAGTTAAATATTTTATGCTTGAGTGCTTCTTCAATCCAAATGAGTCCAGCTAGATCATCTCCAGCCAATCCATCAGTATCACCATATTGAAACATTCCACGTAAAAGTGTAGTAGAATGAAATCCGCTAAAATCAGTTGCATACCCAGCTTTTGCTCCAACTTGCACAAGAGCACCTTTTGTAATTGTGGGCAATTGAGTATCTATTAATACAAAAGGAGAAATCCTAAAATCTTTATAGGTATAATCAACACCTCCGGCAATAACCTCTCCACCAACATAAGATTTTTTCGCTGTAGGGTTATAAGCAGCCAAAGCATTCAAATCAGTAGCAATCCTTTTTCCTTGTTGACCACTATATTGATATCCATTATATAGTATAGAATCCATATAGATTCCCCAATAATTCATACCCCTATCATTGATTTTTACAGAAATACCTTGAATATTCCCAGCCAACCAATCAAACTCAACAAAATCAGTATTATATCTACCAAATGCTAGTTTTAAATTTTCAGTATTATATTTTACATATGCATCTGAAATATCCCCAGAACTTTTATAAGGAGCATTCGCCTGTTTGTTACTGAACACACTCCAAGCTCCAATAGCACCAAGCCCTAAACTCCAATTATTATCCAATAAAAAATTTGCACCTGCACGTGCATTCAAACCAATATAACTATGAGGTGAAGACTGGATACCTTGATTGTATAAAACACCCAAATAGCCAAATGGATCAACAGTAACCTCTAAAGCATTGGCAAAATTTGTACCTGAAACAACAAATGAAAGAATTGAACCTAAGATAACTTTTTTCATAAATCTCCTTATTTTATATTATAAAATTTTTACAATATATTATAATCTATAAAACTAAAAACTATACTGAATAAAACCACGACCCATTATATAGTTTTTTGTTCCATTAAAATAACCTATAGCTTCAGTTTGATTTGACATTCCTAAAAGACCTAAACCCAATTCAACCCCTTTATAAATATCAAAATTAATTCTAGCTTCCCAATTTAAAATATTTTTTTTATCAATAAATGTACCTCTAATTGCTCCATATAAAGAAACATAATCCATAATCTTTGTAGAAGCAAATCCATAAACCGTAACAGCATTTCCATAAAATACACCAACTGTTCTTTCAAATGGAGTATGTTGACCAAAAGAATCAATACGATTTACCCCTACTCCACCCCCAACACTTACAAGTCCTACACCTCCTTCAAAACCATTCCACCCCATTAATCCCTCAATCCAGACTAAACCACTACTGCTTGAAACTTTATAATATTTTTCAGAAGGGACATAAGAAAGCAAATGAATATGACTGTCAAAATAAATGCCTTGTTTCAATGGTAAATGTAATTTTAATTTAATACCTGGAGAGATAAAAAAACCCGGTGCGATATACAAATAAGGTTCAATTTTTAAAGGGGCATTTGGTATTTGAATATCAGCACGAAGCAAAAGACTTCCAGACCAATCAAACATTTTCCTAAAACCATCACTCAAATAATAATTTTTAACATAAGCATTCCTAAAAGCCCATACAAAAGCTAAAGAAATATTATCAAGTTTATCATATGTAACACTCAAACCTTCAGTATTATGAGTCATCCATTCCTCGTTGATTTCATAACGACCTAATGTAATACCAAACTTCTCATATTCATTATAAAAATCTCCATAAAGTTTAGAAAATACAAATATATTTTGTGCCCTTTCAAAATCATTTTTATTCGCCTCATAGAGTTTTGGCACAAGCCAAACTTCTGCACCAACCTTATAGCCCATAAATCTCTGAGAATTGTATCCTAAAGACATATTCAAATCACCATAAGTAGGATCCTGTTTTGTAGATTGCTGAAAAAAAGCTCCAATATGCCCATTGACAATACCTTTCATAAATGCTTCTTCCGGAGTTTTTGGACTCGCAGCAAACACTATCCCTCCATACAAACAACACAAAACAAGCTTCCTTAGCATTGATATCCTTTGTTCTGACATAAAACAATAATTTTATAAAACTATTTTAATTTTAGTTTGCTAGCAAAAAAAGTTCCAAACCTTGCATTAATAATTTTTTATAGATGATATAAATAAAGTTGATTGACTCATACTAAACTTTTATGATATAATAAACTTAAAGAATTTGGAATTTTAAAGAATAATTTTGGGAGTGCTTTAAATGAGCAAAAGTCTATACAAAACCCTTGAAGTCAGTGAAAATGCAAGTCCTGAAGAAATCAAAAAAGCCTATAGAAAACTTGCAAGAAAATATCACCCAGATGTGAATAAAGACAAAGAAGCTGAAGAAAAATTCAAAGAAATCAATGCAGCATATGAAATCCTCAGTGATGAAAAAAAACGAACACAATACGATCAATTTGGTGATAATATGTTTGGCGGGCAAGATTTTAGTGATTTTGCAAGATCTCAGGGAGGAGCAGGTATCAATTTAGACGATATACTTTCTCAAATATTTGGTAGTGCTGGAGGATTTGGATCAGGAGGGAATAGTTTTGGATTTGGTGCTGGTTTTGGTTTTGAACCTGATTTGAATATCCACGCAAACCTTACAATACCATTTACCATTGCCGTACTTGGAGGAAAACAACATATCAACTTACAAAATGATAGCTTTGATATAAAAATCCCAGCAGGTATCAACGAAGGTGAAACGATTAGGATAAGAGAAAAAGGTAAAAAAAATCGAAGTATGCAAGGGGATTTATTGCTAAAAATAAATATTGCCCCCGATCCAGAATATATGAGGAATGGCGATGACTTAACCAAAACTTTTGATATACCTTTAAAAATAGCTCTTTTTGGAGGGAAAATCTCTATCCCTACCCTTTATAAAGAAGTCAACTTAAAAATCCCTGCCAATACAAAAAATGCTCAAAAATTTCGCATCAAAGAACTTGGAGTAAAAAATAGAAAAAGTGGTCATATTGGTGATCTTTATCTGAAAGCAAATATTATCCTACCTAACATAGACTCATTATCAGAAGAGTTCAAAAAAATGCTTGAAGAACAACTACCCTAAATCATAAAAAAGGATAAAACTTATGTATAGCTATGATGAACCTGTTTATCTTATCAGCGTCGTTGCAAAAATACTTGAAATCCACCCACAAACCCTCAGACAATATGAAAAAGAAGGATTAATTGAACCCAATCGCACAGATGGAAAGATGAGACTGTACTCACAAAGAGATATTGACAAAATCAAGACAATACTAAGGCTTACGCGTGATATGGGTGTAAATCTTGCAGGTGTAGACATCATCTTACGACTAAAAGAAAGACTAGATGAACTTGATTTGCTGAATGAGGAACTTCGATCAAATCTACAAAAAAAATCTCAAACTCAAAATACCGGAGTCAGTGTAAAACAAAGTTCTTATGAATTAATAATATTCAAAAAATAATTAAATTATTGATGAAAAATTTAGCCAATTTAATGCGTCCAAAAATCTTAGAAGATTTTATAGGACAAGAACATATTTTAAATCCCTCATCTGCTTTATTTAAAGTTTTTTCATCAGGCACATTCCCACATTCATTTTTTTATGGCAGTCCAGGCAGTGGAAAAACAACCCTAGCAAGACTTATTGCCCAAAAGCTAGAAAAACCATTTCTGCAATTTAATGCAACTAATTTTAAATTAGAAGAGCTACGTCAAAATCTAAAAACTTATCAAAATACATTGACAAAACCTATTGTATTTATTGATGAAATACACCGCCTAAACAGAACCCAGCAAGAATTTTTACTACCAATTATGGAAAATCAAGAAGCTATTATACTTGGAGCAAGTACAGAAAACCCTTATTATACACTCACTGCAGCTATAAGATCTCGATCTTTATTGTTTGAATTTTTGCCATTAAGCGATACTAATCTTGAATCCATTTTAAATAAAACCCTTGCCCTTTATCCTTGCACTATTGATGAAAAAGCAAAAAAATACCTCATCAGTTCAAGCGGAGGAGATGCACGAGCAATGCTTAATCTTTTGGATATAGCAATGGAAAAACAAAATATCGATATTGATACTCTAAAGACACTCCGTCCCATAAGCCTTAATGATGGCAGTAGTGAAAACAATACCCATTATAATCTCATCAGTGCCCTCATCAAATCTATCCGTGGGAGTGATGAAAATGCTGCTATTTATTATTTAGCTAGATTGATTTGTGGAGGCGAAAATCCTGAATTTATAGCTAGGAGACTTGTAATTTTAGCCAGTGAAGATATTGGGAATGCTAATCCCAATGCCCTAAATTTAGCTACATCAACAATGCTTGCAGTGTCTAAAATAGGATATCCAGAAGCACGAATTATTCTTTCTCAATGCGTCATCTATCTCTCTTGTTCACCAAAATCAAATACAGCCTATAATGCAATCAATGAAGCTATTAAAAGTGTGAATAAAGGTGAAATCCTCTCTATTCCTAAAAATATTATCCCAAAAGCTAATGAGTATCTTTATCCTCATGATTATGGAGGCTGGGTTAAACAAAAATATCTCCAAAAGCCACTCATATTTGTCAAACATACACAAAAAGCATTTGAAAAAACCCTTCAAAATTGGCTTGATAAGATTAAAGGTAAAATGAATGAAGAAAACTAAATGGATTTTATTGCTTTTAATTTTAAAAAATCTTTTTGGAGAAGATACAGATCTTGATATTGATACAACCAAAAGAGGTTGGCATTTAGAACTCAAAAGAATATCTTTAAACTTTTCTTCAACCTCATTAAAAAATCAAAATATCTATAAAGATTTTTCCAATAGCCGCATTAGAGGAAATTCTCAAATTGTCGGACAAACTTTTGGAGAATTTGATGCAAATTATTATGCCAAAAGATTTGTAATTTTCAATTCCCTCCTAACAGAATACGGGAGGAATATTATCAGTCCTGAAACTGGACCAAGAATAGATAATAAAACCCTGGATAGAATTTTATTATCCACAGATTATACACAAAGGATTTGGGATTTTGAAAATATGCTTGGTGGTTTTGAATTAGGTCCTTATATCCAGCTAAGCTATCGGACAGAGTTTACTCCTCAACCTGGACTCAACAGGATAAAAATCCTACGTTTTAGCAGTGGATTTAAGATTTTTGAAGGGAACTATATCAAAAATCTTTATCTGAGTCTTTTTGGAGAAGAAGATTTTACCTATCAAAGACCTGTAGAGAGCTTAGGAATTCAAACAGGCATTGATGTGAAGCAAAAAATCCAAGATAATGTCAATGTAAGCTATCATTTTAGCTTTAGGGATTATCTTATCAATGATTACAAACCTTCTCATAATCCCCAATATGAACTTGAATTGGATATAAGGATGGATACAAATCTATACAAAAATCTATCCATAGCCCCTTTCATAACCTTTTATATGCTTAAGGGAAGATTTTTTAAAGAAGTCGGTACAAATGTTTTTATAGGGGTTTCTATTTCTTACAATCAAATTTTTATGAATGCTTCTCAAAAATAAAGTAATTTTTAAATCAAACTTGCTAAAATCAACAAACACTAAACAAAGGGAGTGATGATGCAAAATAGAATAGGAAAGGCTTGGAAATTTGGTAAAAATATTGACACAGATATCATTATCGCTGCACGATACCTCAACACAAGCGATATTAAAGAATTAGCAACACATATTATGGAAGACTCAAGGGGTGGATTTTCAAATATTATTTCAAAAGGTGATTTTATTGTCGCAGATGAAAATTTTGGATGTGGTAGCAGCAGAGAACATGCACCATTGGCACTCAAAGAAGCTGGCATAAGTGCAGTTCTTGCACCATCCTTTGCTAGAATTTTTTATCGAAATGCGTTCAATACAGGTCTATTAATACTAGAAGTACCTCAAAATGAGATTGTTACGATTGAAGAAGGGGATCAGCTTGAAATTTGTCTTGAAAAAAATAAAATCATCAATCATACCAAGAATAAACAATATCAATATGCTAAAATCCCTCCTTTTATGCTTGAATTACTTAATTGTGGTGGATTAATACCGTATGCACAAAAACAAATAAAGGATTTGTGATGAAAACATACAAAATAGCCCTTATCAAAGGTGATGGTATTGGACCTGAAGTTATCAATGAAGCTATTAAAGTATTGAATAAAGTGAGTGAGCTTGAAGGTTTCAACATTGAATACAAAGAATATCTAATGGGTGGATGTGCTTATGACCTATACAAAAATCCTTTGCCTGAAGAAACTATTAATGGTTGTCTAGAAGTCAATGCTATTTTATTTGGAGCAATCGGAGGGAATAAATGGGATAATCTTCCAAGAGAAATGCGACCTGAAAGTGGTCTTTTACGTCTAAGAAAAGCCTTAGAAGTATTTGGTAATATACGTCCTGCAATGGTATTTGAAGAATTAACAAAAGCTAGCACACTCAAAGCAGAGATTATAACAAACACAGATTTGATAGTTGTTCGTGAACTCATAGGTGGGATTTATTTTGGACAACCCAAAGGAAAAGATTCAGATCGTGCTTACAATACAATGATTTATACAAAAGAAGAAATAACAAGAATAGCAAAACTTGCTTTTGATTTAGCAAGCACTCGAAGAAAAAAAGTGTGTTCAGTAGATAAAGCAAATGTTTTAGAAGTTAGCCAGCTTTGGCGTGAAGTTGTAACCCAAGTTTCAAAACAATACCCTGAAGTCGAACTCACCCATCAATATGTTGACAATGCAAGTATGCAGCTCATAAAAGATCCAAAGCAATTTGATGTTATTTTGACTGAAAATCTTTTTGGAGATATATTAAGTGACGAAGCTGCCATGCTTACTGGTTCTATTGGTCTACTTCCATCTGCAAGCATTGGAGGAAAAGTATCACTTTATGAACCTATACATGGATCTGCTCCTGACATTGCAGGAATGGGGATTGCAAATCCTATTGCCGCGATATTGAGTGCGGCTATGATGTTAAAATATAGCTTCAAAGAAAATCAAGCAGCAGAAAATATCCATCAAGCTATAGTAAAAGTACTCAAAAAAGGTTATCGCACTAAAGACATAGCTTTATTTGATGCTAAAAATATTTGTAATACTTCACAAATGGGAGATTTAATAGTAAAATATCTTAAAGAGGAAATATAATGAATGCCAGTAAAACAATTACGCTCGCAAGTATTTATGAATTACAAGGTCTAAAAGATGAAGCATTGCAAATTTATAAAGATATCCTTAAATTCGACCCAACAAATCAACAAGCACAACAGGGCTATAAACGTCTTAACAAAAAAACAAAAAGTTTTAAGGGTCTGAATATAAAAGCAAAAGATTTTTTTATAGAAGCTTCAAATCAAAAAGAATTAAAAGTATTTGAAAGGTGGTTAATGAAATGGAACTAAAAGATGTTATTCTTGAAGCACTTACAGAAATGGGGGATAGTCAAATTTCAAATGATTCAGAAATATCAGAAGCAAAAAATACAATAATATCTTCTAAAAATGAATTAGAATTTTTATCTGATTTGAGAGAGAAAACACTTGTACTTTTTGAAGGTTTGCAATCTCCTCAAATAAAAGACTTGCCAACAAAGCTTGATTTAGTTATCAATTATCTACAATACCAATTATATATCATTGATGAAAAATTGGGTAATTAGCCAGGATGTGTGATTATCTTTTTGCGTATTTTGAATTTTAAAATATATTATTTAATGAATTTTATAGTATGATTCAATCCAAAAAATATAAACAAACAATCCTCATATTCAAGGTAAGATAAATGCTAGAAGTATTAATGATAGAAGATGATATAGAACTTGCAGAAATCCTGAGTGAATACCTCAAACAACATGATATTAATGTTACAAATTATGATGAACCTTATACAGGAATGAGTGCAGTAGCTACACAACACTACGATCTTTTGCTCCTTGATCTTACATTGCCAAATTTAGATGGACTTGAAGTCTGCAAAAGAGTTGCAAAACAAAAAAATATTCCTATTATAATCTCTTCTGCTAGGAGTGATCTAAATGATAAAATAAAAGCTCTTGAATATGGTGCTGATGACTATATACCAAAACCTTATGACCCTAAAGAACTCTTAGCTAGAATCCAATCCCTTTTGAGAAGATACAATAAAAAAGGTGGAAAAAATGAGGAGAAAGACAAAAGTTCCATTTTCAGAATAGATAAAGATAGTCGTGAAGTTTACTTCAAAGACAAAAAACTAGAACTTACTCGTGCAGAATATGAAATCCTTACGCTCCTTATCAGTAAAAAAGGTCATGTATTTTCAAGAGAAGCAATTGCTATTGAATCTGAATCTATCAATCCGGAAAGCTCAAACAAAAGTATAGATGTTATTATAGGTAGATTACGAGCCAAAATTGAAGAAGATCCAAAAAAGCCTAAATATATCATTTCAGTCAGAGGGGTGGGCTACAAGCTAGAATCTTAATTAAGATGAAAACCTCAATATTTTTCAAAATTACAACATTATTTTTGTTTGCCTTATTTAGTTTTTTTGCATTTTCTTTTTATTTTATTAAATCTGAAATGGATAGAGAAATAAAAAAATCTGAGTTTAAATACAGACAATTCACAGCCACTATAAACCAAATCATCACTTACAATGGCAATATCAAGACTATAGAAAAATACCTTAAAGATCTTGGTTTTGAAATCACTTCCGAACCTAATATCAAACAAGCCTTATTGGATTATAAAAAAATTCCTATTGGTATCAATGGAATATTCGCTAAAACCATAAAACTCAATAATGAAATCTTTATTCTTCTTGAAACTCAAGATAAAGCAACTCTTTATAAAGATACGTTTAAAACTTCTTATCAAAATTATTATCTCATTACATTTGCAGGTATTTTATTATTGATATTCCTCTTTGCACTTGTGATAAAAAGTTTATTGCCACTCAAAAGCCTAAGACAACAAATCCGCTATTTTTCAAATGGAAAACTCAATATCACCTGCAAAACAGATCAACAAGATGAAATCGGAGAATTAGCAAATGAATTTGACAATGCGATCAAAAAAATCGCTGCACTCAATGAATCTAGAACTTTATTCCTGAGATCAATTATGCATGAGCTAAAAACACCTATTACAAAAGGTCGCATCACTGCTGAAATGGTCAAAAATTCTTTACAAAAAGAACGACTTATTTCTGCATTTGAACGTCTAAATGAACTCATCAATCAATTTGCTAAAATTGAACAACTCTCTTCTAAAAGCTATAAACTCAATAAAAGAGAATTTTTAGTAGATGAACTGATTGAATATATTAAAAAAATGTTATTGATAGATAAAATGGGTACAGATCCAATCATCCTTTTGTCTCCAAATGACTTAATCAAAGCAGATTTTGAACTTTTTGCGATGTCTGTGAAGAATCTTTTAGATAATGCTATTAAATACAGTTATGACAATCAAGTGACTATCAATACAGATAAGTATAGTCTCATCATAGCTAACAAAGGCGATCCTTTAAAAATGGATTTTAAAGAATATTTCAAGCCTTATTTTAAAGATTCTACAAAAGTAGGATCTGCAGGATTTGGTCTTGGAATGTATATCATAAAAAATACTCTTGATGCACAAGGTTTTAACATTACTTATGAATACAAGGACAACATCAATTATTTTATCATTTCTGGATGTGTTGTTGAAAATTATTGCATTGTGCCAAAAAATACCCTCACACAATAAAAAAGAAATATTATGCTTTTATTGGTTACAATATTAAAAGAATACTTCATTCAAAGGAACAATATCTGAATGGAAGACTGGAATGAAAAATGTGCAGTTGTCGGTATTTATAGTGTTCATAATGCCTCTATATTAAGTTATTATTCATTATTTTCAATGCAACATAGAGGACAAGAAGCAAGTGGTATCAGCACATCAAATGGCAAAAAGATTTTCACCTATAAAAAAAATGGCTTAGTTTCTGATGTTTTTAATAAAAATATTTTATCAAAACTTGAGGGAAATTCAAGCATAGGACACAATCGTTACTCAACTGCAGGAGAGGACTCCATCAATGACTGCCAACCAATTTTTGCAAAATATGCACTTGGAGAAATCGCTATCGTACACAATGGAAACCTTACAAACACAAAAAAGCTCCGTCAATCCCTCATCCAAGAAGGGGCAATATTCCAAAGTCACCTTGATACAGAAAATCTAATCCATCTGATTGCTAAAAGCAATAAAAACAATCTTGAAAACAGAATCATTGATGGACTTAATCAAATCAAAGGAGCCTATGCTTTTGTATTTTTATCTCGAACAAAAATGTTTGCTGTAAGGGATAAACACGGACTACGACCCTTAAGTTTAGGTAAAATAATCAATCCTGATGGGAGTTTTGGTTATATTGTTGCAAGTGAAACTTGTGCTTTTGATCTCATTAATGCCGAATATATTAGAGATATAGAACCCGGAGAAATGATAGTATTTGAAGGACTGAATTCTAAACAACCAACATTAAAATCCATAAAAATATTCCCTCAAAATCCTTATCCTTGTATTTTTGAATATGTTTATTTTGCACGTCCTGACAGTAAAATATTTGGAAAAAATGTTTACCAAATCCGCAAACAAATGGGCATCCAACTTGCCAAAGAACATAAAATCAATGCAAATATGGTCATACCGGTTCCTGATAGTGGAGTCGCTGCTGCTATTGGATATTCTGCAGAAAGTGGTATTCCTTTTGAATTGGGCATCATACGAAATCATTATGTTGGTAGAACTTTTATTGAGCCAACCCAATCAACAAGGGAACTCAAAGTAAGACTAAAGCTAAACCCTATTTCTGAACTCATTGCAGATAAGGATATTATTATTATTGATGATTCTATAGTCAGAGGAACCACTAGCAAACAAATCATCAAAATTTTACGGCAAGCAGGAGTTAAAAAAATACATTTATTCATCTCTTCGCCCCCAACTATTTCGCCTTGTTTTTATGGAGTGGATACACCAGATAAATCTGAACTTATTTGTGCCAATCATTCTTTAGAAGAAGTGAGGGATTTTATAGGGGCTGATTCGCTTGAATTTTTATCCCTTGAAGGATTAAAAAAATCCATCCAATCTGATCTCAAAGAAAAATTTTGCCAAGCTTGTTTTGATGGTAAATATATTGATGAACTGGAAGGATAGGCAGTGAAAAAAATACTCACCATTGGAAGATATTTCAAATCAAAATTTGGTCAGAGAGTCAGAAAAATCCCCATTTCACTTGAAGGTTTCACCTGTCCCAATATTGATGGGAATGTAGCAAAAGGAGGCTGCATCTATTGTAGGAATGAAAGTTTTTCGCCTAGCATTGTCAAAATCTCTTCCAGCACAATGCCTATACAAATGAACTTTAAAATCACTCAAAATCCTATTTTAGATAAACAAATCGCTCAACTCAAAGAACAATTCAACTGGCACTCTCAATTTCATAAAGAAAAATTTGAAATCAGAAAATATATGGTATATTTTCAATCTTATACTAATACTTATGCACCTTTTGACACTCTGCAACAACTCTATAAAGTAGCCTTATCATTACCTAATGTCATAGGGATGAGTATTGGAACAAGAGTAGATTGCGTTGAAGATAAAGTGCTTGATTTGCTCGCAGATTATGTAAAAGAAGGTAAAGAAATTTGGCTAGAATACGGGATACAATCTGTTCATGACGAGACATTAAAAGCAACCAATAGGGGGCATTCTACCGCAGGAATGGAAGAATTATTCAAAAAAACTAGACAAAGAGGCATAAAATTATGTGCTCATCTTATCTATGGACTCCCAAATGAAACACATCAAATGATGATCCACTCACTTCAAACCATCCTAAAATGGGGTATTGATGGATTAAAAATCCATCCACTTTATGTTGTTGAAGATACCCATTTGGCTAAACTCTACAAAAGTGGGAACTATACACCCATTGAACTCAATGAATATGCAGACCTTATTGTCAAATCACTCCAAATCATCCCTACTGATATTGTCATCCAAAGAGTAAGTGCAGGGGCACATGATGAAACTCTATTAGCCCCAAAATGGTGTTTTGACAAAAATATCCAAATGCGTTATTTACGCGATAAACTTAGAACTGTGGGCATAGAATACTAAAAGGAGAAGATGATGTTTAGAAGATTACGAAGATTACGATTAAAAGAAAATTTAAGGGAATTGGTCAAAGAAACAAGATTGGATATTAAAGATTTTATTTATCCTCTTTTTGTTGTAGAAGGCAATAATATTAAATCAGAAATCTCTTCAATGCCCGGTGTTTATCAAATGAGTTGTGATGAGATCATCAAAGAATGTAAAGAATTGCAAAATTTGGGTATTTATCATATCTTATTATTTGGAATCCCATCTCATAAAGATTCTTGTGGTAGTGAAGCCCTCAGCGATGAAGGCATTGTTGCTAAAACAATTTATGCTATTAAAAAAAAATATCCCCAAATCATCATAACAGCAGATTTATGTTTTTGTGAATATACTGATCATGGACATTGTGGTATTCTTGATATGAAGCTACAAACAGTTGACAATGATGCCACACTTGAAATCCTAGCACAACAAGCTATCATCCTCTCTAATAGTGGTGCAGATATTATTGCTCCTAGCACAATGATGGATGGAATGGTGTTACATATCCGCACCCAACTAGACAAAGCCGGTTTTAGTCATATCCCTATCATGAGCTATTCAACAAAGTTTTGTAGTGCTTATTATGGTCCTTTCAGAGAAGCCGCACAATCCGCACCAAACTTTGGAGATAGAAAAAGCTATCAAGAAGACCCATCCAATCGAAGAGAAGCAATTTTAGAAAGCCTTAATGATGAAGCTGAGGGAGCTGATATTTTAATGGTCAAACCTACATTGGCTTATCTTGATATTGTTAGAGACATTAGAGAAAGGACACTTTTGCCATTAGCTGTTTATAATGTTAGTGGAGAATATTCAATGCTTAAAGCAGCCCAAAAAGCCGGAGTGATTGATTATGAAAAAGTAATGCTTGAAACAATGCTTGGTTTCAAAAGGGCTGGAGCAGATATTATCATCAGTTACCATGCAAAAGAAGTTGCAAAATTACTTAAATAGATAATCCTATTGCAACATACCCAGCTCATAGATCAAAAAGATAAACATAAGAAATACCATAATAAAGATTATTCAACTTTCTATTTACTGGCACATTATTGTATTCTTGGGAATCATACCTGCCTTTGAAAAAAAATGGTACACCAATTCCAAATTCTATACGATGATAAGATTTTATCGTCATATTCAATCCTAAAATAGCCAAAACCTGATTAGTTAAAATTATTTCGTATTTTCTTTTATAAAAAGCATTAAAATAATTCATACCTACAAAAAATCCAAAATCAAATTTTTCATCACTATAATAATTAAATAAATAATCAACCTCAACCCTAGTGCCAACTCCTGAAAAAAGATCAAAACCATTTTTTTCATTCAATAATTTGATATTAGCATATCCCAAACCAGCAAAAGCACGTATACCATTCTTTTTAGTGAAAAAATATTCAATCCCTATTTTAGTCCCAATATAACCTTCATATCCATAACGTTTTTTGTCTTGATAAAATTTAGAATCAAATATACTATCTGTCGCAGCAGTATCAGCACCTACAAATATCCTCAAATTTTGTTCAGCAAACATATAAGATGGGATCAAAAATATTACTGACAAGAAAAACCAACTAAATAAAGTAGGCATAATTTTTCCTCAAAATCTTTGTATAAAATTATTATAACAAAAACCTAAGCATTCATTGAAAATTTTTGTATGCCTTTGATATAATTTTAACAAAATTCTAGGAGTTCGTATGGGAAGAGCATTTGAATACCGCAGAGCCGCCAAAGAAAAACGATGGGATAAAATGAGTAAAATCTTTCCCAAACTTGCAAAAACTATCACAGTAGCTGCCAAAGAAGGTGGCATAGATCCTGAAATGAATGCTAAGTTAAGAACTGCGATCTCTAATGCTAAATCACAAAATATGCCAAAAGACAATATTGAAGCAGCTATCAAAAGAGCTGCTGGAAAGGATGGTATATTTTCAGAGATTAACTATGAAGGAAAGGCGAGCAATGGAGTATTGATTTTTATTGAATGCACAACTGATAATCCAACTCGAACCATAGCAAATATCAAAAGCTATTTTAATAAAACACCCGGAGCATCTATTGTTCCAAATGGATCATTAGAATTTATGTTTTCAAGAAAAAGTGTATTTGAATTTGACAAAAAAAACATACAATCTGCAGGTATAAATATAGAAGAACTTGAATTAGCGTTGATTGATTATGGTTTAGAAGATATTGAAAAAATTGAGACTCAAGAAGGTGAAATATTTATTGTTTATGGCAACTATACAGATTTCGGCAAACTCAATGAAGGTTTTGAAAAACTTCAAATCCCTATCAATAAAGCCTTATTAAAACGCATCCCCAATAACCCTATTTCACTGACTGAAGAACAACTCAATGAAATAGAAAAACTCTTAGATAAAATTGAAGATGATGATGATGTACAAGCCGTTTATACAAATATCAATTAATGACTCTTTTTCAAAAAATCTAAAACAAAAAACAACTAACGAATATCAATTGCTTGTTTGACGACCTTTTCAAACTCCTCTTTTAATTGTGGATTCAAAACAGTGAGTTTATTTTGAATGTTGATAATGATCTTTGAATTCACACTTTTATGAACACAAATAGAAAATAAAAAATTCTTTTTTTGCGTTTTGCTCAAATGCCAGTCTTGATAATTATCAAAAAAGAACTTTGTAGCTTTTTCCAAATCCTTAAGAGTGCTATATTTAGAATTAATTAACAACATTACGGTTTCATAACTGACAATATCTTCAATAACCGTTTGAAACTTTTGTTTCTTTTTATTTAAAAGAAGCACTAAAGCAACAAAAAATATTCCTAAAACAATTACAAATGAAATAATAATAAAAAATGCGTTTGGATTCATTGTTTCTCTCTTTATATGTATATTTATCAATATAATCTAGATTTAAATTTTTTATATATATAAATTTAGTTAAAATTGTAAACTTTTTATGTTTAAATCTTACTAAAGGGATTGATAATGGATTTTAAAGGACTCGCCAAAAAATATAAAACACCATTATATATATATAACATAGATCAAATAAAAAATCGATTTTTAGACTTCAAAAAAGCTTTTTCGGGCAGAAAAACACTTATTTGTTATGCACTCAAAGCCAATTCAAATCTAAGCATTATAAACACTTTAGCAAGACTTGATAGCGGGGCAGATTGTGTTTCCATTGGCGAAGTCAAACGTGCCCTTTTGGCTGGTATTCCAAAATACAAGATTATATTTAGCGGTGTAGGCAAGAGTGATGAAGAAATCAAAGAGGCTTTAGAATCTGATATTTTATTTTTAAATGTTGAGTCCGCACAAGAATTAGAACACATTGAAAAAATTGCAAAACAAACTAGCAAAAAAGCAAGAATTTCCATACGAGTGAATCCAAACATTGATGCAAAAACACACCCTTATATTTCCACAGGTTTACACGAAAACAAATTTGGTGTTGATGAAGATACTGCACTCAAACTCTATATCCAAGCAAAAAATTCAGTATTTTTAGAACCTATAGGCATTCATTTTCACATAGGATCGCAATTAACAGATATTGCTCCTATTGCAGCTGCAGCTACAAAAATTGCAAACCTCACAAAATCATTACTTGCACTCAAAATTGAGTTAAAATTTTTTGATGTAGGTGGAGGCATTGGGATTTCTTATTGTGGTGAAAAAACCATCAAGCTTTATGATTATGCTCAAACAATTTTAACAGCATTAAAAGGCTTAGATTTGACTATTATTTGTGAGCCAGGTAGATACATCACTGGGGATGGAGGGTATTTGGTCACGAAAGTTTTATATGAAAAATACACCAAAGATAAACGTTTTGTTATCATTGATGCTGGAATGAATGATCTAATACGTCCTGTGCTTTATCAAGCTATTCACAAAATCAAAGCATATCCTCAAAAACCAATCAATGAGGACAAAATAAGTGAAGCCAATGTAGTAGGTCCAATATGTGAAAGCGGGGATTATTTAGCAAAAAATGTGATGCTCCCTCCACTCAAAAGTGGTGATTTGATAGTGTTTGAAAATGCAGGGGCTTATGGATATAGCATGTCAAGCAACTACAACACAAGAGCCAAAGCTGCCGAAATTGGAATTCAAGAAGGGAAGGATAGGATTTTAAAACATCGCGAAAGTTTTGAAGACCTCATAAGAGATGAATTAAAAATCTTACAAGGAGCACAAGGTGAATTTAAATCAAAAGCGCGACAAAATTGATATCATTGATAATAAAATTTTTGATCTTTTAAATGAACGTTTAGGTATTGTAGCTGAGATTGGGAAAGAAAAAATCAATTCCAATCAAAGTATTTATCGACCTGAAAGAGAAAATGAGATCATTGCACGTCTAGCAAAAAAAGAGTCGAAATATCTTAATATCAAAGCAATTGAAGCTATATATCAAGAAATTTTTGCTATTTCAAGGAATTTAGAATTACCTGAAAAAGTAGCTTATTTGGGACCATTGGGTAGCTATACACACCAAGCTGCTGAAGAAAGATTTGGTGCAATGAGTGAATATCTTCCTATGACAAATATATTTTCGGTCTTTAAAGCTGTTGAATTAAATCAAGCAAAATATGGTGTCATTCCGCTAGAAAACAATACCAATGGAATGGTGGGTGACACTATTGATTTGCTTGCCAGCTCAGAACTCAAAATCATCGCTGAAATTATCCTACCTATCCATCATAGCTTTGCTACAAATTGTGAATACCTAAAAGATATCAAACGTATTTATTCCAAAGATATTGCTTTTGGACAATGCAATCAATTCATAGAATCCCATCAACTTCAAGATATTGAAAGAATTCCTGTAGATTCTACTGCAAAAGCTGCTCAATTTGCTGCTAAAGATAAAAATTCTGCTGCTATTTGCTCAAAAATTGCTGGAAAATTGTATCATTTGCCTATTATGTTTGAAAATATTGAAGACTCCAACAAGAATAAAACCCGTTTTGTTATCATCAGTGATTTTATCAATCACCCCAGCGGGAAAGACAAAACTTCTGTTTTTGCTAATCTCAAAGATTTTAACAAACCAGGCATCTTGCTTGAACTGCTTAAAGATTTTAACCAAAGAGGTATCAGTCTCACAAAAATTGACTCACGTCCTATCAAGACAAAATCTGATTTTAGTTTTGGATTTTATATAGATTTTGAAGGACACAGGAATGATGAGATGATAGAAGAGCTTTTTAGCCTACGAAAAGATGAACTCAAATGGCTTGGCAGTTATGTAAAAATGGATAAATGAGGGAAAAATGATAGAATTTAAAAAAATATCTTTAGAGGACAAAGCTTTATTTGATGTTTATTTGACAAAAGATTTTTTTTACATTTCAGATGTAAGTTTTGGAAATTTATATATTTGGCATTGTGCTAGAGATATTAGCTATGCGATAATACAAGATTGCTTGGTTATCCGCACACAATATCCCCAAAAAAATCCATTTTACTTCTACCCTATTGGGAATGGGAATAAAATTGAATGCATCAAAATCTTGCTTAATTATTCACAGACACAAAATCAAACATTAGAATTTCATTCACTTGAAAGTAAAAATATCCAGGAACTGCAAGAAAATTTCCCTCAAAAATTCTCTATCATACCAAATCGCGACCGCAGTGACTATATTTATAATATCAAAGAACTAATTGAGCTTTCAGGTAGGAAATATCATAAGAAAAAAAACCATCTCAATCAATTTCTACAATCTTATCCAGATTTTTGCTATACGAGCATTGATAAAAACAACAAGTTAAAAGTCTTAGAAATCTGGAGAAAATGGTTCACCCAAACAGAAAAAGAAGCTACAGAAGGACTAAAAAATGAAAATGTTGGTATTATCAACGCCTTAAATCATTACGAAAAATTAGGCTTCAAAGGTGGTTTTGTGAGTGCAAATGATGAAATCATAGGTTTTAGTTTCGGTGAAATTATTAATAATGACATGGTTGTGATCCATATAGAAAAAGCAAACCCCCAGTATCACGGTGCCTATCAAATCATCAATCAACAACTACTCTTCAATGAATTCAAAAACTACACTTATGCCAATCGAGAAGAAGATCTTGGCATAGAAGGTCTACGCAGGGCAAAAATGAGTTATAATCCAGCATTTTTAGTAGAAAAATTTGAGGCTATTTTTCAAGGATGATTTTTGGGGATAATATATATTCCAAATACCTAGATAGAGTCATTGCCTTTGATAAAATAGGTGTGATAAAAGCCTTTGATTTCATAGAATCAAGAAAATCTAAAGGATATTTTGTTGGCTATATCAAATATGAACTCAAAGATATTTTTTTAGGCAAAAAACTCCAAACAAAAGAACCCCTCTTGTATTTTGAATATTTTGCCCACAAAACTCCTTTAAAATTAGAGCCAAAAGAAAATACATACTATCCTCAAATCAAATCATCTATAAATAAAAAAACTTATCAAAACAAAATCACTCAAATCAAATCATTTATTGCCAAAGGCGACACATATCAAGTCAATTTTACATATCCACTATATATTAGCACACAGGCTAGTGAAATAGAAATTTTTAAGAGCATTTTAGAAAATCAAAATACTCCCTACAAAGCATTTATAAGAAATGAATATGAAACCATCATTAGTTTTTCACCCGAATTATTCTTTGAAATAAAATCTAAAAATACCCATCATGTCATCACAACACGTCCAATGAAAGGAACCATTAAAAGAGGTAAAACTCCACAAGAAGACTTCAAAAACAAAACCTTCCTGAAAAATGATATAAAAAATCAAAGCGAAAATGTGATGATAGTTGATCTATTGCGTAATGATTTGAGTAAAATCGCTCTCAAAGGGAGTGTAAAAACACAAAAACTCTTTGAAATAAATACCCATCCTACATTACATCAAATGACCTCAGAAATATGTGCAGATTTACCTAATAATATCAATATTTATAAAATCTTTGAAGCACTTTTCCCTTGTGGTTCAATCACCGGTGCACCCAAAATTAAAACAATGCAAATCATACAGAGTCTTGAAAACTATCAAAGAAAGGTTTATTGTGGTGCGATTGGCGTCATCAGTGCAGAGGAAATTTGCTTTTCAGTCCCTATCCGCACTCTTTATAAAAAAAATGATTCCAAGAAATACACATTAGGAGTAGGCGGGGGAATTGTATGGGATAGTCATAGCGAGGATGAATGGAATGAAAGTAAACTCAAATCATTGTTTATCCTTCCAAAGATTGATTTTAAACTTATTGAAACTATGAAAGTACAGCATTTAAAAATCCTTGATTTTGATGAACACCTCATGCGAATGTCAAAATCTGCAAAATATTTTGGCTTTGACTTTGATGATTCTTTATCAACTTTAAAACCTGAAAAAAATGGTATCTTAAGGATAACATCTGACAAATCTGGTAAAATAACAAAAACATATCTATCACTAAATCCTATCACTTCTAATCTCATTACCCTAAACCCTAAACCCATAGACAATCATAATGATTTTTTATATCACAAAACCTCCCATCGTCCTTGGTACAAAAAGACTATGCAAAAAATCAATCGCGATCTTATTTTTGATGAAATTTTTCTCAATCAAAATGGAGAAATAACAGAAGGTTCAAGGAGCAATATTATTATTCAAATTGGAGAAAACCTTTTTACTCCAAATGCAAAATGTGGCTTACTCAAAGGTATTTATCGCGATTTTCTTCTAAAAAAAGGAATATGCAGAGAAAAAATATTGACCATTGATGATTTATATCAAGCCAATAAAATCTATTGCACGAACTCAGTACGCGGAATGATTGAAGTGGTATTAAAAAAATGAAGATTGCAATGATTGATAATTATGATTCCTTCACTTATAATCTCATCCATTATATTGAAGCAATGGAATATAAAATTGATGTATATAAAAATGATGCCATTAAACTTATAGACTTACAAAGCTACACACACTTTTTGATTTCACCTGGATTTGGAAGCCCTAAGGATTCTGGTATTTGTTTGGATATCATTAAATACTATAGCCATCAAAAGAAAATCTTAGGGATTTGCTTAGGACATCAATGTATTGCTCAAGTCTTTGATAGCACAATATCACCTCTTTCTAACCCTATTCACGGCAAGACCTCAATCATCACTCTCAAAAAATCCGTCCTTTTTAAGGGTTTGCCTGTGCATCTGAAGGTAGGTAGGTATCATTCATTATATGTTTCTTCTTTAGGAGAAAACTTGCTGCCATTAGCATTTAGCGAAGATGGGATATTGATGGCTCTAAAACACAAAGTTTTTGATGTCTATGGTGTCCAATTTCATCCAGAATCAATTCTTTCAGAAGGTGGTAAAACCATACTCCAAAATTTTTTGAGTTTATAAAAAATACTATCAAATTCAACCCATAAAATAAAATCTCTGCTTAAAAAGGTAATAAATCACCTTTATTAAATGGCTTACAAGCCTGTAAAATATTTTTTAAAAATTGATGATCTTGCATCATCCAAAAATCATAATCACACACCATAAAAAACTGCTTTTTTATCCTGCTTAGGGCTACATTTAAACTATATAAAGCTTTAATGTTAGTTGAATCAGTGAGGTGATAATGCAAGCATACAGGAGAAAATATGACACTATCAAACTCCTGACCTTGAGAACTATGTATTGTCCATACTTTTTCACGTGGAATACCTTGTGCTATCATACAATGCCTTTGTTTTACAAATGGGGTAATCACAGCATAATCCCCTCCCCATAATAATCGCACCATCTCAAGTGCATTGGCTGCCTCGTTCATACTAATATGCTTGCTATCTTGTGGACTCTTTTTGCTATCAATATAAAAAAGCTCTGTATGATTAGCGACACCACGCAATCCATTTTTATAAATATGATTATCAAGGATTTTGGCTAGGTTATCGCCATATCGATGCGTTTTTGTCAAATGAGTTACAGATATTCTCTCAAATTCAACCTCTTGATACTGTGTTTTGATAAAAATAGGATTTTTTCTCTCAAAATCACGCACTCTAAAAAGTTCTTCAAGGTTCAAGGCAGAAAGGTTCCACAAATTTGCATAAAAATTCTCACCTTTCAATATCTCTTTTTGAGGCATTTCACAAATCGGACTAAGCTGTTTGTGATCACCTAAAAAAGTCAATGCAGTATTATCTACACAAAGCGTACAAGCCTTGATAAGTGGTGTAAAAGCACATTCATCCAAAAATATATGATCAAATTTTACATCTAAAGTCCTATATTTACGGATAAATCCATCTACTGTCATCCCAACTAAAAGTGCTTCTTTGAATCTATCCTTAAAAGATAAACTATAACTAAAAAGATTCTGAGGAGAAGCTTTTTTGAGGATATTAGGATCACACACTTCAAGATATGTATTCAAAAACCCACTCGTAGGCATTCCTAAACGTAAAATCTTCTCTCGATTCAAACCAAGCTTATCAAATTTTTTGATGAGTGTTTTTAACACCTGTTCAAGTGCATTATTAGTAGGAGCAAGCACACAAACCTTCTTGCCTGCTTGGATAAAATTAAAAAGTGATTCAAATAAAACAACTTGGGTTTTACCACTACCTGGTGGTCCCCATATATAAGTGAAAGGCTTGGAAAAAATATTTTTTATACCAATAGCTTGCTCTTCAGTCAGAGTATTGGATAAAGCAGGCTCAATATTACTAGCTTGATCTGGAAAATATGGATTTTGACCCGCTCTGAAAAAATCTTCGACATTTTTCACCAAGAATTTAAGATCGCTAAAAAGCGAAATTTGATCTTTTTTAACTTTTGAGAGTTTTTCAAAAATATTTTGTGCTACCTCCAGACACAAAATATTTGCCCTTTCATCAAAATACTTTTGCTCTAATCCTCCATCGCCAACTCTAAACTCATCCATACCTACCCTAAGTATCAAACTCTCAGGATTAAAAATTTTTCCTTTAAAAGAAAAATATACTTCCCCATCCCCAAAAGTCACACTATTCAAATTTATGGCTTCTAAACCTAAAGCACTCTTGTCTAAAAAATCATAATAAACCAAAGCAGCCTGTAATAAAATATCCTTCATCAAGCCCTCACAGCGATATTTTTTATAGATTTTATCCCAAAAAGGATAAAATCATTCTCAAACAAAACAACGATTTATTCTCTCACTTCATAAAACAAAATATTTGCATTTTTGATAGTTTGTTTGTCAATAAGTTCCAATCCTTCTACTATCAGATCTTGGCAATCAAGTGTTGGATTCATACTCAATTCTTTGAGATAAATTCCTCGGTAATACTTTGCATAATGACTAACTTTTTTGCCATTTTTTAAAAATTCAATACGAGTATGCATATTTTTAAGACCATAAGCTTTGAGATAAACTTCAGCCCTTAAATCTAATATTTTATGATCTTCAAGATACAGATCAATCTTGGAAGACAATCTATCATAAAGTTCATTGAGAGAAAAATCCTCATATTTAAAATGCTGGTTACACTTATAAAAAGGCAAGAAATCTTTTGCCCTCACCATCCCAAAAAGATTACTAAAAATCATTACATTTTCTAAAATATATTCTTTTGCATTAAAAGGAAGGTTTTCAAAATCTAAAGCTTTGTACGCAACACCACTATACAATCTTATTGCCTCCATTTTGCTTGTTTTGGCTAAATTTGCACACAAAAACATTTCTCTCAAAATAGAACCCAACTTTTTCACACCAAATAACTTACATATCACATTATCTTCTTGTTTCAAAATATCTAAATACTTTAAAACATTTTCCTTAACACCCTCATGATGCAAAACTAAAGTATCTAAAAAACTAAAATCTTCTTGCTCTGAAATAATTTCGGAAAGATTTTTTGCCTCACTTGGACTAAATAATATTTTCAATTTAACTCCTTCTTCTGGTATGATTATATTTATTTTATCAGGAGAATTGTTCAATGAATAAAATCACTTCACTCAGCCATTTAGCACATGCTCTGTATCTATGGCTTCTTGGATTAAGCATTGGTGCAATGGTTATCTCAGGAGCTTTTGTTGCACCTATTATTTTTAATGCTTATTCTTTTTTGCCTGATTTAGGTATCACGCAATATGATTCAGGTATCCTCATGACACAAATTTTCATAAAGCTCAATTATTTATTAAATTTTACAGCAATTATTATTATAATTTACGAACTTTTAGATTTCAAATCTTCTTTCAAACCTTCTATTATCTTATTAGGATTAAATACATTGAGTATTTTGCTTATTTTCCTTTTCACTCTTTATTATACTCCTAATATTTTAGATGCTCAAAATATGGGTCCAGCATACACTGCAACACCAGAATTTGAAAAAATGCACAGTCAAAGTGAGTATCTATTTAAAATATTATTAATAACTTTGAGCATTTCATTTTTTTGGAGAGTTATTCTTTTATCACTTAAACCAGCTCCACAACAAAAAATAAAAAGTACACGAAAAAAATCCACTTGAAAATCTAGATCATAAATGATTGAATATTATGAAGACAATGGCAAAACTTGCCATTGTAATAATTACTTGATAGTTTCTTTTGCCATTTGGACAATTTTAGCAAATGCTTCAGTATCATTCATAGCCATATCTGCTAGGATTTTTCTATCCAAATCAATATGAGCAAGTTTCAAACCATGCATAAATTTTGAATAACTAATATTATTGATACGGCAAGCTGCATTGATCCTAACAATCCATAAACTTCTAAAGTCTCTTTTTTTCTGTTTTCTATCCCTAAAGGCATAATACATACTCCTCTCAAGCTGTTCTTTAGCTTTCCTGAAATGTTTCCTTCTCCCGCTATAAAAACCTCTAGCAAGTTTCAGAATTTTTTTATGCCTTCTTCTTCTAACAACACCTGTTTTTACTCTCATATTTTCTCCTTGACCTATTATAGGTGTAGTCTATTGACTAAACTTTCCCTTACCCTTAAGGGGAGCCACTATTTTTTATCTGATGTAATATGTTAAGCTTTACAAAGCATAACTTTAACAGAATCAATATTTGCACTATGTACATAGTGAGGTGCATTCAAAGTTGCTTTTCTTTTTGGGCTTTTTTTAGTCAAGATATGACTTTTAAAAGCACTTCCACGTTTGATAAGATTTTTTTTCATCTTAAAACGTTTGGCTGCACCACGATTTGTTTTCATCTTTGGCATTGTTTTCTCCTTTCATAAGATAAAATTATTTCTTCTTTGGTACAAAAAGCCAAGAAACATACCGACCTTCTGTCTTAGGATCTTTTTCAGGTATAGCAATATCCTCTATCATCACTCCAACACGTTCAAGCACATTCAAACCTGCCTTAGGATCATTGTTTTCACGTCCTTTAAGCACGACCTTAAACTTCACATGCTTGCCTTCCTCAATAAATTCCCTTGAATGCTTGACCTTATAATTTATGTCATTTTGAGCAATTTGCGTTGAAAGTTTGATCTCTTTGATTTCTATTTGTTTTTGCTTCTTTTTGGCTTCTTTGAGTTTTTTTTCAGCTTGATAACGATATTTCCCATAATCCATTACTTTACATACTGGGGGTTTTGCATTTGGAGAAATCAATACCAAATCTAAACCTTTAGAATTAGCTATTTTTTGTGCCTCTGAAGAAGAAATGATTCCAAATACTTCTCCCTCATCTCCTACACACCTTACTTCAGAAAAATTGATTTCTTCATTCAACATTACTTCTTCTTTACTCAAAAGTTAACCTCTTTCATTTTAGTTTCTATCATATTTAAAAATTCCTTTTCAGATAATTCATATTGGGCTTTCTGCCTTCTATCGCGGATAGATAAGGTTTTATTTGCCACTTCTTTTTCACCTATTACAGCTATCATTGGAACATGTTGCTTTTCGGCATTACGAATCTTTTTACTTAACGTCTCATTTTTATCCATCACTTCGGCATAAACACCAATATTTAAAAGTTCTCTTTTAATATCAAAAGCATATTTAAAATGCTCCTCAACAATAGGTACAAGTACAATTTGAGTAGGAGCAACAAAAAATGGAAACTCTCCACCAAAATGCTCCGTCAAAATAGCCACAAATCTTTCAAAAGATCCTAAAATAGCACGATGTATCATCACAGGCTGTTGATGAGTATTATTCTCATCAGTATATTCCAAGTGAAATCTTTCCGGCAAATTCATATCAATTTGAACAGTTCCACACTGCCATTTCCTACCAATCGCATCTGTGATTTTGATATCAATTTTAGGACCATAAAAAGCCCCGCCACCTTCATCAATTGCATAATCAATAGCATTCCCACTCAAGGCATCTTTGAGGGCAGATGTAGCCATTTCCCAAACTTCATCACTCCCTATAGACTTTTTAGGTCGAGTTGAAAGCTCCATTTCATAATCAAATCCAAATGCCCTCATGATTTTATGTGTAAAATCTATAATATTACTCACTTCATCTTTTATTTGAGAAGGAGTACAAAAAATATGTGCATCATCTTGTGTAAACTCACGTACCCTTAAAAGTCCGTGCAAAACACCACTTTTTTCATGTCTATGCACTACTCCATATTCATAAAACCTCAAAGGCAAATCTCGATAACTCCTTAGAGAGCTTTGATAAACTTTTATATGACCAACACAATTCATAGGTTTAATGCCATACTCAACATCATCAATCACAGTAAAATACATATTCTCTTTATAATTATCATAATGTCCACTGACTTTCCAAACACTACTTTTGAGTATTTCTGGTCCTCTAACTGGCTCATATTCACGGATAATCAAAGCTTTTGTTAAAAGTTCTTCAATCCTTCTACGGAGTCTTGCACCCTTAGGAAGCCATATAGGCAATCCAGAACCAATCTCTTCATCAAAGCCAAAAAGTCCCATTTCAAGACCAATTTTACGATGATCTCTCTTTTTAGCTTCTTCAAGTTGAGCCAGGTAAGTATTTAAACTATCCTTATCAGCAAATGCAATACCATAAATACGTGTAAGCATTTCTGCATTTTCATCCCCTCCTAGATAAGCTCCAGCAAGCTTAGTAAGCTTAAAACTATGCAAAAATTTAGTATTTGGCAAATGGGGACCACGACACAGATCCTCAAAATTACCCTGTCGATACACTCCAAAACAATCACCCTCAATCCTATCCATAACAGCTTGTTTGAGTTCATCACCAGCAAATTTTCTAAAAGCTTGATCTCTATTTATCACTTCTTTAGAGATTGGAAATGCTTTTTTGGCAATTTCTTTCATCTTTTTTTCAATGATGTTCAAATCTTCTTCGCCAATTTTTACACTTGTCTTAAAGTCATAATAAAATCCATCATCTACCACAGGACCTACAAAAAACTTTGCTTCTGGATAAAGTTCTTTAATTGCCTGTGCCATTAAATGAGCACAAGAATGCCTTATGATAGAGAGTGCTTCTCTTGAATTATCAAAATGTATTTCTTCCCCTTTTATATCCTCAATAGAGGCTGTCTGGGTATCAAAAATTTCACCATTATATTTGATGCCAATTATTTCTGACATATAAAAATTGCCTTCTTCTTTCAACTAAACTTATAAAATGCTTCAATTCCTAAAAACTTCTATTATAACATAAATTAAATATCATTTTTACAAAATCTTAAAAAATTACCCTTCAGCAATCAACAGATCCAAAACCACACTGAACCTCAGAATCTATCTTTTCTGATTGTGGGTCATTCATAGGTTGTAAACATCCTGACATTAAAAAAGCAATCACCATAGAAAATAAAAAATACCACACTTTCCACCTCAAATTTTTATATAAATAACAATAGTATATGATCTTAACGAAAAATTACTACTGAACCTTTATCTCTAAACAAAAATAACTTTGGACACAAATAGACTAAAAATTCAAATTATATTTTGCAATTTTTTGCTTCAAAATATCAGTATTCATCCCTAAAGTTTCTGCACTCTTTAACAAATCTCCATTAAATTCATAATAAACTTCTTTAATCAACTCTTTTTCAAGATCAGCTATTTTAGAAATATTATTTTTCGGGCTTCGACTTTCCAAAAATAAATCTGACTCTTCTATTTGCAATCCTTCACTGAGTATTACAGCACGTTCAACAACAGAAAGCAATTCCCTAATATTGCCATACCACTCATATTCAAGCAACTTTTTTTTTGCATTTTCTGAAAAACTCTTTGACTCAAAACCATATTGTCTGATGACACAATCAAGCTTCCATTCTGCCAAGGGCAAAATCTCTTCTTTTCTTTCTTTTAGAGGTGGGATATGGATAGGAACAGTTTGAAGCCTAAAAAACAAATCTTGTCTAAAGCTACCTTCTTGAATCTTTTGTTCAATATTAGCATTGGTAGCAGAAATAAACCTTACATCAATTTTAATACTTTTATTACTACCTAAACGTGTGATTTCTTTTTCTTGAATAGCTCGTAATAGCTTGCTTTGAAGCATTAGTGGCATTTCTCCAATCTCATCTAAAAATACACTCCCACCATTTGCTGCCTCAAAAAGTCCAGCTTTAGGAGTAGTTGCATCTGTAAATGCCCCTTTCTCATAACCAAAAAGCTCAGATTCAAGTAAATGTTCAGGGATAGCAGCCATATTGATAGGAATAAAGGGAGCTTTTGCACGTAGGGAATTTTGATGGATAAAATTCGCAAATACTTCCTTTCCAACACCACTTTGACCTAAAAGTAGCACACTAGCATCAGTTGGAGAAACTTTTTTAGCAATCTTTTGTGTTTGATTTAAGGCTTCTGAAGTAGCAATAAAAAAATGTTTTTGTTTGACTGTATTTTTTGAGGGGTCATTTTTTATTGATATTTTTTGATACTTTTTTTGAAATTCAATTAATTTTTTTATTCTATAGATAGCTTCCAATAAAAGTTCTGGTTTGAAAGGCTTTTGGAAAAAATCTTTTACACCCAAGCGAATAGAATCAATAGCTTTATTCAAAGTTGCATTTCCAGTAATAACAATTGCCTCATAACGTCCCTCAAGAAGTTTTAAAAATTCCAAACCATCCATTTGAGGCATATTGATATCTGTGATGATGAGTTCAAAGCTATCATCTAGAACTTTCAATGCATCTTTTGGATTCTTAAAACTCACAATCTCCAAATCCTTACTATCATTAAAAAAAAGCTCTAAACTCTTACGCATATTGATATCATCTTCAACGATAGCTATTTTCATTTTTTCTCCTTCCAAACTTCTAGTATCAAAAATCCATTATCCAAATATGCTTGAACTTTCTTTGCTCGAAGTGTTAGCAATGTTTTGGCACTCAAAGATAAATTGTTACTGATTGTATCATCACGAATTTGCACACCACTTTTATACAAACAATCCAACACGGCATCCTTTTTTTGCCTCAAAATAATCTCAACTGCATAATTAGAACTATCATCGCCTACTAAATCACCAATATAAGTATCAATCATGCAACTATAATCAAAAATATAATCTCCACTATGTATCCGACTTTTGATAGGTCTAGAAATGTTATATTTTTCTCCTTGAACAATACCATCTTTAACATAAAGCTTATAAGAAATCAAAAACTCTTGTCTTTTAATCTTGTTTTCTTTTGGGACAATGCTATCTATTGAAGGGATATTAGCTGGTGGGACTTGAGGTAAAATGCCTTCTAGTGGCTCTAAAGTATTTTGATTATGTTTGGGTGATAAAAAAGGTGGATAAAATGGTTCTTGCATATCTGGAGACACTAGATTTGAAGGAGGATTTATCAAAGGCTCAGATTGAAATACTGGAGGATTTTTTTTCCAAGTTTGCAAACCATAAGACTCTAATAGCCAAATACCCATCATCAATACAAATAATATTCTAATCATCACTCCAAATCTAAACCATCTTCACCTTCAACACCTTCTTCTTCAGCGTTTTCTTTTGGACATCGACTTACATAAGCCACCTTTTCTCCTGCCACATCAATGATCTTCACACCAATTGTATTCCTGCCAGCTTCTTTGATAGCTTCTATAGCTATACGAATCATCTTGCCACTTGTAGTCAATACCATTAAATCCATATTATCATCATCTACATTCACAACACTCACCAATTTGCCAGTCTTAGGTGTGAGTTTCATTACAATTACACCTTTACCACCACGACTTTGCAAACGATAAGCACCTGCCAAAGTCTGTTTACCAATCCCTTTTTCACTCACAGTCAAAAGCTTATCAGTGTCACTTGTAATTGTAGTAGCTCCAATCACAAAATCTTCATTTGCTTTGAAACGAATTCCCATCACGCCTCGACTCACCCGTCCAATTTCACGAATATCATCAATACCAAATCGAATACACATACCTTGATAGGTTGCAATAAAGAGTTCTTTTACATCTTTATTGATGATTTTTGCAGTAACTAATTCATCACCATCATCAAGATTTATCGCACGAACACCTACACTTCTAATATTGCTATATTCGCTTAAATTTGTTCTTTTCACGATGCCATTTTTTGTAAAAAAGACTAATGACTTATCTTCATTAAAATCTGTCGTTGTTATAGTTGCTTTAATCTTTTCATCTTGTTGCAAATTAATAAGATTAACAACTGCCTTTCCAATAGCTGTCCTTCCAGCTTCAGGAATTTTATAAACCTTTAACCAATATAATTGACCTTTATCTGTAATGAACATAATAGTATCATGGGTATTGGCCACAAAAAAAGATTCAATAAAATCATCATCATGAGTATTCCCTGATATCTTGCCCTTACCTCCTCTATTTTGCTTTTCGTAAGTCTTAAGCTGGACACGTTTGACATACCCACGATGGCTCATTGTTACGACAACAGATTCATTAGGTATCAAATCCTCTATATCAATAGCATCATAATCTTCTTCAATTTGAGTTTTTCTATCAGTGCTGAATTTGTCTTTAATCTCCAAAAGCTCTGTTTTGATAATCTGTTTGAGTTCTTCCTCACTTTTTAAAATTGCATTTAGACGTTCAATCAATGCTAACAATTCATTGTATTCTTGCTCAATTTTATCTCTTTCTAAACCTGTGAGTCTTTGGAGCCTCATTTCCAAAATAGCCTTACTCTGCAATTCGCTCAAACCAAATTTCTCTATCAAACCTATTTTCGCTTCTTCTGCATCCTTGCTGGCACGGATAAGCTTGATGACCTCTTCAATATGATCTAAAGCAATCTTTAAACCCTCTAAAATATGTGCCCTCGCTTTAGCTTTCTCTAATTCAAATATTGTCCTGCGAATCACAATAGTTTTACGATGAGAAATAAATAAATTGAGCAATTCAAAAAGAGTAAATATTTTTGGTTCTTTGTTATGAATAGCTAAAAGTATGATGCCAAATGTAGATTCCATTGTCGTTGATTTATATAAATGATTTAAAACAATCTCACTCATCGCTTCTTTTTTAAGCTCAATAACAACACGTATACCCTCACGATCAGATTCATCCCTTACTTCAGAAATACCTTCAATGATTTTATCTTTTGCAAGCTCGCTGATTTGCTCTACAAGCCTTGCTTTATTAGTCTGATAGGGAACTTCATCAATTACAATCACATCTTTTGTTTTAGTTTTTTCTATATGGACTTTTGCACGTACTTTAATCCTGCCTCTACCCGTGCGATAAGCATCTAAAATCCCTTGTTTACCATAAATAATCCCACCTGTAGGGAAATCTGGACCTTGAACAAAAGTCATTAACTCTTCTAAAGAAGCTTCAGGATTATCAATCACATAAACCAAAGCATCAATAATCTCATCAATACGATGTGGAGGGATAGAAGTCGCCATACCTACAGCAATCCCACTTGATCCATTCACTAAAAGATTAGGGACACGGCTTGGCAATACATCAGGTTCACGCAATGTGTCATCATAATTAGGCACAAAATCAACAGTATCTTTATCTATATCTCTTAAAATCTCTTCACTTGCTTGGGTCATCCTAGCTTCAGTATACCGCATTGCAGCTGCATTATCGCCATCAATAGAACCAAAATTCCCCTGTCCATCGACAAGTTCAAGACGCATAGAAAAATCCTGAGCCATTCGAACCAATGCATCATACACAGCAGTATCACCATGCGGATGATATTTACCTATGACATCTCCAACAATCCTAGCACTCTTCTTGTAAGCTACTCTTGAACTGAGTCCCAACTCACTCATTGCATATAAAATTCTTCTATGTACAGGCTTCAAACCATCTTTAGCATCTGGAAGTGCACGTCCGATAATAACACTCATTGAATAATCAAGATAACTTTCCTTAATTGAATCATCAATTTTTACATCTACAATACTCGCATTATCCAATAAATTATCCATCATCACTCCATAAATATTTTTAGCTTTTGTTACTATTTTAACTTATTTTTGCTTAAAATCCTTAAACCAAATCCATTACAAATATTCAGACCACAAAAAACTCCCCCATACCCCAATCCAAAAAATCAAAGCAACAAATTGAGCTGCACTCCCCATATCTTTTGCTTTTTTAGCAAATGGATGGAACTCTAAACCAGTAAAATCAATTGCATTCTCAATAGCACTATTTATAAGCTCAATCAAAATTGAGATCATACAAGGTAAAATAAGCAATACCCTATCAGTCCAAGAACTTCCAATAAAAAAAGCCACAATAATGCAAATCAGACCTAAAGTTAAAACTTGTCTGAATGCAGACTCATCTATCCATGCAGCCATTAAACCTTCTTTTGAATATAAAAAGGCATTGATAATCCTTAAAAAACCCTTTTTACCTTTTTTTTGATTCCTATCTTCTTTCATTATTCCTCATTTTGATTCAAAATAGTCTCAACTTTCAAATCATAAGTATTAAATAATTTAGCAAGAATTCTTTGTTGTGCACTACTCTTATCAATATTCAGAAGAATGGATGGATGGATTTTAAAATAAGGAGTTGGGATTTTTTTAGGCATTAAAACTACTTTAACACCTATTGCTTTATCTATAGCCATTGAGTGTAGTCCTTCTACAAGATTAATCAAAGCATTTTCATAAGGACCTTCTAACATACCTGTAACACCCAAACCAAACCCAACAAGCTCCTTAAGATTTTGGAGTCCTTTTTCATATAAAATATCGTTAAAAGGATTCTTTTTACCGGATTTATTGGCATTATAATCTGATTCAAAAATAGGATATAGGACACTTTTCAATTCTTTGGATTCAAAAGAAAATGATATATTCTCCAAAGCAAAATCAAAATCATCAATCTCTTCAGAAAATTTTTGAGGTGAAATAAAATTAGCATAATAAGAAATCATAGCATTTAAAATAGTTTTTTCAGATAACTTAGGACTTTTAACATTCGCAACTATACTATAGCTATAATTTGCCTTATTGGCTGTGATTTTACACTGATTATGAGAGCTGATTTTTCCATCTTTTTTATCTAAAATCTTATCTTCCTCACTGCATACAAATGAATCAGGCCTGAATACTTTATAAATCTGAAATACCTCATCATTTTGATTTTCTTTAATCTTCTTATCAAGCCCATCAAAAGTAAGTTTTGGAGATTTTATCAAAACTCGAACTGAGCTTGTAGTGATATTATCAACCTTCAAAGTCAAATCAGTAACTTTTAAAATCTCTTGGTGTGAATCTGTATCTATCAAAGCAATATTTTTACTCACACATTTATAATCGCTCACCCCACTGCACACAAAAGGATTATATTCTACAGATAAAGGTTTATCGCTTGAAGCATAGTCTTGAACTATTTTTTCAAGATAAGCATTCAAAGTATGTTCTAATTCCCATCGTATCTTAGAACTCAGTTTATACCCCATGATCAAAAGGATTACAATCACCAATGCCCCTAAAGATAACAAAACCAATATCAGCTTTTTATTAAACATTATAAAATTCGTCCTTATTTTTGAAGGTTTTTGGGATTATAGCAAAATGAGCAGTAAACCTCACTTAGAATCAGATATAATAAAAATTCTATGCAAAAAAGGAATCTCTTATGGAGAAAAATAAATCAATTTTCTACTCTGATAAAGAAAGCTCATTGTTCGCAGAAAAAAATATTTGTTTTATCCTTACTTCAAGATATGGGGGCTTGAGTCAATCTCCTTATGATAGCTTAAATTTAGCCTATCATACAGGCGATGATCCCAATGCGGTTTCACAAAATAGAAAACTCATCAATCAAATATTTTTCCCTACAAAAAAATTACTTTGGTTAGATCAAACCCATAGTGATGATATTTTGGACATTCAAAATAAGCCTTATATTAATGGATTTATTTCACAAGGTGATGCACTCATTTGTGAAGATAAAAAATTTGCTGCTATGATCCTAGTAGCTGATTGTAATCCAATCCTTATTTATGAAAGCAAGGCTCAAATTTTTGCGCTCATACACGCAGGAAGAGTTGGAATCCAAAAATCTATCTTGACCAAAACAATCCAAAATATCCTCAAAAAACCTCAAACTAAAATCGAAAATTTCCTTGTATTTATCGGAGCCTCTATCAGGAAGTGCTGTTATGAAATCAGCAAAGATCTATCAGAATCATTTCCTCAAAAATATATCCTTAAAAATAATTCAAGTCACAAGCTTGATATGATAGCAATGTTGCAAGATGAATTACTAAAAAATAATATACATCCCAATCAAACTCAAATCCTCCCTAACTGTAGCTGTTGTCAAAAAGAATTGTTCTCTTATCGTAGGGATAATATTACTGGTAGATTTGCACTCATCGCTTGGCTAAAATAAAAAACTAAATATTTAAATCCAAAAAGTATAATATACTATTCAAAATAAAAAAACATAACAAACTTGAGGAAACATAAATGAATACTAGAGAACATTCCTTGAATAACAACCCAAACCTGACAAAAAAAAACATTCATATTGTAGAAAAAATACTCAGCAAAAATGATCTCAAAGCCAATGAACTTAGAGAATATTACAAAAATGAAGGGCTTTATACTATCAATTTGATGAGTTCTCCAGGAAGCGGGAAAACTACATTATTGGAAAATCTTGCTGATTTTAAAGATTTTAAATTCTGCGTTGTAGAAGGAGATTTACAAACCAATAGAGATGCCGATAGACTGATAAAAAAAGGAATATATGCAGAACAAATCGCTACTGGTGAAGCATGTCATCTTGAAGCAGCTATGGTCCAAAGAGCCTTTCAAACGCTAAAAACTCAAGGAGCACTAAAAAATGCAGAATTTTTAATCATAGAAAATGTGGGTAACCTTGTGTGTCCTGCAAGTTATGATTTAGGTGCAGCACTCAATATCGTCTTGCTTTCAGTCCCTGAGGGCGATGATAAAGTCCTAAAATACCCCACAATGTTTCTATGTGCTGATGTTATACTTATTAGCAAAGCAGATATGATAGACTATTTTGGCTTTCGCGTCTCTCAAGTCCAAGAAGATATGCAAAAGCTCAAACCTAATATCCCTATAATCCTTACAAGTTCAAAAGATAAAAAAAGCCTAGAAATTCTAAAAGATTTTATTATAGAAAAGAAAAAACAAGGGTATTGTTCACAACACTCTTTTTGATATAAGGAAATACAATGTGCTTAGCCATCCCTTCTAAAATCATTCAAATTGACAAGACCACAAATTCAGTCACTCTAGAAACAATGGGTGTACAACGTCAAGCAAGCCTTGATTTAATGGATGAGGAAGTCCATATTGGTGAATATGTTTTGCTACATATTGGCTATGTAATGAGTAAAATTGATGAAAAAGACGCACAAGAATCAATAAAACTCTACAGACAAATGATAGAATCTATGGATGAAGAATATGAAGATTTACCACATCAAACAAAGGAATAAAAATGAAAAAATTAGCCACAATCTTTCTAGCTTTAATAGGTTTCATTTATGCAAATGATTTGAATGGTATCTATATAACACATATTGGCGATAGTGGCACACAATCAATTGTCCAATTTTTTAAATATAATGATAAATATTATGCATATGGTTTTGCTAACGTCGATGGTTCTCCACCCAAAAAAGACATCCACAATCCAAATCCAAATTTGAGAGACAGATTAGATAAAGGAGTTATTTTTGTATATGATCTCACTAAAGATGGTAAAATTTACAAAAATGGTAAAATCTACAACTTTGACAATGGCAAAACTTACTACCTAAAAATCACTCCAGAAAAAAATCAACTCAAATTAAGAGCAACCATTGATAAAAGTGGACTTATGGGAGAAACACTCATTTGGAAAAAACTACCTGAAGAAGAAACTCAAAAATATATTCCTCAAAATATTAGTCTAGAAGAGGCTATAAAAAACATTCCAAAACAGGACTAGGCTAATAAATGAATGATACTTTATTGATTGATTCATTTCGAGACAAAGAAATCATCTTAGCTCTTTGTCATAAAATCAACAAAACCGCATCAAAACTCACTGAGAAAATTTGCATTATGGAAGTTTGTGGGGGACATACCCACACCTTGATGAAATATGGACTCACCCATTTATTACCTAAAAATATTGAATTTGTACACGGACCAGGCTGTCCTGTCTGCATAATGCCAAAAAATCGAATTGATCAAGCATATGAACTCGCTTCTTTAAAAAATCACATCCTCCTTACGCTCGGAGACATGATAAAAATACCTGGTTCTAAGGGCAGTTTATCAAATGCTCGTTCTGAAGGAAAAGATGTCCGCTTTATTTACTCTCCCCTACAAGCCATAGACATCGCACAACAAAATCCTGAAAAAAAAATCATTTATTTTGCCATTGGTTTTGAAACGACTGCACCCATGACAGCAGCACTCTTACAAAAAGCCCAAATGATGCAGATAAAAAACCTTTTTTTTCATATCAATCATATTTTAGTTCCACCTCCTCTTGATGTCATTTTGAGTTCAAAAGATTGTAAAATCAATGCACTCATTGCCCCTTCACATGTCAGTGTAATAACAGGTGCTAAAATCTACCAACCTATTTTAGAAAAACACCAAATACCCATTGTTGTCAGTGGATTTGAGCCTGTGGATATGCTTGAGAGTATCTTGCAAATCATTACCCAATTTATCTCAAAAACCCCAAGCCTGCAAATCCAATATTCTCGTCTTGTAAATATGCAAGGAAACCTCAAAGCTCAAAGCCTTATCAATGATACAATGACACCAAGAAAAAATTTTGAATGGAGAGGTCTTGGCAATATCCCTTATTCTGCACTCAAACTAAAAGAAAAATATGCTTATCTGGATGCTGAAATCCTTTTTGATGATATTTTGACCAAAAATCCTATCAAAGACAATAAAGCCTGCCGTTGTGGAGATATACTCAAAGGGATAGCAAAACCTTATGATTGTAAAGTCTTTGGCAAATCCTGCAATCCCAATACTCCACTTGGAAGCTGTATGGTGAGTTCTGAAGGTGCTTGTGCAGCTTATTACAAATATGGCATTGCCTAAATATTAAAAAGTATCTTAAAAAAGAAAATTTCAGATTTTAATCAATGTTATCCCTTGTAGAGGGATAAACTAAATATTCTTTAGGAATTTATTTGATTTGAATTTGAATAGGTTTTGTAAATGTATTTGTAACTTCTAATAAATCCTTACTAGCTTCTATTTTTGAAGAATAAGGACCCACAAGGTATTTGGTAATTGTCTGTCCATTAAGCATTGAGGTTTGAGTGCGATAATTGAATTTAGATATTTTATTTAAAAATTCTTTATTGGGAGTTTTATTAAATGCTCCAACTTGTAAATAATAACCCGATGAAGCCACAGAACCATTTTTTGCTCTTGGAACAACATTTTGTTTAGGTTTGACAATAGTTTGTTTTTGAGGCTTGTTTTCTTTTTTAGTAGGCATTGATGCTTTTACAACACTATTATCTTTTTTCATTACAGGTTTTTTTTCTTGAGTGTTTTTATCTTGAGCAACATTATTTTCTTTACTTATTTCTGGAACAACATTCTCCTTATCCTGAGAAGAAGTCAGGTGATCTTCACTCATCTTATTTTGCTCTTTTGAACTCTCAGCACCAGCAAGTTGTTTTGCTTTGATATCTTGAACAATTTTATCAAATTTACTTTCTTCATCTGTTTTAGACATATCATCAATAGGCATATTTTCAAAATTTTCATTATCAAAATGACTATCACTACTCAATACAGAATCATCCATTTTTTGTATTGAACTATCTGTTGTCATTGACTCCTCTTTTGGCTCTTCACGAGTAATTTTCCAAAAGACAATCAATAAAATCAAAATGACTATAATTGCTACAATAATCATTAAAAATATTTTTTTAGGTTTTGAAGAAGATTTATTATCATCTCCCAACAAAAATTCATTCAACTCTTTTTTTTCTTCCATTTTAGACTCCTTGTAATTAAATTAAAGATGTTTTGCCCATAGAGCAGCTCTTTCTTTCGCATAAATTCCATAAGGCAATGCCAAGATATTAAAACTTTGAGGCATTTCATTGCTAGGGAAAACCCTCCATTCAGCTGGACATACTTGAGCTAATTTCATTGAAAGAAATTGAGCAAGCCTCTTACCTTCATTTACCTCTGTATGCCCTTTATGAATATACAAATGAAGATGTCCAGGTGTTTTTGAATGATAAGCTGTAAAATTTATAAAACCCTCTTCTCTAAACATTAGTTGGGCTTTATGATAAAATTTTTCAGTATTCCTACCATTATAATCAAATACAATATTTTCAACAGCATTTTTTAAGATAAGGGAATGAGCAATGATTATTTCTTTTTTAAAATGTCTTTGCATTAAGCTTATAGTCATCATTTCATCAACACGTTCAAATTTATCAAAAAATATCTTACCCATATGATTAATCTGCTTCCCCAATATATCTTTTTTCTGATAATAATGAGAAGTATCAATTTTGATGAGACTCATATCCATTTCAGTCATTAATCTCCTTAAAAAATAGCCTTATCATAAACTTTAAACTTTTTTGTCAATTCTTTAATTTCTGCTTTGATTTTTTGCTGCAAGGATGTATTATTAATATCATCAAGTATATCAGCAATTTTATTGGCAATCCATTCAAATTCTTCTTCTTTCATGCCTCTTGCAGTCAATGCAGGAGAACCGATCCTAATACCACTAGTAACAAAAGGGCTTCTAGATTCTCCGGGTACAGTATTTTTATTCACTGTAATACCTGCTTGACCTAATGCAATATCTGCATCTTTCCCGCTAAAATCTTTTTGCAAAAAATTCATCAAAATGAGGTGATTATCACTCCCCCCACTCACAAGATTATAACCCCTATTTACCAATACATTAGCCATTTTTTTAATATTCAACTTGATTTGCTTAGCATAATTTTTCCATTCAGGTTTAAGATTCTCTCCAAAACCTATAGCTTTGCCTGCAATAATATGCATAAGTGGACCACCTTGCATACCTGGGAATACAGCTTTATTGATTTTTTGTGAAATTTCTTCATCATTTGTTAGGATAATCCCTCCTCTTGGTCCTCGAAGGGTTTTATGCGTGGTTGTAGTTACAATATGACAATGTGGAAAAGGATTAGGATATTCATTAGCAACTACAAGCCCTGCAATATGTGCTATATCACCCATTAAAAAAGCACCCACACTATCTGCTATTTCTCTAAACCTTCCAAAATCTAACTCCCTTGTATAAGCTGAAAAGCCACACACTATCATTTTTGGTTTAATAAGCTTTGCATACTCAGCTACTTTATCATAATTTATCCTACCATCTAACTCAACGCCATAAAAAAAACTCTGATAAATTTGTCCTGTAATACTCACTTTTGCACCATGTGTGAGATGTCCCCCATGACTTAAATCCATCCCCATTATCTTGTCATAAGGCTTGAGCAAAGCAGCATATACAGATCCATTTGCTTGACTACCTGAGTGGGGTTGGACATTGGCAAATTCACAACCAAATAATTTTTTTGCACGATCAATTGCAATCATTTCTATCTCATCTACAAATTCACAACCACCATAATATCGTTTGCCCGGATATCCCTCAGCGTATTTATTAGTCAGAACACTACCCATAGCCTCCATGACAGCTGGAAAAGTATAATTTTCACTTGCAATCATTTCAAGATGATCATTTTGCCTCTGGAGTTCTTTTTGAATAATATCAAAAATTTCCATATCAGAATTCTCCATAAAATACTGCACAACTACTCCTTTGCTTCTTGTAATATTGAATCATCATAGTTCATTTTTACTGGCTTCATTGCAGGAAAAAGTATTATATCTTTAATTGTTTTTGAATCAGTAAGCAACATCACAAGCCTATCAATACCAATACCCTCTCCAGCTGTTGGAGGCATCCCATATCCAAGTGCCCATATATAATCTTCATCCATATATTGAGCTTCTTCATCGCCAGCATCTTTTGCCCTTACTTGTTCTTTGAATCTTTCTAGTTGATCTAGTGGGTCATTTAGCTCGCTAAAACCATTAGCAATCTCTTTCCCACCAATAAAAAGCTCAAATCGATCCGCAATTTCAGGTTTATTGTCATTCCTACGAGCTAAAGGACTAATATCAATAGGATAATCGGTGATAAAAATAGGATCAATCAATTTTGGCTCAACAAAACTGTCAAAAGCTTCTGCTAATATTTTTCCATAATTCATTGAAGTATCAATCTTAACTTGATTTTGTTTCAAAAAGCCTCTGAGTTTATCTTCATCTTCAATAATCTCTTTTGGAATATTACCTATTTCTTCAAGTGCTTTTTTATAAGGCATCACTCTAAAATTTTCAAAATTTATTATAGATTCATTGTGCTTGATTTGTTTGGGGAGATTGAGTTTTTCTAAGAGATAAAAAAACAATTCTTGAGTGAGTTTTATCAAATCTTCATAAGTCTTATAAGCCCAATAAAATTCAATCATTGTAAATTCAGGATTATGAGAATGATCCATCCCCTCATTTCTAAAGTTTCTGTTGATCTCAAATATAGCTTCAAAACCACCTACTATTAAACGTTTGAGATAAAGTTCAGGTGCAATCCTAAGGTATCTTTCAACATCAAGAGCGTTATGATGGGTGATAAAAGGTTTTGCATTTGCTCCACCTGGTATTGGATGTAACATTGGTGTTTCTACCTCTAAAAACCCTTTTTCTTCAAAAAACTTGCGTATATTTGATACAACAAGGCTTCGTGTTTTAAAAATTTCTTTTACATTTGGATTAGCGATAAGATCTAAATAACGTTGTCTATAACGCAATTCAATATCAGTCAAACCATGAAATTTCTCAGGTAAAGGAATGATAGATTTAGTAAGAATTTTGAATCCTAATGTATGTATACTTAGTTCCCCTGTTTGCGTAACAAAAGGATAGCCTTCAATATTTACAATATCCCCTACTTCTAAAGTTTTTTTGATAAAAACAAAATCTTCTCCTAAATCATTTTGAGACAAATAAGCTTGTAAGATTCCTGTTTCATCTTCTATTTTTACAAAACAAGCTTTGCCCATCAAACGTAAAAACTTTACTCTCCCTGCAATTGAGTATTTTTTTGAAGAATCTTTAGTTTCACTGCTTAACTTTAAATACTCAAATAGTTGTATAAAATCTTGATTGGAAATATTTTTTAATGCATCATTTCTATAAGGATTGAAACCCATATCTCTAATATCTTGAGCCTTTTGAATCCTTTGTTTTATATATTGACTTTCAAACATTCATTATTCCTTTGCTGGTCCAACGATGTTTGAAGGAATATTTTTAACACTCTCTTGAATTGTTTTTTGAACATTATTTGAAGTTTCTTGAGTGGATTGTTGGATTTTTTCTTCTAATTTTTTTGTTGCTTCATCAACAGCAGGATCAGTGATATTTTTTGCATTATTGATTGCTTTTTGGACACTTTGAATCTTCATGATTGAAGAAGAAATGGCATCCATCATTGAATAAATTTTACTATTTTGCTCCATATACATATTAAAACTCTTCATAAATTCAGGCTTAGAAATACCATAGAGGATAAAACCAATTATCAAAAATATCTTACAACACGAAAATATAAAACCAAGTGTTTTATCAATGATAGCAAAATCTGTTATCTTTACAAACCTTGCAATGATAATACCTAAAATCAAAAAAGCAACCCAAATAACAGCTAAAATAACCACAAAACCAATCAACATTGAAACAGAATGGCTATTAAAATTATAGACATGAGCGTTGAACCAATCCCCCATATTACCTGCAAATCTTGAAGCAAAAAATACGCCTAATACAATACCCAAAACACCAGCAAGCTCATTGACAAAGCCATTGTAAAACCCTCTAAGCCCAATCACTATGATGATAATGATTAATATTAAGTCGATATAGCCCATTTCTTACCTATGTTAATTTTAGTTTTAAAAAGTTATCATTCTACAATAAATAACCTAAAAATAAAAATCTTAAAAATTAAGGCAAAAATTTTGAATATTCACTTACATAAAAATATCAATATAACAATCAAAGATCAGAAAAAATATGGCATTTTCAGGATATGGTTATACCCTAAAATATGGAGCATTTATCTAATAAGTGCATTAATATTAGCGATGATATTTTTACTCCCTATTTATGGAAATGTATGGTTTTTTTACAAAAATTATCAAAATGCTCTTATTATTTTTGATACTATTTTCGCATTATTGAGTGTATGGATATGGTTTGGCGTACCAAAAAAATTAGCATTTTGGTTTGGATTTTTTGTAGGATTAGGGCTATTTTATTGGGTAGGTTTAAGTTTTAGATTCTCTCCATTCCCATTCCTTATCCCTCTGATAATGTTTTTTGTAGCATTGATTTATGGATTTATTTTTTATTTCTTGTTATTTTTTACTTCATCTTTTTATCGTATTTTGACATTGATGCTGATGAGCTATATACATCCTTTTGGATTCGACTGGCTCAAAGTAGATGCTTTTTTCTCTTATAGTATTTTTAGTGTTGACAAATTGAGTTTTTTTTGTATCATTACTGGAGTATGGGCATTTGTTTATTTCAAGAGATTTTACAAAATATTGGGTATTTGTTTTTTGTTCCTAGCACTAGATTGGGGAGGAATAAAAGGAAAAATAACACTACCTTCAGGTATTGAAGTCATAACAACAAATATCAATCAAAACTTAAAATGGCAATCTGAAAATCTAAACAATATTATTTGGCTAAATATTGATTCCATCAATAAAGCAATTTTAAGTGGTAAAAAAATGATTATTTTCCCAGAAACAACTTTCCCCTTTATCCTAAATAAAAGTTTTTTGATGCCAGAACTACTGACTTTGAGTAAAAAAATCACGATCATTACAGGTGCTTTGCGTGAAGAAGAAGGTCAAATTTACAATAGCACTTATATTTTCCAAAATGGTCATTTTACCTATATTGACAAGGTTGTGCTCGCACCTTTTGGAGAAAAAATACCCCTACCTGATTTTTTGGCAAAGCCTTTTTATAAAATCTTTTTTGGAGAAGAATACAGCTTGAGTGAAGGCAAAAAACCAGGTAATTTCACTATTGATAATGATGTATTTCGTAGTGCTATTTGCTATGAAGGGACTTCTGAAATAATGTATCAAGATAAACCAAAATACCTTATCCTTATTAGCAATAATGGTTGGTTTACACCAAGTATTGAGCCTATTGTGCAAAGGATGCTTATCAAATACTATGCCAGAATCTATGATACCATTGTTATCCATAGCATCAACCAATCCCCATCATATATAATATCACCTTTTATTTTGGGCGATGAGAATCTTTAGGAGAAAATAATGTTAAAAGCAAATAAAATCTCACACCATTTTGAAACGCTCTTGTATCAGAACCTAAACCTTGAAGTTTTACCAACAGAATCTATAGCCATACTTGGAGTGAGTGGTAGTGGGAAATCTACTATCTTAAACAATCTTTCTACAATGCTCAAGCCAATAAAAGGCACGGTCAATCTTTTTGAATACGAAAATATCTATTCCCTATCACCTAAAAAATTACTAGAAATCCGTCGCTATGATGTAGGTATTATTTTTCAATCACATTATCTATTTCGAGGATTTAGTGGAATAGAAAATCTTAAAATCTCCTCTATTTTATCAGGACAAAAGATTGATGGAGACTTATTAGAATTTTTAGGTATCCAAAAAATACTACATCAAAATGTAGCCGAACTAAGCGGTGGACAACAACAACGTCTCTCAATCGCTAGAGTCTTGACCAAAAAACCCAGAATAATCTTTGCAGATGAACCTACAGGCAATCTTGATAGCACGACAGCACAAAATGTAATGCAAGTCATATTTGAATACATCAAAAACACAAAAAGTATATTAATCTTAGCAACTCACGACGAAGGAATCGCTAAAAAATGCACTCGTGTTTTTCGCCTTCAAAATAAATCATTGTTAGAATATTAAGATTGAATGTATTGCTTGATTTTTGCTTTAATATGACCATCAATATTGAGTGTGAGTTTCATGACACTCAAAGGGATAGGACAATTTTGCAATTTGACTTCATCTTTTTGAGTGATGAGCAATGAAGTAGCATTATATTTTTTTGCCTCTGATTGCAAATAAGGAATGTTAAAATCAGAATGATCAGAAAAAGTCAATTTCCCTATCACATTAGGGATATATTCATCAAGTCTTGAAGGATTAGCAATAGCAGTAACCAATAACATTCTTTGTGTTGCACACTCAATACTCACATCTCTTTTGTAATCAATACCCTCCAATGCAACAATATCAGCTTCTCTATATAAAGATGACTTCTCTCTATAGATACCTGATGGAATACAAAATCTAAAATAAGGTTCTAGCTTTGGCTTTAAGAGAATATTGAGTTTTTTAAACTTGAAGCGAAAACCATCATCAAGGAAGATGATTTTACAACCCAATTCTTGTGCCTTTTTTATGCCTAAAACCCTATTTTTACTCACAATCACAGTCGTATTTTTTGTCATCTTTGCAATGAGATAGGCTTCATCTCCACTTTCTTGTTGATTACAAAGTATTTTACCTCTTTCAGAGACGACTAAAAGTCCTTTTGATTTCCTCTTATATCCTCTAGAGATAATAGCCACATCTTCATAATCTTTTGCGATCTCAATGATAAAAGGAGTCTTCCCACTCCCTCCAGCTACGATATTCCCAACACTAATGATAGGAATCTCAAAATCCCTCAAAAAACCAAAATTACGTCTTAAACTCGCACACAAACAATAAATAAAAGAAAAAGGTAAAAAAATAATTGCAATGATAATTTGGAAAAAACTAGGCTGATAAAAATATCTATCAATCCAACGCATCAACACACCAAAAAAAATCTATTTTCATTAAAATCCCTGTAATTTAAATCACCTTTGGTTTTACGATTCTAATCTGTACTAAAATATTGTTTTATCTGATCTTATAATTAAAAGGTAAAGTTTGCTTGAAAAGATTGTTTTTAATTCTAGGAACAATAGCATTAACGATTTCTTTGTCATACCCCATTGAAAAAAGCTGTTTTATATCTATCTGGGAAAAATCACTATAAATATTGGAAATATCAAGGAGTAGTTTGTCGATTTCTTGATAGCTATAGCCCAATTCTTCTTCATCACTTTGTCCTGCATATAAATCAGCAGTAGGCTTTTTGTCTATGATGTTTTTTGGTATATTGAGTAATTTAGCTAGCTCATAAACTTGTGTTTTAAAAAAATCTCCAATCGGATTGATAGCATAAGCCAAATCTCCATACACTGTCCCATAGCCTAACATCAACTCACTCTTATTGCTAGTTCCCACTACAAGAGCACGGATTTGGTGAGAAAGATCATATAAAAGAGCCATCCTCACACGTGTGCAAAAATTTCCCTTTCGGATAAGATTAGCATCTTTATGATTGATCCTAAATGCCTCATCATACTGAGTGATAGGCTGAATTTGATAAGGGATTTCAAACTGCTCACAAAGTGCAATACCATCAGTCAAGCTTGACTTTGAAGAAGTGATTGAAGGCATTAAAAGTACTTGAAGGTGATTATTAAAAGTCATTTTAGACAATACAGCCACTACTGCACTATCTAAACCACCGCTCACGCCTAAAACGACTCTATTAAAGCCTCGTTTTTTTGCTTCATGATACAAAAAATTTATGAGAGTTTTTACTATGTTTTGTGGTAAAGCAGGCATTTTATTCATTTTGATTCCTATTGTCAGACAAATTTTATTTTTTGTGATTTTATTGTATCTAAAATTTATCAAAATTAGTGAATGAATGGATACTTTAATATAATATAAACCCAAAATTTTCTATCACAAAATTTCATTTTTAAAAGATAATATTCCCTACCTTTTGACTCCAATATATATTTTCTGAATAGGCAAAGGATTGAGTGATTCGTTTATTTTGTTTTATTTGCATAATTTTAAGATTATTTTAAAATTAAAATATTTCATTCTATAGTAAAATATTGCCACAGCAAACAAAAAGGAAAGAAAATGCTCTCAAAAGATATAATCACCTACTCAAAAATACGTTATGAGCTAAGAGCCTACATCTGTTATCTTTTTACCCAAAATATCAAAAACTATAGACCCACAACACTAGAATCTATCCTAACAGCTACCCAAAAGATAAAAGATGAAATAGAAGTAGCTGATTGTATTTATATCCTAGACCCTAAAGGCAACCAAATCCAAAACAACTCAAACCATCAAACTGGAGATAATTTTGCTCATAAAGCCTACTTTTTTGAAGCTATCAGGGATCAAAAATGTGTCCTTACTGACCCTTATCCTTCTCAACTCAATGGCAAGCTTGTCATCACTGCTTCCTACCCAATCTATAATCTCCAAAGAGAGTTATTATTTGTTTTATGTGTCGATATCTCTTTAAAAAAAGCTATCAGCATCAGTTCACCAAGTCGATTTTATAATTTGTTTTCAAATTTCAGCATAGGAATGTATTTTGCCCTCTCTACAATGCTCACACTCATTTCTATCCTTCTTTTCATCAAAGGGATTTCAAGTTTTTGGACTGCATCGGTTCATTTTAGAAGTTTTGATATAAAAGAAGTATTTGAATCTACAATTTTACTCACACTATCTTTGGCTATTTTTGATCTAGTCAAGGCGATTTTTGAAGAAGAAGTTTTAGGAAAAAATATCGGTGAAAGTCATCGTGCTATCCATAAAACAATGATACGTTTTCTTGGTTCTATTGTAATTGCTTTAGCAATCGAAGCTTTGATGTTGGTCTTCAAATTTACCCTTAGCGAACCAGATAAAATCCTCTATGCTGTCTATCTCACTGGTGGCGTTGCAATGCTTTTGATAGGCTTATCAGTGTATGTGAAATTTGCCTATGAAGCGATCAATAAAGATGACAAGCATTAAAATAAATTCAATGCTTTTTCTTAGATTTTTGGACTGCTTCGTGACAAGCTTGAATAAAAGCCCCACGAACCCCCCTATCTTCTAATACATAAAGACCTTCTATTGTTGTCCCTCCCGGACTAGTAATAGAAGCGATAATATCATTAGGCAACTCCTGTGCAAGCAAATGAGAAAAACCTTCAAAAGTTGCCCTCACAAGCTCAGTAGCATCATCGCGTTTGATACCTTCTCTCACACCTGCATCAATAAGTGCTTGAGCTACTAGAGCTAAGAAAGCTGGAGAACTTCCTCCTGTGGCAATAGAAGCATCGACTAAAGCTTCAGAATCAACAAATACAGCACAGCCAAAACTTGAGACTATTTCTTTAGCCTCTTCCCTAATATCTCCTTTTATATACACAGCAGAAGAAGATTTTTGATACCTAGCACCAACATTAGGCATTATCTTTGCATAATTAATACTTGCAAGATGTTTGCTTATCACTTCAATATCCACACCTGCCATGACGCTATATACAGAAGTTGCCTTACCTTTGTATTTAAACTTTTCTAAAGCATATGGTTTCACACATAATATAACAATTTTGCCATCAATATCAATGACATCAGAAAGTTGGTGCACAGAAGCCAAATTATTCAAATTATTTTCATCAATGAAAGTTTGTGCTTTTTTTAAATCACGCCCAGCAATTTCAAAACGATACTTATTCCTTAACTCACTTTTAGCAATGCCACAAGCTATTGCCTTTGCCATACTACCATAACCCACAAAAAGTAATGTTTTTTGTTCTATCATTTTTTATCCTTAACATTTATTATTTTATTTTGAAATAAAATATAATAATTAAGATAACAAAATGAAAATAAAAACTATTTCTTCTCTTCTTGCTTATCTTCCTGATAATATTTTGAAATAGATTCGGCAAGTCCATATTGAGGATATTTTAGACTATCTAAAACTACTTGCCCCATTGTTTGATTATCAAAATTAAAAATCACAGGAGCCAAAAAATTTATAGTAGACTTTTGAATAGGGGTTTGGATAACCATAATATTAGCTGTAAATATATTCTTGCTTTCATCAAGCTCTAACAAAACTTTTAATGCCGTTGGCACATCAAATTCATATTCTCTCAATACAAAAGGATTTACAAGGGTAAAAACAGGGACTTCACTTTCTGCATTACTAAGACGAACAAATATATCATCTATTTTTTCAAGCTTCATCTTAGTAACATCCTCAAAGCCCAATATTGGCGATTTTACATCAAAAATCATAGTTATTAAACCTCATTTCTATAGCCCCTATATTTCTTATTTTCTTTAATAAAATAAAATCTTATCATAAATAATTTAGATTATATCCAAATTTAACCATAAAAATCAATTTTATCCTCATATTTTTTGGAAATAATTCAAATCAGATTAGCTATAATGCTAAAATTAATAGTTTATCATATAGGAGTTTTATGCTTTTTTACAGACAAATGGCTTTTTTGGTTATCTTACTCACTCTATTAGTTGCCTGTGCCAAACAAAACAATGAATACAATAAGCCTGCTTCTTTTTGGTATCAAAGCATACTAAAAGAAATAAAATTTGGCAACCTTGAAGCTGCAGATAACTATTATTCCTCACTTCAAAGCGAACATATCAACTCACCTTTATTACCAGAAGCAATGCTGATTTTAGGGCAAGCACATATGGGTCAAGAAGAATATATCTTGGCTGAATTCTATTTTGATGAATACCTCAAACGATATGGGACAATTCAAAATGCCGACTATATAGCATTCCTCAAGCTACAAGCTCATTACTATGGATTCAAAAATCAAAGCAAAGATCAAGAATTCGTCTCCGACACTATCCAATCGCTAGATGATTTTATCAATAAATACCCCAACAGCCGTTATTTACCATTCGTAGAATATATGCAAGTCAAATTCATATTGGGTCAAAATGAACTCAATAAAGCTATCGCCAATGTCTACAAAAAACAACACAAAAAAGAAGCTTTAAGCAAATACCTTGATAGGATAGATGAAGAATTAGAAAATGAAACCCATCCTAAACCTTCTCATATTCCATGGTATGTCGTCATATTCAATTGGTAAAGGAAATGTAAATGCAAATAAGTAATTTTGGGAATTTTCCCGGTATTATACCTGTCATTATTGAAGATGAAGTTTTTGTGTATCCTTTCATGATAGCTCCAATCTTCATCTCTGATGAAGCTAATATCAAAGCTGCCAATAAAGCAATGGAACAAAACAATCTTGTCTTTGTAAGCTGTGCAAAAAACTCTCAAGAACAAAAAAGATTCAAAGATAGTTTTTATGATGTCGGAGTCATTGGGAACATCATGCGAAAAGTTACACTCCCTGATGGCAGGGTAAAACTACTTTTTCAAGGACTCACCAAAGGCAAAATCCTCTCACTCCAAGATGAAAACCCCCTCCAAGCACTTATAGATGTGATTATCTATAAAGAATACGACGCAGACAAAATAAATGCGATAATGGAAGTTTTAAGAGAAAAAGTTACTAGCCTAGCTAATATCAGCCAATTTTTCCCTCCAGATATGCTCAAAACCATTGATGATAATGATGACCCCAATCGAATCATCGACCTCATAGCTTCTACCCTCAGGCTCAAAAAAGACCAATCCTACAAACTCTTTGCAAGCAACGATACTGAAGAAAGGCTTTTATCACTCATTGATATGGTCATAGAAGAAATCCAAACCCAAAAACTCCAAAAAGAAATCAAGAGCAAAGTCCATAATAAAATGGAACAAATTAACAAAGAATACTTCCTCAAAGAACAACTCAAGCAAATCCAAAAAGAACTAGGGGTAGACAAACAACGAGATGAGGAAATCAATCAATACTATCAAAAACTCGAAAAAATCAAGCCTTTTATGGAAGAAGATGCCCACAAAGAGGTCAAAAAACAAATTGATCGCCTCAATAGAATGCATCAAGACAGTGCTGATGCTAACATTATTCAAAACTACATTGAATGGGTACTTGAAATCCCTTTTGGCAAGATGAGTAAAAAAAAGCTCTCAATCAAAAATGTTCAAAAACAACTTGATAAAGATCATTACTCACTCCAAAAACCAAAAGAAAGAGTCGTTGAATATTTTGCAGTTAAAGAATTGCTCAGCTTAAGGGATAAAAATAATACAGAAGGAAAAGGCACGATATTATGTTTTTATGGACCTCCAGGAGTAGGAAAAACTAGCCTTGCGAACTCTATTGCCAAAGCGATTGGGCGTCCGTTAGTAAGGATAGCATTAGGAGGACTTGAAGATGTAAATGAATTAAGAGGGCATAGACGCACTTATTTGGGAGCTATGCCTGGAAGAATCGTACAAGGTCTGATTGAAGCTAAAGAAATGAATCCAGTGATAGTGCTAGATGAAATTGATAAAGTTGGCAGGAGTATGCGTGGAGATCCCACAAGCGTTTTACTAGAGATACTTGATCCTGAACAAAATGTCGCCTTTAGAGATTATTACACCAATTTTAATCTTGACCTTTCTAAAATCATCTTTATTGCCACAGCAAATGATATTTTTAATATCCCAGTTCCGCTACGTGATAGAATGGAATTCATCAGTGTTTCGAGTTATACACCTCAAGAAAAAGAAGAAATCGCAAAAAAATACCTTATCCCTCAAGAGCTCAAAAAACATGGTCTCAAGTCAAGTGAAATCACTCTGAATTCACAAGCTATCAAACTCATCATCGAAAAATACACTCGCGAAGCAGGCGTAAGGAATCTTCGTCGAACTATTGCAACTATAATGAGAAAATGTGCTAAAAATATTCTTCAATCCAAAGAAACATTCAAAAAAATCACCATTACTCCAAAAGAAATACCTCAATACTTGGATAAAATCGTCTTTGAAATTGATGAAATTGCCAAAGAAAACAAAATTGGCATCATCAATGGACTAGCTTGGACAAGCGTGGGTGGAGATGTCCTCAAAATTGAATCCATCAAAATCAAAGGAAAAGGACTCTTAACCCTTACAGGTAGTCTTGGGGATGTGATGAAAGAATCTGCTCGTATCGCATTTTCTGTGATAAAAGTCCTCATTGATTCAGACACCCTCAAAATCACACAAAAAAAATCTAAAAAAATAAAAAAAGACCAAGAAACTCAAATCTATAACCTCTATGATATACACATACATGTCCCAGAAGGTGCCACACCAAAAGATGGACCAAGTGCAGGTATCGCTTTAGCAAGCTCAATCGCTTCAATTTTATGTGAGAAAAAAACCCGATCTGACATAGCAATGACTGGTGAACTAACACTTACTGGAGCTGTTTTGCCTATCGGCGGTCTCAAAGAAAAGCTCATCGCTGCACACAAAGCAGGGATAAAAAAAGTCCTCATCCCAGAAAAAAATTATAAAAGAGACCTCATTGATATGCCTGAAGAAGTCAAACAAGAAATCGAAATTCTACCTGTAAAGACCATAGAAGAAGTCCTCAAAGAAGTTTTAATCTAACTTGGCATAAAACAAGAATCTTTATATAAATTTTTTGTTACTTTTTTGGACATTTATTGAAAATCTCATGATTTTTTCCAACACAATCAATCCTTTAAATGCTAGCATATAAAAATATACTTTCAAAATAAAGGAGATTATCATGACTTCTTCAGATATCATCAAGCAAAATACACCAAAAAATATCCAAAGACGCGATATATTAAAAACTTCAGGGCTATTATTTGGAAGCTTGCTTTTAGGAGGTCTCCCATCTGCCCTAGAAGCAAAACCTGATAAAATCATCAAACCCACACAACAAAATCCATTGATACTAGATTCTAATGAAAATTCACTTGGAATGTCACCAAAAGCAAAAGAAGCTATTTTAGAAGAAATCCCTAACGCATTTAGATATCTACGTTATGACGAACACACAATATGGATGGATCTGATTGAAACCTTAGGGACAAATTTCAACCTCAAAAAAGAAAATATCATTTTAGGAAATGGCTCCTCAGGCACAATACATTCCACCATACAAGCCCTAGCTGCCAAAGCGACTCAAGCAAAAATACCCATCCAACTCATTGTCCCAGAGTTGACTTTTGAACTCGCCCAATACTATGCAAAACCCTTAAACATCCCTATAGTCAAAGTCGCACTTGATGATGAAATGAACTTTGATCTGAAAAAAATGCACCAAAGTGCTGATAACTTCAAGGGACTTTCTATCGTCTATATATGCAATCCAAATAATCCTACAGGAACCATCACTCCAAGCACAAAACTTGATAAATGGATAGAAAAAGCCCCTTCAAATACCTTTTTTATGATTGATGAAGCTTATGGTGAATTTGTACAAGACCCTGAATTCAAAAGTGCGACAAATTGGATCAAAAAAGGCAAAAAAAATCTCATTGTCATTAAAACATTCTCAAAAATATATGCCCTTGCAGGTTTAAGGATAGGCTATGGCATTGCTATGAAAGACACGATTGATCATATCAATCAATTTGCCGAAGTAGACAATATCAATTCACTCGCCGCAGCTGCAGCCCTAGCTTCCCTAAAAGATAAGGTGTTTTTTCAAAAAAGTTTCAAATCCAATCAAATTGCTAGAAAAATGCTCGAAAACACACTCAATGAACTCAAAATAAAATACCTTCCCTCACAAGCAAACTTCCTCTTTTATCAAATAAAAGGAGACCTTAAGACCTACCAAAAAAGGATGAAAGATTCCCACATACTAGTTGGACGAGAATTCCCTCCATATCTAAATTGGAATCGTATATCCTTAGGCACCCCTGATGAAATGGAAATCTTCACTGCCACTTTAAAATCCTTCCGCAAAAAAGGCTGGATATAAGTCTTCAGACATAAATCTCCTTGAGTTTTAGTTATAATAAAATTTATAAACTTTAGGAGATATTATGCAAGCAGGTATCATAGGTCTAGGACTCATTGGTGGGTCAATGGGGCTTGCCCTAAAAGAAACTAAAATATTCAAAACAATCTTAGGCTATGACACTAATGCGTTGCATACACAACAAGCATTGTCTTTAGGGCTAGTGGATGAATGTGTTGAGTTTGATGAAATCCAAACTTGCGATGTGATTTTTCTAGCTACTCCTGTAGATGCAATCATACAAACTCTCCAAACTTTTGACAAAATCTCTACCCACACTACAATCATTGATCTTGGTGGAGCGAAAGAAAAAATCATCAATGCCATTCCCCAAAGAATAAGAAAAAATTTTATTGGCACCCATCCAATGAGTGGCACAGAATTCTATGGACCAAAAGCAGCCTTCAAAGACCTCTTCAAAAATAAAATCATTATCCTCACAGATTTAGAAGATAGCGGAGAATTTCAAATCGCTTTTGCAAAAGAGATTTTTATCTCTATTGGGATGCGTCTCATCAAAATGAATGCCAAAGACCATGATAAACACATCGCACTCATCAGTCATCTCCCTCATATCATCAGCTACGCACTTGCTAATACCGTCCTTTCCCAAGAAGACCCCCAAACTATCCTAGCTCTTATCGGAGGAGGATTCAAAGATATGAGCCGTATCTCAAAAAGTTCTCCAATCATGTGGAAAGACATTTTCAAACAAAACAAAACAAATCTACTTGATTCAATCAATTTATTTACAGAAGAATTATTTTTAGCAAAAAAACTTATAGAAGAAGAAGAATGGGAAGAGCTTAAAGCTTGGATGGCAAAAGCCAACACACTTCAAAATTTTATGTAAAATCCAGATATTAAAAGCTTATTTTCATTGGACAAAAGCCCAATGAAAAATCAAGCAAACTTCGATTTGATATCATCAACCCAAGCATTGATACGTTCATCAGTAAGATCATCTTGATTGTCTTCATCAATCGCTAAACCGACAAATTTAGAACCATCAACAGCCTTAGAATCATCAAAAGTATAGCCATCTGTAGAAGTCTGACCAATGATTTTGCCACCCTTAGCCTTATCATACAAATGATAAAGTGCATCGCAAAAAGTATCGCTATAAGTATCTTGATCACCAAGCCCTACGAGAGCAACATTCTTACCTCCAAAATCACTCTCATCCAAAGAACCAATAAAGTCCTCCCAATCAGTCTGCAAATCACCACTGCCATAAGTAGAGCTTGCTAAAATCAGGTTATCAAAGCCTTTTAATTGATCTTTTGAAGCTTTTGCAACATCGATAAGCTCAACATTGTCTTTGCCTAATTTATCAGCGATTTTTTCGCACACTGTTTGGGTATTACCACTATCACTGCCGTAAAAAATTCCTATTTTTTTCATATTATTATCCTTTTGAAATTATTTTTTTGGATTTTTTATTATACAGAAAAAAGACCCTTAAGGAATAAAAAATCTTTTCATTTTTTGCTGAATTTTTTGAGCAAAATCCACACAATCAAAGCAATAATGATAAAAATCAAAGGCATCAAATATGGCATCTCACCTATTTTGGAAAAAATCTTTTTGATAACCTCACTAGCAAAAAATGCCACCAATCCAAGTAATACAGCCCATACCCCACAAGAAAATACATTCAATATTAAAAATTTCTTCAAATCATATTTACTCAATCCAATAGCAATAGGCACAATAGTCTTGACTCCATAAATATATTTATTGACAAAAATCAACCAAACACCATATTTCTTCAGCCATAAATATGTAAGGGCGACTTTCCTACGGTGTTTTGAAAAATATTTCATTACCTCAGTTTTTTGATACTTTCCTAACAAAGCCAAAACACTACTCCCAAAAGTGTTACCCAAAAATGCTACCAATATCGACATCCCTATATCCATACTCCCTGAAGAACTCAATATACCAGCAACGACGATACCCACATAGCCACTACCCATACAATATACAAATAAAAGTAAATACCCCCAAGTCTGGAAATGATCTTGAAAAGCCTGTATCGTTTCTTGCATTATTTGCCTTTTTTAAATTTAGTTTTTGATTCTATCAAAAAATAACAACAAACACCATATCCCTAACCCTTTGTGGCAAGAAAGTTCTCATATAAAAAACAATTAAAAGTATAAATATATATTAAAAATAAAATTATTAATACTTTTATTTTTAATATATATGGGGGGGGGGGGGTATGATAAACAACCTAACTCAATTAAAAATAATTTTTTATTCATTTTTAATTGACAAATCATAGGATTTTATTTTATAATTGCACTCTTAATAGGATAAATCGAAAATTTCATTGCGTAATAAAAAATGCAAGGAAAAAAAAATGAATTCACCATCAAGAAAATTATCAGCTATCTTATCTTTAGCACTATTAGGAGGGGGGGGGGGCATATAACGAACTCAGTGCAGCTAACTCAGCTTTATCTCCCATTTCTTTAGAACTTTCGATTGCAAATGCATCATCTTTTGATCCCGCAAAAGCCCAAATGCAATATGAACTCCTAATATCTAAGGTTTACAATTACCAAGATGATATATTGAAACTCAATACAGATCTTCAAACCGCAATCCAAAATTCTTCTTCAGAAACTTCTAGCAAGCTAACACAAATCAACTATCTCAACACACAAAAAAACTTTTTTCAATCTGATTTAAACGAACTACAACAAAAAAATAATACTATCACCAATAGTATGAAAAGTTTAAAATACAAAGACATAAACTCTTATAACAATCAAATCAACACTAAGAAAAAAGAGTTTGATAACACCCTAACCAAACTGAGTAATCTGGTCTTAATCAAAAGCAATCAAGACACACTCAATGCCCTCAATAAAGTCAACACAGCACCAAACAATCCAAGTACAGCTACTTTAAATAATCAATTAGTTGCAACGACCAATACTTTGAATACTGCACTTCAACAGCAAGTCAATCTCAATAACAACAAACTTGCAAGAGAAATCAATCTCATTAGAATGAAAGATCTTCAAGAACAAATGGTTATCATAAATCAAAATATCTCAAGCATAAACTCACAGTTGACAAAAAATAATCAAAAACGAGAAAATGAAATGAAATCGTTTCAAAATTCACATAATCAAGCAAATACTACTGCAACATCAATTTCTACTGATTTTGCCAATATCCAAACCGGAACTCGCAAAGTTGAAGAAGAAATAGATAAACTTACAAATTATATTAATAATAGTAAAGCTTTAAATCCATACACAAATCCTGGTATACAAATAAATATAGCTTATATGAAACAATATGCACAAAATGGACAAAAGAAAATCCCTGAGCTCCAAAAACAAGAACTCGACGCTGGCAAACATTTTGGTGCTGCTAACACTTTAGCAGAACAAGCAAGCACTCTGACGATCCAATCCCTATCATTCAACGATGAAAAAAAGAAACTTGAAAAGAAAATCAATGAGCTTTCATCACACATCCTACCATCAGGAATAATCGCAGATTCTGATATTGCCGCTGTAAACAATCAAATCAAAACCCTTCAAAACAAACTTGCTGATATCAATAAACAATTAGGCAAAAATTCTGTCGATCTCAAGCCCATTGCTGATGAAAAAACAAGATTGCAAAATCAAGTCAATACTCTAAAAAAAGCAGTAGGCATTACAAGAAATATCACAGATACAGATATCAATAATACTAAAACAACCCTCCTTAATATCCGAACAGAGCTTGAGACACTCAATAAAGAAAATTCAACTCTAAATAGTTATCTGCAAGCTATAAAAGAAAATGGCACAAAATTGACTAAACTTAACAATGAAATTGCAACTCTTGATAAAAAAATCAAGGATCTTCAATCTGGGAATGCTGATATAAACAAAATCAATCAAATCAAAAATAAAATCAAACAAACCCAAAAAGAATACATTGATTCCTTAGAATATATGTCTAAACTATCGATAGCTCGAAAAGTTTTGGAAGAAAAACAAGCTCAAGTGATAAAAACTGTCAATACCCAACAACAAAGTCTTAACTCACTTTCTTCCTCTGCTTCATTGAACAGTCAAATACTAAGCTTTGCTTCAGGACTCAGCACCCAAACCAGATTAGCTAAGCTCAGCAATCCCTCTTCTCAAGATATAAGATTTTCAGAATGGATTGATAAAATGAAAGGAAAAGCATTAGCCGCTAATAATACAAACAAAACAGTTGGCTCTGATGTATCTCCAACTATCTATTCTTATGACAAATTAAGATTGAATTCTGTGAATAACCTATGGATCAATCTTGGTTCTTTAGGTGGGACTAGCAATGGTATCAAAAATATTGCAGGCACACTTTCTATAGGCTATGATGCTTTCATCAAAAATATCATCTTAGGATTGTATGGCACATATGCTTATACAACCAATTCCATATCTAATTCTTCTTCAAAAAACACTAGTCATAGTGGTGATTTTGGGGTATATACAAGAATATTTGCAGGCAAGAGTGAGATTGATTTAAGCGTTGGGGAAGTGGTAGGTTATAATGAGTTGAACTTCAAAGATAATGTATTGAATACAACCTTGAATGGCAACAATCTAGGACTTCAAACTCATGTTGATGCCACCTATGGGTATGTATTCAATATATCAAAAAATGATTGGTTTGTGAAACCATACATAGGTGTGGGATACAACTATGGAACTAATGATGCCCTCAAAGCAACATCTGATAATCCTGATATTTCAATGGATGTTTCTGCATACCAAACACAGTTTATCTCAGGAAATATAGGGGTAGAACTCAGGAAATATTTTGACAACAATCAATCTTATTTCTTCATTTCACCAGAATTTTATCAAGGAGTCGTATTGTCAAACAATCAAAAGACTCAAACAAGGATATATTCAACCTATTTCAATTCATCTTATGGTGATTTTGAAGATAATAAATTTGATACTGCCTTTGTATTGAAGGCTGGAGGAGAATGGCAAGCAAGTCAAAATACTTTCCTTAATGTTTCTATAGGAGCAAAACTTGGGAATATCTCTCAATATGCAACAGTAAGCATCGGAGGAAGGTGGAAATTCTAATGCCTTATCTCTTAAGGGGATTTTTCCTCTTAGCCTTTATCCTAAAATATCTTTTTAATTTTTTAACCTAAACTTAAGCAACCTTATTTTAATATCACGCTATTTTAATATCAAATATCAATTAATAATTAAATTTTTATGTCTTTGAATAAGTAATTTATCAAATGAGGGAATGATTGATTCAAATAAAAAAATCACCATATATTTTGGAAACAAAAATCCAATACCTCAAAGATTTTGTTTTCAAAGTTTTTCAAATGCCTATTTTTTTTCTTTATGCTTTAAGTTTTTGTTCTATCTTGTTGGCTGAGCCTGCTTTGATACCGACTATAAGTCCCAATGAGGGCATAATGCCCATCATTCCTGATACTTCCAAAGCTCAATTTGCCCCTTCAATAGATACTTCTACAAACAACATCCCCATCATCAATATCACAGCCCCCAATCAAATAGGGATTTCTAACAATCATTACTTGGACTTTAATGTGAATGCAAGGGGTATCATCATCAATAACTCTATAGAATCCATCACATCAACTCAATTATCTGGATTCATCACTTCGAATCCAAACTTATCAAACTCTGAAGCTAACCTTATTTTAAATCAAGTTACTTCCACCCATTCTTCTATATTAAAGGGTAGTCTTGAGATTGCAGGCAAACAAGCAGGACTTATCATTGCTAATCCTAATGGCATCACTTGTCAAGGTTGTGCTTTCATCAATACTGGTGATTTGACCCTTTCTACAGGCTTAATAACAAAAAATAAATCCATACCTCAATCCTCTATTATCCCAAACCCTTCAAGACTAGCCCAGCTTCAAGACAACCAAAATTTGAAACACAACTTTTCTTTGAGGGTGCAAAAAGGACACATCAATATTGATTCTTTGAATGCCTTCCCTTCAACTTCACTCAACCTCTTAGCCAAATCTTTGAGTATCCATCAAAAACTCTATGCCAAAGAACTCAATATTATTTTAGGTTCTAATCAAATCAGTCTTGATGAGAAAGGAGCTTTGCTCTTATGGCAGCCCATAGAATCTAAAGACATCACTTCCAAACAAGAAGAGTTCAAACTTGCCCTTGATGTAGCTTATTTAGGTGGGGTTTATGCCAATTCTATTTACCTCATTGCTTCCTGTGCCAATTCTCTCATTGACAATAAGGGTATTATGGCTACCTTCCCATCACTCAAAGAAGGGGATGGAGGGTTTGTCATCCAAAGCAATGGCAAGATTGAAATAACTTCAGCTTATATTGATAATAATTATCCTAATTTTTCTCAAAATATATATCCTGTTGCTTTTGAATCCATTCAATCTATTGGAATTGAAGCTAAAGATAATGCTCCTGAGCCTCATTTTAAATACAATAGAGGCTTTTTTGCTTCCAAAGATTTATCCATCCAAACCTATTCTTTGAATAACCAATCTTTCATCCAATCAGCAGGCTCTATATTGATAAAAACACAAGAAGAGCTACAAAATTCTGGGGTTATCATCTCTAAGCAAAATTTAAAACTCTCTGCTTCTACCCTCTCAAATATCAAAGGACTCATTTATGCTAAAGATGCTTTTTTGATTGCTTCTAACCTTTACAACCAAGATAAAGCCTTCATTATTTCTGACAATATTTCTATGCAAGCCCATACCCTTTTTAATGATGAAGCTTTTATCTATGCAACACACTCTTTAGACATTCAAGCTGCAAATATCCATAACAAAGTCAAGCTAAAAACTCAAAAAATCTTAATCGAACAAACACACATCACCAAAGGGGATTGGGAAGGATATGATGAGGATGATGAAGAAGATGACACAGGTGAGCTTGATCCTATTAGGTTCTTAAGGGATGGGGATGTTGATTTTGAACGTTTGGTGTATGAAGATAGATTAGACACAGCTGCTTATAAGCCATCATCATAGGCTCTGCCCAAATCTTAAAAATCCAAGCCCAAAGCCTAAAAAATGATGATGGCTTACTCATTTCTCCTGATTCATTTTATGATGTTTTAGATTTTAGCAATAACCTCTTTGAAGCCAAACAAACCATACAAGATAAAGGAAGGCAAGCAAGGTATTTTACAGAGATAATCCATGAAAGCACTTGTAAAGGGCTTGATTATATTAGCCTTTGCATAATCCAAAGCCATCAAGAAGAGCATAAAAATACTTATTTGAGGGTCTTTGATGATTATTACAAAATAACAAACAAAAAATTTGATAGAGCAATTACTAAAAATATTTATAATACTATATAGTATAAGGTTAAATAATAAAATTTTATTGAACTTTAAAATTTATTATCGCTATTCTATCTATAAAAATCTTATTTGTCAAATAATGAAAATAAAATTTATTATTTTGAATTACAATCTACAAAAATCTTAAAATCCAAAAAATCCATTATTTGAGTGTGAGGGGGGAGGGATGGGGGGATGGGGATGGATACCCCCCCATCCCCAAAATAAACCAAATACCAACACATTCATAACCCTTCCAAAATAAACCAAATACCAACACATTCATAACCCTTCCAAAATAAACCAAATACCAACACATTCATAACCCTTCCAAAATAAACCAAATACCAACACATTCATAACCCTTCCAAAATAAACCAAATACCAACACATTCATAACCCTTCCAAAATAAACCAAATACCAACACATTCATAACCCTTCCAAAATAAACCAAATACCAACACATTCATAACCCTTCCAAAATAAACCAAATACCAACACACAAACATACCCAAGCCAAATAAAAGCATCTGATATATCTTCTAGCTCTAAGCGAAGGAGGGTGATTGACAATAAAACTAGCACAACCCAAATTTTAAAAGGGTTGGCGTGAAGTGGTATGAGGGAGAATATCGTGTATGGGTAGGGTGTAAAATGTTAGGGTAGTAAGAGGAGTTTAGTGAATAAACTTATCAAATCCACAAGAATCAAAACCCAACCCAACAAATAAAGACACAACCACTTTTACAATTTGCCAAAGACAGAGGGTTGTGTGGGTTAGTGGTAAGCGGGGTGTGAAAAGCCCAAGAATCCGAAGCCAAAAAAGCAATGAAATAGGAATGAGAATAAACCCATTTTGATAAACGCAATCAATCCCTACCAAGCAAGCCGAAAAATATCAAAAGTAGAGAAAATCAAAGCCCTAAGACCTTATTACAACACAGGACAATTAAAGTTTATCCATAGTGCAAAAGACAATTAGCCAAAACCCAATCTTGAAACTAAACCTGAGCCAAATATTTCACATTTAAAGAGGGTATAAACCCTCGCCTTTGAATGGTTTACACTTAAGGGTAATGCGGAATTAAAACAAGAAGCATTAGGGTAGTGAGAGGAAGAGTGTTTTTATCTAGGCTTGTATCTATCATAAAATATTTAGGCAAGTAAGTAAGTTTTAGATATGGGTTTTGGCACAAATTGGATAAATGATTTGGCACACTTTGGATTATAACCTATTGAATAAAGTAAATAAGGGATTTTTAAGTGTGCTTATATCTTTTAATATAAAAGTTAGTCTCATAATGTTATTTATTTTGATAAATAAATATTAAGTTTAAATTAAGATAAAAAACTTCATAATTCAAATTGACTTGTATGAATTTTTTGCATTTTTGACAATCTGTTAAAATATTAGGGTCTTTTGTGCAAAAAAGAGGTAAAAAAGATTCAGGGATTTTATTTTAAATGGATAAATTTGATTTTTGGATTTTATAAAATCCACTATTTTAAAAATAAAAAATTTAAATGCGGCGGCGGTATCGCTGAGATAGCAGGAAATATTTTAAAAATGGATAAGGAAAATCATGACGGCTTTAGAGATACAAAAGCACTCGAAGGAATACCGACCCAAAGAGCTAGCGAAGTGCAAAGGGCTAGGGATAGAGACCTAAGAGCTTCAAAACCTACTCAATCAATACAATCGGTAGTAGAAGTTTACCCCGCTCATAGGAGAGATACAAGCATATAGCGACGCTTATTGACTAGTGATGAAGGGAGAGGAAAAAGAGATATGAACCTGAGTAAAGACAACCCAATAGCCAATATATTTGCTGGTGTGGATGGGTCAGGTAAAACGACCCTGTATTATGATAAGCTAGAAAGAAAAAAACACTTTGGCTATAGGATAAATATCGATGAGATAGTCAGTAGCTTCGGGGACTGGCGAGAGGAAAAAGACCAATTTAGGGCAGGTAAAATCGCTTGTCTTATGTTGGAAAAATGTATCAAAAAACAAATTAGTTTCAATCAAGAAGTTAAAAATATTTATAAAGATGATTTTATAGAGCTAAGAGGCAAGGGTTATAAAATTCATCTTTATTATGTGGGTGTGGATAGTGTGGAAATCGCTAAACAAAGGGTAGCAATGAGGGTAGCAAAAGGCGGGCATGATATAGCTCATAGCGTGATTGAAAAGCGTTATATTCAATCCTTTTATAACCTAAATGAAGTGATAGATTTATGTGATGAAATTTATTTATATGATAATTCTGTGTCCTTAAGGTATGTAGGTAGGATTAGAAAAAATCAATTTGAAAGTAAAAATATAATTGAGACCATGCCAAAATGGATACAAAGAATTGAATGCTAAAAACTAGAGATGAATTTAAAAAGATTTTAGATAAATATATGTTGGATATATGTGCTCGTATGGCATATCATACTATCAGGGAATCACACGCAAACCCTAATCAAATCAATTCAATAATATTTTATGATTATATACCTGAAGCGATGAGGGTAGTAGATTTTTATGAAGTGCATAATTATAAAAAATTAGGGTTGAAAATGGTAGAATCTTTGATATTGGGACAAAAACTAAATGATGATTTGCTTGGTGAATTCAACAGTATCCTAAAAACAAATACTTCAAGTGCATATGATTGGCATTTTCTTTATAATTGGTTAGAACGTAAGAATGATAATTATGGATACAGTGTATTAGGAAAATTTTTAATGATATATTCTTGCTTCGAACAAGGATTATTGCCTGTGGTAATAACAAGAGAAGAAGAAGAGAGGTATGATAAAATCGTAGATAATCACGATTTAATGAAATTTATGGTATTGGCTAAAGATTTGTAACAAAATGAATTAAACTTGTGGGATTGGGAAGATAGGTTTTATATTTGCTATGAAAGCATAAATGAGGACTAGATACTAAAAAACACAAAGGGTTAAACCTTCGTGTTTATCTTAGGATTAATATAACTTGTTTATTAATAAACAAAGTAGTATAATCATCACTAAGATATGTTTCAGTATCTTAAGTAATGGCATACTTACCACCTCATTTCGAGGTCATAAATTTACCAAAAGAGGTTGCTGTCCTCGTTTGGTACAACCTCATTTATATTATACATAAAACAACTAGACTAGCAGGCAAATACCCAAACAAAATAATCTTATAATGCACAAATAGGAAGTATGCGGGTAAAATCTTGGTATCATTGGCATTTAGTTTTAAAAATCTGTGATTATAAAAATATCCCTGCCCTGCCTTCACTTAGGATATATTGATAATAAGTGGTAACCTCATAGAAAAAGGTTATAATATCAAAAAAGCTAAAAAAGGATTTTGAGATGACTTTAATTATTGAAAATTTAGATGATAAGTTTGTCCCTGCGTTCAAAAGCCTAGCTAATGTGTTGAATGCTAAAGTAAAAGATACCCAAGCATTAGAGTG
>NZ_MLAS01000005.1 GCF_002272785.1 Helicobacter sp. 13S00477-4 | reverse complement strand
CAAAGCTTTCAAATGATAGCAGAACTCCAAGAATACTATTCTAGCACTCCTTTACAAAGTGGAGGATATTTTTTTGATACAGCACCCAATACCAATCCTTTCATATCTTTTCGTCAGAGATTCCCTTCACTTGATAGCATCATGACAAATGCACCCCAATGGTATGGTGTGCCTTTAAATCCTAGCGATACTAGTTTTATGATCGCGACAAGAGTGGCATTCTCTACTACCCAATCCATCTTGCCTAACTTCACTTGGAGTCTATCAGCACCTTCTACAAATCGTTCTGATATTTTAGCTGCAATCCGCACACTTTTAGACCAAAGACCAGGAACAATATGGATAGGACTTATGACCTATACACACCCTGATGGAAGTATAAGCAGACATGCACTTCCTATATTACGATCTTCAGCTGGGTTAAAAGTCATCCCTACAAACACAACGACAATGAGCCTATTTGAATTTACTGATACAGTTTCAGACACAACAGATCCTGAACTCGTCTTTTTACGACTTTCTAATCGTGAGACCAGAACCCTAACTGAATTTGCTACATTACAATTAACCGGAACATTCCAAGAACCTTTGAGTGTAACTTTTTCTCAAAATAATTGCACCGGAGAAGGAGAAGACAGGAGAGGGAGTGGAGCATCACCAAGCAGTACGCTTGTAAATCAATGTGAAAGTGGTAGATGTGCCTATCCAAAATAGGAGAAGAAAATCAATTCATAAAAATATCATTGCCCCCAATCACAGTCCCAATGATCTTGAGGTCCTTAAGCCTTTCTTTGTTTTCTTCAATGGCCTCTTCTTCTAATATGGTAAAATCCGCCCATTTTCCAAGCTCAATACTCCCACGTACATTTTCTTGATGTGCTAGGTAGGCGTGATTATAGGTAATGATACGCATTGCTTCATCTACAGAAATACACTGATCTTCACCATATACCTTCCCACTAAGGGATTTTCTATTGGTTGCACACCATGCTGCGAATAAAGGAGAAACCTCTGTCACCATATCATCAGAATGCAGACCAATCTTAAGCCCATACCTCAAGGCTGAAGCACAAGCATCCATATGCCTAACACCATGTTCGCCAACAGTATAAGCAGCATGTGCATCACCCCAGTAATAAATGTGATTAGCAAACAAATTTGCCTCAATACCAAGCTTTGCCATTCGCCAAAATTGATTCTCTGTAGCTAATTGGCAATGTTCTAAACTGTGCCTATAACCTATACTTGGAGAGTCTTTTCTCACTCTTTCTATTGCCTGTATTGAAGCTTCTGTTGCTCCATTTCCATTGGTATGAATAGATACACTCATTCCCGCACTTTCTGCTAGCCTAACATACTTTTCAATATGGTCAATATCCACTTGCAAGAGACCATTTTCTTTACCAGGTTTGATGTAGCAACAGTTGGGCAAAAGATTTGCGGTGAATCCTTGTATAGACCCATCTGTTAAGATTTTTAGATTCCCAACTCGTAACATATTGTCTTTATTTTTTTGAAGTTCCTTGATAGCTTCCCATCCTTTTTTACCATCATATTCCCATACATCAATCGTACTAAACCACACTTCCATATTCACTCTGGTAAAAAGCTTATTTTGTTCCCTTGCTGCCAACCAAGCTTTTGAAGCCATATCTTTAGGAGTGAGTGGGAAATTTGTTCCTTTGTCAGTGATTGAAGTACAGCCCTTCAATCTAGCTATTCGGGTAGATACTTCACTTGCCCTTACAAGTCCTTGTACTGAATAATCCAATTGTGAAGCACCTGCTTTAAATGCATAATGCATCATTTCAGGCTCTTCAATTGTGCCATTCAACCTTCCATCTTCATATCTAGGAAGATTAGGATTGACAGGGAGCTTATCATACCCAGATAATTCAATAGCCTTAGAATTTAAGCTCATCAAATGTCCAGAAGCATGATTAATGCAAAGTGGATTATCTTTGCACACTTCATCTAAGATATCCCTTCCCACATCAGCATCGCCAAGCATTAATGGATCATATCCCCAGCAGTTTAGCCATTCTTTATCGCTTCTAGAAAGTCTTTGTTGATTGATTTTAACAAGTTCTTTTATCCTTTCTTTTAGCTTTTGTACTGTTTTGATGCCTGGTAAAATATTTCCATCCGCAGCTGTCCTATCTGTAAAGCCAATATAATTGCTTCCTTCCATAAATGCCCCCATTATATGTGGATGCATATGGTGTTCGCTAAAACCTGGATATAAATATCCTTTTTCAAACCTATCATCAATTTCAAAAGAGATATTCCTAACCTTTAAGCCTCTAATAACACTATCTTTTTTACCTATCGCAACAATGATACCATTTTGAACACCAACAGCTTCTGCATAAGGTCTTGTTTTATCCATAGTGATAACCTTTTTGGATCCAAAAACAACCACTTTTTTACTCACATCAATTAAATCATACGCAATATCGTCAAATCGCATTTTAAGCTCCTTTTTTTGGTTTTTCTACCCACCCTTTTGTAGGGAGACCCATAAATCCTGGAATATGCAATAATATGAGTATGAGTAATGCAATCAATGCATATCTACCAGCCTTAAGAGTATCTTGTTTATATATTTCTAAAATCTTATTAGTCTCATCAGCATCAAAATTGTAAGTACTCAATTTATCTTTAATGGTTTTTAAAGAGACTAATGGAATGACTTTTTGGCTTTCAAAGTATTCTTTAATAGTACTAGAAATTGGTGCTTGCAAAAGAGAGGTTTTGAATGTAGCACTCAATCCAAATAAAAACACTGCTCCAACGATTGCTACACCTGCTGCTTGCCAGATATTACGAGTTGAAGCCTGAATTCCTCCACTTTGAGCCGCATCAGCGGGATTTAGAGCAGAGGCGACAATCATCACTGATTGAGAAGAAAATCCTCCCATACCAATTCCTAAAAGTACAAGTGAAAAATAGGTTAATCCCCTATTGTAACCCCCTTCTTCAAATGCAAAGAAAAGACCAATACAGGAAAGTAAAGAAAAGACCGAAGAAACCATGCATACCATTTTGGGAGAAAGGTATGCAAATTTTTTGGGAAGCAGGAAAGAAAAAACAATCATTGGTACTGCCATAAATACAATAGCAATGGCTGAATCAGTACTGGTACCCTCACTCACAACCATTATCCAAGAAGTGATAAGAAAAAATCCTGCTCCAAAAATAAGGAATATGAGTCCTGTTACATACAAGCCATTCCTAACTTGACGAGTTTTTAAAAATGATTGAGGAATAAGGGCAACACCATTTTTTTGTTCAAAGGATTTTTCATAAAACAGATTGAGTGCAAGGATGACCAGACCCAAGATAATCAAAGGAATGCTTGGAGCGATTCCAAAGACTTCAAAAGGAGCATCTAAAGGTTCTATTAATCCCCAAACTGATATTTTTGAAAACCCTAAAATAAAACAAACCAATCCAATTGCTGTAAAAATAGTCCCCCAATAATCAACTTTCATTGTATTGGGCTTGATAGAAGGGATAAATATTATTGCCCCAACAAATACGATTAAAAACCAAATACTCAGAGCAACAAAAGCTGCTTTGTAACCTAAAGTATCCATAATCATACCTGCACTCAAGGGCATAATAATAACAGCTATACCTGTAGCACTGCCCACTGCACCAAATGCTAAGACTTTTTTTGTTCCATCAAAAGATGAAGAAATGATCCCTAATACGCTAGGCACCATAAATGCAGCTCCAAATCCCATTATGAGTCTGCCCACCCAAGTGATGACAAAAATATCAGGGGCAAAAACCACAATCAATTCACCAAAAAAACAAAATAATGCACCAAGCAAAAAGATCTTTTTAAACCCCTTTGCAATGCCAAGCATCCCTCCAAAAACCATTAAAGCACCGGTCAGAAGGCTATAAACAATATTAGCAAGTTGTACTTGGTCCATACTTGCACCCAAATGAGTGATGAATTGTTGTGTTGATAAAGATACAACAGAATTATCACCAGAAGTACCAATTTGTGCTAAACAAACTATAATCAGGGGTAACCAAAAAGGCTTTTTTTCTAAATTTATTTGCATGAAATTATCTTTAAAAAAGTTTACTTCAATTAAACTCCAAATCTAGTTAACAAAAAATTAATAACTCAAATTTTTCCCTTCATTCCCAAACATATTGTTTTGTCAATGGTAATTCATTATTCACATTATTTGTTAGTAGCAACTGAAATAAATCCACGCTCCCTACCCTAAAAGCACTCGCACAACTATCAAGATACAATCCCCACATACGAATAAATCTTTGATCATATTTTTGAGGGATTTTGTCTAAATTGTTTTTGAAGTTTTCAGACCAACAATCTAGTGTCTTTGCATAATGTATCCTTAGGCTTTCTGCTAAAAGGAGATGGAAATCACATTCACTCATGATAGAAATGACTTCTCTTAAAGAAGGTAAATAACCACCTGGAAAAATATACTTGTCTATCCAAGCATTCGTATCTCCCTCAAAACAGCACATTATAGAATGGAGTAAAAACATTCCACCGGGTTTTAAAACCTCTTTGACCTTTTTAAAATAAAGGGGTATATTTTCTTTCCCTACATGTTCAAACATACCAACACTGACTACTTTATCAAATTCTTCTTTTGGTCTTAAATCTTGATAATTCAAAAGACGTATACTGACTTTATCTTCTAAACCTGCCTCTTTCACACGAATAGAAGCTGCTTTGTATTGTTCTTCACTGATAGTGATGCCAACTACTTCTACACCATAAGTTTGAGCTGCCCTGATAGAAAGCCAACCCCAACCACAACCAATATCTAAAAGCTTCTCACCTTTTTTAAGATCAAGTTTTTTGAGTGTGTGATCAAGTTTTTGGATTTGAGCTTGATAAAGAGTATCTTTAGGCGTCTTAAAATATGCACAAGAATAACTCCAAGTTTCATCCAACCATATTGAATAAAAATCATTCCCCAAATCATAATGTTTTGAAATATTAGATTTTTCTTTTATGCTAGTTTGGAATGCTTTAGCATTATCGTGTTTGTGCAAATCATTATAATTGGTATGTAGGTATAAAACCCTAGCGATTTCATCCATTGAACCTTCTATATCAATGACCCCATCCATATAAGCTTCTGCTATAGTCAAAGACATATCTTTTTTCAAATCACTCCATTTAAGTGGGCGGTTGATTTTGATGGTGAATTTAGAAGGCATATTGCCATTTTGATAAACTTCTCCATCCCAAAATTGGATTTGATAATCACCAATTTTCCAACTCTTCAATGCCATTTTTAATAAAAACTTTGAAAACATTTTGGGGACCTTCTAAAAAAATTTGCCTATTATTATAACACTTTACCTAACTCTTCTCAACCCTAAATACACTAAAAAACTTTTAAGTACTTTTAATATTTATGTTATAATAGCCTTCTATGAAATATCATTATATAATGATTAGTCCAATTAATTCTAAAGAAGTAAAAATGAATATTGATGATGATGTATTGAATAAATTAGAAAAACTAGGGATGATACAAATTGATGAAGATAAAAAAGAATCCCTTAAAATTGATTTGGGAGATATTTTAGGCTTTGTTGCCAATATTTCAGATTTAGATTTTGATAATGTTGATGAAGATTATCCCATTGCAACACCCCTTAGAGAAGATATCAAACAAATTGATACTTCCATAAGCTCAAATATACTTAAGAATGCTCCTTGCTCAAAAGAAGGTTATTTTATCGTCCCTAAAATTATTGAATAAATCTTATTAGTAATGCGTTACACTCAAATCCCTTTGAAAGATTTTTTAAAAAATCTTTCAATCCCCTACCCCAATGAAGAGAATATCACATCCTTAAAAAAACAACTTTCATTACTAAAACAAACCAACAAATCTGAAAGTGAAGAACACCAAAAAAACAACATCAATATCTTTTTAAAAAATACCTTTGGCTATATTATCAATACTAAAGAAAAAATTGACGCAGCCATTTTTGAAGACAATGAAGTCAGAGTCATCATTGAAGCAAAATCTTTTAACAACAAAGCACAATTCCCTACTTCCTCAAAGACTTTAGAATCCAAAGCCTTCTATGAAAGTATCTTGTATTACCTAAGAGAATCCATCACCAATAAAAATAATCATATCAAACATATTATTCTGTGTAATTTAGAGTCTTTTTATATCGTTGATGCTTTAGAATACCACAAATATTTTGAAAAAGACAAAGCCATCCATAAACTTTTCAACGATACCCAAAACAAACATGGCAATGACACTAGCACTAAAAGATTTTATGATGAACTTGAAGCTTATTTAAGAGATAATTTAGAAGTTGAAATCTTTTATGCCCATTTTAGCTTAAGAGAAAAACTAGATGAAGAAAACCTTGCTTTGATTTATCAAATCTTGAGTCCAACTTTCCTACTCAAACAAAGGGTTTCTTTTGAAGCAAACTTACTCAATCAAAATTTCTATAACGAACTCCTTTATATACTAGGCTTAGAAGAAAAACAAGAAGAACGCAAAATCATCATCACTCCAAGTGAAGTCAAAAACACCCTTTTAGATTCTATTGTCCAAAATTTAGGGTTTAATCGGTATGAGGATTTTGAAGATATTTTTTCGCTCCTCACCACTTGGAACAACCGTATATTGTTCCTGAGGCTTTTAGAATCAATGCTTTTATCATTCAATCATATCCAAAAACCTTTTTTAGATATAGAAAGTATCCCTGATTTCGATAGCCTCAATGCTTTGTTTTTTGAAGTCTTAGCCAAAAAAGAAGATGGTAGGACAGATGTCCCCGCTCCTCTAACTTCTATACCCTATCTCAATTCTTCTTTATTTGAAAAAACAGATTTAGAAAGTGATGAACAAAATATTGGTAAAAACAACAAACAAATCAAATTCCTAAGATCCAAACCCCTTACCCTTTATAAAAACTCCATCCTCAAAAAAAATACTACTCATCAAAAAGATTCTTTAGAACTTTTAGAATACTTATTTGCCTTCCTAAACGCTTATGACTTCACAACTACCTCTAAAGACATACAAAGCCATACAAAAATCAATCTGGACAAGCTCATCAATTCAAGTGTTTTAGGTTTAGTCTTTGAGAAACTAAATGGCTATAAAGAAGGAAGTTTCTATACACCAAGCTTCATCACCAACTATATGTGCAAAACAAGCATTGAAGAAATTATTTTAAATAAATTCAATACTAAAAAGAATTGGCAATGCAAAAATATCACCGATTTACACAATAAAATTGAAGATATCAAAGAAGCCAATGAAATCTTTAACACAATTAAGATTTGCGATCCTGCTGTCGGTAGTGGGCATTTTTTAGTCTCTGCACTCAACCAACTCATTTTTTTCAAATACCAATTAGGTATCTTATGTGATGAGACTTATCGTAAACTCAAAGATATTCAATTAGAAATCCATAACGATGAAATAATCATTATAGATTCTAACAATGAAATTTTTAACTACAGCTTGCCTGCCCATATGAATGTAGAATCTCATAAAATACAAAAATCCCTTTTTCATACCAAAAAAGAATTAATAGAAAATTGTCTTTTTGGAGTGGATATCAACCCAAATTCATGTGAGATAACCAAACTAAGACTTTGGATAGAATTGCTCAAATACACTTATTATAAAGATATTGATAAAAAAACCCTTCAAACATTGCCTAATATTGATATCAATATCAAAGAAGGGAATTCATTGGTGTCTTTTTTCCCAATTGATTCTAAACTAAAAGTAGGGCTAAAAAAATCCTTTTCAAATAACTTATCACAAAGCATCAAAGATTACAAAACTCAAGTGTCTTCATATAAAGAAGCCCTAAGTAATAAGAAACAAATCCTAACAAAAATCCAAAACATCAAAACAATGTTTTTAAACTACCTCATAGAAGAACATCCAAAAACTGCCAATCTCAAAAAAAATTTATCAAAATTTATCTTTGAATATGGTGATGCCTGCTTTGATTTCAAAGAAGCTTTTGGGATGGAAATGATAAAAATATTTAGGGAAAATAACTTCAAATTCACACCTACTCTCACAGATGCAGAACCCAAAACCATAGATAAAAAAGCAAAAAAAATCTTAGAAGAACTCAAAAATGATTTTGAATTCTTAGAATCTACTAAGACTTCAAAAAGCTTTGAATGGCGATTTGAATTCCCAGAAATTTTAGACAATCAAGGGGATTTCATCGGGTTTGATTTGGTCATTGGCAATCCACCTTATATCCGTCAAGAAAACATCAAAGAACTCAAACCTTATCTCCAAAAAAATTTTGAAATCTACACTGCGACAGCAGATATTTTCACTTATTTTTTTGAACAAGGTTATAAAATCCTTTCAAACAAAGGACTTCTAAGCTTCATCACTTCAAACAAATGGGTACGAACAGGCTATGGCAAAGGGCTTAGGAATTTTATTTTAGAAAAAACCAAGCTCCAATCTTATGTAGATTTTAATGGCATCAAAGTCTTTGATAGTGCTTCTGTAGACACTTCAATCATTAGCTTTTCCAAGCAAGTGGCTAAAAATGTTGATTTTAACTATATATCTATCAAAGAAAAACCCATAATAGCACAAGATATAGAAGAGTTTTCAAAGACTACCTTAAACACTTCTGCCCTCTCAGCTGAATCTTTTAACTTTTCAGACCCTTTGACTTTAGGTATCAAACAAAAGATAGAATCCATAGGCACCCCACTCAAAGATTGGGATATAAAGATTTATCGTGGAATCTTAACAGGTTATAATGAAGCCTTTATCATTGATACAGACAAAAGAGATGAGATTTTAAGCCTTTGTGATGACTCAAAGCTTTCAAATCTACCTTTTATCGATGTGGATGGGGAATATATCTTATATGAGGAAAGTGGAGAAACCAACAAAGACAATATCATTTACCTCAACGAAAGACAAAGGACAGAGCAAATCATCAAGCCTATCTTAAGGGGAAGGGATATCAAAAGGTATAGCTATGAATGGGCAGGAAAATGGGTGATAGGAACCCATAATGGTTATAAAAAAGGACTTATTAAAATCCCTGCGATTGATATTGATGATTACCCTACAATAAAAATACACTTAAATCAATTTGATGAACAAATTACCAAAAGAACCGATAAAGGAAATACACCTTATAACCTAAGGAATTGTGCTTATTGGGAAGATTTCAATAAAAGAAAGATTATCTACCCAAATATGGCAAAAGAATTTGTAGCTTTCTTGGATAAAGAGGGTTTTATGACTAACGATAAAAGTTTTATTATCACAGAGTCCTCTATAGATAATAAGGATAGACTCCCATACCTCACAGCTATTTTGAATTGTAAAACAAATTTTTGGTATTTCAAACAAATTGGGGTTACATTAGGAGCCAGTGGCTATGAAATGAGAAAAATATTCGTAGAAAGACTACCCATCCCAAAACATAAAGATAAAAAGATAATCAAAGAGATAGAATCTCTAGCCACCAGCATACTAGAATCAAAAACCAAACAAAAAGATACCTCCACTCAAGAAATCCAATTAGATAATCTGATATATAAACTTTATAACCTAACAGATAAAGAAATTGATTTGATAGAATCTGAATTTGCTTCTACAGAGAGAGAGAGAGAGAGAGAGAGAGAGAGAGAGAGCAGAAATAATTGATAAATTTTATCAATTCATTAAAAATTCTCAAGATTTTAGTTATGAATATGAGGGCAAAATTATATGGGCAGAAATGACTAAAACCCCTTGTTTTGTTTGGAATAACGATGGTGCTTTTATCAATCAAACTTGTTATTTTATCCCCAATGCAAATAAATATTTATTATCATTACTCAATTCAAAAGTTGTTTATTTTTATATTAAGAATCTGGCTTCTTCGTTAGGCGAAGGAGCATACAGATGGATAAAACAATATATTGAACTCCTTCCAATCCCAAAAATTTCAAGCCAAAATCAAAATACCATTGATAAAATCATAGTATTGACCCAAAAGATTTTATCAACAAAACAAAAAAATGCTCAAGCAGATACCATTGAAGAAGAAAATAAAATCGATACATTGATATACGAACTTTATGGATTGAATCAAACAGAGATTCAAATCATTGAATCTAGTTTATCATGAGGGATAAAAACCTAAATCATAACTCAGGCACTTCAGGATTGAAAATATTATGTTAATCTACCTTAAATTATTTTTAGGGAATCAAAAAAATGTCTAAAATGACAGACGAAGATATAGAAGATTTGTATGATTTGATAAAAAAATACCACACAAATTATCTCTCCAAAAATGAAGTTATACTCCCAAAATTAAAGAATAAAAAAGGTAAATATACAAAAGATGCATTAGTATTAATTCTATTAGCAAAAGACTACCCTAATACAAAAATAATATCCAAGCAAGATTTAACAAACTTTATCAGAGGATTCTATCCAGACACTAATGATGTTCAACAGGCAAGGCACTTAGGAATGCAAAAAGGATGGTATATCATAACTGGAACACGTGGAGAAAATATAAAAATACCAAAAGGAACTTATCATCTTATGAGTTTGGAAATACCACATCCATCATATGTTCAAAATCGAAAAACTGGCATCATGAATGATGATTTTGAAAAGATTAAAAAAGAATACAATTGGCGATGTGCTGTTTGTGGATCACAAGAAAATAAACCTCATTTAATCAGAAAAAATACAATTGTTCAACTCCAACAAGGACATATGAATCCAAAAAAAGATTTAATTGCTGGGAATATTATCCCGCAATGTCAAATATGTAATCGACCTGATAGGAATAGATGGATTTATGATAAAACTGGAAGAGTTATCGCTCTAGCAGATACTCCTGATGGGATGAGGGTTGTATTGAACTTTTTAAAATCAACTTCAAAATCCATCAAACAAGATATATATAATTTTTTAAAACAATACTTAAAGATTGAATAAAACTCCTAAGTTTTTAATGTATTAAAACGTCTCAAGCATATATCGTAATATTTTTTTTCTATCTCAAAACCGATAAATTTTCTTTCATTTTGTAATGCAGCAATTCCGTGCGATCCACTTCCTGCAAATGGATCCAAAACAATTTGATTTTTTTGGGTAAACAATTTGATCAAATGAGAAATTAAAATAACAGGTTTAATTGTGATGTGTTGTATTTTCTCATCTGATTCATTTTGTCTAACTCTCTTTGAAACTTCCATGATAGTTCCAGGAAATTTTCCATCTAAACTTTCTTTTGTATTCAATAATCCAACGCCATATTTTTTCCAATTTTGAACAAATGTTCCTATTTTTGGTTTTTGTGCTAAAGTCATTGGTTCTAGTTGTGGCTTTAATTGAGGGGTTTTTAATCCTTCCATTTGGAGGATTAAATCCTTTTTTTCTTTTTCAGACAATTTTTTATCTTTTTTTATAAAATGATCTTGTGAAAAAGCTTTAGCCTGTCCTTCATATTTCCAACCAAGCAAATCTCTTATCTCAAATCCTGCCAAATCAAGAGCCATTGCTGTCCTATGATATAATCTAGCTTGCGAAAAAACAATGCAAAAGCCTCCGGGCTTAAGCACTCTATGAAATTCAACACTCAAAGGTTCCAAAAACTTTTGCAATCTTGTGCCTTGTTCCCTATCAAATTTCATTCCAACAGGTAAACCACCAACAACACCTGATTTTGATTTCTTTTTATTCAATCCTTCGTCATCCCAATCATCTCCCATCCCATCAATAAAATAAGGAGGATCTGTAACGATAAAATCAATAAAATCATCTGGAATATTTTTTAATCCTTCTGCACAATCCTGATTGAATATTTGAAATTTCTTATTTATATTTTTAATCATTTTAAGTCTAATTCCCAACAACCTTATCAATCATCATTTGAAACTAGCCACTAAATTCCCGACTAATAAATTAAATCCATCTACCAATACAAAAATCAATATTTTAAAAGGCAAAGAAATCATTACTGGTGGCAACATCATCATACCCATAGCCATCAAAATAGAACTCACAACCATATCAATGACCAAAAATGGCAAGTATAATAAAAATCCTATCTGGAAAGCTGTTTTGAGTTCACTGATCATAAAAGCAGGTACAAGGACACTCAAGGGAACATCTTGGACACTTTGAGGGTTAGGTAAATGACGGATCCTAAAAAATAATGCTAAATCTTTCTCTCGTGTATTCTTCATCATAAAATCTTTAAAAGGAGCAATTGTTTTCTCAAACGCAACATCATAAGAAATTTTATTATCCATATAGGGTTTGATACCTGAATTATAGCCTTCTTTAGCCACTGGCTCCATGATAAAAAAAGTCAACACTAAAGCCAAAGAAACAAGAATTTGTGTTGGCGGGGATTGCTGAGTACCCAAGGCTGTCCTCAAAAAAGAAAAAACAATGATCAAACGAGTAAAACTTGTCATCACTAACACCAAAGAAGGCGCAAGGACTAAAAAAGTCAAAATAATAACAATATTAAGTGTAGTAACAAGTTGTTTAGGCGAAGAAGGTGCTGAAAGAGAAAGGTTCACAGTGGGTATCGTTTCAGCTCCATAACCCACACCCATCATCAAAAACATAACCCCAATAAAAAATATTAACCTCAAAACAAAAACTCCCTGTCAAATGGAATATGTGGGCTATTCAAACAAAAATATTAGTATAATCTTATTTGTGTTAAAATTTTATAAATTTCAATTTCAAGAAGGCAAACCAAATGTCTGTTTCAGTGGTTATCCTAGCAGCTGGTGCAGGAACAAGAATGAAGTCAACCCTGCCAAAAGTCTTGCATAAGATATGCGGGAAAGAAATGCTGTTTTATTCAATACAGGAAGCATTGAAAATCAGTGATGATATCCATATTATCTTATTTTTTGAGCATAAAAGGATTCAAGATTATGTGCAAAATACATTCAAAAACCAACTCAAACATATTCATTTTCATATCCAAAACCATTCTAAATATCCAGGCACTGGCGGAGCCCTGATAAAAGATGATCTTCAAAATCCCATCCCAACAAAATATGAACAAATACTAATACTCAATGGAGATATGCCATTGATTACAAAAGAACAAATTGAACAACTCATAGTCCATAAAACACTTATTGCAATAGGTATCTTTGAGATTTCTAATCCAAATGGTTATGGCAGAGTTATCATCAAAGATAATCAAGTCAAGCAAATTATTGAAGAAAAAGATGCAAACATAGATATAAAATCTATAAAAACAGTCAATGCTGGTGTGTATCTTTTTGAAAAAAAAGTATTACAATCCTATCTACCTAAAGTCAAGAATCATAATGCACAAAAAGAATATTATTTGACTGATTTGATACAATTAGCAGCAAATGATGGCATTGGAATTACGCCTGTTTTTGTGGATAGAGAGAATTTTATAGGAGTGAATTCAAAACTTGAGCTTTCCATTGCACAAGATTTAATGTTAGATCGTCTTCGAACCAGAGCAATGCAACAAGGAGTTATTATCCATTTGCCTCATACTGTTTACTTAGAATCTGATGTTATATTTGAAGGAGAATGTGAAATTGAGCAAGGAGTATTTATCAATGGAGAAACAAAAATAATCAATTCACATATCAAAGCCCATAGCGTAATTGAAAATAGCACCATCAAAAATTCTAAAATAGGTCCTATGGCACATGTTAGAACAAATTGCTATATTGATGACACGCATATTGGAAACTTCGTCGAGCTTAAGGCTTCTGAACTTAGAGGAGTGAAAGCAGGACACTTAAGCTATTTAGGTGATTGTGCTATTGATAAGGGGAGTAATGTCGGTGCAGGGGTCATTACCTGCAACTATGATGGCAAAACAAAACACAGGACAATTATCGGTAAAAATGTCTTTATAGGTAGCGATTCCCAACTCATAGCTCCAATTCAGATTCAATCCAATGTCCTCATAGGAAGTGGAACAACTGTTACAAAAAATGCTAAAGAAGGTGATTTAGTCATCTCAAGGACAAAACAAGAAAATAAAACCGGAGGATTTTATCGATTTTTCAAGCCAAATCAATCAAAATAAAATCTTCAATCACAAAAAATAATTTTATATTTATGTTTTAATGTGAAAATAACCTAAAAACGGAGAAAAAATGGAACTCATTATCAATGGTGAAATAAAAACCTTTTCAGATTCAGATAATCTTAATATTCAAAGAATTTTAGATCATCTAAAAATAGAATCTAAAGTAGTAGCTGTTGCACTCAACTCATTAGTTGTAAAAAAAAATGATTGGTCTAATACATTTCCAAAAAATGGAGACAAAATAGAATTTTTACAATTTATGGGCGGGGGGCAAAGTGTTAAAATATATTAAAGGTTGAATATTAAAACAAATGCAAATACCAACAATCAAAAATGGTGCCTTTTTTATTGCTGATGCACACCACATACCTCCTGATAACAAATTAAAGACGATGATAAAAAAGCTCATCGCCCATCCACCCCCGCAAGTATTTTTTATGGGGGATATTTTTCATCTCTTTATAGGACATATACCAACTTCTATAAAAAATAATGCTGATATTATCTCTCTTATTAATGACTTATCTTTAAAAACAGAAGTATTTTATTTTGAGGGTAATCACGATTTTGGTATTGATGCCCATCTTTTAAATAAAGTCAAAATATATCCTCGAAGCCTACAACCTGCCTTTTTCCAATACCAAAATAAAAAAATTTTACTTGCACATGGGGATATTTTTTTGACTAAAAACTATGATATTTATATCCGTACACTTGGTAATCCTTTTGTATTAAGCATTTTAAAACTTTTGGATTTATTAAGTTTTGGAGTCATCTATAAAAATATAGCCAATAAAATCAATAAAAAAACTATCAAAAAATTTCAAATCAATGATGAAGATTTTGTAATTTTCCTTAAACAAAGGCAAAAAAAATATTCTAATTTTGCAAAAAAATACGATATAAAGCACATAAATGGTATCATAGAAGGACATTTTCATATAGGAAAGATCGAGCAAAATTACATCTGCTTGCCTTCTTTTTATTGTGAACAAATTGGATTTATTTTTGATCCTCAAAAAGATGAAGGAAAAATAGGAAGTTTTGATGAAAAAATCTAAAATTTTTTGACTAAAATAAGATTAAAGTAGAATTTTTTATGAATAAATTGTAAAATACAAAAATCTTAAAAAATGCTAAAAAAAGGGATACTAAATATGGATGAAATGCAAGAAATAATGGAAGATTTTTTGATTGAAGCATTTGAAATGATCGAACAACTTGATCAAGATCTCGTAGAACTTGAAAACAATCCTCAAGATTTAGAACTGCTAAATCGTATTTTTAGAGTCGCCCATACTATCAAAGGCTCTAGCTCTTTTTTAAATTTTGATACACTAACTCACCTAACCCATAATATGGAAGATGTACTGAATAAAGCAAGAAAAGAAGAACTCAAACTTACACCTGATATTATGGATATTGTCTTAGAATCTATTGATTTAATGAAAGCACTCCTAATAAAAATCAGGGACAATGGAACAGATTCTAACAGCGGTATTGATATTTCTCATACAGTCAAAAAACTCCAAGCTATCTCAGATGAAAAAATAGACACCAAATTATCTCCAGAAAAGCCTAATGAGCAAAATCCACTAGCAGATGAACCCGATCTTGACTATACCAATATGAGTCCTGAAGAGATCGAATCAGAAATCCAACGATTGCTTTTAAAGCGACAAAATGCTGATAAACAAAAACGTTCTAAAAAGAAAAAAGAAGAAACTCAAACTAACAAAACAATCAAAACAAAACCCGAAGAAGAAAAAATCAAACAATTAAAAACAAAGCCTGAAGAAAATAAAATTCCTTCAACTGGCGTAGAACAAACTGTCAGGGTTGATGTACGTAGACTTGATCACTTAATGAACCTTATTGGAGAGCTTGTATTAGGGAAAAATAGACTCATTAGGATCTATAGTGATGTTGAAGAAAGATACGATGGAGAAAAGTTCCTTGAAGAACTCAATCAAGTTGTTTCTTCAATTTCTACTGTCACTACAGATTTACAATTAGCAGTAATGAAAACAAGAATGCAACCTGTAGGTAAAGTATTCAATAAATTTCCAAGAATGGTAAGAGATCTTTCTAGAGAACTTGGTAAAAATATTGAACTTATCATTACTGGCGAAGAAACCGAATTGGATAAATCAATTGTAGAAGAGATTGGTGATCCACTCATCCATATTATCAGAAATTCTTGTGATCATGGCATAGAAATACCTCAAGAAAGAATATCAGCAGGCAAAAATGAAACTGGAAAAGTAGAACTCAAAGCCTACAATGAGGGAAATCACATTGTTATTGAAATCGCAGATGATGGCAAAGGACTTGATGCTGATATGCTGAAGCAAAAAGCGATTGAAAAAAATATCATCACTGAAAGAGAAGCCGACAATATGAGTGATAAAGAAGCCTTTGGGATCATTTTCAAACCAGGTTTTTCAACTGCAAAAAATATTTCAAATGTCTCTGGAAGAGGTGTGGGTATGGATGTTGTCAAAACAAACATCGAAAAACTCAATGGCATCATTGAAATAGAATCGGAAAAAGGTGCAGGGACAACACAGAAACTAAAAATACCCCTCACTCTTGCCATTATCCAAGCACTATTGGTTGGGATACAAGAAGAATATTATGCCATCCCGCTCTCCTCAGTATTAGAAACTGTGCGAGTTACGCAAGATGAAATATACACAGTGGATGGGAAAAGTGTTTTAAGACTCAGAGACGAAGTATTATCATTAGTTCGCCTTGCTGATATTTTCAAAGTAGATGCTATTTTAGAAAAAACTAATGAAGTGTATGTTGTGATTATTGGTTTGGCTGATCAAAAAATTGGAGTGATTGTTGATTATTTGATTGGACAAGAAGAAATTGTAATCAAATCCTTAGGCTACTATCTAAAAAATACTGCAGGGATTGCAGGAGCAACAGTAAGAGGAGATGGCAAAATAACACTCATTGTTGACGTCGCTGCAATGATGGATATGGCAAAAAATATCAAAATCAGTATCAACAATCTTATCAATGAAGCCCCACCACTAAAAACTAAAAATACACCAAGTGATTACACCGTCCTCATCATAGATGATAGCAATACAGATAGAAATATCATGAAAAAATGCCTCAAACCTTTAGGAGTAACAATTTTAGAGGCTAAAAATGGATTAGAAGGCTTAGAGATTGTAAAAAATGGTGATGAAATCTTAGATGCAGTGCTTGTAGATATAGAAATGCCCGGAATGGATGGATATTCTTTCGCAATGGAAGTAAGGAAATACAATAAATTTAAAAATATGCCTCTCATAGCTGTCACAAGCAGGACAAGAAAAACAGATCGAATGCGAGGTGTAGAATCTGGTATGACTGAATATATTACTAAGCCCTATACTCCAGAATACCTTACCAATGTAGTCAAACGCAATATAAAACTCAATACCAATGGAGCCAGCCATGAATAATGAAACTTTGAAAGATATCTTTGAAAAACAAAGAGAAAATAGGCAAATAAACAAACAAGAAGAAATTGAAGATATTTTACAAGTTATTGGGTTTGTTGTAGGCAATGAAGAATTCGCTGTTCCAATTTTAAATGTAATAGAAATCGTAAAACCAATAGAATTTACTCGTGTTCCGGGTACTCCAAACTATGTTTTGGGTGTATTTAATCTAAGGGGAAATGTTTTTCCTCTGATTAACTTGAGGCTAAAATTTGGTATCCCAGCAATCAAACAAGATAAAGACACTCGTTATTTAGTCGTAAGGCATAATGATCATATAGCAGGATTTGTGATAGACAAACTCACTGAAGCAATTCGTATCAAACACTCAGATATTGACCCAATTCCTGAGACACTTGCCGAACAAGAAAATTTAATGTATGGTGTAGGAAAAAGAGAAGATAGATTAGTTACTATCCTCAAAATAGAAACTTTGTTAAAAAAAGATTTCTAATTTTTCAAATTTCAAGCATTCAATATTTCTAGGTATTTTATAAAAAATACCTAGAAAATAATACTTAAATCTTAAATGGATTTTCAACTACCTTTTTTCTATCAACAATATAAGGAATTAAAGCCATCTGTCTTGCTCTTTTGATAGCCACCTCAACACGTTCTTGCCATTTTTTTGTATTGCCAGTTAAACGTCTTGGCATAATTTTATATCTTTCTGATAAAGAATGTTTAAGCATTTCAATATCTTTATAATCAATAAACTCAATTTTTGCTTCAGTATATTTACAATATCTTTTTGAATACTTTTTGCGTTCCATTTTTTCTCCTAAAAGGGTATTTCATCTTCATCAATGTTAATTTCAGGGATATTTTGCTCATATTTTTGAGTGTTCATCCCACCTTGTGGACTTTCTTTAGATGTATAAGGATTATGGACTGCTGAAGGTTGTTGCGTATAACCTGACTCATGCTGACCTGCATAGCTTTCATCTTGAGCAGAAGAACCTTTGCTATCTAACATTTGCATACCTTCGGCTGTTATAGTATGCTTGCTTTTTTTACTACCTGTCTGATCTGTCCAAGTTTCAAGAGTAAGTCTACCTTCTATCAAAACTTTAGAACCTTTCCTTAAATATTGGTTAGCAACCTCTGCCGCCCTTCCAAAAAGCTTTACATCTACAAAACAAACTTCTTCAGCCTGACTCCCATCTTGTTTTTTATACCTACGATTACTGGCAAGTCCTAATGTTGCGAGTGCAGAGCCACTCGGAAGATACCGAAGTTCCACATCACGAGTTAAATTGCCTACCATAATCACTTTATTATACATCTAGTTCCTTTTGAGTTATTCTACCTGTGTTTCAACACTATTTTGCAATTCTTGTTGAGGTTCTGATGCCTGAGGTTTTGGTTTTTCTTTCAAAGGCTTAGGTTCAGGCTTTTTATTAGCTCTGTCTACTAATGTTTTCCAAGCTTTTTGTTCTTTTTTGCTCTCATATTTGATGACAATAAAACGTAATATATCTTCATTGATACGATAAAGACGTTCAAGTTCAAGAACAATTTTTGGTTCTGCTGCAAAATAGATAACAAAATAATAACCTCGTTTATTTTTATCAATTTCATAAGCAAGATTCCTCATACCCATATCTAAACAGGTCTCAATCTCACCACCATTTTTAATGATAGCTTCTTTGTAAAAGTCGATTTTAGATTTTATCTCCTCTTCGACTAAAGTAGGTTTGACAATAAACATTGTCTCATAATATCTCATCAAATTCTCCTTATGGTTTTGGCCCTTTTATTTTATTTCTTAAAAAGAGCAAGGTTTTTCAACATTTCTAAAAAGAAACTATTTTATCTGATATATGCTTGCAATTTTATTAAAGCATTCAAAACCATATTTTTTTCACCCCTCATATTAGCATTCCTCCACTTCCTAAAAACCTCAAAAATATATCTATAACCTTCTTCTTTTATCCTTATAGATCGTCCAGCAATCTTTTGAACTATCAGTGGTGGGGGTGAAAATCCTAAAATATCTTTAGCATTAGGAGTGCCATAACTTTTAATGTAAGCAAAAAATAAAAAAAGTTGATAAAAATATCTCTCCATTTCCCTTAAAATTTGCAATTCATCCAAGCCTTCTTCCTGCAACCTCTCTAAAATCTCAAAGATATTTTTTTTATCAAAAATTGCATCATAAAGCTCTTCAATACTCACACTTCCAAGTCCATAACATAGTCTTTGAACATCTTCTATAGTAGGTGAAGAATCCAAAAGAGTAAATTTTTCTAATTCATTATATGCAATCCCTAAATCATTATTCTGGATAGTCAAAATAGTCCCCAATAAACGTTCATCAATGTTAATATTTAAATTATTCGACCTTTCTTTGAGCAAAGCGATACATTCATAAAAACTTGGATTAAAAAAACGTACTTCAATCACATCTTTACCTAATTGAGCATTTTTAAAACCTGCAGCAAAATTTCTAAAATCTTGAGCATATTCTGCATTTGATTTAGACTCTGACTGGTAAAATTCAATGATAAGTGAATTTTGAGTATTCAAAGCTATAGCTTGAAACATTGAATCAGTTTCTTTTTTTGATAATTTCTTGTCCAATTTCAAAACTACAAGATTTTTATCCCCAAACAAAGAACTCTGTCCCAATAAATTCATTACTGAATCAAAGTCATAATCACTATAATAAAATGTAGTTTTGTTTGAAGAAGTTGTAATTTTAGAGGCAATTTTGTCAGAATAATATTTGATTAAAAATATTGATTCACCATAAAGTAAACTTGCCTTTGGAGTAAATTTTTGCAATAAAGAATCTAATTCTTTTCTATACATTCGATATCCATTTTTTTCAAAGCTTTTACAAAAATCCTTCCGGTTGCAACCTCTGCATCCATAATTTCTACATCCACAACATCAAGTTTGTTTACTTCCACATCCAAATCCATCATAAACAATCTTGCACCTGTTATTGTAGTCAATGCATTGGCAATAGGAGGATAATTTTCATCAATAACTACAGCTTGTAGTCTAGTTTTAATATGCTCTTGAGCCCATCTGGCATATTTACGATCTTTAAAATCAATCTCAATCTTAGATATTTCCCGCTCCTGCTCATTTAAAAGTGAGCAATAAAAAGATAAATTCCTTAATAAATAAGCCAATCTTCCCGAATCCTTAGAATCTGTAACAATCTCTTTGAGTATCCTATGCAAAATCAAATCACTGTATCTGCGTATCGGAGAAGTAAAATGACTGTATGCCTTAAACCCTAATCCAAAATGTCCAATATTATCTGGAGAATAAGATGCTTGTGATTGAGCTTTGATTATCATTCTATCAATTTGCTTTAACATATTTTTCTTTTTAGCTTGTTTTTGGATAGACTCTATACAATGATGTATATCTTTAGTATTCTGTATCATAAAACCTATAGATTTTAAATCGAACAACAATTCATTCATACGACTTTCTGAAGGCTTTTGATGAATCCTATAAATACCTTTTTCTAGATGTGTGTCCAATAATTTTGCTGCCTCTTGATTAGCCAACAACATTGCTTCTTCGACAATAATATGTGATTTCCCCTCATCCAAAACATTTATTTTTTCTAACATTCCTTTATTATTGAGTTTAAGCTTGATTTCATCATTAAAAAACTCATAGCCTTTTTTTAAACGTTTAGAACGTAATCTCTGAGCAATAGGTAAAAAATCTCTTATGCTCTTTTCTACTCTGCTATCTAAAGAAATTTTTTTACCTTCAAAAAGACTATTTACTTTAGTATAACTAATATTTTGATGATTGCAAATGAGTGCTTCAAACAAAGAAGCTCTAATAACCTCGTTGCTTCTCTTATGTAAACGCAAATGCCATACAAAAGCAAGTCTTGTTTTTCCTTCTTTGAGTGAACAAATATTCTCACTTAAATTTGGAGGCAACATAGGATAACTTTTATGAGGTAGATATACACTAAAACCTCTATGCCTAGCTTCTATATCCAAACAACACTCTGTACTGACATATTCGCTAACATCTGCGATAGCTATATACAATTCAGAAGCAGTTGAATCAAAATAAATTGCATCGTCATGATCTTTGGCATCATCAGGATCAATAGTAAAAAAAGGTAAATGAGTTAAATCCAAACGATTTGGGTACATTTTACTATCAACTTCCTGCCCAAAACTATCAGCCAATAATTTAGCTTCAAAAGAAAAATCTTGCACTCTACCAAAAAGAGATATTTTTTCATCTATCAAAGCATCTTCTAAAGGACCAATAACCTCTTGTATTGTTTTGCTACTCAAATCCACACTAACCACACAAAATCTAGGCAATTCTAAAAGAGATTTTTTAGAAATATTCAATCGAATAGGCCTTTTTCTAGGATTTTTGAGTTCAATAGCTAAAATCTCGCCTTTTATTTTCTTCAAGTAACACAAAATCTTGGAATTCTGTGTGTGCAATAATTTAACAAACTTTGCCTTTACCTTACCTCTGTTTTTAATCAATCTGACTAGCACAATATCATTTTGAAAAACATTCTTAGGCAATCCATTGAGGATAAAATCCTTTTTATCGTTTCCAAAAGGGCATAAAAATACTCTCCCTCCCCTAGAAATATCTATACTCCCAACTAAATATCCTTTAGAAAAACAATAGACCTCATCTATCTTTTTAACAAAACCTTTCCTTTTAAAATCATCTGTTATTTGTTTGTATTTCCTAGGGATACTTTTCATCCCATATGCAAGTCTTAAATAAAATTCTCTCATTAATATATTGATTTCATTCTCTTTCTGATCAAATCCCTATTGACTTTATACCGACAAAATAACTCAAATGCTAATACAGCCTGCTCAATCAACATATCTCTACCATCCTTAGCATCAAGCCCCACTGATTTTGCCAAACACAAAAAAGGGGTATAAATTCCATAAATCAAATCATAAGCCATTTTAGAAAGTAAAAATGTCTTAGAAAGCAAATCTTTATCTAAAGGCAAGGTGCTGTCTTTAAGTCCTGCAGGAGTGGCATTGATAACAATATCAAAAGGTTTTGGTTCAAAATTTTGAGTACCCCAACATATAAAGCCTGCTTCCTCAAAAGACTTAAGTCTTTCTTTTGATCGGTTCAATATATTGACCTCAATTCCTTTTTGACGCAAAATATAAGCGATTGCTTTTGCGCTCCCCCCTGCACCTATCAAAAGAGCTGTTTTAAAACCATAGGGTAAAATAGTTTGATAAAATCCCTCTGCGTCAGTATTGTATCCTATTAAACATCCATCTTCAAGCAATAATGTATTGACTGAATTAATCTCTGCAGCGATCCCTTTTATTTCATCACTTTGGTTATAAGCCTCTTCTTTGAATGGAACAGTAACATTAGCTCCAAAAAGTTTTAACTCAAAAAAAGCATCACGCAATGATTTAGCCTCTGTTAACAAATATCTTCCATATAGCCCTAAAAATCCAATCTCATTGATAAAAGAAGAAAAGGTAAAATTATGAATCAAAGGAGATTTAGAGTGTGCGATCGGATTACCAAAAACACAAAACTGTCTGTATTCTAAATCTTTTGATAGATTCAATGATTATCCTGTTTTTTAATCAATGTAGCCAGAACCCAACCATTTTTAAGCTTTGCCCAACCATTTTTAATATACTGGACTTCAATAATGCTATTAACAGGAAGTCGATTGATAATTTTTGAAGAAGTATTAGGTTCAAGACGAATATTTATGACTTGAGGTATCACAATATAAAATCTACTTTCATCTGGATTTGAAATATCTGGTTCTTCTGGCTTCAGTAAACTCAAGAGTACCCAACCTTGTTGAACTTTTGCCCAATCTCCTTCAATAGTCTCAACCTCAATCTTCTGATTTTGTGATAATCTAGCATTGATCGCAGAAGAAGTATTAGGTTTATCACGAATATTAAGTGTTTTTGGTATGACAACATAAAAATTTTTATCAGAGCTAGTCAGAGAAGGGGTTGATTGGAGGGATTTTTCTGAAATAACATTAGGAATTTCAACAGAATTCTCTTGTGTTTGGGCTTCAGTAGAATCATCATTAGATAGACTAAGCATAGGCGTATTGGATAAATCAGATTCTTCTTTAGTGCCTTGAACTGGATAAATAGGATTAGAAACAGAAATATCCTTATTGGTAGCTACAAAAACCATATAATATAAACCAAATCCAACAACTAAAGCAAGAATAGGCATTGTATAAAGTTTGAAGAAAGATTTTAAATCCATCAGTTTTGAGTAATTCCAATCATATTAATTTTATTTCATTTGAATGATCAATAACTTGACCAATCTCATATCCATCGGTATTTGAAAGTATATAAGAAACATTTTGTTTTGGAACAACGATAATCATTCCAATCCCCATATTGAAAACCCGATAAATATCATTTTCTTGAACATTTTGTTTAAGTATATCAAAAATTGGCAAAGTTTTTATCAACTTTTTACTGATTTCAGCCCCAAGATTTTTCCCTAAAACTCGTGGTAAATTTTCTACTATACCACCCCCTGTAATATGGGCTAAGGCATAAATCTTATCTTTTATCTTCTTATAAACATCTGTATATATCCTTGTAGGGATCAATAAAGTTTCAATCAAAGGCTTTCCAAAAAAATCATCTTCAAAATTCATTTTAAGTTCATCAAATAAAATCTTCCTAACTAAAGAGTAACCATTGCTATGTATTCCACTGCTTGGTAAAGCAATAAGAATATCTCCGGCTCTAACTTGTGATTCTTTTTGCAAATCAGATTTCTCTGCAATCCCTACAGCAAACCCGCATAAATCAAAATCTTTATTATGATACATTCCTGGCATTTCTGCAGTTTCTCCACCAATGAGTGCACAACCTGCAATTTCACAACCCTTTGCAATGCCCTTTAAAACCTCTAATGCATCCTTTTTGTCTAACTTTCCACTTGCATAATAATCTAAAAAAAACATCGGCAGAGCATTATTACAAATCAAATCATTAACACACATTGCCACCAAATCAATCCCAACACTCCCCAACCTGCCAGAATCAATAGCAAGCCTAAGTTTTGTGCCTACACCATCAGTAGTTGCCAATATAACAGGCTCTTTGAAACCTTTAGGCATTTGATAAGCCCCTGCAAAAGAACCAATCCCTCCAATAACATTTTTGTCAAATGTATTTTTGACATATGGCTTTATGGCTTCTACAAAAGAATTTCCCTCATCAATATCAACACCTGAATCTTTATAAGTAATCTTTTTCATTTTTACCCTATATTACCAGCTGGTTTGATTATATCAAATTATAGTTTTAAAAAAAATATACCCACAAAATACAACAATGTAATTTATTTGTAATCAAACACATTTAAAATCCCTCTTTAATAATCCAAAAATAAAGGCAATGAATGAAAGATATATTCAAAGAAAAAATCTTTTTTTATATTTCTAAAATTTTTGCATTTCTTAGTTTGGCATTGTTGATAAGTATTTTTATTACCCTCTTTATTGAAGCTCTTTTGGCAATAAAAACATTTGGATTTTCCTTCCTTATCTCTACCCATTGGTCTCCTAATAAAGAACAATTTGGAGCTGCTAGTGCAATCTATGGCAGTATCATAAGCACTACTTTAGCAATGACTTTTGCAATCCCTATTTCAATAGGCATTGCTATTTTTATCAATGAAATTTGTCCAAAAAAATTCAAAACCATCATTAGTTCTTGTATTGAGCTACTAGCTTCTATACCTTCAATTGTATATGGGATGTGGGGGCTTTTTTATCTGACACCTATCATTGGAAAATTATTTGGAGGAGTGGGATTGGGGATTTTAAGTGCAAGCATTATTTTGAGCGTGATGATTTTACCCTTTATGAGTATCATTACTAAAGAGTGTATGCAAACCACACCCAATATCTTAAAAGAGTCCGCATACGCACTAGGAGCAACTAAATTTGAAATCATCAAAGACATTATCCTTCCGCATGTCAAAATAGGGGTAATTGGAGGGATTATCCTAGCATTGGGTAGGGCATTGGGTGAGACAATGGCAGTTACTTTTGTAATTGGTAATGCTCACAAGATAACAAACCTTATCAGTCCTGCTACCAATATCCCTGCAACTTTAGCCAATGAATTTGCTGAAGCTGATAGCGATATCTATTACTCAAGTTTATTTTACCTTGCATTGATTTTATTTTGTTTGAGCTTTTTGATAATAGCCACTGCAAAATTTTATCTACTCAATAGGATAAAAAGAAAATGAAAAACTCCAACTTAATTCAACGCAAACGATACAACAAATTAGTCTTATTCATTTCATCATTATTTGCCATATTTATTTTAATACTCCTTATTTTTATTTTAGGGATTTTGATCTACAAAGGTTTCAATGCACTAAATTGGCAAATTTTCACAAAAGATACCGCCTCTCCTTGGGAAAATGGAGGATTACGAAATGCACTTATTGGACAATTGATTTTAAGTGTTGCTGCACTTTTAATTGGAACACCCATAGGAATATTAGGAGGAACTTATTTGAGAGAATATGCCAAAAATCCTAAAATAATTGAATTTATCCGCAATATGAATGAAATTATGCTTTCTGCACCTTCAATCATCATTGGAACTTTCATTTACGCAGTTATAGTTGTGCCTATAGGACATTTTAGCGGATGGGCTGGCATTGCAGCTCTTTGTATTTTGATGATACCTATCGTATTAAAAACCACTGATGATATACTTTCTTTAATCCCTGATACACTCAGAGAAGCTGCAATGGCTCTAGGAGCTCCAAAATATAAAATGATAACTTCTGTTTTATATAGAGGGGCAAAATTAGGTATATTTACCGGGATTTTGCTTGCTTTTTCAAGGATTGCTGGCGAAACAGCTCCTTTATTATTCACTTCACTCAACAGTGCATTTTTTACGCTTAATCTCAATGAACCTTTTCCAAGTCTTACAATCACGATGTTTCAATATGCTTCCTCTCCTTATAAAGAATGGCAACAACTTGGTTTTAGTGCAGCTTTTATATTGATTTTATTTATATTTTTTATCAATATCACAACTAAAATCATCCTACACAAAGGAATCAAATGAATAAAATTGCCCTTGAAATCAAAAACCTAAGCTTTTATTATCCCAATAATAAAACTCCAAGTATTGAATCTATCAATCTCAAAGTCCCCCAAAATAAAATACTTGCACTCATTGGTCCAAGTGGATGTGGGAAAAGCACTCTTTTACGTTGCCTCAATCGAATACATTGTCTATATGAAGGCTGCAGGTATAAAGGTGAAATATTTTTTAGAGAAAAAAACATACTCAAGAAAAAAACAGATTTAATCACACTCCGAACACATATAGGGATGATCTTTCAAAAGCCAACCCCTTTTCCAATGTCTATTTTTGAAAATATCGCTTATGGTCTCAAGCTTCAAGGAATTAAAGATAAAACAATCCTGCATTCCAAAGTACAAAAAGCTCTAAAAAATGCAAATCTATGGAATGAAGTCAAAAATAGATTACAAGACAATGCCAATTCACTTTCAGGTGGTCAACAACAACGTCTATGCATTGCTAGAGCTATAGCTATAGAACCTGAAGTATTGCTTTTTGATGAACCAACCAGTGCACTTGATCCTATTTCTACTCAAGCTATTGAAGAACTCATCATAGAACTCAAAAATAAAATCAGTATAGTGATTGTAACTCATAATATGTCTCAAGCACTTAGGATAAGTGATTACACTGCTTTTATGTATCTTGGTAAATTGATTGAAACAGGTAAAACACAAAATATTTTCACACAACCAGAAGAAAAACTCACTAAAGAATACATCAAAGGTAAATTTGGATGATCAAAACTCAAAACTAAAGCTTGAACCCTTATTAATTTTACTTTTAATTGATAATTGTATATGATGTAATTTTAAAATATACTTTACAATAAATAATCCAAGTCCTAATGAATCTTTATTTTTATTTTTTTCTAAACGATAAAACTTTTTTGTTATTAACTTGATCTCATCTTCTTGTAAACCTCCTCCATCATCAATGACCTTAAATTTATTTTCTTTCAATACAATTTTAATACTCGTTTTAGAATATTTCAAAGCATTTTCAATCAAATTGACCACTACATTTTCTATCAAAATCCTATCTGCAAATATTTCTGTATTTTTTATATTGAGGATAATTTTTTTGTCAGCATAACGTCTCGATAATGTCGGCAGAATCTCTTCTAAAAGGATTTTCAAATCAAAAGTAGAAAATTCAAGCTTCATCAACTCATTTTCAAGCTTCACAGCTAAATTCAAACGATTGATAAGTTTATTTAATCTTTGAGATTGAATATGGATTTTATTCAAAAATCTATACGATTGCTCAGTATTGAGCTCATCTTTGTTTGTTGTCTGTAATATTGCTTCGCAATAACCTGAAATGATTGCCAAAGGATTTTTGAGTTCGTGAGAAAGCGAAGAAATAATTGAAGAGCTTTGTAAGTATTTTAAACGTAATTTTTTGGAATATTTTTTAGCTTTTTTACGTTGTTTTTGAAGCATTTCTGCTATTTTTTGGATAAGCTGAAAAATCTCTTCAAACTCTTTGAACCAAACACGTCTATATGCAAAATCACTAAAATCTTTTTTTGTTAAATTTTGTAAATGATAGATAATCTTATCAAGTTCTTTTTGAGTATTTTTCTTGATAAGAAAAACAAGTCCAAAGCTTAAAATCAAAAATACACCAAATAATGCCAAAAACTCTACCCAAAAAAACCAATGTTTCGTATTATCTTGAGGTAAAAATATTCCAATGTCATAAAATCTACCATCAATGAGTGAATTTTTAGAAAGTATAAAATAAACCTGATTATTTATCTTTATCTTCTTATAAATAGGTTGGGTTAAAAATGTTAGCTTTGTATTTAGAAAAATTTCATCACTAAAATAAATCTTTTGGTTTGTTTTGTCAACAATCAATACTCCAATATTAGAACGTCTTTGTAAATCTTTTAAAAATTTTGAATCAAAACTTCCTTCTAAAATCGAAATATCTACAATTTCAAAAAAAGTATGCAATCTTTCTTGTGCGATTTTTTTATCTTGATATACCTGATTGACATAAGAAAAAATACCCAAAAACAATACAATGCTAAATAATAAACCCAAAATGCTAAAAGAAAAAAGTTGATGTATTTTAAACAAACATATACCCTTCACCACGAACTGTTTTTATATATTGTTCTTCATCTTTAAAATCCATTTTATTCCTAAGACGTTTGATGGCTACATTAACACTCTTTAACTCTCCTTCGCTTCCCCAAATCTCCTCCAAAAGATATGTTCTATCAAGTACCAAGCCTACATTTTTCAAAAAAACCAAAAGTATTTTTGTTTCTAAAGGTGTTATTTCAATGCGGTTTTGATGGATTTCTAAAAAATGTGCTTTTGAATGCAATATGAGATTTTTATATTTATGCACTTCCTCATCATTCAAACCACGATACCTTTTAATGACAGCTTTTATCCTTGCGAGCAATTCATTAAAATCAAATGGCTTAGTAATATAATCATCACCACCACGTTCAAAGCCAATGAGCTTATCTTCTTGAGAATCTTTTGCAGAAAGAAATATAACAGGCAATCTATACCCTTCTTTGCGAATCTCCTTTACAAATTCTGATCCTTCTTCATTGCCTAAATTCCTATCCACAATCATCAAAGAAACATTTTCTTCCAAAAGGATTTTTTTTGCACTCAAAGTTTTCAAACAACCAATCACCTCAAACCCCTCCAACCCTAAACGATACTCTAAAAGTTCTAATAAATCTTCTTCATCTTCAAGCACAACAATCAAATCTTTCATTTTCATACTCCAATCATATAACCAATTTGCTTATAAATTCTTGTTATTAATTTGTAATGATTATATCTTATAGTGATGCTCTTCCAAAAATCAAAAAGGAGATCAAAATGAAATCACTTATATTTTTGTTGCTTTCTGCTTTCTATCTGAATGCTAATCCCATTATCAATGGTGCAGGAGCTTCATTCCCAGCTCATGCTTATATGTCTTGGTTGAAATCATATGAAAAAACAAGTGGGATTAAAATCAACTATCAATCAATCGGTTCTGGAGGAGGTATCAAACAAATCAAAGCCAAAACAATTGATTTTGGTGCGAGTGATGAGCCTTTGAAATCTAATGAATTAGCTAAAAATAATTTATTACAATTCCCTACTCTCAGTGGTGCAATCGTGCTTGTATACAATATAGAAGGGATAGAGGACAATCAACTCAAATTGAGCAATGAAACCATCAGTGACATTTTTTTAGGTAAAATCACCCAATGGAATGATCCTAGAATAATCAAAGACAATCCCAATCTCAAACTCCCTTCTAGCAAAATTGAAGTTATCCATCGCAGTGATGGGAGTGGAACAACTTATAATTTCACACTCTTTTTATCAAAAATATCAAAAAAATGGGCACAAGAAATTGGTTTTGGTAAAGCAATCAGCTGGCCTATAGGGATTGGAGCAAAAGGGAATGAAGGACTTAGTTACCTCATCAAACAAACCAAAAATTCCTTAGGTTATGTCGAATTATCCTACAAACAATATATGAATCTGAATGCAGCACAAATACAAAACACTCAAAAAAATTGGGTCAAAGCCGATTTGAAAAGCATTGAAAATGCAAGCAAAAATGCCATTTGGGATAAAAACAAAGATTTCTATACAGAACTTATAAATCAAAAAGGTAGAGATACTTATCCAATTGTCAGTGCGACATTTATCCTTGTCCCCAAAGAAGGAAAAAATACCCCTAATGTAATCAGATTTTTCAATTTTGCATTCTTGAATGGAGATGAAGAAGCCATCAAAATGGGTTTCATACCACTGCCTCAAAAAGTAAAAAATATCATCAAAGATTATTGGAAATCAAATGGCATTAGTATCCAAAATTAAATATATTTAGTTTTGGATTTATCAAAAATTATAAATTAATGACTCAATCATTATGTTTCTATTTTTTTCTTTTGCACCAAGATGATAAAAATGCTCTTTAGTATCAATATTGAATAAATCCCAATATTCTTCAATATAAATATTTTTTCTATATTGATTATGATTCCAAGTTGAAAGGATAAATCTTGATGGTGTGTTTTTCAATAATTCAAATAACTTTAATTCATCTTTTTCACTCCAAGAATTAAAATAATCCGAATACCTATCAATATAAGGAGGGTCACAATAAATAAAATCATTCTTTTTTGCTGAAGGGATTATATCTTCAAAAGAATCACAAAAAAATGAATAATTATTTGATTTTATGATATTTGATATATTCTTTACCTGATTGGTAATTTTAGTAATATAAGATTTTGTAAATCTGTTAGGCTTTCTACAAAATGGAACATTGAATCCACCCTTGCTATTGAATCTCATCATACCATTAAAACAACACCTGTTTAAAAAAATAAAATCAAAAGAATTCGGAGAGATATTAAATCTTGCCCTGACTTCTTTATAATAACTATCCCCTTCTATAAATAATTTTTTACCTTCTATTTCTAAATATTCTTTTATAGCTTCAGGACTTACAATTTGATTTTTAATATCATTATAAAATCCAATCAAATGAGGGTTAGTGTCAGAAAAAACAGCATTTTTAGGCTGAATATTAAAACCCACGACCCCAGAACCCATAAATGGTTCATACCAAATACCATTTATATTTGTGATTTTAAATTTTATCCAATCAACTAATTTTGTTTTTATCCCTTGGCATTTGATTGGAGGGACAAGTATTGACACTACTTTATCCCTCTATATTCAAGGAATTCTTTGAGTTTAGTTATTTTCTTAATTTTCCCATTTTTATCTGTAATAGTAATTTTTCCATAATTTATCCAATAATCATCAAAAATTTCTTCACCATATTTTACAAAAATACCTCTTCCATTCATAATATCATTTATTTTTGTGATACTACCAATATTCGCAGTATTCCCACTCCCACTAATATCATTGGCAATCTTCCACTTTTCGACAAAAAAACAATCAATATCTTTAATAACTGATGTGATTTTATCCAGATTATCTATACTGGAAAAACTCATCTCATTAACCTCATTGTTCCTTGTATAGATAATACCCAAACAAAAATGCCCATTATATTCTCCATAAGGATATTGTATATTTTTCTTAGAAGTTCTATTCCTAAAATATTCGCCATGCGAACCCAATGTAAAACCATTGCAAAGATCGCTTGTTTTTCGATAAGTCGTTTTAATATCAATAGCATATTTAATTTTTGGATTTTTCCTATATACAAATGATATATCAGGATAATAATTCTGACAATCAGCCAAAACTACATCAAAATCAATACTATTGGCAAATTTTTCAATAACAGGAAAAATATGTATTTCAAGGATTTTTGATACAATTTTAGTATCATTTGAAATAGTAAAGATATTTTTATGTATATCAATAAATCCTTTGATAGACCAGTTATCACATTGATCAGAAACATAGCTTTTAAGGCTTTTTGTAAAATCTAAAAACTCATTAATAAAACATTCTTTATCCACTAAAAACCTTCAAGAAGATAAATATCATATAGGCAATACACGAATATTTTTATCCAGATTTTCCTGCAAAACATTTTCTATGGCAAAAAGTGTACCTGTTGATGCACTCGCACAACCATTACATGCACCCATATAACGAATATATACATCAATATGTCCATCACTAGTATCTTTAATATCAATGATTTCCATATTCCCTCCATCCATCATAAGCATAGGTCTGATGGTATCATCAATGGTTTTATCCACAGCTTTGACTTTTTGAACCATAGTCATATCCTTGAAAGCAAGCTCACCATCAGCAGATTTTTGGAGATTTTCTTTAAGTTTTTGTGTATCCATTTCAGACCTTACCTCCGTGAGGATATCAACAAGATAATATTTTCTCTCTTCATGTCCTCCCTGTTTAATACAACTTTTACAAAAGGCACCTGCTTTGGTATAATTGGTAATTTCTTCAACAGTTTTAAGATCATTGAGTTTAATCACCTCTCTAATAGTGCTCAAACTAACTCTTGCACATTCACACACAATGATTTCATTCTCAAAATCTTGAGCATCTTTACCAAGATAAATTCCTGCTGCTTTCTTGATAACATCATAAGCCATTACCGAACAATGCATTTTTTGTCCAGGCACTGCAGGAGTGTCAGGATTGTCTCGGAGAGCATGTTCAACATCAAGGTTAGTAATCTTAACAGCTTCTTGGACTGTTTTACCCAGACAAAGCTCAACCATCATATCCGAACTGGCAATCGCAGTCCCACAACCAAAACTCTTAAATTTTGCATCAATAATCACATCATTTTCATCTACTAACCAATACAATCTCACTGCATCACCGCAAGCTTCAGCTCCATAATCAGCAACAATCAATTGAGCATTTTTTGTTTTCGCATTTTCTTCTGTAAGAACGCCTAAATGTGTAGGATTATCCATCCTTTGACTGACCTTATTTGAGTAAGCATCCCATAATGCACCACCAATTAAATCATTTTTTGCCATTTTTCTTCCTTTATATAGCTATATAGCTTATCATCAAGCTCCATAAGAACTTGAGATACTCCTGAGTCTTTGAATTGCTTTCCTAAAAACCTCAATTGTATAATCTATTTCTTCTTCGGTGTTGAACCGACTCAAAGATAACCTGATAGCTGTATGTGCAAGTTCTTTATCTGCACCAATAGCTACCATTACAGGATTAGCTTCTAAATCTTCACTAGCACAAGCACTTCCTGTTGAAGCAGCTATCCCTGCTTTATTTAAATCCCAAAGCATAGCCTCACCTTCAATTCCCCTGACACTTATAAGTGTAGTATTAGGTACACGTTGCAAACGATTGCCTATAACAAAAACATCTTCAATATCAAGCAAAGCATCTTCAAGCTTGTTTCTTAAACGCATAACAACTTGATTTTCATAATCAAGATATTCTTGAGCTAATGCCATTGCCTCACCCATACCAACAATATAGGGAACATTTAAAGTCCCGCTACGCCGTCCTCGCATATGTTCACCACCATGTAAAAGGGGTGTTAAAGGAACTCCTGATCGAATATACAGAGCACCTATACCTTTTGGTCCATGAAATTTATGGGCTGAAAAGGACAAAAAATCTACATTTGCCCTGACAACATCAACAGGAATTTTGCCAATAGCTTGAACAGCATCAGTATGAAATAATACATCTGCTTGTCTACAAATTTCTCCAATCTCTTCAATAGGGAATATCAAACCTGTTTCATTATTTGCCCACATAATACTCACCAGAGCAGTTTGAGGAGTGATTGCTGCTTGCACTTGACTGGCTGAAATCGTCCCATCCTTGTTGATAGGCAAGTAAGTTACTTCCACACCTAAAGATTCCAAAAATTTACAAGTTGCACCTACTGCAGGATGTTCAACCTCAGTAGTGATGATATGATTTTTTTCACCTGTATAAATTTTGTCAAAATACACACCTTTCAAAACCCAATTATTACTCTCTGTAGCACAAGAAGTGATTATGATATCATCTTCATTCCTAGCATTAATACCCTCATAAAGTTTGTTGAAGGCATCACTGATGACCGGATGAATTTCAGTACCAAATTTGTGCAATGAATTCGGATTCCCATAATGATCACAAAAATAAGGATCCATTAGATCTTTTACTTTTGGATCAACCATAGTTGTCGCATTGTTATCTAGATATACTCGCCTTTGCATTATTATCTCCTAAATATCACTCATTTTCATGACGCAAAACAAATATAATGTTTTAGTTCTAAAATCGTGTTTTGCTTCACGCAATTTACAAACAAAAATCTTTCAAAAAGTTTAAATTATATAAGAAGATAATTTTACATTAAATTTATTAATTTTTCTACACTCTCTGCATAAAGGAAGTTCTGATTTTCATCCTGTTTGAGAAAATCTTCCATTATGGATTTTTTATCAATAGCTTCATCTAATTGGGCATCAAAACCTTTTTGATAAGAACCAATACGTATTAGGATCTCATTTTCTTTCAAAAGAGCATAAAGACGACGAAATTTTCTTGCTGCTTCTTTATGTTCAATAGAGATGATATCATTACTAATCCTAGAAGCAGAATTCAAAATATTAATAGGAGGATAAAGACCATAATCTGTCATTTCTCTACTTAAAATAATATGTCCATCTAAAATACTTCTAGCTTGATCTGCAATAGGATCTGTCAAATCATCTCCTTCTACTAAAACAGTAAAAAAAGCTGTGATAGAACCTTTACCTTCCTCTTTCCCTGCCCTTTCCATTAGCTGTGGCAAAAGTGAGAGTACTGAAGGTGGGTATCCCTTAGTTGTAGGTGGTTCTCCAAGTGCAAGTCCAATTTCTCTTTGTGCCATTGCAAATCGGGTAACTGAATCCATCATAAAAAGGACATCTTTACCTTGATTTTTAAAGTATTCTGCAATTGCCATTGCACCAAAAGCACCATATTTGCGCATTAAAGCTGAATCATCACTCGTAGCGACAATTAAAATAGTATTATTCAAATCACCATTTAAATTTTTTTGGATAAATTCAGGTACTTCCCTACCTCGCTCTCCTATCAAAGCAATAACCTTTATGGGTGCTGAACAACCCTTAACTATCATCCCCATTAAAGTTGATTTACCAACACCACTACCTGCAAAAATACCCATTTTTTGACCCTTTCCACAAGTCAAAAGCCCATCAATACTTTTTACTCCTACGCTAAAAACTTCATCAATAATACCTCTTTTCATTGCTTTTATTGGAGGAGTGATGACAGGAACAAAAGAGATATCTTTCAATGCTCCTTTATCATCAATAGGTCTACCTAAAGGATCTAATACTCGACCCAATATACTTTCACCTACTGGGAAAAGCAAACCCTCTTTATCTAATGTAACCTTATCGCCTTTTTTAAATCCTTCTACAAATGAAAACGGAGTAAAGCCAAACTCCTCATCTTCACTCACAATCACCATCCCAAGACAATCACTGCCATCTGATCGGTTAATACGAACAACATCCCCAACTGATGGTGTGATTCCGGTAGCATAAACAATATTCGGGGAAATTTTCCTAATCCTTCCATATTGCGGAGAAAGATTAATATTTTGATTTAATTTCACTCTGAGTTCTTTAAGAGACATTCATAGCCTTAGGATTTTGCTTTTATTAAAGAATTTTTTGTTAGAATACAAAATTATACTTTAATATTGCTAAGGAATTCTATGAATTTACAGACAAAAAGAATTAATACTGCAAATGCTTGCGTAACTGCAACTTTACTTACAAAAGATATGGAAAGTAAGCTTAATAAAATAGCAACTAAAATCAGTAAAAATATCAAATTAGATGGATTCAGAAAAGGAAAAGTACCCTTAAATGTTATCAAATCAAGATATAAAGAAAATATTGAACAAGATGCTCAAAAAGAAGCAGTGCAAGAAATCCTTTCAGAAGCCTTAAAAGAACTCAATATAGAACCAAAAGAAATCATTGGTGATCCTATTATAACGAAGTTTGATAAAAAAGAAAATTCTATTGATTTAGAAATTAAAATAAGCTTGAATCCAGATTTTAAACTTGACAACGTTCCTGAATGTATCCCTGAAGTCAAACTCAAAAAAATTACCGAAAAAGAAATAGAAATCAGACTTGAAGAAGTAGCCAAATCAAAAACACCCCTTATTGAAGCTAAAAAAGACAAAAAACTTTCAAAAGGCAATATTGCCAATATCAATTTTGAAGGTTTTATTGACAACAAAGCTTTTGAAGGCGGTAAAGCAGAAAATTTTGATCTACTCATTGGGAGTAACCAATTCATGCCTGGATTTGAAGATGCCCTCATAGGGATGAAAACTGGCGAAGAAAAAGAAATCAATGTCGATTTTCCTCAAGACTATCATTCCAAAGATCTTGCCGGAAAACCTGCTACCTTCAAAGTAAAACTAAATAAAATCCAAGTCAAAGAAACTCCAAAAATTGATGATAATCTAGTGAAATCCTTATTGCCTCAAGAAAAACAACCTACTTTAGAGTTATTGAAAGAAAAAATAAAAGAACAACTTGAACTTGAAAGCAAAACTAAGATATATAATGAGGAACTCAAAGGAAAAGTGATTGAAAATCTTGATAAATCATTTAAATTTGACCTACCTGATCTCATCATCGAACAAGAAATGGATTTGTTATTTAGAAATGCCCTCAATACAATAGAAGAAAAAGAACTTGAAATACTCAAATCCGACACTAAAAAAGCTCAACAAAAACGTGAAACTTTCCGAGAACAAGCAGAAAAAAGTGTTAAAATAACTTTTATCATCAATGCCCTATCCAAACAAGAAAAAATCAGTGTTGAAGATAATGAAGTCCTACAAACCATTTATTATGAATCAATGATGAATGGACAAAATCCAAAAGACACTATTGATTATTACCAAAAAAATAATCTCTTGCCAGCAATGAAAATGGCAATGATAGAAGATAAAATCCTTTCACACCTCTTAGACAAAAAACTTAATAATTCAAACCAAACGCCAAAACCTGAAAAAAAAGCCAAAAAAACAAAAGATAAGGCAGAATAATGAATTATATCCCCTATGTAATTGAAAAAACTGGCAGAGGCGAAAGGAGTTATGATATTTATTCAAGACTCCTTAAAGATCGTATTATCCTATTAAGTGGCGAGATCAATGATATGGTTGCTTCATCTATTGTAGCACAATTATTATTCTTGGAAGCCGAAGATCCAGAAAAAGATATCAATTTATATATCAATTCTCCAGGCGGTGTGATAACAAGTGCTTTCAGTATTTATGACACAATGAATTATATTCGACCTAATATCTGCACAATTTGCATTGGTCAAGCAGCATCAGCAGGAGCATTTCTTCTGAGTTGTGGCACAAAAGGCAAACGATACTCTTTGCCCAATTCCAGGATAATGATACACCAACCCCTTGGAGGTGCACAAGGACAAGCAAGTGATATTGAGATACAAGCCAAAGAAATTTTACGTTTAAAAAATATTTTAAATGAAATTATGGCAAAAAATACATCTAAAACTTTAAAAAAAATATCTCAAGATACTGAAAGAGATTTTTTTATGAGTGCACAAGAAGCAAAAAATTATGGCATAATAGACAAAATACTTGAAAAAAGTTTAAAATAATCTTATAAAGAGGCTACAAATGGCAAAAATTATAAAAGAAGAACCATCAGATTTTGGAAGCAATATATTTTTTGGAAAACTTGACCCTAATAATATAGAAACAAACCAGAATGATAGTTTTGAAATTGAAGATCAAATCACAAAAAAAGTTAGCGAAATTGCATATGATACCGTGAAACAACTTGAACAAGAAGATCTTCCTGCGTTTCCAGGAAACTATCAATTATATTTTGAACGATTATTGGAAAAAGAAGAAGCATCATTTAGACAAAAAATAGAAAATGTAATTGACTTACAATCAATCACTGAAGAAAGGGCTGTTACATTTGAGAAAAATGTAAAAGATGGTTTCAAAAATATTAAACACATTTTAGATTTTATAGCCATATTGTATAAAAATCTTCAGTTAATGCAAAGTATCACTGATAAACATGTTAAAGGGATTGAAAAAATTGATAACAAAATTGCCTTAAACAGTGCCATTGAACTATTTGTAAAAGATATTGAAAAAGTAAACTCTATCACTGCTTCACAATTAGATCAAATCAAAGACCTTTATCAAAAAACTTCTAAAATTATTTCAGATATCAATCAAAGCACTATTTATGATTCACGATTTGGCATCTATAATAAACGTTATTTTATGAATCTGATTGAACGAGAAAACAAAATAATGGAAGAATTTACACATTCATCTAGTGTTTTGGTAATGGCTTTATCAAAAAATATTCAAGATGACTCCGATAAAGCAACCCAAATGGTATTGTTCAAAAGCATTGCTAAATTACTTTTAAAGAATTCAAGGCGAAGTGACATTATTGGGTATCTTGGAGATGGTATCTTTGGTGTAGGGCTAAAATACTCCAACATAGAAAGTGCAACAAAGGCAACAGAGAGATTTGTTCAATCCATTAAAGCAACAAGCTTATTTTTAGGAGATAAAGATATTTCTTTGGAAGTTTCTGTAGGAGTAGCGAAAATATCCCCCCAAAGAAATGCTCAAGATTCTTTAAATGCTGCCCTTTCTGCACTTCAAAATGCCCTTGATGAAAAAATAAGTTACAAAATCTTTCCTGGAGATGAGGTATAATGGCTATTTTAGATATCCTAAAATACCCCAACAAAATCCTCAGAACCCCCTCTCAAGAAGTCGAAAAATTTGATAAAGACCTTCATCAATTCCTAGATGATATGTATGAAACAATGAGTCAAAAAAATGGTGTAGGGCTTGCTGCCATACAAGTAGGTATTCCTAAAAAAATCTTTATCATAAATATTCCAGATGAAGAAAATGAAGTAATTGATAAAAAAAATTTGTTTGAAATCATCAATCCTGTTTTCTTAAAAAAAGAAGGTTCTATTAAATGGAACGAAGGTTGCCTATCTATACCTGAATTTTACGAAGAAGTTGATAGATTTGAAAAAATCACACTAGCCTATCAAGATCGTTATGGAGAGAGAAAAATCTTAAAAGGCGAAGGACTCTTAGCAATCGCTATCCAGCACGAAGTTGATCATTTGAATGGAACTTTATTTATTGATAAACTTCCAATTTTAAAACGTAAAAAATTTGAAAAAGAACTCAAAAAAATCCAAAAAGATATAAAATAGTTTTTTAAGAAAGTATAAAAATGGTTAATAAAATCTTATGTGCTACAAAATTTGGAATCTCGGCAAAAATCGTTGAAGTAGAAGCAACCTTTAGCAGAGGATTGCCTGGATTTATTATTTCAGGGCTTGCAAATAATGCAATTCAAGAAGCAAAACAAAGGGTTCACTCTGCTTTACAAAATAATGGATTTAATTTTCCTCCATTAAAAATCATCATCAATCTTTCCCCTTCTGATTTCCCAAAAAGTGGCAGTCATTTTGACCTGCCAATTGCAATTTTAATTGCTTTGCAAAAAGAAAATATTATTCTAGAAAAATGGTTTGCATTCGGTGAATTAGGCTTAGATGGAAAAATCAAACACAATGACAATATCTACCCAATTTTATTAGATATTGCTCTTTTATATCCTCAAGCAAATATAATTGTTCCAAAAGGCGGTAGAGACTTATTTTGCTTGATACCTAATCTAAATTTTTATTATGTTGACCATATTAATGAAGCTCTAGAAATTCTCAAAGAAGAATCCCCAATCCCCGATACTTATAAAAAAGAACTGGATTTTGCATCCTTTTTAATTGATAATGAACATTATTATTATCCAACTGAGTTTGAATTAGATTTTTCTGAAGTTAAGGGTCAAGATATGGCTAAAAGAGCTGCCATAATAGCTGCGAGTGGCTTTCACAATATTATTTTTGAAGGAAGTCCAGGATGTGGCAAAAGCATGATCGCAAAACGAATGCGTTATATTTTACCTCCCCTCACACTCAAAGAAATGATAGAATCTGTAAAAATCCAAACCTTAAATCAACAAGAAGCATTTTATAGTCCATTTAGGAGTTTTAGGAATCCTCATCAAAGTGCTTCAAAATCAAGTATTTTAGGTTCAGCAACTCAATCAGAACCTAAACCTGGAGAAATTGCCCTTGCCCATCAAGGGATTTTATTTTTTGATGAATTGCCCCATTTTAAAAAAGATATCCTTGAATCCTTACGTGAACCTCTTGAAAATAACCATCTTACTATCTCAAGAGTCCAAAGCAAAATCCAATATGATACTTCATTTCTTTTTATAGGCGCTCAAAATCCTTGTCCATGCGGAAATTTACTCAGCAAACATAAAAGCTGCCGTTGTCAAGAGAAAGAAATACAATCTTATAAAAATCGTTTGAGTGAACCCTTCATTGATAGGATTGATTTATTCATACAAATGAATGAAACCCAAGAAGATGCCAAATCAACTATCACTTCTAAGCAAATGCAAGAACAAATATTTAAAGCTTTTAAACTACAAATATCACGGAAACAAAAAAAATTTAATGGCAAATTGAATGAAAAAGAAGTCCAAAAATTTTGTATCCTTGAAAATGAAGCCCAAACTCTTCTTTCTCAAGCAATCCTACGTTTTAATTTTTCAGAACGTTCTATCCAAAAAATCAAAAAAGTTTCCCGTACCATTGCTGATTTAGATGGTAGCGAATTGATTGGCAAAACACATTTATTAGAAAGCTTAAGTTATCGTAAAACTTAATCATTTTATTTATTATAAAAAATTATAATAATAACTATTATAATTTAAAGAGTTGAAAATGCGAGAATACAAGATTTCGAACTTAGAATGTCCTGATTGTGCCGATCGGCTTGAAAAAGAACTTAATAAGCTAGATATAGTGAAAGAAGCAAAAATTTCTTTTGCCACCAATACATTATATATTGACACTACTGATTTTAAAAAAGTCTCTTCTATCTTAAAAAAACTTGAACCTGATATAAAAATATCTCAAAAAAATGAAGATAATCAAAAACCAAAATTAAGCAACATTATTTATCCTATTATTTTATTTTTTATCGCTATTTTCTTATTGCATTTTTCACAAATAAATTGGCTACATTCAATTGCTTATGGGATTTTAGGATTTGTTTATTTGTATTCAGGCAAAGATGTCTTTTTAGGTGCGATTCAAAACTTCAAAAAAGGATATATTTTTGATGAAAATGTCTTGATGCTTACAGCAACTGTTGCAGCATTTTTTATCGGTGCATATGAAGAAGCTGTTTCTGTTATGCTCTTTTTTGCTACAGGAGAATTCCTCCAAGAACTTGCAGTATCAAAATCTAAAGCTTCCATAAAATCATTACTAGCTGTCGCCCCTGAAATTGCTTACCTCAAAAAAGGCAATAAAATCATCCAAAAAAAACCTCAAGAACTTCAAATAGGCGATACACTTATCATCAAACCCGGTGAAAAAATTCCCACAGATGGCATTGTGATTAAAGGTGAAAGCAGTATTGATCAAAAGATACTCACTGGAGAGTCAATTCCTTTGAATGTAAAAAAAGATACAAAAGTCCTAGGAGGTAGCATCAATCTACAAGGAGTATTAGAAATAAAAGTTGAAAAACTCTATGAAAATTCTTCAGTAGCAAAAATCATTGAACTTGTTCAAAGTGCTGCAAGCAAAAAATCCCAAACAGAAAAATTCATTACAATATTCGCAAGGTATTATACGCCTATTGTATTTTTTGTCGCTTTATGTATTGCATTTTTACCACCTTTATTGAACTATGGAAGTTTAGAAGAATGGGGTTATAGGGGGTTAGTGGTATTAATGGTGAGCTGCCCATGTGCACTTGTAATTTCTGTTCCATTAGGTTATTTTGGCGGGATTGGTGCAGCAAGTAAAAATGGTATACTTATCAAAGGTGCTAATGATCTTGAAGCCTTGAGTCTTGTAAAAACTATTGCTTTTGATAAAACAGGTACACTTACAAAAGGAATTTTTAAAGTCACTCAAGTCATCCCACACAATGGTTATACAAAAAATGATGTTTTAAGGCATGCTTCTTGTGCACAAACTTTTTCCAACCATCCAATTGCAGCTTCTATTAAAGAAGCATATATAGACACTCACCATACACACCATATTGATGAATATGAAGAAATCAGTGGCTATGGAGTCAAAACAATTTGTAATTCTAATCTTATCATTGCAGGGAATGATAAAATCTTGCATAAATTCAACATACCACATAATAATTGCGATATTGAAGGTACTGTCGTTCATGTCGCACTCAATGGGAACTATATAGGCTATATTATCATTTCTGATGAACTCAAAGAAGATGCCAAAGATGGGATTGAACAACTCAAATCAATAGGAATCAACAACATCACAATTTTAAGTGGTGATAATACTTATGCAACAAAAAGAACAGCTGATATACTGGATTGTAAATTCTTTGCCAATCTGCTCCCTGAAGAGAAAGCAAAAATTTTCCAAGAAAAAATAAAAAATAATACAAAAAGTGCCTTCATCGGTGATGGTATCAACGATGCCCCTACAATAGCAAGTGCAGATGTAGGCATCAGTATGGGTGGTGCGAGTGATGTAAGTAAAGAAAATGCAGATATTATAATCACAAATAACTCAATCCTATCGATTGTCAAAGCATTTAAAATTGCTAAAAAAACTAAAAATATCATATGGCAAAACATTATTTTTGCCCTTGCTATTAAAGGTGTGTTCATTGTATTGGGTGTTTTTGGTTTGGCTAATTTATGGGAAGCAGTCTTTGGAGATGTAGGTGTCGCACTCATTGCTTTAGCAAACTCAATGAGAACAATGAGGATTTAAAATTTTATATCAAAAATCTTTTCATAATATTTTTGACATTCTTTATTCAAAATTTCACGTAACTTTTTATATGAACTTACCAGCTCTTTTCCTTTCAAAGTAAGTTCACTACCACCTCCATAACGTCCTCCTTTTTTCTTGATAATAACTTCTTTGATACTTTGTTCCAAAACATCAATATGATTCCAAGCTTTTTTATAATCAATACCACAAGCACTTGCAGCCTTTGATATAGATCCTAATTCATCAATCTTAAGCAATAAATTAGCTTTCCCATCTCCAAAAATCATTTTACCTTTTTCATCTTCAAGCCAAATCTTTATTTTTGCCTCCATTTTCTACTCCTTTGAGTCAAAATCCAAAACCCTTGTAGGATGGGTATAAATATTCATCGCCTTTCCTCTAGCAAATCCTATCAATGTAAGCCCATGAATTTGTGCTGTCTTTACACCTAAAAAAGTTGGAGCCGTACGAGAAACAACAATAGGGACTGAATGCATCACAGCCTTTATAACCATCTCGCTACTAAGCCTGCCACTTACCATCAACACTGCCATAGAAGTATCTAAACCTATCAATCTTGCCTTCCCTGCAACTTTATCAATGGCATTATGTCTGCCAATATCTTCACTACTTATCTTAAAACCATCCTCAAAAAGCAACATCGCTTTATGCACACAACCAGTCTTCAAATACAATTCACTTTCTTTATAAAACAAAGCAATGTTCTTTGAAATCTGTTTTGCTTTTATTTTTAATGCACTTGTATTAAAAGGAATACCAATAACATTTTGAGTATTGCCTGTTATACCACCACCACAACCAGAAACCAATGTTTTTTCTTTATAAAGATTTTGTAAATTATTTTCATTAATTTTAGCTTGGATAAAAACATTCAAACCATCTGCTGCGATTTTTAACTCGAAAATATCCTCTACCCTCTCAATAACTCCTTCACTCAATAGGAATCCTACAGCATGGGCATCCTGTTGCATAGGAATGCACATTGTAGAAATAATTTTTTCTCCATTTAGCCAAATATGCACCCTATTTTCTAAAATCACTATATCTTCTTTAAGGAACACTTCATCTCCATCAAAACGATGGATTAAAATATTTTTTAGTATTTCAGCCATACATTGCCTTTAAAAATTTTGTCTATTTTATCAAGTTTTAAAAATACCTCAAGTTAGTCAATCATTTATTGAATAAAAAACTATCGTTATGTCAATTTTCCATAAATTATGACTGCAATACCAACTTGTAAGCCAAACAAAACTCTATAATTCTTTTTTTAAAATCCACATAAACAATATATAATTATTCTCAAAGAGATAATGTAAGGCAATTAAATATGAATTCCTGTGAATTTCTATTTGTCAATGATCCAAACTTCAAACTTCAAATACAAGGGCAAGAAGATTGGCTTATGATTTCTGATTCTCCTAATTTCCATGCCACTATTTCAAATCATCCTTTCAACTGTGATATTTATGCCCCTGAAATCAATTGGTATTTAAAAAATTCGCAGGCTTCAATACAAATTAAAATCCAAAATATAAAAAGAATGTATTTTTCACGAATGTCTCGATATGATTATGGCACAGAAAGAGATTTTATGACCCATGTTAATCCGACTCTACTCATAATCGGCGAAGGGAATGAGGCTGAAAGTTTTTTAACTTTTATGCAAGATTATAAAGAATTTCATTATGAAATAGGCTTAATTAGCCCAGATAAAATACTCTCTATCTCAGGTAGTTTAGGTGCATTTGAAGCTAGAGTCAAAATTGATGAGGGAGTTGGCAAAATCATTTTTGCTCAAGCAGTTATTTTTTATGAAGATGAAAACCTCATCCGTTTTATGGGAGTAGAAAAAGCAAGTGATTATGAAGATGAATATACACTTTTAGAAAAACTAAATTCAAGAGTAGGCACTTATCATTACAAAACAACCATCACTTATCAAACTCAAAATTGTCAATATTTTCATAGAAGACCTAATAAAGATGGGCAAGGTTATTGTCATAAATGTGCGAATGTATGTCCAACCTTTGGTATCACTAAAGATGATTCATCAATGGAACTAAGCTTTTCACAGCTTGATTGCATTGGCTGTGGAGCATGTGTTGCTGTATGTCCAAGTGGTTCTTTAGATTATGCTCCATTTAATATGCAAGCCTTTAATGAGGCTTTAAAATATTATCAAAATACCCAAATTTTATTAATCGCTCAACCATTTTTAAACCAACTTGAAAATTTTAAAATCCCTCCTCACATCTCACCTCTGATTATAAATAGAGAAAAATTCTTATCAGAAAACCATATCTTAGCCCTCTTACAAGAAAGCGGGAGTTCTTGTGTGTATTTTTCTGAAATTATTTCACAACCTAGCAATGAAGCTATAAAACTTATCAATGATATTTATCAAAAGATTTATCAAAAAACTGGATTTTATATTGCTAAAACACCTTCTGAACTTAATGAATTTATATCCAATATAGAACAAATCCAACCTTATCATTACTCCATAAGTCCTAATGAGTACAAAAGACAGCATTTTGCAGAACGTCTAAGATTTGCCATAAAAAACAATGATTATGGGAATGTCAAAAGCGGAGAAAGTGCAGAATTAATCCGTTATGGAAAAATACATATTCAAGAAGACAAATGCACTCTATGCATGAGTTGTGTAGGTGCTTGCAACGTTGGTAGCTTGCAAGGAAATGCCTCAAAATTTTCACTCCAATTCAATCCATCTTTATGTACAACTTGTGGGTATTGCATAGATTCTTGTCCTGAAAATGCTCTTTCTTTAGAGCTCAGTGGGATAGACTTGAATCCAAATTGGTTTGAAAATAAAACAATAGCTCAAGATGAGACATTCAATTGTATTGAATGCAAAAAAGCCTTCGCTACAAAAAAATCTATTGAAAAAATAAAATCTATTATGATCCCTATATTTGCAGAGGATAAACTTAAAATCAAAACTCTTGAATGTTGTCCGGAGTGCAAAATAAAAATCATGTTTAAAAAAAATTTACAGGAGGTTATTTGATGGAAATTATTCATACAAAAACCCAGGAAATTGAAATCTCTTCTTTACCTATAGATCAAGAAATTTCTATCAATAAAGCTCGTTTGATGTATTACAATTTATTTGGATTCTTTTTTATTTATGGTGAACTAGAAAAAAAATACAAACAAGCTATTTGCATTTTAGAACAAATTTTCACACAACCAATGAATGAAAATGACAAAGAAGATGTATTGAAACTCCTCAAAGAACTCGAAACCAATGGAGCAAAAAACATCACTTATGAATTCAATGAATTATTCATTAACAATTTCAATACCAAAGCTATCAATCTCACAATGTCTTATTATGATGAGGGTTATGAAAGGGGTGAAAAGTATTCTTTAGCAAAACAAATCGTAAAAAAAAGTCATTTTCGTCGATCTGAAAAATTTATAGAGACAGAAGATGATTTAGGATTCTTATGTATGTTCAATACCGCATTGTTGGCAGAAAATAAACAAGACTCTCTCTTGCTTGTCAAAGAAATATTTGACAACATCATCAATCCTTGCGTGAATTACATCATTACTCAAATCCTAAAAAATACTCAAACCTTATTTTACAAACCCATTGCAAGATTATTGACATCATTCATTGAGTTTGAACGTATTTATTTGAATGCTCCTGCTCAAAAATACCTTGATTTTATTGATAAAAGTGAAGCTTTATATAAAGAAAAAAATCCAAAGCTTAAAATTCGCCAAAAAAGACCTTTGAGTATTGAAGAACTTGATGCTAAAGGCTGAGGGATAATTGTCTTGCATTATAGGTTTTTTACAAACCTATAACACAGGATAACTTCCCAAAAGAATTCAGAAGGAAAAAAATGAAAGAAAAAAATCCCCGTCGTGAATTTCTAAAAAAAACCACAAAAACAGGTGCATTTATAGCTATAGGAGGGTTAGCTATAAATGCTTGTAGCGACAAAGAAATCAAACAAGACAATGTAATAGAAGGAAAATCCAATAAAGAAGAAATTTTGTATCAAGGGGACACAAAATATTGGAAAGCATATTACTCTGTAGCCAAATAAGCCATAAAAAGGAAGAAAATGAACGATCAAAAATTCAACCCACCTAAAGCTTCTCGCAGGAGCTTTTTAAAAATGAGCACTTTGGGTTTTGGGGCTATGGTAAGCACTTTAGGAGCTTCTGAAAATATTGTACGAAAAGCTAACAAGCAAGAAGTTGCAGAAGCCTATCCTGGTTCGCAAAAAATAAAAACAATTTGTGCAGCCTGTTCTGTAGGATGTGGGATCATTGCTGAAGTAAAAGATGGTGTATGGATAAGGCAAGAAGTTGCACAAGATCATCCTGTAAGTCTTGGTGGACACTGTTCCAAAGGTGCAGATATGATAGATTCTGTCCGTAGCCCAAAACGTATCAAATACCCAATGAAAAAAGTCAATGGTAAATGGGAAAGGATTAGCTGGGAAAATGCACTAGATGAAATCTCTGAAAAATTAGGAGATATTCGACAAAAATATGGTCCTGATAGTATGGTATTTTTTGGTTCTGCAAAAATGGGCAATGAACAAGCCTATTATTATCGCAAATTTGCAGCAATGTATGGTACCAATAATATAGATCATCAAGCTAGACTCTGACATAGCTCCACAGTCGCCGGTGTGGCGAATACATTTGGTTATGGAGCCATGACCAACCATTTAGCTGATATTCAAAAATCTAAAGCAATCATTATTTTTGGTGCAAACCCTGCTGTCAACCACCCTGTTGGTTTCCAACACTTTTTAAAAGCAAAAGAAATCAATGGTTCAAAATTAATTGTAATTGACCCTAGATTCACACGCACTGCTGCTAAAGCTGACATGTTTATACAAATCAGGGGTGGGACTGATATTGCATTTATGTATGGAATGATTAATCTCATTATTGAAAATGGCTGGGCAGATACTCAATATATCAATGAGAGGACTTTTGGATTTGAAGAAATCAAAAAAGAAGCTCAAAAATATACTCCTGATGTTGTAGCTAATGTTTGTGGTGTCGATAAAAAAGAACTTTTAGAAGTAACTAAGCTTTATGCCAATACAAAACCTGGCACATTAATATGGGCTATGGGCTTAACCCAACACAGTATTGGCACTGGGAACACTCGCTTAGCACCTATTTTACAACTCATATTAGGCAATATTGGCATCAGTGGTGGAGGAACAAATATTTTACGCGGGCATGACAATGTGCAAGGGGCGACTGATGTTGGGTGTAATGCTGATTCACTGCCTGGCTATTATGGACTCTCAGAAGGAGCATTCAAACATTGGTCTGATGTATGGGGGATTGATTATGATTGGATAAAATCAAGATTTTCTCCTGATATGATGGATAAAAATGGCTTTACTTTAGCCCGATGGTGGCAAGGTGTCTTACAAGAAGATGATGAAAAAATCCATAATGGCAAATCAAATAAAATCCGATCTATGATGGTAATGGGCAATGGAATCATTTCAGTAGCCCAAACTTCCAAAGTCAAAGAAGCACTTGATAATCTTGAACTTTTCATCATGATTGATCCTTTTCCACACGATGCAATAGCCTATACTGATAAAAAAGATGGGGTATATTTATTGCCAGGCACCACCCAATTTGAAGTCAGTGGGTCAGTAACTGCAACCAATAGATCTGGTCAATGGAGATATCGGGTGATTGAACCTATTTATGAATCAAAACCTGACCAAGAGATTTTATTTGCTTTGGCAAGAAAACTAGGATTTTATGAAGAATATACCAAATCGCTTTACAACATAGCGAAAAAATACAATAGGACACAATTTCAATGGCCTGAAGATGCTACCAGAGAACTTAATATTGGGATGAAAACTATAGGGCTTAGTGGCTGGACACCTGAAAGACTAAAATCTCATACAGATAATTGGGGACTATTTGATACACTCACCTTAAAAGGATTTGGTCCTATGCAAGACCAATATTATGGACTTCCTTGGCCATGTTGGAACCAAAATCATCCTGGCACTCCAAATCTATATGACGAACATTTGCCTGTTTCAGAAGGAGGATCTGGATTCAGACAAAATTTTGGACTCACACAAGAAATCAATGGCAAAACCTATGATATGTTAGCAGCCAAAAATAGTTTCCCTCCTAAATCAAATATAAAGGGAGGATATCCAGAAATCACTGCCGATAATATTGAAAAATTAATTGGTAAAAAGCTTTCCAATGAAGAAAAGAAAATAGTTCAAGGAAAAAATTGGAAAACTGATTTAAGCATGATACTTGTAAATAAAGCTCTTGAAGCAGGACTATGTCCCTTTGGTAATGGTAGAGCAAGGATGTATGTAGGAGAATGGATAGATAAAGTCCCCACTCATAGAGAGCCTATCCACACCCCAAGACCTGACTTAATAGAAAAATACCCTACCTATGCTGATAAATCCAATCATTGGAGGGTAGATACGAAATATCAATCTCTGCAAAAAGATTACACAAAAGAATTCCCCATCCAACTTAATACTGCAAGGCTAGTAACACATAATGGTCAAGGAATTGAAGCAAGAGTAAGCCTAGCACTCAGTGAAATCAATCCAGAAATGTTTATCAATCTTCACCCAAACACAGCTGCAAATTTAGGGCTACAAGATGGAGATATGGTTTGGGTATATAGCCCTGAAGGAGGCAAAGCAAAGATAAAACTTAAGCTAAGTTTTAGCATTAAAGAGAATGTAGCATTTGCACCTTTCCACTGGGCGGGTATCTTCAGAGGAAAAAATCTGAGCCAAAATTATCCACAAGGCTATATACCCTATAGTATCGGAGAAAATATCAATGGAGTCACCAATTATGGCTATGACATCGTAACTCAAATCCCTGAAACTAAATGCGGTTTATGTCGTATAGAAAAAGCATAAGGAGTCTTTATGGACAATACAATCAACATTACCCACAATGAAAATGGAGGATTTTTTGTTCCTGATCATTCTAGAATAAAATTTTACTGCGATGACAACAGATGTATTGATTGTCATGGATGTGATGTAGCCTGCAAAGAAGCTCATCATCTACCTGTAGGCATCAATCGTCGGAGGGTTATAACGCTCAATGAAGGCATAAAAGGCAAAGAAAAATCCATATCAATCGCTTGCATGCATTGTGCAGATGCTCCTTGTGCAAAAGTATGCCCAGTAGATTGCTTTTATATCAGATACGATGGGATTGTTTTGCACAATAAAGAAACTTGTATTGGATGTGGATACTGTCTTTATGCCTGCCCATTTGGTGCACCTCAATTCCCTACCAATGATATCTTTGGCTCTAGAGGTGCTATGGATAAATGCACATTTTGTGCAGGTGGTCCTGCACCTACACATAGTGAAAAAGAATTCAAACTCTATGGACAAAATCGAATCGCTGAAGGAAAAGTACCCGCTTGTGCTGCTATGTGTTCAACCAAAGCACTCTTAGCAGGAAGTTCAAAAGAAGTGAGTAATATTATTAGAATTCGATCTATCAATAGAGGAAGCCAAACAACTGAAATCCCTTACACTTGGAGTAAAGCCTATGGGGATACTTTAGGAGAAAGTGATGCAAATAACTAAAATTGCTTTGATCCTAAAGTTTTTTTTGATCTTTTCCTTAGGACAAATAGCACTTGGAAATCAAAATCCAAAAGAACCTGTTGATTTTAACTACAACAAAAAAATTTATGGAACCCCTCAAATTGAGTCTATTAAAAACTGGGGGTTAAACTCGCCAACAGCAGGAGTTGTTAGTGACTCTGTATTAAAAATGGAAGGACTGAGTGTCGGTATACATAGCGAAAAAATCACAGGTATCGCAGGAATTATAGGCCTTGGTGAAGCATTCACAATCCTTCAAAATAGATTTTTTGCTCCAATATTTTTGGGGATTATTATTTTAGTGATCCTTACATTTTTTGGACATTATAAAATCATTGGGTCAAAAAAATTCAATCATCATAGCAAAAAATTCAAAGTATTCTCCAAATATAATATACTTATTCATTGGGGAGCAGCTATACCTTTTATGATAATCTGTGTCAGTGGACTGATGATGATTTTTGGTGATAAACTTGGTGGAGGTACGCCTATTAGAATAGCAAAAAATCTTCACTTCTTGGCAACATTTATTTTTATAGTATTTGGTATTTTAATGTTTTTAATGTGGCTCAAACCTGCTTTATTTAAACTCTATGATATCAAATGGCTAAAGATCATGGGAGGCTATCTCTCAACTTCAAAAAATCCAGTCCCTGCAGGGAAATTCAATGCTGGACAAAAAATATGGTTTTGGCTATCCACAATTGGAGGGTTCATAATGGCAGCAACAGGATTGATAATGCATTACTTTTATGGAGATATAAATTTTTTGAGGCTCAATGCAATTATCCATAATCTCCTAGGATTTGGTGTTATTGCTATGCTCATGACACATATTTATATGGCTGTATTTGCTATTGAAGGGGCTTTAGAATCTATTTTAAATGGAAATATGGGTGAGGAAGAGTTAGCTATCATGCATAGTTTTTATTATAAAGAACTCTTAAAAAAATTATAATAGTAAGAAATATTACTTTAAATAACCATAATCATAAAGTGCATTCGCCATTTTTACCATAATGGGTCCCCCACTACCTCCACTCTTGCCATGTTCAAGCAAAACAGTAATGACATATTTTGGATTTTTATAAGGAACAAATCCTGTGATCCAAGCATGAGAACGATGAAAATATTCCATTTGACTCTCTTTTATCCTGACTTTAATATCCTGTGGTATTTGAACAACCTGTGCTGTTCCAGTCTTGCAAGCAAGAGGCATTTTAGATCCCAAAGTATGCCTATAAGCTGTACCTCCAGGAACACTACAAGCTTGATACATTCCTTTTTGAAGGATGCTTAACTTTGATTTTTGAAAATCATCCAAAACATCTTCACTTCTATCTTCATAATCTTTATTCCCAAAGTTTTTTGCAAAATGTGGCGTTGGCAATTTGCCACTGGCTATCAAAGCTGTATATCTAGCAATCTGCATAGGTGTTACCAAAAAAGCTCCTTGTCCGATTGAAGTAACAACCGTATCGCCTGTGTACCAATTTTTTCTATATCTTTTCATCTTCCATTCAGGATCAGGCACAATGCCAATAAATTCACCTGGTATATCCACACCTGTTTTTTCTCCAAAACCCATTTGTTTCATGACATTTGCAATATTATTAATCCCAGCAACTTGAGAAAGTTTATAAAAATAAACATCCACAGATTCTTTGATAGCCTTTACAAGATCTGATTTGCCATGCCCAGTTGGCTTCCAATCACGAAACTTCCTACCACCCAATTCAATATATGCAGGGGTATCAATTTTTGTATTCTCATTAATACCTGCATATTCTAAAAAAGCTAACCCCATCCCCATTTTCACAACAGATGCTGGAGGATAAAGTGCATTCACAAGTCTATTCAATAAAGGATTATAAATATCTTCACGAAGAGCATTCCATTTCTTATAGCTTATCCCTCCAACAAAATCATTCAGATTATACTCAGGATAACTACCTGCTACAAGAATCTCACCTGTATGCACATCCATAACAATCACTGCACCTGTCTTGCCTTCAAACTCTTTGTCTGCAATCATTTGAAGTCTCATATCAATACTTAAAGTCAAATCATTTTGTTTTTCTGGTCTAGACTCTTCTAAAACTTCAATCTCTTGATTAAATGCATTAACTGCTACAACACGATAACCAATATGCCCTTGCAAGAATAAATTATATTCTTTTTCTAATCCTGTTTTGCCAATAATACTTGTATATTTACTCACAGGATCATTAGCAATATCACGTTCATCAGCAGCACCTACATAACCTATAATATGAGAAGCACTAGCATTTCCAGGGTAAAGCCTTTTGGTCGAAGGTTCCACAAAAATATCAGGATTTTGAATAATCTGTGCATAATACCTTTGCATTTTGTCATAAGAAATAAAATTGATTACTTTAATAGGAGAATGATTATAAGAAGAATATTGCTTTTTATAAGCTTTGAATACATCTGAAGTATCAATATCAGGAAAATATCCTTGAATCAAAGCAATTTGTTTCTCTAAATCCTTGTCTTTCAAAAAAGGATTTAATAAAATAGAAAAACCTAACTCATTGATGGCTAAAGGATCTCCATTTCTATCAAGTATTTGTCCTCTAACAGGTACTAAAATCTCTTTTTTAGTCATATTACGTTCAGCTAATTTTTCAAAATATTGGTGTGATTTTATGGTCAAAACAAATATTTTTAAGCTCAGAATAATCCAAACTAAAATAAAGATAAATAAAACAATTTTATATCTGATATTTAATTTTTTCATAGATTATCGCCAAACAAGATTCATAAAAAATATAATAAACAAAACTCAAACTCAAATCGGAATTAAAAACACCATTAAAAATACCAAATGAATATAATGAGAAAAAATAAACAAGATAGATCAAAGCAATATATATAATAACAAAAAAAACATTTTCCTCAAACAATAAACGAAATTTCTTAATCACCAACCAATTAGTGACAACAAAGACAAGAGGCAAAATCCCTGCATGCTGATCGTGATCATATTCAAAAAAAATCAAGCAAACAAAAACAGCAAAACTCAAAATCCACAAATTATCCCTTGAAATCTGGATATAAAACACAAACAATAAGCCAATCATAGGAGGCAAAAACAAATAAACATCACTCAAACAAGTATAAAAATAAAAACATATTAAAAGGAGTCCTGCTTTTAATATTTCTCTAAATATGCCTTTTTTTCGAACTTTTGAAATCACTTTCATTCAATACTGCTCATCATAAATCATATCCCTTTATTTAAGTACTTTCACATCCATCATAAACCTTAGTTTTTTAATCAATTTTTTACTTAATTCATTCCAAAACCCAATGCAGTATTCAAAATCAACTCTCTAACTTTATCTTTCCCGCCATATCTTTTGTCTATGATTTTATCATTATTTGATACAACAACCCTATTTTGACGATAAAAAAAATATTGCTCATTTTTATTTAATTTATCAAACTTAGTATAAATATTCAAAATCTTTTGATCACCCTTTATTATAGAATACAAAACTTCATCAACATAAGTATCTATTTCAAGGCCAGTATGCCTAGAATCAATCAAATGTATAAAAAGTTTAATACAATTTCGTCTGTGTAAAAAATCCCAAAGATAACTTTCCCATTCTCTTTTGACCTCTTTAGAAACTTTTGCATATCCAAAACCAGGTAAATCCACTAACCTCAAAGATATAGATTCACAAATTTCTCCCTTCCTTTCCCAAACAGAAGTAAAAAAATTTATCAAACGTGTTTTACCAGGTGTGGCAGAACTTTTGGCAAGTTTCTTGTCTAATAAAATATTGATAAAAGTGCTTTTACCAACATTGCTCCTACCTAAGAATACAATTTCAATCACATCAGGAGGAGGACATTCTACAAGCTTTTTCGCAGATGTAAGGAAATTTGCTTCTTTGACAAAAATCATTCATTTTTCTCTTCAGGCTTATTTTCATCTTTATCTTTCCCTATATCATCAAGATTAAAGATAAATTTAGCTGGTTTATTTTGACTCCCAAGCACATTAGCATACCCACTCTCATTATTGACAATGATCTCTTCACCCCTAATAGTATTTTCCTTGCCAACTTCATTCACTACAGCATTTTGCAAAAGCCTATATTCACCACTTCCTGCATTATAAGTAAGTTTATCAGAATGCCCTTTAATCTCTCTACCATTTTCCATGAATATATGGAATTTAACGTTGCCTTCTGCCTCATAAAACTCAGGCTTTCGATCTTTGTCTGTATGAATGATGACTTTATTAGCCTCCAATGTATCTTTAGATTTTTTGATATGCACATTTCCCTCAATGACAGTTATTCCTTTCGCATCATCGCCAAAAAATTTTTGAGCAGTTACTTCAAGAGTTTCTTGAGCATTTAATGCGAAAAAAAGAGAAAACAACAAAAATATCTTTTTCATTTTTTTCCTTTTTTGGAGGTATTTTTATTCGTATCAAGGAATATTTTTGAAACAATATCAATGGCTTGGATATTTTGAGATTTTCTATTATAAATTATATTTTTACCTTCAAAATTACCTTCTAATGTGCTTAAGATAAAATCTCCTTTGCCCTTAAAAATTTCTTTTTGATAATCATAAACACCATTTTCACTCCAAAAGCTCCCACCATCACTTTTTGTATAAACAACACCTTGAGGGAAAGTATAAATATCTCCTGTCTTAATAACCTCTTCACCACTGATATACTCATATGTCCTTTTTGAATGTGTGTTGTAACGACTTGCTAAAAAACCAAACAATATCTCATAATCATCAAATTGCAAAGCACCAGAACCTTCTACCTTCATATCCACAAAATCTGTATTGATTTGATACATACTGAATTGATTAAGTTCAATTTTTGGCCATTGCTCAGTCATTTTATTTTCAGAAAGTTTCGAGGGGGTGAAGAAAAATATTGAACCTAAGGTAATCAAAAAAAGTATCAAAAAAAAATTCGTTACACTATTGGTAAAATTTAAGAACCTCATCCTTGAGCCCTTCTTCCATCAAGATATATTCTATCATTTCCCTCACAGCCCCTTGACCACCATTGCTGTTTAAAACAATATCAGCAAAATCCCTTATCCATAACGCACAATCATTTGGAACAAAACACAAACCACATTCTTTAAACATGCTCAAATCATTCAAATCATCTCCTATGCAAGCAATCTGTGAAGCGTGTAAACCAAAATCATCTTTGAGTTTTGAAACCACTTTTCCTTTGTCAGCTATACCCATATAAATAGAATCTATCCCTAATTCTTTTGCCCTAAAAACAGTGATTTTTGAATCTCTCCCTGAAATAATCGCAACCTTTTTTCCAAGTTTTTGCCAAATAACCAAGCCTAAACCATCTTTAATACAAAAAGTTTTAAATTCAACTAAATCACTATTATAACTTAATCCTCCATTTGTCAATGTACCATCTACATCTAATAAAATCAACTCAATCATAAAGAACCTTTTGTGCTAGGGATACCAACAGCAGCATTTTGACCTAATGCCCTGCGTAAAGAAATCGCAAAAGCCTTGAAAGTTGCCTCAATAATATGGTGGAGATTTTTTCCTCTCTTGAGGTAAATATGCAAACATATACCTGCATTCATTGCTATAGCACGAAAAAATTCCTCAATAAGCTCAATATCAAAATCCCCTACTCTTCCTCTAAAATTTCCATAAACACTCATATCAAAAACCAAAAAAGCACGATTACAAAGATCAATATCACATTCTACACAAGCTTCATCCATGACAACAGCACTATTACCAAATCTTTCAATAGAAGCAATAGGATAGATTTCCTTCCTCAAAAGTTCTCCAATCACTATCCCACAATCTTCAACACTATGATGATCGTCAATATACCTATCTCCCTCACAAATAATTTGTATATTCATCAAAGAATGCTTAGCAAAAGCCTCTAACATATGATCAAAAAAACCTATTTTTGTATCAATTTTAGCTTGACCACTCCCATATATTTCTAAAAAAGCATTTATATCTGTTTCTTTGGTAGATCGTTTCATTTCTTGCATATTCACTCCCTGATAACAATGCCTGCTATATTTTTTGATTTGGCAAAATCCAAAGCCTCATCTTCACTTTTAAAACCTTCGACAAAAACTCTATAAATTGGCTCACCGTTGCTTGTTTGTTCTTTTATAACAACCTTATAATCACCATTCTGGATAAATTTTTCATTCTGATTCTTGAGACTGATAGCACCTTCTTTTTTCTTAAAGGCTCCAACCTGTAAAGAAAAATTACCCCCTTCTATACTGCTTTTACTCTCACCAATTTTAAACTCTTTTTTTAAACCTTCTGCTTGGGGCATATCAATAGATTTTTCATAATTTTTAGAAATCACTCCACCAAAACCTAAAATCTCAAGGCGAACTTTTGCAGTTCCCTTATTTACCATATCAATATCCCTAGCTGCCGCATTCGATAAATCAATAATCCTTCCATCGACAAAAGGACCCCTATCATTAATTCGAACTACAGTGGTTTTTCTATTTTCTTTATTATAAACTTTTACAACCGTATTCATTGGTAATATCTTGCTTGCAGCAGTATGTGCATGCATATTATAAATTTCCCCATTAGAAGTCTTTTTGGCATGGAAATTAGGTCCATACCAACTCGCAATACCATCAAAAATTTCACCTACATCAACACGTGTAGGGTAATACCACTTACCTGCTATCTGATAAGGTCTCATTGTAGCCCTCTGTATTGCTGCAGAATCCCTCATTCCTTCCAACATTGAAGGATTTGAATTTGAAAAAATATCTACTGGACTATTTCCACCACCAAAATTAGAACTCTCATCTAAAGAAGATTGATTGGTATAATTAGAAGTATATTTTTTAGAACGATAAGATTTCAACCCTTCATAATCACTAAATCCACCAATACCACCATTATAAACACTCTGAGGAGAACAAGCACAAAACAAAACTAAACATAAAAATAAAACCCCTCTGATCAAACATTTTCTCAATGCTTAACCTCATTTTGAGCTAATTTTGCATAATCTTTTCTGATAACTGGGACAATGAGTTTTTGATTGATAGATAAAAATGAGTTTTTGAGGTTATTAGTGATTTTTATCTCTTGAATGCTCACCTTATATCTCCTTGAAATAGAAGTGAGGGTTTCACCTTGTTTGACCTTATGCAATACAAACATTTCATTAGGATTTTGATCTTCTTTAAAATTTTGTTTGAAATAAGCCAGTCTTTCATAAGGAATATAAACGCTATATTCCTTATATCCTGGAGGTAAAAAATTATATCGAAATTGTCGGTTATATTTTTTCAAATCTGCTAAACTCATACCCGCACCCTCTGCAATACTCTCTAATAATGTCCCTCCCTTAATATTGACGCTTACTAATGTATCCATAGCTCCACGATTCAACAAATATTCTCTATCTGCACTCTTGAGTTTATCAATGTTATTGAATGCCACTGACATACTCAAAATCATTTTCATATAATTTCTAGTTTCTTTGGGGAGATACTTTTTTTTATCATCTAAAAGTACGCTAATATCTGTTGTTTTAGCCTCTTTTATCGCTTTTTGTAATCTCCCTACACCACAATTATATGCCATCGCTGCCAAATACCACTGACCTGTCATTTTATGTAAAAATTGAAGATATTTAATTGCAGCTTGCGTACTCTTGATAGGATCGCGTCTTTCATCAACATAATCATTGATTTTAAGACCAAGTTGTTTGGCGGTAGTGGGCATTAACTGCCAAATGCCAGCTGCTCTTTTTGGGCTATATGCCTTTGTAGAAAATTCTGACTCTGCCATTGCCAAAAATAAAAATTCTTGTGGTATTCCAGCTTCTGCCATCATGCTTCTTAAAATAGGAATGAATTCATAACTAGAATCAAACTTCTCTAAAAAATAATCCCATCTGGTTTCTGCACTCCAAGTTTTAAGTGGATTTTCCACACGTAATTGGGCTAAAAATGAACCACTCACTCCAAATGAATTCAAAATATCCTCACCATAGCGATCATAAACCAAATTTTTAAATTCAGCTCTAAGGAATCCTATAGAACAAAGACAAAATGATAATACCAATATTTTAAATTTCATCAAACTTCCTAAACAAAAACTTTTAACACATTCTTTTTGGAAATATTGATTCTACTTGAAAAATACTTAAAACTCAAAATCCTAATATCTAATCCTCAAATCTCACCAAACAAATCAAAAGCATTTTGGGTACTCAACATTCCAATATCAAAAGCAGATAATCCGAGGATTTCAGAGAGTTTTTCCACAACCAAAGGAATATACATTGGCTCATTACGTTCTCCACGATGAGGATGTGGAGTCAAATAAGGTGCATCTGTTTCAAGCACAATCCTATTTTTAGGTATTCTTGGCATAATTTCTACAATTTTTTTCGCATTTTTAAAAGTAGCCACCCCACCAATTCCATAATAAAATCTATCTGAAAGCTCTAATAAAATTTCATCTGCATTAAAACAATGCAAAACACCCCTTACCTTATATACTTTCAAAATCTCAAAAGCATCAAAACTAGCTTCACGTATATGTACAATTAGGGGTTTATTGACCTCAATAGCCAATTCTATATGATGCCTGAAAGTCTCTTTTTGAATCTTTTTAAGTTCTTCCCTTTTTTCGTGTGGTGGCAAACGATAATAATCCAGGCCGCATTCACCAATAGCAACACATTTAGGATGATGAACATATTGCCTTATTCCTTCAAGATTGGCATTCATTACCTCATCTGGATGGATACCAACTGCAAAATAAATATGTTCATATTTATTTACAATTTCTATAGCCTTTGGTAAATCTTTGGGATCAGCTGCTGGAATAATAATCTTTTTTATACCATTTTCCATAGCACGTTTGATTACATCTTCTAAATCATTTTCATAAATCTCATTATCCAAATGGCAATGCGTGTCTATCAAACAACTCATTTGATTGTCCCTTAATATTGTTATGGTAAAATCTACAAAAAATTTGATATAACATTCTAACTCAAAAAAAAGATATTTTAACAATGAGAAAATAAGGAATCTAATTTGTTTAGTGGTCTCATACGAGAAATTGCAAAAGTAAAAAAAATTCAAAATAATATTTTATGTCTACAAAGCACCTATAAACCAGAAATTGGGGATAGCATTGCCGTGAATGGTGCCTGCCTCACAGTCATCAAAATTACTAAAAATGGCTTTGAGGTAGAGCTTAGCAAACACACTCAACAATACATAGCAATAGAAAATTATCAAAACCTTGTCCATATTGAACCTGCCTTATTGGCAAATTCACGTCTTGATGGACATTTTGTACAAGGGCATATTGATGGTATTGGTCTTATCAAAACCATTTCACCAAATTATAATCAAACTGATTTTATAATCCAAGCAAACAAAGAAATCCTAAACCTCATTATCCCTCAAGGCTCTATTACCATAGATGGAATAAGCCTCACTGTATCTGATATTTCTGCCCAAAATTTCAAAGTCACTGTCATCCCATATACCTTCCAACATACATTATTTCATACCTATGTAAGTGGTAGAAGGGTAAATATAGAGACTGACATTTTAGTAAGGAGTATTGCTCATTTATTAAAGAAACGTGACAAAACATCAAACTCTCATTCTTGGGATGAAATCAATTCTATCCTATTAAGTTACTGAATGAAAAACACCCTCAAAGCAGCTGCATTAGCTTATAATTCTGAAATCAATGGCACGACTAAAGTCGTTGCTTCAGGGATAGGCGAATTAGCAAAAAGTATTATTATTAAAGCAAAAGAATTCCAAATACCTATTTTTGCTAACCCTGAATTAGCTGATTCGCTCACAAAAATTCAAATTCAAGATTCTATTCCTGAAGAGCTCTATGAAAGTATCATAGAAATCTTTATTTGGCTAAAAAACACAGAAAATACTTCACAATTAAGCTAAATTAAAATATATCTGAATTAAACTTTGAGAATATTTGTAACACTGAAAAATAAAATACCCGAATAAAATACAAATACAAATCGTGTTTATAAAAAATTAATATAGAATTCGAACCAAATTTGAATAATTGGTTTAATGTGTGCAATTCCACATAAGGAGCTTGTTATAATTACTTTAAAAGATATATCCAAAACATATCCAAATGGATTTTGTGCTATTAAAAAACTTGATTTAGAAGTAAATGCAGGTGATATTATGGGCATTATTGGCTATTCTGGTGCAGGAAAATCAACCCTCATTCGTCTCATAAACCGACTTGAAGAACCTACTACTGGCTATATTACAGTTGATAGTATCAATATGCTCACACTCAAACCTAAAGAATTACAAAAAACACGTCAAAAAATTGGTATGATTTTTCAACATTTCAATCTATTGAGCAGCAGGAATGTTTTTGATAATATCTCTTTCTCTCTTGAGATTGCTCATTGGAAGAAACAAGATATTCGTAAAAGAGTTTTAGAATTACTTGAAATTGTAGGACTCACAGAAAAAGTCAATTTTTATCCAAGCCAACTCAGTGGAGGACAAAAACAAAGAGTAGCCATAGCCAGAGCACTTGCAAACCACCCTAAAATACTCCTTTGTGATGAAGCCACAAGTGCTCTAGATACAAAAACTACAAAATCCATCCTAAAACTACTTAAAGATATTCAAAAAAAATTCAACCTCACTGTAGTCCTCATCACTCACCAAATAGAAGTCATCAAGGAAATCTGCAATAAAATGTGTGTGATGAGTGATGGAGAGATTATTGAAAAGGGTCTTGTACACGAAGTTTTTAGCAATCCTCAAAACGAAATCACCAAAGAACTGATCTCCTACCTCCCCCCAACAGACAATAAACACATCCTATCTTCTCTCAAAGATCAAACCAATGTTTATGAAATCATTTTTACTGGAGAAAATGCTAATGAACCATTAATTTCTGATATCATCAAACGATTTGATATTGATGCTAATATATTATCAGGAAATATTGAAGAGCTCGCCACAGAAAGTATTGGGCATTTGGTAATCAAATTCACTGGAGGGCAAGACAAAATCAAAAATTCTATAATTTATCTCAAAGAAAAAGGCTTAACTATTCACAATTTAGGTAGGTCAAATGATATTTAATATGATTTATAACTCTACATTTGAGACCCTTTATATGGTCTTTTTTTCTTGTATTTTTGCTGTTATTTTTGGATTGCCTTTAGGTATATTTTTACAGATCACACAAAAAGATGGCATAGCTCCAATGCCACTGGTTAATAAAATTTTGGGTGGGGTTGTCAATACTGCTCGTTCATTTCCCTTTATCATATTGATTATATTATTACTTCCATTATCGCGTTTTATGATTGGAACAAGTATTGGTAGCACAGCTGCCATCATACCACTTTCAATATCTGCTATCCCTTTTGTAGCACGACTCTTTGAAGCAGCACTAGCCGAAGTCCCTAAAGGACTCATTGAAGCAGCCCAAAGTATAGGAGCCAATAAATTCATTATTGTTAAAATGATGGTTAGTGAAAGCCTCCCCTCTTTGGTGAATGCACTCACCATCACTACTATTTCTCTTATCGGATACTCTGCAATGGCAGGAGCTGTTGGAGCAGGTGGACTAGGAGATTTAGCAATCCGTATTGGCTATCAGACTTATCGCCCAGATATATTGTTTTATTCAGTCATTACTATTATTATTTTAGTGCAAATCATTCAGAGTATTGGTGATTTAATTGCTAAGCGACTCAGAAAATATAAATAATAAGGAGATAATAATGAAATTACGCAATGCACTTATACTTCCCATTTTGATAGTTACTGTATCATTTGGAGGTGATCTTAAAGTCGGTGCAACCCCAGTCCCAGCAGCCGAAATACTCCAATTTGCTAAACCAATCTTATCCAAAGAAGGGGTGAATTTGATTATCCAAAACTTCACTGATTATGTAACCCCAGATATATCATTAAATGAAGGCTCTAGTGATGCAAATCTCTATCAACACAAACCTTTTTTAGAGAAGATGAACAAAGACAGAGGTTTTCATCTCATAGCACTTGATCCTATTTATGTCGTCCCACTTGGATTTTATTCCAAAAAGTATAAAAATCTAGCAGATATAAAAAAAGGTGCTACCATAGCACTCCCTAATGATCCAACAAATTATTCTCGAGCTCTTATTTTACTCAATGATTTCAATCTCATCAAACTAAAAGATCCTTCAAATACAGATTCTACAGAATTTGATATCATTGATAACCCAAAAAAATTCAAATTCAAGCAAGTCGAAGCAGCAATGTTGCCAAAAATCCTAGATGGAGTCGATGCAGCTATTATCAATGCAAACTATGCTCTTCAGGCAGGTTTTAGCCTCAAACAAGCTTTTTTTCATGAAAATGACAAATCCATTTATATGAATGTCCTAGCATCACGAAGAGACAATCAAAATAATCCTGATATTCAAAAACTTAAAAAAGTGCTTTTGAGTCCAGAAATAAAAAAGTTTATCTTGAATAAATACAAAGGAGAAATCCTCCCAGCACAAAATCCCTCACAAACAAGGAAAAACAAATGAAAAAAATAGGCTTTATTTTACTTTTAACACTTAGTTTCATGCAAGCAGGAGTTTTAAAAGTCGGTGCAACCCCAGTCCCACAAGCACAAATACTCAAAGCTATCATCCCTGATTTGAAAAAAAAGGGTATTGAACTCAAAGTCATTGAATTCACTGACTATGTCACACCAAACCTCTCATTGGCTGATAAATCTCTGGATGCTAATTTCATCCAACACGGACCTTATTTAGAAAAATTCAATAAAGATAGGCATCTACACCTTATTGGAATTGCAAAAATTCACATTGAGCCTTTAGGTTTTTATTCTAAAAAAATAAAATCCATTGATGAACTAAAAAATGGTGCTTCTATTGGGATTCCTAATGATCCTAGCAATGGAGGTAGAGCACTTATTTTACTACACAAACAAGGACTTATCACACTCAAAGACCCCAATAATCTCTTTTCAAATGAATTTGACATTATCAAAAACCCAAAAAATCTCAAAATTCGTCCACTAGAAGCTGCTATGCTTACCAAAACACTTAATGATCTTGATGGAGCTATCATCAATGGAAATTATGCCTTACAAGCTGGATTAACTATCAAAGACGCTCTTTTTACAGAAGGTCCTGATTCTCCTTATGCCAATCTCTTGGTCATCAGAGAAGATGAAAAAAACAGAAAAGACATCATTGAGCTAAAAAAAGCACTCCAAAGCCAAAAAGTAAAAAAATTTATCTTAGATAATTACAATGGCGAGATTATCCCAGCATTCTAAAACTATGCAAATCAAATCCCTTGACCTATTCAAAGAATATCAAAACATAAAGCCCGAAATCCACAGGGCTATCGTTAATATTATCCAAAAAGCAAATTTTATTGGTGGTGAACCCCTTAGGGAATTTGAAAATCATTTTGCTACATTCACTCAAACAAAAGGTTGTGTTGGGGTGGGTAATGGAACAGATGCACTTGAAATCGCTATCAAATCACTGAATTTACCAAAAAATAGCGAGATTATTCTCCCATCCAATACCTTCATAGCCTCGCTTGAAGCCATTTTAAATACTGGTCATCAAGCAGTATTAGTCGATTGTGGTGAAGATTATCTCATTGATCCTATAAAAATACAAAATGCCATCACGTCAAAAACTTCAGCTATTATGGTTGTCCATCTCTATGGCAGAGCTTGCGATATGGAGTCTATCTTAAAGATTGCAAACAAACATAACCTCAAGATAATTGAAGATTGCTCCCAAGCACATGGAGCTAAAATACTCTATCATGGTAAACCAAAAAGCATTGGTAGTATCGGTGATATAGGTTGTTTTAGCTTTTATCCAGGAAAAAACTTAGGTGCTTATGGCGATGGTGGGGCTATCGTAAGCAATGAAATTGATTTGATAGAAAAATGCAAAATCATTGCCAATCATGGGATTAAAAATAATAAATATGACCATAGCCTTGTTGGTAGAAACTCAAGATTAGACACAATCCAAGCAGCTATCTTAGATATCAAGCTAAAATATCTCCAAACTAACAATCAATACCGACAAAATATCTCCAAAATCTATGACAAACACCTTTCTGTATTCCAAAATATTCTACTCCCACCCAAAACAGATTACCAAGATTCCAATGTATGGCATTTATATGTCATCAGACTTATTAATAAGTTTAAAGGTAAAAGAAAAATAATCCTGGATTTTTTAGAAAAAAACAATATAGCTTGTGGCATACACTACCCTCAAGACTTAGGTAGTCTACCTTTTATCAACTCTTTAGATAACTGCAAGGTTTCCTCTAATCAATATGCTAAAGAATACTCTAAAGAAATTCTTAGTCTTCCAATAGGCACACATATCAGAGAAAAAGAAATAGAATATATTGCAAACAAATTCCAAGAATTGCAAAATTTAATTAAATAAAGTATTACAATCTTACTTACAAAAAATTCAATATTTATATAATCTTTAAAATCCATATTTTTCCTTCGTATAAATTAATGTAATATACCACTGAAAACTAAAATAAATGGCAATATTAAAAATAAATTCAAATCTTAATATATTTTAAAATATAAAAATTTTAATTAATTTTTTTAGAATTCTATATAACTTCATATTAAATCTAAGCAAAGAATAGTTTAGTTTTATTCCTTACATATGACAATGAAAGTACATTTTTTAGCAACCCACTTTATGGTAAATACAAAATCACATTATAAAAACACAGGAAGCTATTGAGTTATAATGATTGTCAATTTATCAGAGAATTTTATAAAGATTTTAAATAGAGAAAAAAATGAGCTTGAGTTATTTAGTTATTCAAATAACTTATGTTTTATATGGGGTTTTATAGATTGATATAGGCTTATATAAAATTTTAGTAAAATCTCATTGAATATCAAACAAGGAATATTAATGAATGAAATCAGAACTAGGTTTGCCCCATCTCCTACAGGTCATCTACATATAGGTGGCTTACGAACAGCATTATTTAATTATCTTTATGCCAGAGCTCATCAGGGAAAATTTTTCCTTAGGATTGAGGATACGGATATGGCAAGAAACTCTCAAGAAGCTACAAAAGCTATCCTTGAATCATTTGAATGGGTAGGATTGGATTATGATGGAGAGGTTATTTATCAATCAAAACGTTTTGATTTATACAAAACCTATATTAATAAACTTATCAGCGAAAATAAAGCTTATTATTGCTATATGAGCAAAGAAGAACTTGAATCTTTAAGAGAAAAACAAAAAGCAGAGGGAAAAACACCAAAATATGATAACCGTTACCGAGATTTCACAGGTATTCCTCCAAAAAATATTTCTCCAGTAGTACGCATAAAGGCTCCATTAGAAGGTTTTATAGAATTTGAGGATGGTGTCAAAGGTATCATTAAAGTAGAATCCAAAGAAGTTGATGACTTTATCATCGCTCGAAGTGATGGGAGTCCTACTTATAATTTTGTCGTGACGATTGATGATGCTTTGATGGGTATCACTGATGTCATACGCGGAGATGACCATCTTTCAAATACCCCAAAACAAATCATCATTTACAACGCATTAGGATTAAAAATCCCAAAATTTTATCATGTCCCAATGATACTCAATCATCAAGGGCACAAACTCAGTAAACGAGATGGGGCTATGAGCGTGATGGACTATAAAGACGCAGGTTACCTACCTGAAGCGATCTTGAATTTCCTCATTCGTCTAGGGTGGAGTCACAAAGATCAAGAAATATTCAACCTCAAAGAAATGCTAAATCTTTTTGATCCTAAAAACCTTAATTCTTCTCCAAGCAGCTACAATCAAGAAAAATTCCTTTGGCTTAATGCTCACTATATTAAAGAAAAATCCAATGATATCCTAGAAAATTTACTCAAACCTTTTGATTGCCCTATTATTAATGGCAAAAAAAAAGATGTATTATACAATGAACTCAAAGATAGGGTCCAGACTTTAAAAGAATTCAGTATTATGGCAAATGAAATACTCACATCTCCAAATACCTATGATGAAAAAAGCCTTAAAAAAATAAACCCTTCAGCTAAAAATATTTTGAATGATTTTATAAATTCATTTACAAATTCAGATTTGCTAACTCAAGAGGATTTCGACAAACATATACAATCTTTTTTACAAAAATATTCCCTCAAACCTGCTGAGCTAATGCAACCACTACGTATTGCATTGCTTGGTAAATCTGGAGGCATAGGGCTAGCCCAAGCAATCTATATCATTGGCAAAGAAGAGACTATCAAAAGGATTCAAAATTTTACTCCCTTCATAAACCCTTAACTTTTTATGAGTAAAATAAGATGAATTTTAAATAAATCCAAAAAGGAAAAACAATGAAAAAGTTTCTTTCAATCGCTCTTATCTCAGCACTTTCTCTAAGTCCTATGATCGCAAAAAACTTCACTATTGACAAATCGCATTCTTCAGTAAATTTTGAAGTAAAACATATGCTTATTAGTAAGGTTAATGGGGTATTCAATAACTTTGATGGCATCTTAGATATTGACCCTAGTACAAAAAAAATAAATAAACTGCAAGGAGAAATCAGCATTTCTTCTGTAGATACAAAAAATTCAAAACGAGACACTCACCTCAAAGCCAATGACTTTTTTGATTTACAAAAATTCCCAAAAGGTACTTTCAAAATGACCAAACAAGAAGGTGATAAACTTTATGGAGACCTCACTATTAGAGGTATCACCAAACCAGTAGTTTGGGAAGTAAAAGTGAGTGGTCCAGTCACCAATCCAATGACTAAAAAACAATTGATGGCACTTGATATTGAGGGTAAAATCAATAGAAAAGATTTTCAAGTAGGTGTAGATACCCCAAATACAATTGTAAGCGATGAAGTAAAAGTAAACATTCAAATAGAAGCTTCTGAATAACTTTCTAGTTTAGAAATATTTTGGTTTTAATTTTTCAAAATATTTCTAAACCATAATCTATATAATTTTGAATACAATAAGTTATCTAACAAAATTCAAACAATCATCAATATCTTTATGTCTTTAACAAGTTCAAAGCTTAATTTTATACAATTTTAAAAATTGTATAAAAGGTGTTCTATGCGTTGGATTTGTTTTTTTTTATTTTTATGTCTTTTATCAGGACATCTTGAAGCTTATGAATGGAAATACTCCTTAGGATTTGATTTTTATTTAGATAATCTTGAAGATTCTGATCCTTATTGGGCTACTAGGACTATCTATGGAGTAAGATTAGCCCCTGAGATTGGCATTGCCTTTGATAATCATCAATCTTTAATGATCGGAGGCTATGCCATTCAAAATATGGGTGAACAAAAATTCCCCACCAAAGCAAATGCTTCTATTTATTATAGTGCTATTGGTGAAAAATTTCGCGGCTACTTTGGTATATTCCGAAGAACACATTCTATTGCACATTATCCATTAAGTTTTTTCCGCAATGATTTTTATTTTTTCAACCCCAATATCAATGGGTTATTATTCCAATACAAACCTCAAAATAATGTTAATGGATATGCAGAATTTATTTTTGACTGGTATGGAGGGAACCTATCCAAAAGACTTGATGAATTTATGGTGTTAGCATCTTCAGAATTCAAATTTTTACAAGAATACCTTTATATTGGGGGAAATTTCTTGATGTATCATTTTAAAAATGACGAATACCTAGCTAAAGATGGTTCAAATGGAGATACTTACTTACTTGATCGCATCTATTACAATCTCTACGTAGGTTCTAGCCTAAAAACCTTGATGCCTTTTATGGATAAAGCTTATGTTCAATTTGGAACAATCTCAAGCTTAGAGAGAAAACGAAGATTAAGTACAGGATTAGATCCTTTTTATAATGGGCTTGGTTGGGAGTTTGATGCTGGAATACAATATAAAGGGTTTGGGATCAAAAACAGCTATTATTTTGGAAAACCTCAGATGAAATATTTTTCTCAATATGGGGAAGATTTTTATAATGGATTACCTTTTTATCAAGCCACAAATTATGACCGAGCAGATTTTTATTATGAATACAAAAATGATATTTTAACTGCACGCATAAGTTTTATTTTCCATTTCACTCCAAAAACTGTTGCTTCTCAACAAATGCTCACTATTTCGCTAGATACACACAAATTATTCAAAAAAATCAAACAAAATATTGAATAAAATCTAATTTTATTCAATACATGTCCTGATGATTAAAAACTAAAATAATCCACACCAATTGAAACAAAAAAACCAGAAAGTTTTGCATCCTTAATAGTTTTACCAATCTTGCTATTAGTCTTAATATAAGGTGTATAACCTATTTTCAAAAACTATGAAAAGCTGGATTATGAAATCCAAAATATACACTCAAACTATCAATTATACCTCCAAACGTATAACTTGTCCCTAAATAATGCTCATAAGACAAATCAAAATTCAAAGGTAAAGAATAGCTAGTCTCTCCATAAGTATAATATTTTGTCGTGCTTCCATTATATTCTTTTCTCCTACCAATTTCATACACACCAAGTTGTGCACCCAAACCTACCCCTGCCCCTAATGCAATCTTTTCATTCAGACCATAAGATATTTGAATAGCTATTGGATTGAAATCGAAAATCATCAAGATATCTCATGTAGTAGGGAATACAAATGAGCCTTCCGCACTGAGATTAAAATGCCAACCTTGATTTTGTTTATAATCTCCAACACCTAAATCTCCCTCATCAGCAAACAAAATATTCCCAGATAAAAATATGAATAGGGTAAATATAAATAATATTTTACTAAACATTGTTAAAATCTTTTATTTGATTTGATTTCTTTAATATCTTTTTCGTATCCATTAAGTGTTTGATAGACAATTTTATTATCAATCTTATCAAGTATTTTTACCCAAAGTTCATTCAATACTTTCCTCATAGAATCAAGACTATTGTCCTTCATATCAGGTTCAGCCCAGCCCTTAGGGAGTAAAAAAGTTCCTGCATTTCCTTCTGATGAAACTTTAAATGAAGCTTTGATATTAAATCTATTTATATCAATATTAAGGGTATCCATTACTTCCCCTGACAATGGCTCCAAAACCTAACTTTTATTTTTCCTAAAGCCTGATAAAATCCTTCTAGGCTAGCTGAATTGCTATCAAGATAAAATTTCATTTGATTGCTCCATTTTAAAATATATTCAATTCAAGTTAAATAAATCATTTAATACAATTATTTTAAAACTTGAACTAAAAATATAATTATAATTTATAGGAGGGGGGGGGGGTGTCAATAGAAAAATAATAAAAATTGAGCATATGATAAAAAAATCTATTTTAATATCAAAATTTCATTAAAATAATCAAGTTAAACTTGCTAAAATAGGAGAAATTAAACAAATATATAAAGTTAGAAAAATATACAATGGATTTTCATCCAAAGATAAATCAATCCAAATTCATCATCAAATATTTAAATTTTACATCCTCTAGTTCGCGTTCCAATCGATTGTTTTCTTCTTTGAGCAAAGTTTGTTGAGTCTGGAGCTTATCAATATCACGACTCACATAATAAATATTAGAAGTTAAATAAATCTTAGGAAGGCAAAAAAGGAGAGAGAAAATCAAAATCGCATAAACGCCAAAAAGAACATTGATACTGACTCCTTTTTGTTCTTCTACAAATAATAAAGCATCTTTTTCATCACTATCAATCCTTTGATATTCTTTTGAATCCATTCCTTACTCCATATCATCTTTCTCAAAAATAAAAGCTCTCAATTTAGCACTACGCGATCTTGGATTTGAAGCAATCTCTTGAAATGTTGGTATAATAGGCTTTTTAGTTATCAGTTTACCTTTTGAATGATTATTACCACACTCACATTTATAGATAGAAGCATCACATATACAAGATTTTGTCCATTGTCTGAATGTATTTTTAACCAATCTATCTTCCAAAGAATGGAAAGTAATCAAACCCAAAATAGCATTTTTAAGCTCAGAAGCAGATTCTAAAAGTAGTTGTAATTGTCTTAACTCATCATTCACTTCAATACGAATAGCCTGAAAAGCAAGTGTTGCAGGGTGTATCCTAGAATTTTTAAAATATTTTTGCAAAAAATTACTCAAATCTTGTGCACTCTCAAAGGGTTTCTCAACTCGCCGTTGCACAATAAGGGTAGCCATTCTTTTATATTCCTTAACTTCGCCAAAATCCCTCAAAATATTTTGCAATTCATACAATGAATAACGATTGACAATAACTTTTGCATCTAGACTTTGCTTCGTATCCATCCGCATATCCAATACATCTGAATGAAATCCAAAGCCTCTATGATCTCCATCAAGTTGCAAAGAACTTACACCAATATCAGCTAACACCCCCCTTATATGCACCCTATTCTCAGATAAAATCTCTTTAAATTTATCTGCAAATCTCCCATTAATATAAGAAAATCTTTTACCAAATTTTTCAAGCCTTTGGGTAGCGTATCTTATTGCTTCTTCATCCCTATCAATCCCAATAACTCTTATATTTGGCTTTGCCTGCAAGATTGCTTCACTATGACCTCCCAAGCCTAAAGTACAATCAACAATAATACCCTCTTCTATACCTGAAAAAAGTTCAAGTACTTCATTAAGCAAAACAGGTTTATGCAAAATCTTGGCTTGGCAAATCAAAGTTGAGCCATGCCACTTTCTATAGCTGCCTGAGCAACAGCTCTTGAAACTTTTTCTTTCAAACGACTATCAAAAGGGGAAGGGATTAAATACTCTTTGCCAAAACTCAAATCACGATCATGAATTTTTTTCAATTCTTCTTCTACAGGTTCCCTAGCTAAATAAGCTATAGCATAAGCAGCAGCAAATTTCATTGCCTCATTTATTTTCTTAGCTCGAACCTCTAAAGCACCTTTGAAAATATAAGGAAAACCTAAAACATTATTGATCTGATTGGGATAATCACTCCTTCCAGTAGCCATAATAGCATCAGGACGAGCTGTGTGAACAACTTCGGGGAGTATCTCAGGAATAGGATTGCTCATAGCAAAAATCAATGGATTTTCATTCATCCCCATAATATCTTCAGCCTTGAGCAAATCAGCCTTAGAAAGTCCTAAAAAAACATCTGCACCCTTTAGTGCTTCTTCATAAGAAACATAATGCTTTTGAACTGCAAATTCTTTTTTAAGTCCTTCCAAATCACTCCTGCCAGAATAAATAACCCCTCGACTATCAAACATAATAATTTCTTTTACACCTAATTCCTTATACATTTTTGCACAAGCTATTGCTGCAGCACCTGCTCCACTGATAACCACACGCATAGATTCAATAGGTTTGCTGATAATAAAAGATGCATTTATAATAGCAGCACTTGAGGCAATAGCTGTACCATGCTGATCATCATGCATGACAGGAATATCAAGTTCTTCTACCAAACGTCGCTCTATTTCAAAACATTCCGGAGCTTTTATATCTTCAAGATTTATCCCTCCAAAAGTAGGGGAAATAGCTTTCACAACAGCAACAAAAGCATCAACATCTGTCTCATTAATCTCAATATCAAAGGCATCAATATCGCCAAAAGTTTTAAATAAAATTGCCTTGCCTTCCATTACAGGCTTACTAGCAATGGCTCCAATATCACCTAATCCCAATACAGCTGTTCCATTACTGATAACAGCGACTAAATGTGATTTTGAAGTATAATCATAAGCCTTAAGTATATCTTGATGTATTTCTTTACAAGGGATAGCTACACCCGGCGAATAAGCAAGTGATAAATCTTCTTGAGATTTTAATGGACTTCTAGGTTCGACTTTTAATTTACCATTTTTATGATAATCAAGTGCTTTTTGATATTGTGCTTGAAATTTTGAGTCAACTTCATTCATAAATTTTTACCTTAATTTTCAAATCTAAAATTTATATCATTAAATAAAATCATCTACAGGCATAACGATAAGCCGAGTTCTGTCAAGGGTGGTTATTTATCTAGGATTTGTTTCACAACAAACCTCAAGCGAAGAGCTAAAAGAAGACTTTAACCATACTCTTCTTGCTGCAGATTGGGTTTACACGGTCAGATCTAATCGCTTAAATCCCGGTGAGCTCTTACCTCACCATTTCACCCTTACCCAAAAATATTGGGCAGTTTTATTTCTGTTGCACTTTCCCTCAGTTTACACTGGCCATTTGTTAAATGGAATCCTGTCTTTGCAGCTCGGACTTTCCTCTCCAATTTTAACAACTTTTTGGAGCAACCACCTGTTATGCCTGTATATGATATTTTACTAAAAACTAACTTAAAAACCAACTACAATTCTATGACTTTTATGCTATGATAAACATGAAAAATCTTCAAAAAATTTTTAGAAAACCATTTTACAGAAAGGGAATATTTTTTATCAATGCATCAATGCGAAGAACATAAAGAAATAGTTTTTTCGATTATCCTGGCTTCCAGACAGATAAAAAATTTTTTTGCCCAAAAACTTCGACCATTCAACATTGGTATTGAACAAGTTGGTATCTTAGCCATATTAGAAAAAGAAGGGACACTCAATATCACAGATCTCTCCAATATCACCCTAAAAGACAAAGGAACAATTTCACGCACTATAGAATCCTTGTGTAAAAAACAGTTTGTTAAAAAAATTCAAGAAAAAGAAGATAACCGTATCACAAAAATATCTATCACTCCTCAAGGCAGAGACAAGTTAAATGCTATCAAAAAAAACAAGCAAGAAATTATAGACATTTTCTCTTGTTCAATCACAGAAGAAGAAGAAGAACAATTTTTCAAAATCTTAAACAAAATCGTAAGGATTACCAATCAAAATGTATAAAATCTTTCTGATTGTTTTATTGAATGCAATTTTAACCTACGCAAAACCTATCTATGTTAATACCCAACCTATCAAAAGCGGGAGTTTACAAAAACAAGAATCCTTTATTGGCACAATCAATTTCAAAGAGATTTCAAATATTGCTTCTCAAAGTCAAGGGGTAGTACAAAAAATCTATTTCCATATTGGACAAAAAGTCAAGAAAGGACAAAAACTTTTAAGTCTAGATGATGAATTATTACAAAAAGACATTCAAATCAAACAAGCAAAACTCAATCAAGCACAATATTCACTACAAAGACAAGAAAAAGAACTCCAACGTTATAAAAATCTTCTAGATAGCCAATCAATACCCCTACAAGAATATGAAAATCTTGAATACCAACTCAAATCACAAGAAGCAAATGTATTTGCTCTAAAATCTGAACTTGAAATATCAAAAGTAGAGCTTTCTAAAAAGACTATTTACGCACCTTTTGATGGTATCATTGCAGAGCAAAAAATTCATATTGCTGAATGGGTCAACACTGGAGAAGCAGTCTGTCAAATCCTAAATAACTCAGATGTAGAAGCTATCGTAGATATACCCGGCTCTATTGCTAAAAATATCAAAACCGGGCAAAATGTCAATGTCATCATCAATAACAAACGTTATAGTGGCAAAATCACTGCAATGATACCCAAAGCAGATATCCGTTCAAGAACTTTCCCTATACACATTGCACTAAAAAATGACGGAAGTTTTTTAGATGGAATGCCAGTAGAAGCGATGCTAAATATTGATGGCAAAAGTTCAGGTTTTATAGTTCCAAGAGACAGTGTGGTTAATTATCTAGGATATCCAAGCATCTTTATAATCAAAAACAATCAAGCTTTTGCTGTACACATAGAAGTTCTTTCTATCCAAGATTCGCTTGCCTTAATACGAGGCAAAATATCTGAAGGGGATAAAGTGGTTTATCGGGGGCAAGATAGATTGCAAAATGGTAGTGATATTGAAGAAAAAAATACACGAAAAAAATGAAATCAATTCAATATTGCCTTAAAAATCCAGTTATTGTCTGTGTAGGTGTTATTTTTTTACTGCTTTTTGGCTTCTTGGCTTTTTTGAAAATGCCCTATCAATTGCTCCCTCAGGTTATCCGCCCTATCATTAGTGTTTATACATCATATCCAGGAGCTACACCCTATGAAGTAGAAAAAGAAATCACTGACAGACAAGAAAAATACCTCAAAAATATACCAGGTCTACTTTCAATGACCTCAACCTCAAGAGATGGGATGAGTACTATCAATTTAGAATTCAATATCAATACAGATATGAAAATGGCATTTTTAAATGTAAGTGCCAAACTTGATGAAGTCAGGGGATACCCTAAAGATATTGAAAAACCTATTATCAAAACAACAGGAGAAAATATCCCTATTGCAGTATATCTCTTTGTCAAGACTTCAAAAGACAATCAAGAATCCATTGATCATTATAAAAATTTTATTTATGATAATATCATCAAATATTATGAACGTCTAAATGATGTTGGTGAAGTCTATCTGAGTGGTGGACAAAGCAAACAAATACAAATCATTTTAGACACACAAAGGCTTGCTTATAATAATATCACAATGGATGAAGTTATCAATGCTATCAAAACACAAAACACTAATATCAGTGCTGGTAATATTGACTTCAATCAACGAAATTATCGTATATCAACAATAGGAGAATATCAAGATCTCAATAACATTTATAAAACTGTGCTCAAATCACAAGGCAATAAAATCATCTCACTCAAAAATATCGCTTCTATCATACAAGGTTATGAAAATAAAACTGGTTACAATATACATAATAATGACAATGTTATCTCTCTGCAAATCCGCCCTAATGCAAATGCAAATATATTAAACCTAACCAATCAAGTAGAACAACTCACACAAAAACTCAATGCTACAATAATGAAAAAAAATGGACTTTATATTGATTGGGGCAGAGATCAAAGGTATTATATTGAATCTTCTATTTCTCAAGTCAAAGAAAATATTTTCATTGGAATCATACTGGCTGTATTGGTTTTGTTTTTATTTTTAAGGAGTTTTTCTTCTTTAATAGTCATTGCTTTGATTATCCCTATTAGCATCATCGCTTCATTTATACTACTAGAGTCTTTTAATAGGACACTCAATGTAATTTCTTTGGCAGGGATATCTTTTGCTATCAGTATGATTATTGATAGTGCTATTGTTGTAGCTGCCAATATCATCGCACACAAAAATAAAACCAAAAATCTCTTTGATGCTGCATATATTGGGACAAAAGAGGTTATAGGGGCATTATTTGCAACCAGTATCACCACGGTAGCAATTTTCATCCCCATTATTGGTCTTAAAGACGAAGCTGGTCAACTTTTTTCAGACATCGCATTAGCTTCAAGCAGTTCAATCTTGATTTCATTTTTTGTATGTATATTTGTCATCCCCCCTTTTATGCTGTATATACTTCAAAAATTATCTAAAATAAAACCGATCAGATTCAAAATTTTCTGTTTTATAAACACATTGATAGAAAAAATTGGTCAAAAAACTTCAAATCTATTGATGAATATATTGCATTTATGTATCAAAAATACCTTATCTCGTAGCTTGACTATTATTTTATTCATCGGATTTTGTTCAGTGTTTAGCTTCTGGGCATTCCCTAAAACTGATTATCTCCCAAAGGGTTCACAAAATTTTATCGTTAGCTATCTAAGCCCTCCACCAGGCTTATCATTGGAAGAAAAAGATCGTATCATCAAAGAAATTTATGATGATTTCAAACCATTTTTACAAGTCAATGGTTATAAACAAATGTCTCCTGATGATGTCCCTGTTATAAAAGATTTTTTTATCAGTTCTGGTGCAAATATGTATTTTTATCTCACAGCCCTAAACCCAAAACTTGCAAACAAACTCATTCCCTATGCACAAAATATTATTAATTCTATCCCCAATATTTCAGGAGTTGTTTTTCAACAAAGTATTTTTAGTGGCTCAAGTGGTTCTAGCATCGATATTAATATCAATGGGAATGATTTAAATTCTCTTATCACTACAGCCAATGATATTATCAGTGCTATAAAAAAACAATTACCCAACCTTAGTATCCGCACAGTCCCATCACTAGAAATCAATAATAGAGAAATCAATCTTTATCCAAATGCAACATCATTAGCTTTAAATGGACTTAATCTAATAAGCTTTGGAACCATTGTACAAGTCCTACTGGATGGGAAAAAAATTTCGCAATACAAAGACAACAATGGAAAAAATATTGATATTCTCTTAAAATCTTCTCAAACCAAATCAAAAACATCTCCTGAAGATATCCTATATTCACAAATCTATACTCCAAATGGGGGAATATTACCTATCAACTCACTTGCAACCATTAAAAACGAATTAGGCATCTCACGTATCAGACATTTTGAACAAAATAGAAATATACTTATTATCCTCAATCTAAAGGGAAATAAACCACTTGAAAAAATAACAGATATCATTGAAAATAATATTTTACCAAATATTCAAAAAAATACTGAGAACAACATAACTCTTAGTGGCAGTGCAGGCAAACTAACAAAGCTTAAAACAGAGCTTTTAGGTGGTTTTGTGCTTGCTATTATCATTACTTATCTGATACTTTGTGCTCTTTATAGTAATTTTATTTATCCTTTTATTATCATTTTAACCGTCCCATTTGCAACTACTGGAGGACTTATTGGTCTATACCTTGTAAATAAATTTATCGCTCCTCAAAACCTAGATGTTATCACAATGTTAGGCTTCATTATCCTTGTAGGAAGTGTCGTTAATAATGCTATCTTAATTGTTTATCAAACACTCATTAATTTCAAAGAATATAATATAAATGCCTATGAATCTGTATTAAATGCTACTAAAAGTAGGCTCGCTCCAATTTATATGAGTATGCTTACAAGTGTTTTTGCATTGATCCCTTTAGTATTTTTTGCAGGTTCAGGCAGTGAGATTTATCGTGGACTAGGTGCTGTCATTATTGGTGGATTGGTTTTTTCAACTATCATTACAGTTTTTGTCATTCCTTCACTCTTACTCTTTGTCCTCAAAGACAAAAAAATGGAAAAACAATGAAAACTTGGCTAATGTTATTAATACTTTTTATATCTCACAATATTGCTTTTGCTATGAATATTGAAGAAGCTATCAATATGGCTATTCAAAATAGTGATAAAATCAAATCACAAACCCATCTTTATTCTGAGTCTCAAGAAATTACCAAAGCCAAACTTTCAAACCTAATGCCTCGAATAGATTTTGGATATTTATTTAGCTACAATATCCCTAATACAAGTTCAACTTACTTTCTTAATAACTTCAATATTGGTGCGAAATACAATATTTTCAATGGATTTAAGGACTACTACACGATTAAGGATGCCAAACAAGAACAAAGAACACAAAACTATATCCTTCAAAGTAATATTGCAGACGTTGCATTAGAAACTAAAATTGCTTATATATCAACATTGCAAGCAATGGATTCTCTAAAAATTGCTCAAGAATCTAAAAAACTTCTTGAAGCACAAAGACAAAAAGCACAACAATTTTTTAAACAAGGCTTTAGGGCTAAAAATGAAGTCTTAAGCGTAGAAGTTTTGCTCGCCAATGCAAACATTGCTCTCAAAAATGCACAACTCAACCTACAATATTTCTCAAATACACTCAGCATGCTCACAAATTCTCCTATCAAACCCGAAGCACTTGAAGATATCAATACAAATACAAAAGCTGATTTTAATCAAGAAGATATTTTATCTAAAGTTCTTTCTGAAAGCCCTGATTATTTGCATTTAAAATCTCTCTTACAATCAGCACGGTTACAAATCAATATTGCTAAGGGTTCATTTATGCCTAAAATTGATATTATAGGGACAAAATTTTGGTATATTAATGGAGGCAATATTGCAAGAACAAGTTATTTTCTCCAAAGCCAAGCAAGGATTGTTTTTGAATGGAATATTTTCAATGGCTTAAATGATCATTACAACTATGAATCCAAAAAACTCCATTATCTTGCCCTACAAAGTAAAATCAATCAATACAAAAAAGACCTCAAAATCCAAATCAACAAAATCATCAATGAATTTGAATTAGCCAAAGAGCAATATTCACTTGCTTCAATATCACTCCAACAAGCAGAGGAAAATTATCGCATTGTAAATAACCGATATACACAAAATATTGCAACCTATACAGAACTCTTGAACGCACAGTTCTTACTAACAACAGCCAAAACCAATATCACTCAATCCAAATATGAGATAGCCATTTCAAGATCTAAAATTGATAGACTTCTAAACAGCAATTCAATCCAATCAAACCATTTCTTAAGTGAATAAAAACTACATTTTTTTCTTTGCTTGTATACCCAATAAATCAAGCCCTATAGTTATAGAAAGACTCACGACTTTGCAGACTTTTAAGACTTGGCTTTCTGTTGGAGTATCAATGATTTTGTGGGCATTATAATAACTATGAAAATCAGCAGCAAGATTTTTAAGGTACTCGCATAATTTCTGCAAACCCCTTTCAGCAAAAGAATTTTCAAGGATATAAGGGAACCGCAAAGCACTAAACAGTAGATTCTGTGCTTCTTGATTTAAGTCTTTTAAAGTAATATTCAAAACCTCATTCTCATCTAAAGAAGACTTCTCAAACAATGTATGGATACGAGCATTGGCATAATTGATATAAAAAACTGGGTTAGAGGCATCTTGTTTTTTGAGTTCCTCTATATCAAATTCTAAATGCGTATCTGATTTTTTGGATAAAAATATAAATCGTAATGCATCACTCCCAATCTCAGCGACTACATCTTTCATCAAGATAAAATTCCCTGCCCGTTTACTCATCTTGTAAGGTTGTCCACCCTTAAGCAAACTAACCATTTGAGAAAGCAAGATTTCAAGCCTACCCTCATCATAACCCAGAAAATGAATAGCTGCCTTTACCCTAGCAATATAACCATGATGATCTGCACCCCAAATATTAATATAACGATCATAAGGACGTTCAAACTTATTAGCATGATAGATAATATCACCAGCAAGATAAGTAGGCTCATCATTCTCTCTTACAATCACACGATCCTTCTCATCTCCTCTAAGGCTTGAATAAAGCCAGACTTTACCTTCATTTTGATATATGCCGCCACTTTTTTCAAGCTTCTTGAGAGTCTCACCCCATTCTCCATAAAGTGATTTTTCACTGACAAAATTGTCAAAAATAATACCCACTTCCAAAAGGTTATTCTTGATTTCTCCTAGCATCAAATCTTTTCCAAAATCACTCAATAAAGCAATATTGCTCTCTTCTTGAAAAATTTTCTGTCCATATTTATCTTTTGCTAAAATAGCTAGCTCAAGGATGTACTCACCTTTATAGTAACTATCAGGATAAATGACTGCCTCTTTTAAAAAATATTCCCTACCCGTAAGATAAATAGATAAGCCTAGCATCTGAATCTGAGAACCTGCATCATTAATGTAATATTCAGTATTTATACCATACCCCAAAAAATTCCCTAATCTGTATAAAGCATCCCCAAATATAGCACCTCTAGCGTGACCTATATGTAGTGGTCCAGTAGGATTAGCAGAAACATATTCTAATAAAATTTTATCTTTAGGGTCTTTTTGCCGACCAAAATCCATTCCTCTATTGATTGCATTCAAAGCAAGCTGATTTAAAAATTCTTTTGAAAGTGTAATATTGATATAACCATTAAGAGGAATAACTTGCTTAAATTCTTTTACACAAGCAAGTTTTTTGGAAATCTCCTCGGCAATGACAGCAGGATTTTTCTTATAAATTTTAGCCAAAGAGAAAGCTATTGGAGTGGCATAATGCCCATGTAATTTATTTTTTGGATGTTCTAAGACAATACTGGCTTCTAAAGTATCTTCTAAAATTTTTTTAACACAATGATACATCATTGTTTCCAATCAAACATTAGTCTGTACCTTTGGTTTTCTTCCCCTTTTTTTAGGCTCAGAAGGAACACTTTCCTTAGAAACAGTTTTTGCTGTAGTCGTCTTTTTTGTATAAGCCCTTGTAGTTTTTTGTTTTTTTTCAACAGTTGGTGTAGTAACCTGTTTTTCTACTACCTCAATAGGTGTTGTTTCAATCTCTGAATCATCATCTTCTTTAACAGCTTTCTTAAAATTTTTAATACCACTACCTAAACCTTTAGCCAATTCAGGGATTTTTTTTGCCCCAAAAAGCAAAACAATAACCAAAAGAACAATCACCCAATGCCATACACTTCCAAAACCACCCATTTAAAAATCCTTTCTCAAATAAATTTCTTGTTTTTAATTATAACATCAAACCTATACTTTTTGCCCTTAAGAGAAATCTTGGTTCCATTCTTGATAAAATTGTTTCGAATTCTCCGTATTTTGGGTATAGGGTAAAGTTTTAGCAATACAAATAATAATTTCTTTCGCCGCCTCTATTTCATCATTAATGAGTAAATAATCAAACTCATCAATATATTTTACCTCTTCATCAGCATGTTTTAACCTCAATGAAATGACCTCTTCTGAATCTGTCTGCCTCAAACAAAGTCTATCTTTCAAAATCGTCCTATTTTTGGTTATAACAAAAACAGAACGAGCATTTTTATAATAATCTTTGATCTGTTTATGTCCTTGTACATCAACATCAAAAATGACTAATTTCTCATCTTCAAGTGCTTTTTTTATAGGGGTTAAAGCAGTCCCATAATAATTATTATGCACCTGTGCCCATTCTAAAAATTTGTTTTCTTTAATACCTTTTACAAAATCATCTTTAGAAACAAAATAATAATGCCTACCATCTTCTTCTCCATCTCTTGGACGCCTTGTTGTTGTTGAGATAGAAAAATAGATATTTTTAATGTTTTCTTGCAAATGCTTACAAAGTGTGCTTTTGCCTGCACCACTAGGTCCTGATAAAATTAAAATCCCACCATGCTTCATCATTTTTTCTTATTAGATTTTTTTTGATTAGGGAAACTGATATTGATTGTGAATTGTGCTCCATTAAAGATTGTCTGTAAAGTTTCTAAAGGCATATTTTTTATTAATTCTTCAATATTATCCAAAGATGAAATATCTAAATCTTTTCGTGTTGGTTTTTTTGAAGATTGTTTGGAAACTCTTTTCTTGTTAGTTTTGGGGATATTTTTTTTACTTTCTACATCTGAAGGCTGTATATCTTTGATTTCTTTATCACTTAAAGCACTGATAATATCTTTTTCATCAATCCCTTCAAAATCTTCAATTTGATTAGGAGTATTTGTCTTTTGTGCTGAGATATCTTTATTGTCTGTCTGCTCTAATATTTTTTTAACCTCATCAACCTGATTTTTATCAAGGACAGAAAGATTATCTTTATAATCTAGAATTCCTTCAAAATCATTTTGTAAATCTTGAGGTTCCAATACAGATTCAAGATTTTCAAGATTATTTTCTTCTTGAGGATCTTCTTTAAGATTAACAATATCTTCTTTTAAAAACTCTTCTTCGATAAAGTTATCTTGATTGGGTTTATCTTCTTCTTGTGCCTGCAAATCAAAATCCATTTTTTCAGATTCTAGCTCAATAGTTTTACCTTCATCTTTTTTATCTGATGTTTGAATTTCTTGCTCTTTATCGAATAAATCAAACTCTTCATTTTCTAAATCATCAAGGCTATATTCAACTAAATTTGGCTTATCGAATTCTTCAAACCCTTTTGAATCCACTAATGGAGCTTTATTATCAGTTATCAAATCATCCAAACTAGTTAATTCTAAACTTTCTAAATCATCTATATCTTCTAAACTATTTTGCCTCAAGCGTAAAGCTGCTTTTGATAAGTCTTCTAATTGATCTTTTGTAATATCACTAGTAGTTGCTTCTGTTATCCCCATTTCTACTAGCTTTGGCTTCAAAATATCTAAAATTTCTGTAGGCAAAAAAGGTTTCCTAATATAAATATCAAATCCTTCTTTCTTAGGACTTGAATACTTATGCAAAAAACAGCTTAAAACTAAACTATTTTTTTGCAAAAATTCAGAAAAATCACCCTCTATTCCCTCATCAATAAATAAAAATAATTCTCCTTCAATATCTTGAATCTTTAATTCAGTTTGAACAATAAGCTCTAGTCCCAACTTTTTAGCACTAGCTTCAAAAAGCTTGGTTACCATTGAATCGTTATTTATCAGAAGTATTTTCAATTTCTACTCCACGCTTTATTTTTTAAAAAGTGTTAGGATTATACCGATTAATTACCTCATTTTAGATTAAAGGATTCAAATGAATCGCATATTTTTTAAACTTTTTTCTATCGTATTCTTATCAAGTTCGCTTATGGCAAATCAAATTTATTTTATGCCTTATGAGCAAAAACAAGCCCTTCATACGCTTATGGATTCCATCAAATCTTCTCAAGCAAATATTTATATCTCTATCTTTAGTTTTACAAATAAAGAAATAGCAAAAAGTTTAAAAGAAGCAGCAAAAAGAGGGGTAAAAATAAAAATTATTTATGATAAAGAAGCCAATATTAATAATCCTTATTCGACTATTGGTTATCTGAGTAAATATAATGGGATTCAAACTTGCCTTCTAGATGGAAAAAGAGCAAAAAATGACAAATACAATGGCATAATGCATCAAAAAATGGCAATCATAGATAACAACACTATCCTTATTGGCTCTGCTAACTGGAGTAAAAATGCCTTTGAAAATAATTATGAGTTGCTTTTAAAAAGCAATGATAAAACAATTATCTCAAAATCAATAAACTATTTTAAAAAAATGTTTTCACAATGCAAACCTTACTGAGACAAAAACTTTTTCACACTTGAAGAAATTCTTCTACCATCAGCCACTTGACTTAAATGTTTCAAAGCCTCCATTACTTTGCCCATATCTTTTGGATTGTTTGCCCCAAGTTTTTCAATTACTTTCAAAACTTCTTCATCCAACTCTTCATCACTAAGCTGCAAGGGTAAATATTCCAAAATAAGAGCCATTTCTTTATTTTCTTTTTCAAATAAATCTTCTCGATTTGCCTCTTTATAAGCTTTTGCAGCATCTTCTCTCTGCTTATAAGCAGTTTTCAAAATTCCAATAACATCCTCATCACTCAGCACGATCCTTTTATCAACTTCTACTTGTTTGAGAGAACTATTGAGCATACGTATCGTATCACGTCTAAAAATATCTCCTGTTTTCATTGCCTTTTTTAAATCTTGAGTCATTTTTTCTTTTATGGCACTCATTAGCTTTCCTTTAGGAATAAAATTTGCTTTCATTATACAAGTTATTCGTTACTCAAAAGGAGTTAAAATGAAAAAAATATCTATCTTCAGTTTGATATTAACATTAACAAGCATCTATATCAATGCTTATGAACCTGAAATTGATCTCAATCCACCTGAATATGTCGAAGAAATGCCTTCTAAAGAATTTATCCCTGAATTGAGCAAACCTGGAAGTCTTTTTGGACAAGGCGAAAGACCATTATTTGCAGATAGAAGAGCTATGAAGCCTGATGACCTTATCACTATTATTATTAACGAATCTTCTAATGCTAATTTTTCTACCTCAAAAACTTACAACAGCACATCAGGTGGAAATTCCACACCCCCAAGATTAAGCTATAATGGGACAGATGAAAACAAAAAAAAATCTAGTCAATTCTTAGATGATCAAACCAACTATAGCCTCACTAAACCAAGCAATAATACAAACTTTAAAGGTGGAGGTTCTCAAAGCAAAAATGAAAACCTCACACTGACTGTAACAGCTAGGATCATCAAGGTTTTAGAAAATGGTAATTATTTTATCTATGGCAATAAAGAAGTTTTAGTTGATGGAGAAAAGCAGATACTAAGGATCAGTGGCGTGATAAGACCTTATGATATCAATAGGAACAATACTATCCAATCTAAATTCATTGCAGATGCCAAAATACAGTACTCAAACATAGGTGCACTCAGTAATACCAACAAGAAAAAAATCGCTTCTGATGTTGTAGAATCTGAATGGCCTTATTAAATGAAAAAAATAGCCATTATACCAGCTAGAGGTGGGAGTAAACGTATACCCAAAAAAAATATCAAGCTTTTTTGCGACAAACCTATCATCAGCTATTCTATACAAACAGCAAAAAAATGTGATATATTTGATGAAATCATTGTAAGTACTGATGATGAACAAATAGCACAAATTGCAAAAACTTATAAGGCAAAAGTCCCATTTATGCGACCAAAGGAACTTGCACTTGACAACACTCCCACTATCCCTGTCATTGCGCACTCTTGTAAAATGCTTGAACTTAAAGATGAAGATCTAGTTTGTTGCCTTTATCCTACAGCACCTTTAATTCAACCTGAACATATCCTTTTAGGAATGGAAAAACTCCTCCAAAATCCTGAAAAATTTTATGCTTTTTCTTGTGTAGAATTTGATTTTTCTCCTTGGAGAGGCTTTGTAATTGATGAAGAAAAAATATCAATGGTTTTCCCCCAATATGCCCTAAGTCGTTCTCAAGATCTAAAAACATTTTACCACGACGCAGGTGCTTTCTATTGGGCAAAAGCCCACACATTTTATGAAGAAAGAACAATTTTTGATTCTCATTCTATTGGCATTATTTTACCACGGATGAATGTACAAGATATTGATACTCTTGATGATTGGCATATAGCAGAAATCAAATATAAACTCAAAAATCAAAAATGAAAATAAAAATATTTTGCGAAGCTGGCAAAAGTCAAGGATTGGGTCATTTGATACGTTGCTATCGACTCAAAAAACTTTTATTAGAAATATCTCCTGATGTCACACTCTATCAACGAGGTGATGAAATATCACCACTTGCAGATCATCATTGTGAATGGTTAGAAAATAATAAATTAAAATCTTTACTTGCTCAAACTGATGTCGTTATTATTGATAGCTACCAAGCAACAAAAAAAACTTATCAAAAAACAATCAAACTAACAGAAAAACTAATCGTTCTTGATGATAGTGCAATGATGACTTATCCTAAAAATACTATTGTCTTAAATGGTGCATTAGGAGCCGAAAAACTTTATGATACAAATGAAAACTATCTTTTGGGTATTGAATATGCCATCATTGACAAAAAATTTTTTTCTACTAAAATACCAAAAAAACAGATAACTGATCTTTTGCTCACACTAGGGGGGACAGACCCTTTAGGAATGACAAAAAAAATCCTTGAAATTATCAAAGAATTACCCTTCAATCTACATATCATCTCAAGAATAAATTTTAAAAAACACCCCTTCAAAAACAAAATCAAATTCTATAATAATATCTCTAGTTCCCAAATGGCTGTGTTGATGAAAAAATGTGATGTAGCCATATCAGCTGGAGGAGGAACACTTAATGAATTGGCAATGTCTCAAGTCCCCACTTTGATTATCCCCATTGCTACTAATCAGAATTTTCAAGCCAAACAATGGGAAGAAAAAGGAGCGATGAGGATCACTGATCTTGAGTCTTTATACAAAGATTTAGAAACAATCAAATCCTTAAAAATTCGCCAAGAAATGATTTTAAAATATTCAAATATCCCTTTTGGAAAATCACTTTTCAAAAAACTAAAAACCATCATTCCTAAATGTGAATGTATTTGAGGATAAGATGAACTACAATATCAAAGATATTAATGCTATAGATTTTACACAACTACAAAAAAACGATTGCCTCAAAATCTTAGAATTCAGAAACCATCCTGAAATATCAAAATGGATGTATACCAAAAATATTTCACTCTCTTCACATCTAAAGTTCATTGCAGGACTCAAGAAAACATCTAAAAGTTATTATTGGTTATTCAAAAAAAACCAAATTGAATTAGGAGTCGGCTCTATTACACGAATCAACCCCTTGCATAAACATGCCTTCTTGGGGCTTTACAAAAACCCAAATCTTACAGGGGTGGGTAAAGAAATCTTAAAAAGCCTTGAATATATTGCATTCAAAGAATTTTCGCTCCACACACTGCATTTAGAAGTAATGAAAAACAATCAAAAAGCTATTGATTTCTATCAAAAATATGATTATAACTATAGTGGAGAGCTTTTAGATTTTATATATCAAGAAGGGGTATATGAAAATGTACTCATTTATACCAAAAGGAATCCCAATGACTAAACCAATTATTGTTGCCGAACTCAGTGCCAATCACAATCAAGATTTTGAAATTGCAAAAAAATCCATCTTAGCAATCAAAGAATGTGGTGCCGATGCTATAAAACTTCAAACCTATACACCAGAATGCCTAACTTTAAATTCTCAAGAAAGTTATTTTCAAATCAATTCAGGCACTTTATGGGATGGTAAAACTCTTTGGGAACTTTATAAAGAAGCATACACTCCTTGGGAATGGCATCAAGAGTTATTTGAATTGGCTAAAAAAATTGGGATAAAAATTTTCAGCTCACCTTTTAGTATCAAGGCATTAGATTTTTTAGAATCCCTTGATTGCGAAATGTATAAAATTGCTAGCTTTGAAATAACTGATACAGAACTGATTTATCATACTGCCAAAACAAAGAAACCTATCATTATCTCAACAGGAATAGCCACTGAAGAAGAAATTCAAGAAGCCATAGATACCTGTAAACAAGCAGGGAATGAAAATATCACTTTGCTAAAATGCACCAGTGCCTATCCTGCACCCATTAAAGAAGCTAATTTACTTTCTATGATAAAACTAGGAGAAAAATATGGAGTAAAATATGGTCTTTCTGATCACACTCAAGGTAACCTATCCCCTATTATTGCAACCACACTTGGAGCAACAATAATAGAAAAACATTTTATTTTGGATTCTTCAATAAATACTCCAGATTCTGCTTTCAGCATGGATAAAATAGCATTCAAAAAAATGGTAGAACAAATCAATGAATGTATTATCATATTAGGAGAAAAAAACCCCTCTATTGATATAGAAAAATTTAAAAATAATCGAAAATTTGCAAGGAGTCTCTTTGTATCCCAAGACATCAAAAAAGGAGAAATACTCAATACAAATAACATTCGATCAATCAGACCAAATAATGGAATCCCACCAAAATACCTCAAAGAAATCATAGGGAAAAAAGCAACTCAAAATCTAAAGTTTGGCAAACCTCTTGAATTTGGAGATTTTATTTAATTTTCTGGCATTTTTCACAAAGTACAAATAACTTCATATTGTGACTTATCAATTTAGTATTATATTTATTCGCTACTTTAACTTGTCTCTCTTCAATTTCAGGATCTACAAATTCAATAATATTCCCACAATGCAAACAAATAATATGATCATGGTGTTCTTTAGCTGCAATTTCATATCTCCTACCACTCTTATCAGCCTCTAATGCAGAAATAAAATTTTCTTTTTCTAAAAAACTCAATATCCTATAGACTGAAGAAATGCTAGTAGTTTTATCCTTTATTTTTACTTCGGATGCAATCTCTTCAGGACTTAAATGGGTACCACTTTTATAAAGAACACAAAGAATTTCTTCCCTTTGTTTAGAGTTCTTCAAACCATTTTTTTTAATTGAAGAACGGAGCCTATCAAGTATGGATTCTAATGTCTCTAATCTATTTTGCATCATAAACCTCAATTTTTTATATTCAAACATAAATCTATGTTGTATTCACGATTTTCTATGTTTTCTGTTAAGTATATCTTTTTCCAACAAGAGTAAAGTAAATCTTATGGCATTTTAATAAATTATTTTCCAAAAATCAATATAATAAACAAGCCTTAAGTCTCATCTCAAAATATCATAGCGAGGTAAAGATATTATGTTTAGAAATAACAAAAATTTTCAACTCCAACTGACAGAAAAAAATACTCAAATTGAAGAATTAAAAAAACAACTTCATTCTTATCAATCATTAGCAGAATTTTCTCTTAATGAAATAATATTTGGTCTCAAAGATGGGAAAATTATTTTTAAAAATGAAAATGCCTCAAGAATTATAGATATTGACGAGATAGCTCCAAAACTTCAAGAAGGTATCAATAGTTTGACTATAAAAAATCATAGCTTCAAAGTCAAGAGTAAAAATATTAATGGAGTAATTTATTTCGCACTTGCAGAAAATGATTTTATTTATGAAAAAGAAAATGGTCTCAACCTTTTTGAAACCTATCATAAAAGTCTAAAAGATGGTCTTTTGATAGCTCAAGAATCCTTTCAAAATATCTTAAATGAAAGTAAAAATATTTTAGAGAAAGCCATTGAGGCAGAAAAAAGCAGTCTTCAAGGACTTAATACAAGCATCAAAGCCTCACAAAATGTTAATTTTCTTTATGAAAAGATGCAGAATGCAATCATGCTTGTAAATTCGCTGACACAACGGAGTAATGAAATCACCAATGTAATTTCACTCATTGATGATATTGCCGAACAAACAAATCTTTTAGCACTCAATGCAGCTATTGAAGCTGCAAGAGCAGGTGAACATGGCAGAGGTTTTGCTGTGGTAGCTGATGAAGTTCGTAAACTTGCTGAAAAAACTCAAAAAGCTACCAAAGAAATCGCTATTGTTGTGAAATCTATGCAGCAAGAAGCAAGCGATATTCAAACCAGTACAGATGAAACAAATCTAATCACTCAAGAAGTCAAAACAGGTATTGATGAAATACATGAAATGGTCAACAGGTTAAAAACAGGTTCTCAGCTTGCCAAATACGCAATCTACAATTCAAATAATCAAATATTTTGTGCACTCGCTAAGCTTGATCATACTATCTATAAAAATAATCTTTATGCCTTACTTTTTAAAATTTCTGAATCTTTCAATCAAGTCCAACACCAAAACTGTCGCTTAGGGAAATGGTATTTTGAAGGTGATGGGAAAAAATATTTCTCTACAACGCAAGGATATAAACATCTTGATACTTATCACGCAACCGTACATACAGAAGCCAATACTTTAGCCAAAACATTACTAGAAGAGCCAAATTCTTTGAACAAAAATTTTATTGATCAAAAAATCTCTGCAATGGAAAATGGCAGTATGGGTGTCATAAAAAGTATTGAAGAAATGCTTTATGAAAAATCTCAAGAAATCAATCAAAATATCGAAAATCTATTGAACAAACAAAAACCACAACAAGATGTTTGATAAAGAAATTGCTACCATCAAGCATTTTAATCTATACAGGGAGCGAAAAATCTTCCCAAAATCTTTTAGGGATTTCGCTTCTAATGATTATCTAGGACTATCAAATAAAAAAATACTTGCAAAAAAAGCAGCTGCCCTAGCAATCTCTCAAGATTCTCATTCTCCGAAAGCATCTTTACTTATCAATGGTTATAGCCCTCTACACCAAAACCTTGAATCTATGATTTGCAAACAAAATGGATTTGATGATTGCATTATTTTAGGGAGTGGTTTTTTAGCTAATATTGCACTTTTTGATGCTTTGGTTCGTAAAAATGATAAAATTTATATTGATGAAAAATATCATGCTAGCGGTATTTACGCAGCAAAATCATTGGGAGAAAGAGTCATATATTTCAAACATAATGACGCTAAAGATTTATCAAACAAAATCAACACCACTAAACCAAAAGGGAGAATTATCATTGCCATTGAAGGTATTTATTCTATGGATGGGGATATAGCACAAGAAGAATTTTCAAAAATTGCTTGCAATAACAATGCTATTTTAATTGTGGATGAAGCACACAGCAATGGCAGTATTGGGAATAATTTATTAGGGTATTTTGATCACTATCAGATCCCTATCCAATCTAATTTTATCAAAATGGGTACCCTTTCAAAAGCATATGGAAGTTATGGTGCTTATATCGCAGCAGACAAAAAAATAATTGATTTTTTATGTAATCGTGCAAAAAGTATTATTTACACTACAGCCCTTTCAATCTTTGATACTGCACTCGCACTAGTCAATTTAGAATATATACAACAAAATAAACAAGAATTAATTAAAAAAATCCATTTACACAAAAAAATTGTTCATGAAGTATTAGGGATTTACCCTCTTACTCAAATAATCACCATCCCTTTTAAAAACATAAGCACAATGCAACAAACATATGAAATACTCCAAAAACAAGGATTCTTAGTAGGAGCTATTCGCAAACCCACTGTCACCCAACCGATATTAAGAATTGTATTATCTATAAAAAACTCTCCTAAAGACACAGAAAAATTGTGTAAAATTATCAAAAAACTCAAGGTTATTTATGCTTAAAAAAATCATTATTTTAATTTTAGCGATATTCATCATATGTATCATTATTTATATAGGAGCTTTATGGATGGGGCTCAAAGAAGACATTGTAAAGATTAAAAACTACCACCCTCAATTAACCACACAAATTTTTGATCGTAAAAATCATCTTATAGCCAATATTTATGATAAAGAATTCCGATTTTATGCAAAATTTGATGAAATCCCTCCAAAAATGATTGAAGCTCTTTTAGCAGTTGAAGATACACTTTATTTTGAACATGGTGGCATCAATTATGATGCAATTTTACGTGCGATAATAAAAAATATTAAAAATGGAAAATATGTAGAAGGTGGGAGTACCCTCACCCAACAACTCATAAAAAACATGGTCTTGACTCGCGATAAAACACTATCGCGAAAAATTAAAGAAGCTTTATTATCAATCCAAATAGAACATATTTTGACCAAAGAACAGATTCTAGAACGTTATTTCAATCAAACTTTTTTTGGGCATGGGTATTATGGTGTCAAAACAGCCGCAATGGGTTATTTCAAAAAACCTATCAATCGCTTGAGCCTAAAAGAAATTGCAATGATAGTGGCACTTCCAAGAGCTCCAAGTTTTTATGATCCTACTAAAAATCTTGATTTTTCTTTGAGTCGTGCTAATAATATCATTTCTCGAATGTACAATCTTGGTTGGATAAGCAAAGAAGAATATGAAAAAGCAACAACCCAAATCCCTCAAGTATACAATCAAACACTCACTCAAAATGTAGCTCCGTATGTAACAGATGAAGTACTCAAACAACTTAGCTATATTCCTGATATCAAAAGCGGAGGGTATAAAATCAAACTCAGCATTGATTTAGATTACCAAAAAATCGCTCAAGATGCTTTAAAATATGGCTATGAAAATATCAAAAAAAGACTAGATAAAGAACATTACAAAAAAGCTCAAGAAATTCCAGATGAATATGACTCTCTAAATGGTGCAATGATTGTCACAGATACTAAAACAGGAAAAATCCTAGCTTTAGTAGGTGGTATTGATCATGCTAAAAGTGCATTCAACCGTGTTACTCAGACAAAAAGACAATTTGGAAGCACTATCAAACCTTTTATTTATCAAATAGCTTTTGATAGTGGGTATTCTACTGCCACTTCTGTTCCTGATGTCGCTAGAAGCTTTAATAAAAGCTATAATACTGATATTACCGAGACGGACGAAAAAGATGAGTACTGGAGACCCAATAATTTTTCAAAAAGCTTCAAAGGGCTTGTTACACTCAAAGAAGCACTTAGTCACTCACTCAATCTTGCTACTATTAATTTGGTCGAAATGGTAGGCTTCAATAAAGTCTATACACAACTTCAGGAATATGGGTTTAAAAACCTACCTAAAGATATGTCAATCATATTAGGAAGCTTTGGAATCTCTCCTTTAGAAGCAGCCAAAGAATATTCAATTTTTTCAAATTATGGACAAATGGTTGAACCCAATATGATTGAAAGTATCACTGATAGGAATGGAAATGTAGAAGTTTTTGAACCAAAAGAACCCCAAGAGATAACTTCTCCTCAACAAGCCTTCTTAACGATTTCTATCCTCAAAGAAGTGGTTTCAAATGGCACTGGGAGGAGGGCAAAAGTCAAAGGAATAGAAATGGCAGGAAAAACAGGGACAACAAATAACAATATTGATGGTTGGTTTTCAGGTTTCACACCTTCAATCCAAGCAATAATATGGTATGGGAGAGATGATAATACGCCTATTGGACCAAAAGAATCAGGAGGTATTGTTTCTCCTCCTGTATTCTCTTATTTCATCAGCAATGTATTGAAAATAGATCCGGGCTTAAAACGTAAATTTGACATCCCTGAAGGTGTAGCTAAAAAAACCATCAACAAAAGTGATTATTATTATACTCATACCTCAAAACTACCAGACAATAAAGTACAAGATACCATTGATGAAAAATTATTGTTCTAAAACTTATCTTTTGCTTTAAATAGAAATTTACCTAAAAAAAGCTAGAATTTTGCACAAAAATCTTTATAGAGGTGTGCAATGAAATTAAAACTAACCCATATTCCCCATGTAGCTAACAAAATTGCATTAGATATTGCCAACTCTGATCTTTTAGAACTCAAAACAACATTAGAAAATATTGCTAATGTTGCTAAAGAGATTTTAGAAAATGATCTCAAAAAAGAACTAGAAATTGATCAAAAAGCTAAAAATCTTTTAGAAGAAAATCTTGATGAAATTGAATTCATGCGTGCAGATGAAAGACAGCTTTTCTGGATGATAAAACGTCAAATTGCTGAAGAACAAAATTTCTTACTCTCTTGGGAAGATAGATATAATGAAATATCACATAAAATCTTAGATGAAATCAGTCTGGAAGGTTTTATCATATTCAATGTATCAGAAAATCTCATTAAAAATTTGATTTTCAAATCAATTGAGACTTACTCAAAACTATATGAAGAAATTCAAGAAGAAGTCATTGAAAAAATTAAAAACTACAAAAGAAGATTATTGGTCGGTACTGATGAATATGAACTAGTTTTTGAAAAGCTTTATGAAGAGGAGCTAAAAAGAAAAGGGTTTTTATAATGCAAGATATTTATGTTTATTTCGAAAATGGTCTTTTCTTGAAAGGAAAAAGCTTTGGAGCCGATGGAACACACATAGGTGAAGTTGTATTCAATACCTCAATGACTGGATATCAAGAAATCATTACAGATCCAAGTTATGCTGGACAATTTATCGTTTTTAGTATGCCTGAAATTGGTATAGTTGGGAGTAATACTGATGATATGGAATCCAAAAAAGCATTTTGCAAAGGTCTCATCACTCGTCATTATAATAAATCTTATTCAAATTTTAGATCACAAGAAAGCTTAGCAAAATTTCTAAAATCTCAAAACATTCTAGGCATCACTCATATTGACACAAGATCCCTTATCAAGACTATCCGCAATAATGGCTCAATGATGATGATTGCCTCAACTTCTATTTGCACATCAAAAGATCTCAAAAGACAGCTTTCACAATCCAAACAAATCCAAGAAATCAATCTCATCCCAGAAGTTTCAACAAAAACTAATTATGTCCATCAAAATTCAGTCTTTGATTTCAATAATTTTAAATATGGTTCGCCTCCAAAAATCACCAAAAAAATCATTGCTGTTGATTTTGGTGCCAAAAGAAACATACTTAATGAGCTTGTAGCTGTAGGACTTGAACCTGAGGTAATACCTCATAATTTTCAAGCCAATACTATTGTGCAAAAATATAAAAGTGGAGAAATCAAAGGTGTTTTTCTATCCAATGGACCGGGCGACCCTCTAATGCTTAAAGATGAAGTAACTCAAATCAAGCTCCTCATTGAAGCAAAAATACCCATATTTGGAATCTGCCTAGGGCATCAACTCCTATCAATTGCACATGGTTACAAAACCCACAAACTAAAATTTGGTCATCATGGCGGGAACCATCCTGTAAAAAATCTCCAGACACATACCATTCAAATTACCTCTCAAAATCACAATTATTCTATACCTGAAGAGATAGAACAAATAGCTCAAATCACTCATAGAAATCTTTTTGATGGCACTATTGAGGGGATAAAATACAAAAATTCTCCAATATTTTCAGTACAATATCATCCAGAAGCAAGTCCAGGACCCAAAGAATCTGCCAACCTCTTCAAACAATTTGCCGATATGCTCTAAACTTTAATATCTAAAATATGATGGCTTTTTGAATTATTTGTGATTGATTCTTGGCTTTTTGAATTATCTTTTTCTTGATCTGCATTATCTTCATTAAAAGATCCATTACCCTTAGAATCAGGGTGAAGAGATTGTGTTCCTTCTGCAGGACGAGTTTCTTCAATATCTTTTAATTTATCTTCAAACTCTTTATTGATAATATCAACCATATCAACACGAGACAAAGTATTTGCCTGCTGGATTGAATTGATTTGAGAATTTTGATTTATATAAGTTATATTGCCAATAGGTGAAATTGCCATTATTGATCCTTAAAATGGTTTTTTATAATGAAAAGTTTGATATTTAGAATAAATTACATTGGAACCTTCAATGATTTTTACAAACTTTCTTCTAGTATAATCGACACTAAAGTTACCTATTTGAATAGAATTTAATCCTACTAAAATTTGACCTGCTTTATACAATACTTCATCATAAACTTTACTTTTACCACAATGAATTATCATATGAGAAGAAGGAATATCACGGATATGTAACCAGATATCATCTGCTTTAGCTTCCTCCAAAAGAGCTTGATTTTCACTTTTATTCCTCCCTATAGAGATTTTTATCCCTTCAATAAAAATAACTTCATATTTTGAAGCACTTTTTTTATTCATCTTTTTAGGTTCAAGTATCAGAAGGTCTTGCAAATTTTTTACAGTCTTAATATAGTTAATTTCTTGGAGTAAAAAATTAATTTTACTTTCAAAATTTTGGATTTGCAAATGAATATTTTTAGCCTTCTTTATAAGTTTTTTGGACTGAGAAAACATAATATTTGAACCTTCTTGAGGAGTCCTACAATCTTCAGGCAAAATGATTTTAACTTCATTATCAAAAAAATCTTTTAACCTAACTTCTTTAACAAAATTTTCAATAAAATTGAGATTCGCCAATACAATAGTTGCATTCTTAGCTAATTCATCAGCTTGCTTTTGAAGATCATGCTCTTTAGGCAATCCATCAAGCATTTTTTGAAGTTTTTCAATCTTTTTTGAAATCTTAACGATAAGGGTTTGTTTTTTACCTTCTAATATATGGCTTTGGGTATGATTTGTTTTAAGCTCTTCAAGCAATGCTTCAATACTAAGCTCGACAAAGTCATCCTTTAGATGTAAAACTGGCTGTGCTAAAGGCTCTAAAATCTTATTAATACGAACTTCTCTGATACTTCTATCTCTATTAATATGCCTCAAAGCTTCCAAAACAACATTTTTATCATCAAGCAAAATGACATTGGTATGCCTACCTGTGAATTCAAATTGAATACAAAATTGTATATTCTTATAACTCCCAGAGTGTTGACAAAATAATCTTAAAATCCTATTTTGTCCATCTACACAAGAATCTAAAATCCTTGAATAAGTGACAATTTTGGAGAGCATAACATCAAAAGGAGCATTATATTTTTTCATAGGGAGCAATAAATCATGATTGATAAAAATATTACTCATCCCTTTAGTCATATCCAAATAAAAAATATATTTAGTAAACTCAAGCTTGAACAAATTATCATCAATTCGTTTAAGGCTACGGATTATCCCTTGATTTGAAAAAAACTTGGCGATATTTTTTAGTAGCCAAAGTTTCATTATAATCCTTATTGATTATATTCAAGCCGTTTTTTAGCAAACTCTAAAGCTTCCTTAGTAATATCAGCTCCACTTATCATCCTTGCCATTTCCTCAATCCTGCCTTGATTATCCAAAAGCTTCACTTTACTCTTACCATCTTTTTTAGATACCAAATAATGATAATCTGCCAAAGCAGGCATATGAGGTTGATGGGAAATAGCAAAAATCTGATAAGTCTTAGAAAGGGTTTTAAGGACTTTAGCAACCCCTTCACTCTCTTGACCGCTCAAATTAGCATCAATTTCATCTAAAACTAAAATACCCTTAGAATGATTTATCTTAGCATCCAAACACATCATTACTAATCTTAAACGATTATATTCCCCTGAACTCAAAGCTTCAATTGGAGTTTCCTCTAATCTCAAATCTAAAAATTCTTTCCCAGTCCTTTTAAGGTCGCAATATTGCAAACTTACCTTAGGATTTTTGAGCAAAAGCTCTTCACACCTTAATTTGATTTGATTTTCAAAATCTTTAAGATTTTCTTGACGATTCTTTCCTATACTATCTGCCAATTTATTACATTTCAATTCTAAAATGTTTATTTCTTTTATGACTTGTTCTTTATTAAAACTTAGATTTTCAAAATCTTTAAGCTTCTGCCTTTGGATATCCAAATGAGCTAATGCTTCGGCTATACTACCATACCTTCGATTGAGTTCAGAAAGCTGTGCAATCCGATTAAGCAATTCTTCTGCATTGATTTCATCAAGCTCTTCAAGTTTTGCTTGCTCATCTTCCAAAATCGCCTTTACTTCAAATACAGCTTCATTAAATACAATATTCTCTTTACCCAAAAGACTCAAAGTATATTGTATTTTAGGAATTGTATCTAATGCCTGCATAGCATCCATAACGCTTTCTTGAATCTTTTCTTTTTTTGATAGTGTTTTTTTTAGTTCAAGTAATTTCTCATATTCAGCTTCTTTGGGATCAATAGAAGAAATCTTTTGGATTTCAAATTCAGCAAGCTCTTTGAGGCTTTGGATATTTTTCTCTTGTTCATGGAGTTCATCTAATCTTATCCTTGCCTTTAAAAGCAATTCGAATTCATTACATAGATCACTTAAAAGTGTTTTATGCAAAGTGTTTTTTTGAGATACAAAATCATCCAATACCCGCAAAAGATTTTCAGCTTTAAGTTCACTCGCACCTTTTGAAGAAATATGTTTTCCAAATCCACTCACCAGTTCACTCAAACGTTTTTTTGAGCTGGCATAACGATTCAAAAAATACCTTGTTTTCTCCTTTTTGATAATACTCAGAACCAATGAATCCCCGAAATCATCAAGCCCAAACTCATCAAGTTCAATTCCAAAATCCTTCAAACAAATATCTAAATCTGCTTCAATCACTTCAGCATTACTCTCTTTAATCCCAAATATAGCCAATAAGGATTCAAAAAATACTGATTTACCACTCCCGCTAGCTCCACTAAAAACATTAAATCCACTTTGTAACTCTAATTCTACATCTCCAAATGCTACAGAATTTTTAACCATAAGTCGATTGATCATTCCTCACCCCATTTGAATTTTTCTTTCAAGATTCTAAAATAACTCCTTGATTTTTTTTGAATAAGCTTTGCACTCAAACTAGCAGGACTTATAAACAAAATATCATTTTTTTGCATTTGTAAAATCTCTTGACCATCCACAACAAGTACGCAATCATCTTCCACACTGAATTCCAACATAAACTCATCACTCAAAACCATCGGGCGTTGGGTAAGAGAATGTGCTGAAATGGGTGTGAGTAATATGTTCCTACAAAATGGATAAACAACTGCACCACCTGCACTGATATTATAAGCTGTAGAACCTGTAGGCGTCCCTACAATCAAAGAATCTACATAATAAACATTAAAAATCTCTTTTGCGATTTTGGCATAAATTTTGAGCATCCCTGAAATATTTTTTTTAGAAATCAATACCTCATTCAAAACATAAAATCTTTTTTCTCCCTTGTCAGTCTGGATAATTCCTTCCAACATCATATGTTCATCAATAGCATAATTTCCGCTTGTAAGCATGCATCCAAATTCCTTAGCCTCACTAGGTCCAATAGCAGTCAAAAAACCTAAATGTCCTGTATTGATACCAAATGCTGGAATCTTATACCCATAACTTCGCCTCAATGCTGAAATCAATGTCCCATCGCCACCTAAAGAAAGCAACGCATCAACTTCTTGGCACATCAATTCAAAATCCATCCCCCTAAAACCAATCATCCCCGCACTAATGCTCTCAAGCATAACTTCAATACCTTGAGTTTCAAATACTTCTTTTATCTGTAAAAAAGACTCTTTAAGCGTTGGGGTAGATGGTCTTAAAAGAGTCCCTACTTTTAATATAGATGGATTCATCTTCATTCTTTAAGATTGATTTTTATGCCTTATTATTGTATCAAACTATAGACAAGAATAAAATTTCATATAACCATACACGGCTATAAATGCTATCAAATAGACAATCACTCCAATCAAAAAATTTAAGATTATAAAAAGAATTTTGTCTTTATACATTCAAATCCTTATGATACCTTTTTATTATTTTTATGTGATTTTTTGATGATCTCATAAGCTTCATTGATTTTCCTAAAATGTTCTTCATAACTTGCAATAATGCTTTCATCTTCTCCATAGGCATTATCAGGATGATAAAGACGAGCTAATTTCAAATAAGACTTCTTCACACTTTCAAAATCATCACCAAAAGCACAACAAAGTTCCATATAACACTTCCTAAGCAAATATTCTTCTTGCGTCAACGAGGTTCCAAACCCTTCATAATCAAAATCAATCACAACATTATGAATGACTTTAGATCCAATAATATCTATCATCATCTCCCAAAAATCCTCTTGAACACTACTCAAATACAAAGTATCTCCAGACTCAAAAACACAATATTGCCCAAACACACTTTTCAAATATCTCTTAGCAACACGACTAGTTTTATCCATTTTTAAAACGACTTTATCATAACCAACAGCACACAAAGAAATTTTTATTTTTTGGAGTATTTCATTTCTTTTTACGATTTTGATCCGCATTGGCAAATGACTATGGCTCAACAAAACATCTAAATTTTCTTTGTCTAATTTAATCCCTTGTAGGCTAATATGATAAGCCCAATTTATCAAATAATCTTTTTTAAATTTCTCCCCATCATCAAGTATCAAAAGAGAGGAAGAAAGATGGTAATGTTGGGAAAAATGCTTATTGGCATATTCTAAAACTTTTGACAAAAAGCGACTCCCTTCAAATAATTCAATCTGAATATATTGGTTACAATAACTCACATTCATCCAATCCCTTAATAAGACAATTTTAATACTTATCAAGCAAAATCAATTCCCAATCAAATAAAAAATCAATTTTTTAAATAACTTTATACAAAAAAATCGCATAATAACAAAAAAATTTAGTGATGAGGGAAAAAATGAGTTTAGAAATCTTAGATATTTTCTCATATATTATCATTGGTCTGATAACTGGTGTGGCTGCAGGGTTTTTTGGGATGGGAGGGGGTACTATCATTGTGCCTGTAATGCTTTTTTTAGGTCAGCCTATCCATCATGCTATTGGTGTATCTGTAATGCAAATGATTTTTTCTTCCACCTTTGGCTCTATCATAAACTATAAAAAAGGACTCCTCAATATTGAAGATGGAATCTATGCAGGCATAGGGGGACTTATAGGAGCAAGCTTTAGTGGCATGTTGCTTGATAGTATTTCTTCAAAAACACTCACATTTTTATTTTTGCTTATCACTCTTTATTCTTTACTCAAATATGCCTTCAAAATCCAAAGCTCCACTAACCTCACCCCACCTATAAAATCCAAATCTCAACAACGTCTAATCCTTATCATAACAGGTATCATAACTGGAATATTTGCCATTTCATTAGGCATTGGTGGTGGATTGTTGATGGTACCGATACTCGGGTATTATTTAGGGTATGAATCCAAAAAAGTTGTGCCTTTGGGGTTATTTTTTGTTATATTTTCTTCCATTTCAGGGATCATATCTTTTCACAATTCCAATGTGATAGATGCACAAGTGTTACATATAGGAATTTATATAGGCATAGCTTCAATGATTGGAGTTTGGATCGGTATCAAGCTCATCCAAAAAGCCAGTGCCAAAGTCCATAGGAATGGACTCTTAAGCATTTATATGCTTTCTGTGCTCGTTACAGCCTACAAGCTGTTTGCGGGCTAACCAAAATTTATTTTCTAAGGATATAAAAATGACTAAAAAAATACTTATCATAGGTGGCAGTGTAGGAGGTTTGAATACTGCATTAACGCTTGCTTCAGCAATCAATAAAGACTTAGATTTTGCTATTTGTGTTATTGATGAAGGGGATGGAGATATTTTCAAAGCCCAAATCTATAATGTCCCATTTTTCCCAAAAGCAGCCACAGGAGAAATGATCATTGAACAGTTCAAAAAACAAATAGAATCTTTTACAAAAGTCAACTACATTCAAGCCAAAGCCACAGAAATATCAGGCTCAAAAGGTGCTTTCAAACTCAAGACAACTAAAGGAGATTTTGAAGGGGACTATATCGTGCTTGCTACTGGAGCAAATGCTTTTGATATTCAAGGTTTAGGCAATATCACAGAGCCACATAGCCTAATGACCAAACCCGGAAAAATCAAACTCAAGCATACTCAGAGGAACCTCATCAAAGATGGTATCTATGTCGCAGGGATAGCATCAGGGGTAACCTCAATGGTAGGCTGTGCATTAGGCTCAGCAGCAGAGAGTGCTTGTGCTATCTTAAGTGATATCAAAGGCACCATCACTGTCCAGCATGATTTTAAAGGTTCTAGGGGATAAATCCCCCTTACCTATATTTGTATATATTTTTATTTATTAATGAGAAAATATTTTATCTTTTGACTTGAATGCTTAATACTTCATTCATCCCAATCACCTCCTAAAATACCCAAAGAATAACCGAAAAAAATAATTTATATAACTATTTATTTCAAACTAAATATTTTATAAATGTATATAAAAGTAACATAATTTTGATATTTAATAATTTTTGTATTTAATTTTATTGACTATCTATAAAAAATAATATAAATTCTCATTATGATAATTCATCAATTAATTATCATTAAAATTTTAATTTTTCAAGGAGATTAATCAATGAAAAAGAATATTTTGATTTCTATAATTGCTTTTATTATAAGTTTTAATTTTGCTTATGGACAACCTAGTTCAATAGCAAATGGGGGACAATCCATCAGCCATACAACGACATTAAACACAGCTGACCAAAATATGATCTTTGGCTCTGATGTGAATGCAATGTTACTCAATAATGATGAAATGCAATCAACGCAAGGCTTTGGATTTTGGAGCAGTGTTTGGGATACGATCAAAAATCCTTGGGTAGCAGTTCCTACAATTATTGGTGGCACAGCATTATGTGCAGTTACTTATGGGGCTGGTTGCCTCACATTTGCATTTTAACTAGGAGAAGATTATGAAAAAAATATCAACAATCTTATCATTCTTGACATTTTTTAGCTTTGGCATAGCCCAAGCTACGCCTCCTATAGAGGGAGATGTACTAGAAGGCAATCATCTTGTAGTCGGTGCAAATATAAGTGCAATGGGCATAGGCAGGAAAGATAACTTAGGAGCCCCTATCCTCATAGGCAATCCAAATATCAATGGTCAATATATTTCTTTGCCTACTTATTCAAAAGACAAGATAAAATCAGATCAATTTGATGCCCTTTTAAATCTAAATGTTCGCTATGGTATATTAGACTATGTTGAAGTCTTTGGGAATGCCAATGGATATTATCAAGCTTCAAATACTCACTATACCGATACCCATATCAATGAAATGAACTTTGCAGGAGCCAACATCGGAGCAATGCTCACAGTATATAAAGGAGAGACTTTTAGGGTAGCTATCGGGGATAATTCAGATATCGTCAATAACGCTATATTTGATGATAATAGCTCAAGCCTAAATTTTTTCAAAGGGCATACCTTTATGCTAAACCTTACAAGAATAAAAGAAGCTGATGGCAAAATTGGCTCTTATACAGCTCAATTTTATTATCGACTCAACCTCACTCAAAAACACAAAGATGAGAGTTTCAAAAATGGGGATGAAGCAGGTGTCAAATACCTATGGCAGCTTGGTAAAGACAATAAAATGGGGTATTTTGGAGCAAATGTAGCCTTCAGGAGTTCTGATAAAATCAATGGGGTCTACACAGGACATAAAGATAACTTTGATGGACTTGGAGTAGGATTCTCAACAGGCGGAAAATATGATATCAATAGTCATCTTGGCTACAAAATTGATTTTACCTTTATGGCTTATGGAATGGAATACAATGCAGTCTATTCTGGGATAACCTTTGGACTTTATCTGAAATAACTAAATTTTATTTCTTTGAGGCTAAAATCCTTAGCCTCAAAAACCTTAATTTCTTTTCAATACATACAAGTCTAGTGCAATATTCTTTGATAAATCATCTTTTCTTTTATCACCTCATAGGTAAAGCTTGAATCTTTTTTTACACCCATAAAATCTCTATTGACACTCACATTCAAGTTATCTTTTTGAGGCAAAATCACCAAGATTTTGCCCGGATGTTTCCCATCATTGCGTTGATAAAACATTTCTTTGAATTGACTAAGTCGCACTTTTATATTCCCAAAGCTAGGATCAGATAAATATACATATTCCTCATCCATAGCTTTATAAACACTAAAATGACCAATATTCCTAACATTCACAAAAATAATAGCTGGGATTTTTAGCTTTTTCAATGCCTCAAAATCAATAGCAAGCCCCACTGCCCTAAAGCCATTTTTTCTAGCATACTCAGAGAGATCTAAAAAAGATATGATATTATCCCCCTCTTTTAAAACTTCATTTTGAGTGCTATCATAGCCTTTGGATTTCAAAATCCCTTTTATAATATCACTTTCTGTTACCTCCACAGAATAATAATACTTTAAAATCGTAGCAAGGGATGCACTCCCACAGGTATAGTCATATTCTTGCCTGACAAGATTATCATTTTTGAACTCTATCCAAGATTTTGGGGATTTTTCCAAAATTACATTGTCATATTTCATATACACCTTAGCATCAAGCAAGCAAAAAATAAAAAAAATAAAAATTTTTTTCATTTTAGTCTATATGAAAACAAAACATTCACACTATTGCTAGCATATAAGTTTGTATCCAAGCTATTGATATCTATACTCACCATTAAAGCAGGATTGATTTCATAGCTTACGCCAAACAAATAAGCTATTGAAGAACCTTGATGGACAACCACCTTATTATCTAATCTATCTTTAAACTTATATTCATACCGCACACCAAAATTGATAGAAGTATAAGGATTCAGAGCAAAATAAACCATCGGACTCAGGTTCAAAACATCCCCTATCTTCAAACTATGACCATCAAATTTCCTTTTCAAACTAAACCTCACTCCACCTTGTAACAAGAATATCACAGGATCAACAGTATAATAACTAGTAGCAAAAATTGAATAACTTTTAAAATAATCAATATTACCCATTTTACTTTTAGTGTTCTTATCATCAAACAAAGATTTTTCTATCACAATAGGTGTCGCACCAACAAGCAATGAAGGGTATTTATTTTCTTTTTTGACCTGATAGACAAAACCCATATTAAAATTATTGAAATTATAATCATCTTGATGAGAAAAACCTATATCACTGATATTAGTGTGCTGATAAAAAAAGCTAGGTGCAGCAAAAATTTCTATATCTCTTGTGATACCATACCTCAAATTGAGTCCAAAATTCAGATAATCTTGATTTGCTTTTTGTGTATTGAGTATCGCAGGGATAGCAAATATTGGTGAAGAACCAATCCCTGAACCTATAATCACGGGTGCTATAACATTATTTTGTCTCTGGATATTAGCATAAAATATTGATGCTTCTAACCTCAAGCTAGACTTTTGAGTGAACATCTCATCAACCCTAACCATATCCGAATATAAATTAGAAATAGTTATAAGAAATATTATTGATATTTTTTTCATCTAAACCTCATCTAAAAATACTAAAATAATTACTTTTATTTTATCTAAAAATCTATATTTTATGAATAAATTATGAATAATTATATATAAATTAGATAAAAGTAATAAAATTTTATTTACTTCTAATATAAAACAACTTGTTAGGATAGAATATTACCAGATACCTTTTTTCTCTATTAAGGCTAAAATCTTCAAAGTCATCGCGTTCATAGGCAAACTCTTTAACTCATCAGGACTAAAAAATTCCACTCCTTCCTCAAGACTATCAACTCCATTGACACAATAAATTTCCAAATCTAATCGATAATGCGTATAAGAATGCTTGATATGACCGATGAATGGAAAATTCAAAATTCCCTCAATGAGTATCTTTGGAAAATTATATAGTCCTTTATAAAGATGAACTTGACTTTTTATAAGCCCAATTTTATCACTATTGATGCTCACACCTAATTTGAAAGCTAGATTTTCATAGACTATTTTAGATTTTTGAATATAAAAAGATGGTCTATTTTTGCCCTTACACCATATTTCAAGGGGACAAATTAAACATTTTGGATTTAAAGGAACACAAATAGTCGAACCAATATCTAAAAGTGCCTGATTATGATCAAAACTATTTTGATGATTGAGTATTTTTTCTGAATACTGCTGTAATTGCTTCATACTGGGTTTTTCTAAAGCATAAAATCTTGACAAAACTCTCTTAATATTCCCATCCACAAAACCCACTGCTTTCCCAAAACCAAAACAAGCAATAGCTCCAGCCGTATATTCGCCAATACCAGGTAATTTCACCAATTCCTTAGGTTCGCTTGGCAAAGATTTACCACAAATTTTAGCAGTCTTGAGCATATTCTTTGCTCGTGAATAATACCCCAAACCTCTCCACAAAAACAAAATCTCTTCTTCATTGCCTAAACTCAAAGCTTCCAAAGTCGGGAACACATCTAAAAAAGGTTGATAATATCTTTGAAGTACTGTAGTAACTTGTGTTTGTTGGAGCATAACCTCACTCACATACACAACATAAGGAGCATTTTCACCTCTAAGATTCCGCCAAGGTAGCTCTTTCCTGCCATAGATTTCATACCACTGCAATATTGATTGATGTATGACTTTTAAATCTTCTTTTTTCAAAACTTCCTCTTATTGAATTTAAGAGAAGGTATTTAGCATGACATATTTTTGAGATTGAGATTTTGGAATACTTTTTAACAAAGGGATTTGTAAAACTTTGTATTGCACAACACGATTCAAATACCTTAGTTCAATGACATCATCAACTTTTACCTCACGGCTTGCCTTTACTATAACACCATTCACAGATATGACACCGCTCTCACACATATCTTGAGCAATAGAACGTTTTTTGACAATATTGGTTATATTCATAAATTTATCAACTCTCATATTATAAGTATACCTTCAAAATCATACAAAAAATTAAAGTCAATATAAAGACAAGATTCAAGAATCATTGTGAATCTATATAATTAAAAAGTGTAAGTATAAGCCAAATAAATCACTGATGATTTCTTCAATGTCATTTTAGCCTCAGCACCCAAAATTGTATATTCTGTTTTATAATAAGTATAAAAAGGAACTTTTACTCCAAACTCAAAGCGATTCTTATTCCGGACAGTTTTTGATAAACCAATATTCATAAAAACTCCATTCAGGCTTTTTTCCATAGTTTGACCTTCAACAGTAGGGCTTGTATCTTTAAGAAATTTTGCAAAGTTCCCTGATGTCCACTCATATCCAGCACCTAAAAAGAGTCCCCAAGCACCAGGTTTATCTGAAAAATTGAGCAAATAATCAACATTACCTCCATATTGCATCACAGAATACCCACTAAAATCATTATAGTTAAAATGCCCATAAAATCTCAAACCATTATGAGCTCCAAAAAAATGTTGGTAGCCCACTCTAAGCCCATAATTCCCATCAAAATTTGCTCTATAGCCCGCTACTGTTTGTTCACTATAAGTACTATCAAAAATATTTTTCACAGAAGCACTGCCACTTATTGAATTAAGTGCAAATCCTATATCAATCCCAACAAAAATCCCTGATTTTTCACTACTATTATTCACTTCATCCGCATTCAAATGTACTAAACTAATAAAACCTATAACAAAAATTATAAAAAATCTTTTCATATTACCCCTTTTTAAGTATTAAATATTTATGTTATCTTATCATAATTTTATAGAATATTAAAAAAATTTATTATCTGATTTTTTTGATTTTACTTTGATTGATCTGAAAAATCTTTGAAGGCAGACTAGAAAAAATCCCTCTAGAATCTATGACGAGCACATCACACATTTCAAAAGCCTGCTCATAATCAAAACTATCACCTGTTTTGTTAGCAGAAGAAGAATATAAGCTACCAAAATGTTGCAAAAAACCCAAATGTTGCCTTTCCCTAACAACACGTATTGCTTGGGAATTATGGTATATGAAAGTAGTTTTTTCCAAACGACGAACTTGATTTTTAAAATGCTTTGGTACCCTAACAATCCCTTTAAGCGTCTTTAAAGAATCCACCTCCCTCAAAACAGGCTTATAGCTGTTCCTACCTTTGATTTGATTGAGCTTAAAAGGATTTTTACTCAACAAACCAGCCGTGGTATCAGTCTGTGCTAAATAAATAAAATCATTGCTTTTCAATTCAAATAATCCTGCAAGGCAACTGCGTCATTAATATTACTTAAATTCATATCTTTAAGTGCTTGTGCGGCGGCTTCTGCCGCAGCCAACGTAGTGAAATAAGAAACCTTATTCCTCAAGACCTGGGTGCGGATAAGCTTCACATCTTCTTTATTAGATTTACCATCACTTGTATTGATAGCCATTGCTATCTCTCCATTTGCCATTAAATCCTTTATATTAGGACGACCTTCAGAAATTTTTAAAACTTTGCTTGAAATAATCCCTTTGGATTCTAAAATCTGATGAGTCCCTTCTGTCGCACAAATGCTAAACCCCAAATCAATAAACTTCTCTACTAGCTTATGGGCTTCAGGCTTATCTTGTTCACTCAAAGAAATAAATATTTTCCCTGATTTTGGCAAAGCATTTTGAGAAGCTATTTGACTTTTAGCAAAACTCAAACCAAAATCCTTGCTGATACCCATCACTTCTCCTGTACTTTTCATCTCAGGACCAAGCAATAAATCAGCTCCATAAAGCTTATTAAAAGGAAAAACAGATTCTTTAATAGCAATATAATCAACCCTTTTTGGTTTGTATATCCCTTTTTCAAATATCACTATCTTAAAATGATCATAATATTCTAAGCATTCCTTCAAATTTCCCTGCCACATAACCCTAGTAGCCACTTTTGCCAAAGGAAGTCCTGTAGCCTTGCTGACAAATGGTACTGTGCGGCTTGCACGTGGATTAACCTCAATGAGATAAAGTTTGCCTTGATATATTGCATACTGTATATTCATCAATCCAATCACACCAAGATTCAAAGCAATTTTAAATGTAGTTTGTTCAATTTCTTCAAGCAATTTTTCCTCAATATTTATAGTAGGTAAAGAACTTGCTGAGTCTCCTGAATGGATTCCAGCTTCTTCAATATGTTGCATGATCCCTCCAATATATATATCCCTCCCATCACAAATAGCATCTACATCAAGTTCAATAGCACGATCCAAAAATTTATCAATCAAAACAGGAGTGTCCTCACTCACTTTTACTGCTTCTTCCATATAAACACGCAAATCTTCATTGTTATAAATAATCCTCATTGCACGTCCACCAAGCACATAACTAGGTCTGACAAGCACAGGAAATCCAATATTACCAGCAATCAAATAAGCTTCTTCTTTGGTAAAAGCAACACCATTTTCAGGCTGTCTGAGATTGTTTTCTTTTACAAAATTAGAAAATTTTTCTCTATCTTCGGCAATATCAATGACCTTTGCAGGAGTCCCTATGATTTTAGCCCCTATTTTTGTAAGATTTTTTGAAAGCTTTAATGGAGTCTGTCCACCAAAATGAACAATAATACCATCTGGTTTTTCTCTTTCTACCACAGTGCGGACATGTTCAAAATCAATGGGTTCAAAGTATAAAATATCACTTATATCATAATCTGTGCTTACAGTTTCTGGATTACAATTATACATGATACTTTTTACACCCATATCAGACAAAGCAAAAGCTGCATGCACACAACAATAATCAAACTCAATACCCTGACCGATACGATTAGGACCTCCTCCGATTATCATTACTTTATTCTCTGTTGGCTGGTTCTCTATGACAGGATTAAGGGATTTGAATTGAGTGCTTAAAAATTCATCAGGTGTAATAGTAGAATAAAAATAAGATGTCAAAGATGGAAACTCTGCTGCACAAGTATCTACTTCCTCATAAACTACTTTCACACCAAGCTGAAGCCTAGCTTGATAAACTTCAATCTCACTCATATCCATTCTGTCATTTTTATTGATAAGTTTAGCTATCATCTTGTCGCTAAAACCCATCAATTTTATTTCATGCATTCGTTTTGCATTTTGTAAAATTTCAGAAGTGATTTGAGGTTCTGCCTTAATAATCCTTTCAATCTGATACAAAAACCATCTATCAATTTTGCTAAGCTCATAAATATCATCAACACTCAACCCTTGACGAAATCCATCAGCGATATAAAGAATACGATTTGCATTAGGGCGACGAATCTCTTTTCGGATAAATTCTACATCAGTACTCAAAGATTCAAATCCACACAATCCTGTTTCTAGACTACATAAAGCTTTTTGGATTGATTCAACAAAATTACCTCCTATAGCCATTACTTCGCCAATGCTTTTCATTGAAGTGCCAAGCGTAGAATCTGCTTGAGGGAATTTTTCAAATGTCCAGCGAGGGATTTTACTAACAATATAATCAATACTCGGTTCAAAACTTGCAGGCGTATGAGTAATATCATTTTTTATCTCATCCAAACAATAACCGACAGCCAAAAGTGTGGCTACTTTAGCAATAGGATATCCTGTAGCTTTTGATGCTAAAGCTGAACTCCTGCTCACTCGTGGATTCATTTCAATAACTATCATCCTCCCTGTTTGAGGATTGATTGCAAATTGGACATTACTGCCTCCAGTATCCACTCCAATTTCACGCAAAATAGCAAAACTTGCATCCCTCATCCGTTGATATTCTTTATCTGTAAGGGTCAATGCTGGTGCAATCGTTATACTATCACCTGTATGCACACCCATAGGGTCAAAATTCTCAATTGAACAGACAATAATACAATTATCTGCCTTGTCCCTAATGACTTCCATCTCATATTCTTTCCAACCAAGCAATGACTCTTCAATCAAGATTTCATTAATAGGTGAAGCTTCCAATCCATTCTGGGCTAATACCTTGAACTCATCAATATTATAAGCCACCCCACTACCTCCACCTGCAAGAGTATAGCTCGCACGGATAATCAAAGGAAAACCAATCTCTTTAGCTGCCTCTAAAGCTTCATTCTCATCATACGCATAATGACTTTTGGGCAAATCCATACCAATTTTGAGCATTGTTTCCTTAAAAGCTTTCCTATCTTCACCTTTTTTGATAGCATCTGGTTTTGCACCTAAAAATTCGACATCCTCAAGCATTCCTTTTTCATACATACTCATTGCAATATTTAAAGCTGTTTGACCACCCATTGTTGGCAATATAGCATCTACATTCTCTTTTTGTATGATACGGGCTAAAACTTCTTCAGTGATAGGCTCAATGTAAGTACGATGTGCAAATTCTGGATCTGTCATAATCGTAGCAGGGTTTGAATTAATCAAAACAACCCTATAGCCTAATTCTTTAAGAGTTTTAGCTGCTTGAGTTCCAGAATAATCAAACTCACAGGCTTGACCTATGACAATTGGTCCAGATCCAACCAAAAGAATTGTTTTGATATCTTCTCGTTTTGGCATATGTTTCCTCATCTTATATTTCTTTGAATTTTAATCAAAAAAATCTAAATCTAACTTAATAATAGTCGATATATATGCAGAATTCTAAAAGCTAAAAGGGTTTAAAGTTTCCAAGTCAAATTTAATATCAAAATCGAAAACAATATTATGAAAATTTATAAAAAAATATTTTATTTTTTAAGTATTTACATCCCGATTTTCTCCTATTCAGTTACAGGAACTATTGTCCAACTACAGCCTAATTATAATTCAAATGCCACTATCAATGAAGATTTTACATTCCAAGCAACTGATAGACTGCCCATACTTTTCACAGGAATAATGTTTAATGGTTATACAACTATGAATATAGACCCTAATGCTACAGTCACTGTAAATGTATCCACTCAAGGAAACTATGAAGGTTATTCTGGAGCCATCTTTAGAGGACAAAATGGGAGTAACTATGTTATCAATGGGGGAACCATTGTATTTAATGTCAAACAAATTCAAAAAATAGGTCAAGGTATTGAAGGAATGTTTATGGGACAAGCAATGAATTATGGCAAAAATGCGGATTTTGATTTCAATACAAATTTTTACCTTATTGCAAGTCCTGATGTATACATTCAAAGAGGTGTTTTCACATCAAATGGACACAACGCTGGTTATTTTAAGTTTACCAAAAATGTATTCATTGATGTTTCTGAAATGCAACCCTCTGAAGGCTGGGGAGCAGCAAAGAATGGCAAAGGATATCGAATGATTTTTAGTCTAGAAGGAGATGGTGCTGTTTATATAAATTATAATGAAGCTACTCGAACAACTCTAGATAAAAGTAATATCATACAACTCAAAGGTGATCTCTCAGCTGAAAGCACCTCAAGGGGAAATATCAATATCAATTTAGACAACCCTCAAAGTTTCTTTCAAGGTAGGATTTCATTAGCACCAGGCTCTACATCAAATATTGAACTTTACCTCAATCACGGAGGAAAATGGATATTGAATGCAAATTCACAAATCACCACCCTAGATACCAATAATGAAGATGAAATCATTCAAAATTTATACACCTCTACAAGCAAATTAGCTGTAGTTGATTTTACCAGAATCGCTGATGATGGACTTTCTTACCGCCTCATATCCCCTACCCCTTTTGCATCAAGAACCCTCAATGTCAATACCATCAATGGCAATAATGGAGTTTTCAGGTTGATGGCAGATGTGGATAGGGGCTTAATAGATACCATCAGGGCT
>NZ_MLAS01000004.1 GCF_002272785.1 Helicobacter sp. 13S00477-4 | reverse complement strand
TTTCTTCCTCTGTAAGGGATAAATCTATAGCTTTACCTTCTTTGTATCCTTCAAGAATATTTTCAGGTTTTTTTATTTGTGCTTCTTGCTCACATTCTTTTGAGTTTATTGAGGTATTTTTATAATCCGAATAAGTTCTAGCATTATAATAAGGAGGGGAAGTAAAAATAAGCTGGATTTGCTTATCGTCTATTTTATCAAGAGTTTTTTTATTATCACCTACTAAAAGAGATGGGAATTTAATTTGTTTATTTAGAATTTTTAATACTTCTTTATTTTGCTTGTATTCATAATACTGAAACATTTTATCTAAAACTTCATTTGACAAAAGCATCACAATCCACAATATAGTCTTTCAATACTTTATCTTTGACGTCTTGATTAGGGATTTCATAACATTCTTTTGTTTTTGATGTTTCAATGATTTTTACATAAGATTGCGGGACTGCTATTTGGTTTTTTATATAATGTGGATGAGGAGGATAAATAATAAGGTTCAAAACCTGTTCATCTCCTTCCTCTTTTGCCAAAGCCCTCTCCCTATCTTCTGCTTTTTTCCAAATCCCACGATTGATTTGAGGATTTTGTGGGGTGATATTACTCATCAAAAATGTCGAGGCTTGGGCTTGAATGGTCGCATTCATAGATTGATTTGAAAGGATATGTCCCCTATCATAACCGCTGTTAGTATAATCTCTTGTAGTTGTACGATACTGGAGAGGGATTTGCATATCTGATTTAAAAGGGGGTCGCTTTGCTGCTGGACCCATTTTTAATATATCCCCTTTAAGTTCATAGGCGACTGCCTTGCTACCCTTTAGCCCATAATCATAACAATTCACATAATAAAATCTATCCAGAATTATCGAACAATTTTGCTTCGTGAAATACTTGCCAAAATCAGCATAAAGTTTATAGGGGGTATAAACATCATCTTCATCACTTATAGAAAAACTAAACTGAGCAAAAAAGATAAAAAAGGCCAAAATAATTCTAATACACATCAAAACTCCTCAAAAGGATTTTGAAGTATACAATTTGAATCTATATTTTATAATTTATTTTTAATTAATCAATGTTTTAGCATCAATGTAGGGCATTCCAAATGCATCTGCAACAGTTTTAAGACCAATTTTGCCATCATAGGCATTCAAGCCCATTAAAGCTCCGGGCATTTTGAGCATTTCTCTCCAGCCTTCATTGGCAATACTCAAAACATAAGGCATTGATTCATTTGAATAGCAGATGCTAGAGGTTTTTGCTACGACACCAGGCATATTAGGCACACCATAATGCAAAATACCATCGACAAAATAAGTAGGATCATCATGAGTCGTCTGATGGATTGTTTCAATACACCCACCTAGATCACAAGCCACATCAATAATGACACCACCTGGATTCATCAACTTCAAATGCTCATGTTTGATAACCTTAGGAGTTTGTGTAGCCGTAACTAACACTGCACCAACAATAGCATCTGCACCTTTTAATGCTATTTGTATACCTTCTTCAGTCGCATAAAGTAATTTAACCTTGTTATCAACCACTAAAGGATGGGTAGCCACTTTATGTACATCTATATCCAAGACCCATACATCAGCACCCATCCCTACAAGAGTTTTGGCTGCATTCATGCCAACCACACCGCCACCAACAACAACAACCCTAGCAGGAGGCACACCTGCACACCCACCTATCAAAATCCCCATCCCGCCTCGATTGGTGCAAAAATATTCAGCTACCAATTGAGCAGCAAGTTTACCAGCTACTTCGCTCATAGGGAGTAAAACGGGATAATTATTCTTTGGACCAGGTATCGTTTCACCACAAATAGAAGTTACTTTAGAATCTATCAAAGCTTGTGCTAATTCTTTAGAATACGCTAAATCTAAAAAACTATATAAAATCATATCTTTACGCAAATACTTATATTCAGGCTCTAGAGGTTCCTTGCATTTGACCAAAAGTTCAGCCTTTTCCCAAACTGTCTTTGCCTCAGGCACTACTTCGGCACCTGCTGCCTTATACATTACATCTGTAAAACCAATGATTTCCCCCAGCCCTGCTTGCACCAAAATTTGGTGCTTTGGATTGGATTTTTTCAATCTCTCTACATCAGAAGGTACAAGCCCTACTCTATGTTCGTGATTCATTGTTTCTTTTGGTATACCTATAATCATAAAAACTCCTTATACAATTGTATTTTTAATAATATCACCATCTTTGATGATGAGATTAAACCTATTGTCATAATCATAAATCAATTTGAAATCCTTAAGGACATTACCATCTACAAGGACTAAATCTGCCCAAGCTCCAGGTTTAATAACTCCTATTTGTCCATCTATATATGGATTCCTTTCTCCACTGAGTGCTAATAGCTTTGCATTTCCAGAAGTAGCCATCCTCAAAGCATCTAAAGCACCCAATACTTCTGAAAAGAGATAAAGCATATAATTTTGCCCACTCGCTTGAAAAGAAGAAAAAAGTAAATCCGTTCCAAACGCATAATTACACTTATTTTTCACAGCGTATTCAAGCACTTTTCGCCATTTGCCATTTAAGATTTTACCCTTAGGGAATTTTTCATCATCACTCTCAGGGAAATATTTGTTATTTTCAAATGCCTGCGTACTCAACCATGCACCTTTATCAGCCATCTTTTTGATCGTCTTCTCAGTAGCAAGTTGACCATGTTCAATAGATTTAATACCTGCATCAACTGCACGATTTATCCCAGCATCAGAATATACATGGGCACAAACATAAGTTCCCCAACTTGAAGCAGCAGCTACTGCAGCTCTCATTTCTTCAGGAGTGAATTGTAAAGAATCCATCGGGTCAAATTCACTTATTACACCTCCCCCTGCTCCTATTTTTATCTGACTTGCACCTTTTTTGAGTTGCCACCTCACTGCAGTTAGGACTTCATCGACACCATCAGCGATCACAAAATCGCCATGTTTTTCCATAGGAACCTGTGAGCCTCCATAGAAGTTTGGAGCATCATTAATAGGCCTCATATCTCCATGCCCTGCAGTCTGTGAAATGAATGCACCGCTAGGGAATATTCTAGGTCCAGTGATGATTTTTTTATCAATGGCTTTTTTTACACCAAAAACACCCCCTGCCATATCCCTCACAGTTGTAAAACCTCTTAAAACAGTAGCCTTTGCTTCTTTGACTGCTAAAGCTACCAAAAGACCATCATCAGGTAAATTATAAGCATCAAATGAAGCAGCAGCTAACATTGTATGCCAATGGACATCTGTGAGTCCAGGCATCAAAAATTTACCTTTTGCATCAATAATATTAGCTCCTTCTGGAGATTTTAATCCTTGTGCTACTTGCTGTATTTTATTGTTTTTTATCAAAACATCTTGCAAGCCAGATAGTTGATTGTGTCCATCAAACACACTTGCATTTTTGATGAGGATATATTTATCTTGAGGTTTTTTACCTTCATCTCCAAAGCCTAAACTCATCCCTAAACCAACAGCACCCATTCCAACAATAACATTTCTTCTTGTCATTCAGTTCTCCTTGTATTTTAATTGTATCAAACTAAAAACCTTTATACAATTGTATTTTTAATAATATCACCATCTTTGATGATGAGATTAAACCTATTGTCATAATCATAAATCAATTTGAAATCCTTAAGGACATTACCATCTACAAGGACTAAATCTGCCCAAGCTCCAGGTTTAATAACTCCTATTTGTCCATCTATATATGGATTCCTTTCTCCACTGAGTGCTAATAGCTTTGCATTTCCAGAAGTAGCCATCCTCAAAGCATCTAAAGCACCCAATACTTCTGAAAAGAGATAAAGCATATAATTTTGCCCACTCGCTTGAAAAGAAGAAAAAAGTAAATCCGTTCCAAACGCATAATTACACTTATTTTTCACAGCGTATTCAAGCACTTTTCGCCATTTGCCATTTAAGATTTTACCCTTAGGGAATTTTTCATCATCACTCTCAGGGAAATATTTGTTATTTTCAAATGCCTGCGTACTCAACCATGCACCTTTATCAGCCATCTTTTTGATCGTCTTCTCAGTAGCAAGTTGACCATGTTCAATAGATTTAATACCTGCATCAACTGCACGATTTATCCCAGCATCAGAATATACATGGGCACAAACATAAGTTCCCCAACTTGAAGCAGCAGCTACTGCAGCTCTCATTTCTTCAGGAGTGAATTGTAAAGAATCCATCGGGTCAAATTCACTTATTACACCTCCCCCTGCTCCTATTTTTATCTGACTTGCACCTTTTTTGAGTTGCCACCTCACTGCAGTTAGGACTTCATCGACACCATCAGCGATCACAAAATCGCCATGTTTTTCCATAGGAACCTGTGAGCCTCCATAGAAGTTTGGAGCATCATTAATAGGCCTCATATCTCCATGCCCTGCAGTCTGTGAAATGAATGCACCGCTAGGGAATATTCTAGGTCCAGTGATGATTTTTTTATCAATGGCTTTTTTTACACCAAAAACACCCCCTGCCATATCCCTCACAGTTGTAAAACCTCTTAAAACAGTAGCCTTTGCTTCTTTGACTGCTAAAGCTACCAAAAGACCATCATCAGGTAAATTATAAGCATCAAATGAAGCAGCAGCTAACATTGTATGCCAATGGACATCTGTGAGTCCAGGCATCAAAAATTTACCTTTTGCATCAATAATATTAGCTCCTTCTGGAGATTTTAATCCTTGTGCTACTTGCTGTATTTTATTGTTTTTTATCAAAACATCTTGCAAGCCAGATAGTTGATTGTGTCCATCAAACACACTTGCATTTTTGATGAGGATATATTTATCTTGAGGTTTTTTACCTTCATCTCCAAAGCCTAAACTCATCCCTAAACCAACAGCACCCATTCCAACAATAACATTTCTTCTTGTCATTCAGTTCTCCTTGCCAAAAACCTTAAAATTATTTTAAACATAAACTTCAATTTGAGGTTATATATATCAAATATAGCAAAAATATTTAATATATACAAAAACTCCCTATATGAAAAATCACAGATGTAACAATTTGTTATTTATTTCAAAATCATAAAAAATCTCTTTTGTGCCTTAATCTTTAACTTTGTTGTAAAAAGAACCCTAATATATGAATATAAATAGGTTTTTTGTATTTTTTGATGTGTATTAAAGTAACATAGATTAAGTTTTTGGAAAATTTTATACACATAAAAAATACAAAAATAAATATTATTTGTATGATAGATATAAAAACAAGTTGATACAAAGGAACAAAAATGGATACAGAAATGAACTTTGTAGATAAAATACTAGGCTATTTGCAAAACTTTGCTGATAAATTTCCAGATTATATCCACGATCTAGATGATATTATTTGGGGACATTATCTTGTTATACTCCTTATTTTAGTCGGAATCTATTTTAGTTTCAAACTCAAATTCCCCCAAGTCAGACTCACCAAGGATGCTTTTGGTGTTATCACTGAAAAAGACCCTAATGCAAAAGGAAATAAACAACATATATCTCCATACGAAGCTTTGATGATTTCTATGGGTACGCGAGTAGGGATGGGGACGATTGTGGGTATGGCTATTGCAGCGGTATTAGGAGGTGCAGGTGCTATTTTTTGGATCTGGGTTGCAGCTTTTCTAAATGGAGCTATTTCTATTGCTGAAAACACACTTGGTCAAATTTACAAAAGCAGAGATGGCGGAGCCTTTAAAGGAGGTCCTGCTTATTACCTCACAAAAGGTCTAGGTGCAAAAAAAATTGCTATTATTTATAGCTGTATCACTATTTTAATTGGCTGGTCTTTTACAATGCTTTATAGCTATACAATCTATAGTTCGTTTGAAACTTACTCAATCGCACAAAATACTCAACATTTTAGTGTCTATATAGGAGTTATACTAGCTATCTTTGCAGCAATAATGTTTTTTGGAGGTGGACGTTACATTGCTAAATTTACTAGCTATGTAACGCCTTTTATGGCAGGAGTTTTCCTCATCATTGCTTTGATCAGCATTGGGATGCATTACACAAAAACTTTTGATATCCTCTCTGAAATCTTTAGGAGTGCCTTTGACTTCAAAGCAATTTTTGGTGGATTTGCTGGGAGTGTGGTAGTGATTGGTATTAAAAGGGGTCTTTTTGCTAATGAAGCAGGTTTGGGATCTGTGCCGGGTGCTTCTTCTTCTGCACACACAAGTCATCCTGTCAAACAAGGGATTGTACAAGCATTTTGTGTTTTTGTAGATACAGTTATCGCGACACTAGCAACTCTTTTCATACTCTTTAGTGATGCTTATACACAAGGTCTCACTGATGCAAATGGCGAAAAACTAACAGCTATGCCACTTGTACAAACAGCAATGGAAGAGAGTTTTGGAATATGGGGTAGCTATTATGTAACATTCCTCATTGTGGTATTAACCTCAACAGTCATCATAGGTGCTTATTATGTAGGTCAAATGAATATCAAATACCTCAAAGACAATCCTAAAGTTTTGCTTATTTATCGCATTATTAGCATCATTGTTGTGTTCATGGGCACACAAATGACTTTAGAAATGGCTTGGGGAACCGCAAATATTGTGATGGGCATCGGGGCAACCATAAATATCATCACAATTATTCTTTTATCAAAAGTCGTCAAAGTTGCCCTTGAAGACTATATCAAACAAAGAAAACAAGGAATAGAACCAACTTTCAGTGCTAAAAAACTTGGTATCAAAAATGCCGAATGTTGGGACTAAAAAAATTTAATTATAAAAGGATGAATATGGTTTTTGATCGAAAAAAAGAAATCGAAAAAATACTTCCAAATAAACCAATCTGGCAATGGAGTGCTACAGATGTTGCTTTAGGTATTAGGCATAAAGCTATCAGTTCAACAGAAGCTACAAAAAGCGTGCTTGATCGTATTGAGAAAATAAACCCTAAATTCAATGCGATTATCAATATAATGACACAAAAAGCTCTAAAACAAGCCAAACAAGCCGATGATTTAATCTCTCAAGGCATCATCCTCTCTCCATTGCATGGAGTTCCTGTAACGATTAAAGATAATGTAGATGTAAAAGGCGAAAGGAATACAAATGGTGGGGTTTTCAAAGACAGGATTTGTGAGGATGATAGCACTATTGCAACCAATTTCAATACAGCAGGTTGCGTAACCATAGGTATGACCAATCTTCCAGAATTTGCTATCCGTTGGTTCAGTGAAAATCCATTATTTGGACGTACATTAAATCCTTGGAATGATAACCTCACACCTGGTGGAAGCAGTGGTGGAGCAGCTGCAGCCGTAACAAGCGGTATGTGTTTCATTGGTCATGGGAATGATATTGGTGGTTCTATCCGTTACCCTGCATATGCTTGTGGAGTGGTTGGTTTGAGACCTACTTGGGGTAGAATCCCTCAATTTGACCCAAGTAGTCCTGGAGGAAGGACTTTTGCGAGTGAATTTTTTTCTATTGAAGGTCCTCTTGCAAGGACAGTTAATGATATACGATTGTCATTAGAAGTTTTATCAAAAGGAAGCCTTTATGACCAAGTTTGGGTTCCTGCACCACTAACCTACAATGACTCCAAAAACAAAAAAATTGCTCTTGTAACAGAAATCAATGGAATGCAAATTCAATCAAGCGTGAAAGAAAATTTAATAAAAACTGCCAAATGGCTTCAAGAAGATGGCTATATCGTCGAAGAAATCCAATTACCTGAATTTGATATTGCTGCTGAAGTATGGGGTAAAATCCTCATCGCGGAAAAAACCACAATGATTGGGCATTATGTCGATGATTATGGCTCCGAAGATGTTAAAAAAGCTTGGCAAGGTATGATATATGGAAGTCCTGGTGCTAAAGATATGCGTGAATATATGTTAGCCATAGCAAAAAGAGATCAGTTGCGAAGGATTTATAATGAAATCTTAGATGTTTATCCTGTGATAATACTTCCTGTTTCTGGCAAAGAGCCATTCACACATGGTGATGATCTTAAGGGAAATGATTATTTTAAAGAAGTGATAATGCCAGCTCAAATACCTTTACTCGCACTTGTTTGTTTAAATTATCCAAGCATGAGCGTACCAACAGGTCTTAAAAATGGTAATATCCCTCAAGGAGTACAACTTTTTGCATCTGATTATCGTGCGGATTTGTGTATGCAGGTCGCAGAAGACATCGAACGTCACGCAAAAATGCCTTTTAGATTTGAAGTATAAACACTTCAAATCTAAATTATTCCTTGCTTTTCCTTTGTCAAATGCTTTGTGATAAAATAAATAATCAAAAACACTACACAAAAAATAATTGTCCCATAAATAGCACCTCTTTGATTCACATCAAAATAAGCTCCTATGATAGAAAATACACAACCAATTATTCCAAGTATTTGAATTCCTGGTGTCAATGGTGTTTTATAAGGCAAGTCTTCAACTTTTTTCCCTTGAGCTAAATACCATTTTCGGAATCTGTATTGTGCAATGCTAACACTTACCCAAACCAACATCATTGCAAGAGAACTCACAGCAATGAGATTATTAATAACACTTTTGGGTGCATAAAAATAAGTCAACAATCCCAATAAAGAAACCAGCATTGAAAGGCATAGACTATTTATAGGGATACCTCTATGGTTGATTTTGGCAAATAATTTTGGTAATAATTTTTTTTCTGCCAACCCCCAAATCATTCTTGCAGAAGTATAAAGACCTGTATTAGCAGTAGAGAGCAAAGCAAAAATCAAGATAATATTCATAATATCACCTGCAAAAGGAACTTTAAGCATTTCAAGCACACCAACAAATGGACTTTCAGTGATTGTCGCACTATTCATAGGCATAAAGGTTGCAATAACAAATACAGAACCTATGAAGAATACTATCAAACGCCACAAAGTCGCATTGATCGCTTTAGGCATCGCTTTAGCAGGGTCTTTTGTCTCACCAATTGCAACACCAATAGCCTCTGTCCCAGTAAAGGCAAAATTTACAGCTAAAATCGTTACAAAAACAGCTTCAAAACCATTAGGAAAGAATCCACTATAACTATCTGAATGGAAATAGAAGTTTGCAAAAGTGATTTCAAATCCATTCAAATATAGATGATAAGCAATCATTACAACACCAAAAATCAAAAATATAACGACTGCAATGACTTTGATTGATGATAAAATAAATTCACTTTCTCCAAACACTTTCACACGATAAAAATTAAAACCAAAAATAATCACAGTACAACAAACTACCCATACCCATATAGGCACATCAGGAAACCACTTTCCCATCAAAAACCCTACAGCAATAAACTCAATAGCAACAGTTGTAACCCAATTCAACCAATAAAGCCAAAAAACTAAATATCCTGCAGAAGGAGAAATAAAACGATAAGCATAATCACCAAAACTTCCAGTATTTGGAAAATATGAACTCAACTCTCCTAAAGAAAGCATGATAGAATATACAATGATAGCAGCAACACAATAAGCTATCAAAGTTCCCAAAGGACCAGCTGTGTGTAGGCTTTCCCCAGTCCCCACAAAAAGTCCAGTCCCCATTGCACCTCCAAAAGCAATCATCACCAAATGACGCGTTTTCAGATCACGAACAAACAATTTATCCTTGTCCAATTCAAACTCCTTTTAAATACAAAAATATTTATACTTATAATATTCACTATTATCCAAAAATTTCCAATAAAATAAGTTAATTTTTTAATTTTTTGTAAATTAGTAACATACTTTATTATTAATTCTAAAATATTGAGGATGAGGAAAATCTATTTCCCTCAAAATAGCACAAAACCTCGTTATTTTATGTATCATTTTTACACTCTTGTAAAAAAATATTTTAAAATTATTGCTAGTTTATTAAATTTTTAAGACAAATTAACATAATGTTACTCAGAATATAATTTAAAATATAAGGACAAAATCATGGACGAATTAGTTTCCAAATCAATCCAATTAGCAGAAACATTACAAGAGAAAATTACCCAAAATATTTCCTCAACAGAAAAAAAGTTCCACGAGAAAATGCAAAAACTCTTAGAAAATCCAAAAAATAAAGTAATGCTCATTGAGCTTCTGGACCGAAGTTTTCGATGTTTTGACAACAAAGCAAGGTTCAATGAAATTGAATACATACTTGGCAAATATGGCATTGCTGACTTCTTTTCTTCGTATGAGAAATTTTTATTAATGGCTTTCTTATCTGCAGGGAAATTTGCACCAAATATGAGTGTCCCATTTTTTGTCAATCATATACGTGAAGACACTAAAACAATGGTTTTAGATGAAGAAAAATCAAAACTAGACAACCATATAGTCAAAAGAGAACATCAAGGTATTACCCTGAATGTAAATCTTATCGGTGAAGAAGTCTTAGGAAATGCGGAATCTTTATACCGTATGCACAAATATGAAGATGCTCTAAAATCTGAGCATATTAAATACATTTCTATCAAAATCACTACTATTTTTTCACAAATAAATATTATTGATTTTGAATATTCTAAAAATGAAGTAGTTAAACGATTAGATAAACTTTATCAAATAGCACAAGAATACCAAAAACAGCACGGTGTAGAAAAGTTTATCAATCTTGATATGGAAGAATTTAGAGATTTGGAACTTACTGTTGCAGCTTTTATGGAATCAGTCTCAAAATTTGATGTCCATGCTGGGATTGTTTTGCAAGCTTATATCCCAGACTCTTTAATGTATCTTGAAAAGCTCCATGCTTTTTCAAAAGAAAGAGTCAAATCAGGCAAACCTGCTATCAAAATCCGTTTTGTAAAAGGTGCCAATATGGAATCTGAAGAAACCATCGCTTCTCAAAAAGGATGGGAGCTTCCAACTTTTGACAGAAAAATGGATACCGACTCCAATTACAACAAAATGCTTGATTTTGTTTTGGAAGGGGATAATTATAAATACATCAAGATTGGGATAGCTTCTCACAATATATTTGAAATTGCTTATGCCTACACCAGAATTTATGAAAAAAAAGCACAAGAAAGCTTCACTTTTGAAATGCTTGAAGGGATGAGCCTCCAAGCATCTTATGAACTTAGTCAAATGCACAAACTTATCTTATACGCACCAGTTTGCAATCAAGAACATTTTAACAATGCAATTGCCTATCTGGTCAGAAGGCTTGATGAAAATACAAGTGAAGATAACTTCATGCGTTATTTCTTTAACCTTAAAGTTGGCTCTAAAAATTGGGAGATACAAAAACAATTATTTTTAGATTCTTTGGCAAATATAGAAAGATTAGACAACTCTACCCATAGAGTTCAAAACCGACTCTTGCCACAAAAAGCTAAAAGCACTTATGATCATAAAGAATTCGAAAATGAAAGCGATACTGACTTTATCCTCGCTCAAAATAGAGAATGGGCACAAAAAATAAAAGAAAAATACACAAACCTTGAAGCACTAGAAATCTACCCTGTAGCTGGCGAAAAGATACAACTTGAAGGGATGAAAAAAACAGAGATTTTAGATAAAATCAAAAATAAAAAAATTGCCTCAGTCGCTCAGGCAAATGGAGAAGCCATCGAAAAAATCCTTCAAATAGCCAAAGAAGATAAAAGTGGATTTTCTAAAATGGATTTTAAAGAAATCCATAAAATACTCTCAAAAGTAGCTCAAAATCTACGTGAAAGGAGAGGAGATCTTATCGGCATAGCCGCTTTGGAAGTAGGCAAAACATATGCAGAAACAGATGCTGAAGTCAGCGAAGCTATTGACTTTCTGGAATTCTATCCTTATAGCTTAAGGACACTGCAAGAACAAAACCCTCATACACACTTTTCACCCAAAGGTATTGGTGTAGTAATCGCTCCATGGAATTTCCCTGTAGGCATTTCAGCTGGGACAATTGCAGCTCCTTTAGCAGCAGGAAACCGCGTTATTTATAAACCTTCAAGCCTCTCAAGCATCACAGGATATATGTTATGTGAATGCTTCTGGGATGCAGGGGTTCCAAAAGATTCTCTCATCTATCTCCCAGCAAAAGGCTCTGATATTAGCAAATACCTCTTAGGTGATGAATCTATCAGTTTCTCTATTTTAACAGGTGGCGAAGATACTGCATATAAAATGCTTGAAGCTAATCCTGCTCTCCTATTGTCAGCTGAAACTGGAGGTAAAAATGCCACTATCGTGAGCAAAATGGCAGATAGAGATCAAGCTATCAAAAACATTATCCATTCAGCCTTTAGCAATTCAGGACAAAAATGTTCAGCAACTTCTCTTTTGATTTTAGAGGAAGAGGTTTATAATGATGAAAATTTCAAAAAAACCCTCATTGATGCTACAGAAAGTATGAGTGTAGGCGATCCTTTTGTATTGAAAAACAAGATTGGAACCTTAGCCGATAAAGTAAATGATAAAGTTCAAAAAGCTATTGATTCAAAAGAAACTCATGAAGAATGGGCTATCAAACCAACCTTTATCGACAATAACCCCTATTTGATGAAACCTGCTATCAAATATGGAACAAAAGAAGGTGATTACACACATAAAACCGAACTGTTTGTGCCTATTTTGACTGTAATGTGTGCTAAAGACCTTCCACACGCTATTTCTATAGCAAATTCTACAGGATATGGACTTACTAGCGGATTAGAATCTTTAGATGAAAGAGAATGGGAATATTACATAAACCATATTGAAGCAGGCAATATTTATATTAATAAATCAACAACCGGTGCAGTGGTATTAAGACAACCTTTTGGAGGTATCAAAAAATCTGCTATTGGTTTTGGACGCAAAGTTGGTATTTTTAACTATATCACTCAATTCATGAATATTTCTCAAGAAGATGCAGATACCCATTTACTTCAATCATCTATCGCTACGAAGCTTGAACAGTTTCAAACTCATGCAGATGCCAGCCAAAAAGAAGCATTAGAAACTGCTATCACGATGGCAAAAAGCTATGCTTATCATAATAAAAATGAATTTGAAACCAAAAAAGATTATGTCCATATTCGAGGTGAAGATAATATCTTCTGCTATACAAAGGTTAAATCTATTGGTTATCGCATTAGCAAAGAAGACAGCTTACAAGACATAATGGGTGTTATCATTGCTGCAAATATTTGCAATATTCCCCTTACAATAAGCATAGATTCAAAACAAAGCAATACACATTTTGCTTCTATAGAACAAAATTTAAGTAAATTAGGCTTGAATGCACAAATCCATTATGAAAGTAACAAAGATTTTGCTGCAAAAATTTCTCAATTTGATCGTGTAAGGTATTTTACCAAACCATCGAAAGAAGATATAATCTATCAAGCAGCTTCAAAAAATGCTATCATTATCGCATCAGCCAAACCTCTTATCAATGGTCGATTTGAGTTACTTTATTATCATTTTGAAAAATCTGTAAGTATTTCTTATCACAGATATGGTAATCTGGGTGCAAGAGCATTAAAAAAGGATTAGAATGAATCTTGAGACGGTAACCTTAAGTTTTCCTATCATCACGACTTTTGTGATTTATGCACTAATCATGCTTTATATTGGCTTTTATTTTTATCGAAAAAACAAAACAACAGAAGATTACTTTTTAGGTAACCGCACAATGGGTCCTTTTGTCAGTGCTCTTTCAGCAGGTGCTTCGGATATGAGCGGATGGCTTTTAATGGGCTTACCTGGTGCACTCTATTTGAGTGGGCTTGCACAAAGCTATATTGCTATTGGTTTAAGCATCGGGGCTTTTATCAACTGGGCTTTTGTAGCAAAAAGACTACGTGTATATACAAGCGTGATCGCTAACTCCATCACAATTCCAGATTATTTCGAAACAAGATTTTCTGATGATTTACATATCCTCAGGCTCATTTCAGCTTTTGTCATTCTGATATTCTTCACTATTTATATTTCCTCAGGGCTTGTTGGCGGTGCTAAACTTTTTGAAGCCACTTTTGGGATCAAATATAATTATGCCTTAATCATAGGCACAGTGATTATCGTAGCTTATACATTTTTTGGTGGATATAAAGCAGTTTGCTGGACAGATTTGATTCAGGGTTTGTTAATGATGGGTGCTTTGATTGTAGTACCTTGTGTGATGCTTTATCATTTAGGTGGTTTTGGTGAAGCTGTCAATCTTATTGGACAAATCAACCCTCAAGCTCTATCTTTTGGAACTGGTGTGAGTATTGTTGGTGTCATTTCCTCATTAGCTTGGGGACTGGGTTATTTTGGACAACCTCATATTTTGGTACGTTTTATGTCCATAAGATCTACCAAAGAAATCCCTTTAGCGACTACTATAGGCATCTCTTGGATGGTCATTAGCCTTATTGGGGCTTGCACAATGGGTTTTTTAGGCATTGCATACATTGTAAAATTTGATGTTTCATTGAATGATCCTGAAAAAATATTTATCGTGATGAGTCAACTCCTTTTTAATCCTTGGGTTGCAGGGATTCTACTCAGTGCTATCCTAGCAGCGATTATGAGTACAGCAAGTTCTCAACTGCTTGTATCTTCCTCTACCATTGCTGAAGATTTTTATCGTAAAATATTCAATCAAAAAGCTTCACCAAAATTTGTAATGACAGTTTCACGCATTGCAGTTTTGCTTGTAGCATGTGTGGCATTTTTTATTTCAACTGACAAAAATGCAAGTGTATTGCATATAGTAGCGTATGCTTGGGCTGGATTTGGTGCAAGTTTTGGTAGTGTAATAATCTTATCGCTTTTTTGGTCAAGGATGACGAGGTTAGGAGCAATATCAGGAATGATCGTTGGTGCTATTACTGTAGTGCTTTATAAAAATTTTGGCAATCAATTCTTTCAAATCTATGAGATCATACCCGGATTTTTATTAGCGAGCATTGTAATTTTGATTGTTAGCCTTATGCAGCCAGTCAGACCAGGGACAAAAGAAGCTTTTGAAACGATGTTGAAACAAATCAATAAAAATCCTTAAAGAATCTTTAATGCGAATCCTAATGTTTGTGTCGATGATGTTATGGGCATTAACTTGGATAGCATCTAAAGTAATGATTGAACAAGCTGATCCTTTTCAGATTGCTTGGATAAAGTGTATCATAGTAACTTTGAGTTTCTTGCCTATCATGCTTTGCTTGAAAATTCCCTTTAATATCCCTAAAGAAGCTGTTATGCCCACATTATTAGTGGGTTTTTTCAACACAATTTATAATTATCTCCTGCTCATTGGACTGCAATATGGCGATGCTGGTAGTGCTGGAGTGATTGCAGAAGTATTAGCACCAATTTTTGCTACTATCATTTGGACTATCATTAAAAAAAGCACTCTTTTGAGGAAAGAAAAAATTGGTCTTTTTTTAGGCTTGATTTCTGGGGCATTTTTGGTAGATATTTTTAATCCACAAGCATTACTATCACTCTTTAATATCATTTATGTCTTGGCTGCTTTGATGTGGGCTTTTTTGACAATAAGCTCACGATATGCTACAGAATCTACTCATCCCATTGCTATCAATTTCTATAGTTCAATGATCCCTTCTATTGTCTTTTTACCTGCCTTATTTTTCAAGGATATAGAACCAATATTGCATACAGATGGTTATTTTTGGATCTCAATGTTTAGTGTAACAATCCTTTCAACAACATTTGCCACAACCATTTTTTATAAAGGCATCAAAGTGCTAGGTGTCACACAAGGGGGAATTTTCGTATTGCTTGTGCCTATTGGGGCTTTATTTTTTGCTTGGATTCTTTTGGGTGAAATCCCAAAAATTCATACCATTATTGGCGGCATTATAGCACTTGGAGCGATTTACCTCATTAATTTTTATCGTCCAAAACGCACTTGTGCATAAAATCTAAAATGTCCTCCTTCACAGGATAAAAACTCTCAATATTTTGATTTTGAAATTTCAAGTTTTTTTAGATAAGAAGCAACAACTTCTAAAGAAAAATCATACAAACTAGGCTCGTGAGTTTTTTTCAAAACCCTTTGCAAATCTTTCAAAGGTTCTATGACAGGGTTTATCAAAATTACAGGTGAAGAAAAATACAAAGCCAACATCCCTACATAAAATCCACCTAAAGAATTCCCTATGAACATCAAAGACTTATCTTGCATCAAATTTTCTTTTGTTTCTAAGCACAATGATTGAAAATTATCATCATACTTAGCATAACTCTCATAGTCCAATTGACAAACATTTATACCAACCTGTTCAACTAATCTTTGCACACTCAAAGAACCTTTAGAGGAGTTGAATCGATGAAGATAAAATATTTGATGAAACTTCATATTTGAAACTTATCCATAATTCTTTTGATTTCATTGCTAGCTTTTTTATCATCAATCAATTTATTTAAATCTATATAAACAATATGCAACTTAGATTTTTCATCTGCTTTAAAAACAAAAGGAGATTCAACTGAACAATTTTCTAAAAAAGCCGGATAAATCAATACCGCCATTACATTATCACAAATTTTTTTATATTTACTCACATAGCTCCATATTTGATAAATATCAGCTTGATTAATATCTTTTTGGCTAGTAATCTTCTTCCACTTAGTATCCAAAATCATTATTTTGTCCGCCTTTTGTTTAGCAACAATATCAGGTTTCAAAGCAAAAATATCCTTATAATTATTTTTACAAAGATATTTGCCTTTATCTTGCAAACTAATCTCCCATCCTTGAGAATATTTTTTAAAACAATAAGCCACAAAAGATTCAAAAAGTTTATTCATATCAAACAACAAAGCCAACCCAACACTATCTCCAGCATAAGGAGTAAAAATCTCTTTTTTCAAAAATACCTTGCACCAAGACAAAATTATTTCATAATGCTTCAATGAATGCGACTTGACACAAAGATTAAAATCTTTGTCAGCATTTCTACTAGCCCCAATACCATCAAATATAAAAAAATATTGATTCAAAAGGCTTTGTATCTTGTTTGACAAGGGTATTTTTGAAAAAAGTTTAAGCACAGAGACAATGAGACGATTTTGAGGTATATCAGATATGTATTCATCAGCATTTGTATAAAATCTTTGTTGGTTGATAAGATTCTGCCTAATTTGATTAGAAAACAGCACTTTACCTTTGAGATAAAAACGATTTTCTTCTATAGAAATATAATCAGACTTTATACCTTTTTTTATCACTACACTAAGCTCATCTAAAAACATTTTTACAAAAATTTCTAGCAAAGAATTTTGAGTAGTTTTAATACTTGAAAAATTTATAGTTTTAAATGGAAAATTTTTTAGAGTTTTTAACATTTTTTCTAATAATTGTTTTGCCTTCATTTTATCTTCATTTCTATCAGATGTTTTAGGCAATATTTCCAAAGAAAAACCACTTTTTGTTTGTATTAGACCCACAAAATTACAAGATTTTAGGCATCTACCTCCTTTAGTTAACTTTAAAAATTGATTATTCTCTTCATAAGAAGCAAATTTTTTAAGTTCTTCAAAGACCTTTGAAGCTTTTTGTTTATCTTCTAATGAAGTTTTTTGTTTATCTTTTAAAATTTCTAAAATCTTATATTCATCAAATTCATCCCACTCAATTATCTCTAAAGTGTTTTTATTTATCATTTTTTTTGGTTTCAATAGATTTATAAATTTCTGCTTTTTTCCATTCATCATCACTTGCTTTAAGGATTGAATAAATAGGTTTTTCTGTATTTATATCCAAATCCAATTCATCTATTTTTTGAAAAATTTTTGTTTCTTCTGTTTTTTTAATCATTCCATTATTATTCAACACGGCATTAATTTTTGCATAATCATCATAAAAATATTCCTGCAATAATGGAATGATTTTTGTTTGAAATACCTTTTTTAAGCCTTCAATAGAATCTATATCCATCAAAAATGCATGCCCAATGGTATGTTCTCTGTCATAAAGACATTCAATACGTTCATTGATGGCTTTAAGTATTTTTTGTAATTTTACACCTTGTATTTCTTTGCCCTCAAGCAAATCAGGATTAGGCATCATCTCTTCAAACTCAAATCTCCTCCTCAAAGCCATATCCATAAAAGCGATACTCCTATCAGTTGTATTCATTGTCCCAATGATAAAAAGATTTTTTGGTACGCCAAATTCCTCTGAACTATAAGGGAGTGTTACCCTCAGCTCCTCTTTTGCACCTATCCTCTTACTAGGCTCAATCAAAGTGATGAGTTCACCAAAAATCTTAGAAATATTCCCCCTGTTGATTTCATCAATGATAAGGATATAGGGTTTTATTTCAAATTCTTCTTTAAAATCTCTATTTGCAGAACTTAAAAAATTCAAAACCAATGCTCGTATTTCATCTGTATTCAATACCTCATTTTGCTCAATCTCTTCATTTTTTTGATGATAATTACTGAAATAATAATCTAAAATGGTCCAATAAACTGAAGAACCAAAACTTTTTCCTAACACTTCAGACATTTCTTTATGAAAATGTTTCATCCCATAAAATTTGTCTCTATCTTTATAATAAAAAAACAGCTTTTGAAGAATTTCCTCAGAAATTTTTACATGAGACTTGCTCCCATCTCCATATATACCATATAAGTTATTATTTTTACTATTGATATACATAGAAATTTTACTCTTTTTAGATTCCAAAGATTTGATATTACCCATTTGAACATTTTCAAAAAAATCATTATAAAATCTCTCAAATTGCGCAATAGATTTATTTATCTTTGAATCTATATTGATATTATCAAAAAGTGCCCTATATGATATCTTTTTAAATATGCCACTTTTTATTTGATAACTTATATTACTGCCTACAATTTGAGGCTTTATGCCTTCTACAAACTCTTCATATCCATAGCTTTGATGAAAAGTAATGAATTCAATCTGACCATTTCTCATATATTCATCAAATATTTTTTTGGCTTTTTCTCTATTTTCTGGAATTTCTACTCCTAAAATTTCAAGTGCTTTATTGATTACACAATAAGTTTTCCCTGTACCCGGAGGACCATATAAGATTATGTTTTTAGCATCTCTCTCAGCATTCTGTATATATTTTTTATCTTCTACACAAACATTATTTTTTTTTGATTCTTCACCATACTTTTTCCATAACCTAACTGCAAAATCAAAAATATTTTCATCACTTTTTTTACTCATAATCTTTTCTTGCATTTGACCAATAGTCATATTATCAGATTTAACCCCATACTCTTCTTTGCAGATTTTTGCCAAAACTTCTTTTTTATAAATAGGAATAACACAGGGATTATTAATATCTTGATACAAAAAAGCAATTTTCCATTTATAACTACTGTGAATAGGAATCCCATCAATCTTATCTAATTCTCTATTTTTAGCCAAATCAATAATTTTAATAATACATTCTTTGATTTCTTCAAAAGCTTTTTGCTCATTTTCATATTTTTTTTCATACTTATAACTATCAGGATCCTTACGCTCACTATAGACACCAAACTTTTGAGAACCTCCCCCACCCATTTTTCCAAAAGATGCTTCTTTTTTGTGCTCTTCCACCCAATAAGTAAAAGTATCTTTCTCTCCAGCTCTTGAATACTCCTCCAAAGTCATATTTTCAACATTCTGTCTATTCCAACGATTTTGAAATTCTTTAAATAAATTCATTCTATTTTTATCCATGACTGAACCTTTTGCAATTTTAAAATTCATATTATAATTATATATATATATATGGATGTCAATATGTCAATACTATATTGACCATTTCAAAATTTTCACAGCAATATCATTTGCACCATCACAATGAATTTTAGCCTGCAATTTTTCACTCAGAGATTGTATTTCTTTGTTGCCATTTTCACCTTTTTTCTCAAGCCTATCTATAAAATCAAACAATACCTGCGGGTATAAATCATTCTGACGCACCACAATACCTAAACCTTCGTTTTGAAACTCCAAAGCATTGTAATATTGATGATCGCCTGCAGCATAAGGATAAGGAATAAAAATGCAAGGCAGTCCATTTGCAGCCAACTCCCAAACACTACTTGCCCCTGCCCTACCTATACAAAAATCTGCTTGAGTCATTTTTTCTACTAAGTTTTTATTGAAAGCAAAAAGCTCAATATTATTAAGGAAGCCAATTTTTTCATAAAGGCTTTTTATCCTTTCATAATCGCCCGTTCCACATTGATGGATGACTTTAATTCCTTGTGCTAAAAGTTTTTTGACCACCAAAAGTGCAAAATCATTCACAGCTCTCGCTCCTTGAGAACCACCTAAAAAAATCACACATTTCACTTCCTGCCTCACCCTAGCATTGGAAAAAAACTCCTCCCTTACAGGGTAAGAAGTTTTTAAATAATTTTTCCCACTATGAGCAAAGCTACCAAAAATGATTTTTGCAAAAGGACTTAAAAACTTATTTAGAGTTCCTTTAATCGCATTTTGTTCGTGGATAAAAAAAGGAATCCCTGAGATAATAGCCCCAAAACTAGCTGGTCCTGCAGAAAATCCACCTACACTCAAAACCCTCTGGATTTTATGCTCACGAAATATTTTTCTAGCCTTCTTGATAGCTTGAATTTGCTTTAACAAAGAAGCTATACGGCTAAATCCCTTCTGATTGACTACTCCATAAGTATTAAGAAAATAAGCTTTTTTGAATAAATCACTTTCCTCAAACCAATCCCTATCCTGACCATTGATCGAACCAATATAAATCAAGTCATTGCCTTGAGACTTAAAAACCTCTGCCAATGCCTTAGCAATTGATAAATGTCCTCCAGTACCCCCACCTGTAATCACGATATTCATCATACCCCCTCAAAAATCTATTCAAGCACCCATTTCTTGCTTGACAAAAGATTTTAATGTTTCTTTAACTCCAAAATCTGGATAATCCAAAATTGAAAGTGCTATTTGTGCTGCAGTATTATTTTTTGGATTGAAAATCAAAGGAGCAAGGAAATTGACCATTGAAGATTCTAAATCTTTTTGCAATACTACTACACAATAAACTTCAACTTGAGAATCTTTATCCAATTCTAAAAGCAATTCTACACACTTAGGTACAGCAAAAGAATATTCTCTCAACATATAAGGATTGACCAAAACAATACTGAGTGTCTCATCAAGACTATTGATTTTGCTAAAAATATCATCAATCTTTTCAAACTCAACTTGCAAAATATTTTCAAAACCCAAAATCGGTGCTTTCAAATCATAAAGCATATTTTTCTCCTAGAATCATTTTACTATTGCTATAATTATAAAAAGCAAAACTTATACCAAATTTCTAAGGACAAGCCTATGGGTACAGATTCAGAAACAAAATCCTACAACCCCAAAGAAATCGAAAAAAAAATCTACCAAATTTGTAAAGAAAGAGGGTATTTTGAAGTCCAAGGCAATGCAAACCTACAAAAAAAAGATAAAAAATTTTCTATAATGATGCCACCACCTAATGTTACAGGTGTATTGCACATTGGACACGCACTCACACTCACACTCCAAGACATCCTTACTCGTTACAAACGAATGGATGGATACAAAACCCTCTATCAACCTGGACTTGACCATGCTGGTATCGCCACTCAAAATATTGTTGAAAAGCAACTTTTAGCACAAGGTATTAAAAAAGAAGCACTGGGCAGAGAAGCCTTTATTCAAAAAGTATGGGAATGGAAAGAAAAAAGTGGGGGACAAATTTTCTCACAAATGGAACGACTAGGTATAACTCCTGCTTGGTCAAGAGCAAGATTTACAATGGATGAAGGGTTAAAAAATGCAGTCAAGAAAGCTTTTATAACTTGGTATGAAAAAGGCTTGATAATCCAAGATAACTATATGGTAAATTGGTGTACACACGATGGAGCTCTCTCAGATATTGAAGTAGAATACGAAGAAAATCACACAAAACTCTATTACCTCAAATACTCAATAAAAGATTCTAAAGAATACCTTACCATAGCAACAACTCGCCCAGAAACTTATTTTGGTGACACTGCCGTGATGGTACATCCTGATGATAAACGTTACCAATCCTTTATAGGCAAAAAAGCTATCCTACCTCTGCTCAATAAAGAAATCCCAATCATAGCAGATCCTTATGTAGATATGGAGTTTGGAACAGGTTGTGTTAAAGTCACTCCTGCTCACGATATCAATGACTATGAAGTAGGGAAAAGACATCATTTAGATTTTATTACTGTTTTTGATAAATTTGGTATACTCAACCACTATGCTCAAGAATTTGAAGGACTTGAAAGGCTAGAAGCACGAGAGAAGATTATTTCAAAATTATCTCAAAAAGGTTTTGTTGTAGCTATAGAAGAGCATACCAATCAGATTGGGAAATGCTATCGTTGTGGCAATATCATTGAACCTTATATCTCCAAACAATGGTTTGTGAAAGCTGAAGTTGCCAAAAAATCCATTCAAAAAGTAAATCAAAATCTAATATCCTTTTACCCCATACAATGGAAAAATAATTACAATGCTTGGATGAGAGAACTCAAAGATTGGTGTATCAGCCGTCAATTATGGTGGGGACATCGGATACCTATATGGACTTGTGAACACAATCATATTTTTGCAAGTCTTGAAGACTCTCCTAAAGCCTGTCCAAAATGCACTAGCACAAAGCTTATTCAAGACCCTGATGTGCTAGATACATGGTTTAGTTCAGGATTATGGGCTTTTAGCACTCTAGGATGGGGAAACCAAAGTTGGATGGAGAATGAAAAATACCAAAATAATGATTTGATAGATTTCTATCCTAATTCTGTATTAATAACCGGTTTTGATATTTTATTTTTTTGGGTAGCTAGGATGCTTTTGAGTGGAGAATCTCTACTTGGCAAACTTCCTTTTAAAGACATCTATCTGCATGCACTAGTTCGTGATGAAAATGGTCAAAAAATGAGCAAAAGTAAAGGAAATGTGATTGACCCCATAGAAGTGATCCAAACATATGGTGCAGATACATTACGTTTCACTTTAGCGACATTATGCGTTCAAGGAAGGGATATAAAATTATCTACCAATGCTATTGAAATTTCAAAAAACTTCACCAACAAACTTTTCAATGCAACCAACTACTTGATGATGTATTTAAAAGAATCCGGCCTGCAAAATAAAAAAAATACAAACACGTATCAAACCTACTTAGGTCAATATGCCAAATCAAGACTCAATCGTTTGACCAAAGAGATCAGATTGGCATTAGATACCTATCGTTTTAATGATGGAGCTAATCTTTTGTATAGATTTTTATGGGGAGAGTTTTGCGACTGGTTTATTGAGCTTTCTAAAGCAGATAAAACAGCTATTAGCGAACTTGCCCTTATACTTAAAGATGCGTTAAAATTACTCCATCCCTATATGCCTTTTTTAACCGAATACCTATATCATATCCTCAATGGAACTTCACTTGAGGATTCTACATCCATTATGATCCAATCTTATCCCAATCAAACCCAACACAATGAAGAAATAGAAAATGAATTTGAAATCATCAAAGATGCTATAACCTCTATCCGAAGAACCAAAATGATCTTAGAAATTGGGAATAAAACAATCCCTAAAGTCTTCATACAACTCAATGAAAATAAAAAAATCCAAAACGAAACGTTACTTAAAATTTTTGTATCTAAGCTTACAAAAACACAAGAAGTTTCCCTGAGTGCTCAAAAACCCACCAACTCAATCTCAGATGTAAGCGAACACTGTCAAACTCATTTGAGCTTAGAAGGTATTGACACTACACCTATACTCAAACGTCTTGAATCTCAAAAACAAAAAATAGAAAAAGAAATCACTAAACTCAATACTATGCTTTCAAATGAAAAATTTATTCAAAATGCACCAAAAGAAATTTTAGAAGAAGCCAAAAAAAATCTGCAAGAATTTGAGTCCAAATTATCAAAAGTCAACCATGAATTAAAAGCATTTCTATGATTTAAATTATCTTTAACTAAAAATTTGCAATAATTAGATTTTATTTTTCTATAAAAAAGGAATAGTTTTTAGATGATTGCCTTCAAGAAAAAAAATCAAATTATATTTGCCTCAACTGATGACTCAATTTTTTTAGATTCTAATCTTAAGCCTACCAAACCTAGTTCTTATGATATCAAAATAAGCTGCTTGGATAGCTCTTCTTTAATAAAACACCAAATCCATATCCAAAATAACTCCTTTCTACCACCAAATATTAAAATCCTTGATTGGCTTTATAGCAAATGCCTTGAAAATGGTGTTTTGAATATAGATACTTCCTATTCTCTTGTCTATCTACTTGAAGACAAAACAACCGAACAAATTTTTCATATTTATGCCTATCCTACAACCGAATTGAAATCAAATCAAATCCTTATACCTGATATTTTCTTACCAATGAGCCTTGAAAATGAAATGCTCCAATCAAGCTTATTCTTATTTGGGAAAAATCTTGCCTTTTATCACAATGGTAGGCTACTTCATCATACCATATGTCAAAATCCACAATCCATACTACAAACCCTTGATTATATACAAACAATCCACTCTGTAATACCACATATTATTTATACTGATTCAGAGTTAAATATATCTTTACCTATCACAATTTGTCCTTTAAATGAACTGACTCATAATCAACAACCCATAGCATCACTAGCTTTTCTTTATTTTTCAAAATCTCAAACCAACTCTTTGCCTTTATTAAAACCTCAATCCAATTTTTGTATCACAAAAAGTATAAGTTTCAAAATGTTCCTTAAAATCGCTTGTTGTGCAATATTAATGTTGATATATCCAATGTATGAGGTAATCTATAGTATTCATCTAAAAAACAAAACCAAAATCCTTGCTCAAAAAAATCTTGAAGTATTAGAATCCATCAACACACTCAAACAAAATTTATCAAACCAAACAAACACTAAAAATACTTATCCTCAAAAATTCCAAACCCTCTATGAAATCCAAAATTCCTATAAATCCCGTTACAATCTCATAGCTTTGCTTGCAAATGAAATAGAGGATAAAGAAATCCTGATTGAAGACTTGTATCTTGTGAGTGATATTGCACAAAATTCCTTAGCACTAAGTATAAAAGTCTTAAGTAAAACACAAAAAAATATCATTGATTTTCTCAATGATATAAAAAACCTTAACATCACAGACCATCAACAAATCTTCAACACATCAATTTCACAAGAAAACCCTTCATCTGAAATTGTATGGATTTCTAATGTTGAATAAATTATTTAGATACTTTGATGCCTATCTTATCTCAAAAAATAAAAAAGAAACTTATATATTTTACATACTGATTTTACTTTTAATCTTTTGTATTATTCACTTCTTTTTCCTGCCACCTATTGAACAAATGTCAAATATCCAAAGAGATTCTTATAACCAAATCAAATCCATACTGATAAAAAACACAGCTCAACTCAAAGAGGTTTCTCAAAACCTCAAGAAACTAGATGAACTTAATATTCAAAAAAACTCAAACCAAAATAACCCAGAATCCATAAAGAGTTTAGAAAAACTTTCAAAAAATAATTATGATTTACTAAGTGCTATCCAAAATCTGAATACAAAATTACACCTCACAATCACATCAAACATAGAAAATAACAAAGAAGACATATCATTTTATTTACAAGGAAAATTCCAAGATTTTATGGAATGGATACGTAATTTAGAAGAAATATATCTTGTTTTCATACAAGATATTCATATATTTTATGAAAAAGATCATTTAACCTATCAAGTACATATTAAAAATTTAGGGAGTTTAGAATGAAAAATTTATTTTTATTGTTGATGGTAAATCCTTTTATTTATGCTATTGCACTCAATCCTATCTCTATCCCTAAACAAAATATCCCTAATATTTTTGACCCTCAAATTTTAACAAAACCAAAACTAGAAATGATTATCAATCAAAAAGCCAAAATTAATGGAAAATGGTATCAAATCGGACAAATAATTTCAAAATATCAAATCATTCAAATCGAAAAAAATTTTGTAGTACTTAAAAATAAAAGACAAATATTAACTTTAAAAACACACAGTATATTCAAAGGAAAAAAATGAAAAAAAAATTTATTATTATATTTTTTTATTTGATGCATCATTTTTCTAATGCTCAAGATTTGTGTGATGAGAAAAAATTTAATATTTCTCTGAATCAAAATGTATTCTCTTCAGAACTTCTTGAAGAAATAGCTAGCGATTGCTTTTTTAGCATAATTTATACTGATTTAAAAACAAAAGAAATGCTTGATTCACAAAAACTTATCTTGAATCTAAAATCTAAAGATATCAATACACTCATCAAAATGATTACTGAAGGTGCTGATCTAGACTACGAAATCAAAGACCAACACATTAAAATCAAAAGACTCATCACCAAAACATTCAATATTGATTATGTAGCAACCTCTAGAGTAGGATCAAGCAACACTGATGTAATTTTCTCACAAGATACACAAAATAATCTCTATCAAAATCAAAGTTACAACAGCTTTGCAGATACACAAAATAATCTACAACAACGAGCAATGATATTAGGGAGCGAACAAACCAAGCTCAATATTGGACGCAGTGGTACAAAAATCTATTCCATTGATGAGTTAAATTTCTGGGGAGAACTTGAAAATGAACTCTATGGTATAACCTACCGACCTGGCGATAGGAATCAACCTGAAAAAAACACAAAAAAATCCATTGTTATAAATAAAGCGGCAGGTTTAGTTACCATCACTGCAGCACCATCCCAAATCAAAAGGGTCCAAGAATATATAAATTCTCTAAAACAAAAAATGCAAGCCCAAGTCCTTATTGATGTCAATATCCTCACTATCGCTCATAATAATGTAGATACAGCTGGTGTGAATTGGGCAGAAATTTATAATTTCAACATTAGCCCTCAAAATTCAATGCCCTTATTTTCTGCACAAAAAGAAGGTATAGATTATGGTATCAATATTTTCCCTCAAGATCTTACTATTGGTAAAATCCTTCAATTCCTAAATCAATATGGAAAAGTCAGCTCTGTGTCAAATCCCAAAATACTTACCCTTAACAACCAACCTGCTATCATCTCTGTAGGTAATGTTTTAAGATACACTCAAAATCTAGTCTACCAAAATAGCACCAATACTGCAGTCGTACAAAACACAGGTGAGCAATTTCCAACAGTTTTTTCTGGAGTACTTTTAGATGTTACCCCATCTATTGCTAAAGATTATGTTATTTTAAAAATCAATCCATCTATCACAAAAGCAAAAGATTCAATGCTAGAAAACCAACCTCATGCACTCAAATCACCACCAAATTTATCCACCAATCAACTATCATCAATCGTAAAACTTCAAGACAATCAAAAAATCATTCTTGGTGGACTTATCCACAAAACCCAATCTAGTATTGAGAAAAAAGTACCTATCTTAGGATCAATACCCCTACTGAAATATTTTTTCTCATATAAAAAACAACTCAAACAGACCCAAGAAATCATTATTGTTATCACACCAAAAATACTCACGCCTACAATAGATTCTGTAGCTGATTTAGGTTATAGCGAAACAAAAGGCATCATTGAATGAAACCCAATCTAAGCAAAATAATCTATATTATCTATTTATCCATTGCCTGCGGGATATTTATTGGCGGGGTTTATTTTTACCAAAAATACCAAGAAAATCATAAAAAAATTACCAAAACCATTACAAAACCTTTGAAATCTACACCTAAAATAAAGCCCTCTTTAAAAATACATTTTGACCCTAAAATACCAAAACCAACTTATTATATGGGCAATATTCAAGGAACCCTTACTTATCAACATAGCTTAAGAATTGCTCAAGAATATTATGATAAAGGAGCTTATGAAAATGCTATCATCTGGTCTTATAGAGCCAATCAAATCAACCCAAATGACATTAATAGCTGGAAAATATACACAGCAAGCCTAGCAAAATTAGGAAAAGAAAAAGAAGCAAGTGACCTCATGCAAAAAGCACAAAATCATTTCAAAAAGAAAACCAAATGAATGATTTCCTCAATATTGAAAATTGGATAATTGATGAAAAATCATCTATACTGATTCCATATAAGCTTGCTGCGAAATTAAAAACCTTTGTTTTCTCAATCAGCCCTACAAAACAACAAATCATACTTGCAACATTACATTTACCATCTCAAAATAAATACTTATTTGAAGAACTCATCAAACAAAAATACCCTTCTTATGCTTTCAAATTCAGTCCTATTTCACCCAAAGATTTCTACAATGCATTAGAACACATCAAAATCCAAGAAAAAATTTATTATTTTAGTACTCAAATCACAGAATCCATAGACCACCAAAACAATATTGATGAACTCTATGAATTCATCTTGCAAAGTGCAATAGATCAAAAAGCAAGCGATTTGCATTTGGAATCTAAATCCAATTATACAAGCTTTAGGATTCGCAAAGATGGGAAAATAAAAGAAGTTGCTAGGATAAAATCTGAAATTTTTGAACTCCTATGCAATAAAATCAAATTAGAATCCAAATTAGACATCAGTGAAAAACGTTTACCTCAAGATGGAAGGTATAGTTTTATATTTGATGATAAAAAATACGATTTCAGGATATCAACTCTGCCAATTTGGTATGGCGAATCAATTGTCATAAGGATTTTATACAAACAAAATCGTCAAATCAATCTCAGCGAGCTAAACATTAGTACTTACCACCTCAACATTATCCAAAAAAGTATCCAATCACCTCATGGCATTATCCTTATTACAGGTCCTACTGGGAGTGGCAAAAGCACTACATTATATGCCCTATTAGAATCAATAAAATCATCTGAAAAAAAGCTTATCACGATTGAAGATCCTATTGAATATCAAATCAATCTTGCCAATCAAGTTCAAATCAATCCTGATTATGGTTTTGGATTCCCCCAAGCTTTGCGATCTATTTTGCGTCAAGACCCAGATATTATTATGGTAGGAGAAATCAGGGACCAAGAAACACTCCAATTAGCTATAGAGTCCTCCCTCACTGGACACCTTGTACTCTCTACAATCCATACAAATGACTGTATAAGCACACTTGATAGACTACTAGATATGGGTATACAACCTTATTTACTCAACACAAGCCTAATTGCTATTATATCCCAAAGGCTAGTGAGAAAGCTTTGCCCACATTGCAAAATCCCCCATAAAAATCCACCTGAAAATTTTTCCACAACACTTTTTACTGCACAAGGATGCGATGAATGTAATATGCAAGGTTTCATAGGCAGAGAAGCTATTGTTGAAACACTCCAAATGACTCCAAAAATAAAATCTTTATTATCCAATGGTTCTTCATTGGAAATCAAAAAATTCCTTAAACAAACAGATTTTAAAACACTTTTTGATGATGGATTCTACAAAGCCACTCAAGGAATCACAACTTATGAAGAAATCTGCAGAATAGCCACCAAATGAAATTCCTCATAAAAGGTATCAAAAATACTGAACTTATCTGTATCTATACCCAAGCAAAAACACCTGAAGATGCAAAAACAAATGCTTATGATTTAGGTATCACTCCTCTTGAAATCAAAGAAATTTATACAAATAATATTTTTACCCAATTCTTACCTATCAATCAACAAGAGTTAATATCAAATTTCAAACAGATTGCAATGATGATAGAAGCTGCATTGCCTATTGATGAAATATTATTGCATTGTATTGCAAGTTGCAAACAAACAAAAATCCGCTTAATGTATGAAGATATCCTTAAAAACCTAAAAATTGGACTATCATTAAGCGAAGCTTTCAAAAAACACAATCATATTATTGGGGAAATGAGTCTTTCAATGATACAAGCAGGACAAAATACTGGAAATCTTTCCAAAATTTTCAACATATTAGCTCAAGACATGCAAGATTACCAAAAAGATATTTCTCATTTTAAAAAAAAGTTATTCTATCCATTAATCGTACTTTTAAGCCTTATATTGGCTTTTGGGATTTTGAATGCAATGGTGATACCAGAATTTATTTTATTATTTGAAGAAATGGGTATAGAACTCCCTTTGAACACAAAAATTTTAATCACAATAGGCGATTTTTTCCAAAAATGGGGATTTTTAAGTGGATGCATTTTGATAGGTTCTGCTATCCTATTAAAATACCTCACAAAAAAATCAAAAAAACTAAATAAGACATTCCATCAAATATTCCTAAAAATACCTATTGTTGGGAATATAATCCTTTATAGGGATCTGCAAAGATCTCTATTTGCCCTACATATTTCACAAAAATCTGGACTAGATATTAAAAGTTCTTTAAAAAATGCTTATGATTGTATTACGAATTTACACATCAAAAATATATTCCAACAAATTATTTTCCAAATAGAAAAAGGATCTAATCTAACACAAGCACTCCATTATGTGAATTTATTTGATTCTATGACACAAGGATTATTACTTGCAGGAGAACAAAGTGGGAATCTTGATACAATGCTCCAAATCAGCTCATTGCATTATAAAGAACTTTATACTGAGAAAATTGATAAATTCACTCAATATATAGAACCCAGTATGACTCTATTGATAGGTATTTTAGTGATGTGGTTTGCTTTAGCAATCCTAATGCCTATGTGGGATATGAATAATATCACACTTTAGGTTTTATGTTCGGATAATGTTTCTATAGATAAATTATTTTTTATTTTTATGAGTTTTAGAAGCACATTCTGGGCATATGCCAATAAAAATTGCAGAAGTATCATAAAGAGTATATCCTGTTATTTTTGCACACTCATTAGAAATACTCGAAACATCAACTCTAATATCTTCAAGCTTACCGCATTTTTCACATGCAACATGGATATGATGATCAGAGCTAAGCTCATAACGTTGCTTTTGTGCAGGTGCTTTCACTTCTCGTAAAATATTTGCCTCATATAAAGCGGTAATATTTTTATACACTGTCGCGAGTGAAATAGAAGGATAATCCTTTTTGATATTGCTATAAATATCATCCACGCCAATATGTCCATTTTGTTCAATTTCTCTTAAAATAGCTATTCTTTGAGGAGTTACTTTAAGATTTTTTTCCTTTAAACTGGTTTCAAAATTCATTTTCTGATCCTTCCTTTTGCTTAAAATACAAAAAATATTAATAAATTTTATTCTTTGATTAATTAAAATTATAACTAAAAATTTTTAATGAAATTTTAATCACTTTAATCCAAATGCAAGCTCCTTCCTTGTATAATATAATGCTCTTTTAGATAAAATCAATAATATATAAACTATCTCAATATACAGGGAGTCTAAAGTTGTTTGATACGCTCAGTGAATCTTTCAAAAATGCTTTGAATAAAATCCGTTTCAATGATGATGAAAAATCTCTCCTAAAAGCATTAGAAGAACTCAAAAAATCTCTCCTAAAAAATGATGTCCATCATAAAGTTGTCAAAGAACTCCTAAAAAATATTGAAACTCGAACCAAACAAGCGGGTATAGGGAAACAAAACTTTCTTAATGCTCTCCAAAATAGTCTCAATCAAATATTAAACACAAATGGAAATTATGGCTTTGTTTATGCAGCAAAACCTCCCACTATAGTTCTAATGAGTGGTCTTCAAGGGAGTGGGAAAACAACTACTTCAGCCAAACTAGCCTATTACCTTAAAACCAAAAATAAAAAAGTACTGCTTGTAGCTTGCGATATGGCTAGATTAGCAGCCGTTGAACAACTCGCTCAACTCGCAAAACAAATTGAAGTTGATATTTTCAAACTTGAAAATGCTCTTCCAACTGAAATCGCCAAAGCAGCCAAAAAAAAAGCTACTGATGAACAATACGATGTAATGATTGTGGATAGTGCTGGTAGACTTGCAATTGATGAGTCTTTAATGCAAGAACTCAAAAGTATCAAAAATATCTTGGAACCGAACGAAATTTTCTATGTCGCTGATTCTCTTAGCGGTCAAGATGGTATTAGGAGTGCTAGTGCTTTTCATCAAGAAATCAACATCAGTGGTATTATCTTGACAAAATTTGATAGCGATACTAAAGGGGGCATAGCACTTTCAATTGCATATCAACTAGGAATCCCCTTGCGTTTCATTGGGAGTGGTGAAAAAATCCCTGATATAGATATTTTTATCCCTGATAGGATTGTCTCAAGATTAATGGGAGCAGGAGATATTCAATCACTAGCAGAAAAAACAGCAAGTATCCTAGATGAAGAAGAAGTCAAAACCATTAGCAAAAAAATCAAAAAAGGACAATTTACTTTCACAGATTTTATTGCCCAAATAGAAAATATAAAAAAACTCGGCTCAATGAGTTCTATCATCTCTATGATACCAGGTATTGGAAATATGGCAGGAGCATTAAAAAATGTGGACTTGGACAATTCTAATGAAGTAAAAAAAATAAAAGCAATGGTCAATTCAATGACTCCCAAAGAAAAAGATAATCCCAATATATTAAATGGTAGTCGCAGGAAAAGGATTGCATTGGGTAGTGGTCTTGATGTGAGTGATATCAATCGTATTATCAAGCAATTTGACAATGCTGCAAAAATGGCAAAACGTCTCAGTTCAAAAGGTGGCATGCAGGATTTGATGAGTATGATGGGTCAAATGAAAGGAAAAATATAAATTTTTTATCCCTAATAGACTTTGTTTAGAACCAGCTTTATTAAGAATCTTCAAAATCCATTAAGTAAAATCTCATTGATAAATTTGTAAAATTTCTACACTAAAAAAGGAATAATTATGCAAGTAACCCTAAAACATTATACCCCTCTTGATATTTGCTCTATGGCTATCCGAACTTGTTGGCAAAGCTTTGAAAAATCTGACAATGGTGGGGAAAAAGACCTCAACCTTATTGATAGGATTGGAAACAAAAATAAACATTCTAGCACTTTAGAACATCTTTATTATAATTTCTATATACAAGACATCAGTCGAGCTTGTCTACAAGAGCTTGCTAGACATCGTATGGCAAGCTATAGTGTAAAATCTTCACGTTATACACTCAAAGAAATCAAAGAAGAATTAAGCTTCCTCCCTATCAATGCAGACAATATTTTACGAGCAGAAAAATACCTTGTTTTCACCAAAAGCGAATCTGTTAACATTGCATCAATCAAAGCACTTGAAAATCTACGGGAAATCTTATGCCAAAATATCCATAACGATCTTGCAAAATATGCAATGCCTGAAGCTTATAAAACTGAATTGCACTGGAGTATCAATGCAAGGAGTTTGCAAAATTTCTTAGAATTACGTACTGCTAGACAAGCCTTATGGGAAATACAAGAACTTGCACATACTATTTTTGATTCATTACCCAAAGAACATCAATATATTTTTGAAGAAAAAGTTTCTGAACCTTATGAGAAAGCCTAAAATATGAGTATGCAGACTTTAACAATTATTGATACTTTTGGCTTTTTTTTTCGTAGTTTTTATGCCCTACCACCACTAAAAAATGAAGAAGGATTCCCTACAGGTCTTTTGATGGGGTTTGCTAATTTGATCATGAGCCTACATAAAGAAAACATTTCTGATTATATTGTTTTTGCACTAGAAGGGCAGGGCAAAAACAAAAGAAAAGAAGTATACCCAGCTTACAAAGCAACAAGAATTCCTACCCCGCAGGATCTGCTGATACAACTCCCCATAGCAATTGAATGGATAAATAAAATGGGATTTTTAAACCTAAGCTTTGAAGGTTATGAAGCAGATGATGCTATTGCATCTTTGAGCAAAGTAGTCAGTAAACTTAATTTAAATGTTCGTATCATTAGCCATGATAAAGATCTTTATCAACTTATCAATGAAAATATCTACCTTTATGACCCGATAAAAAAAATAAATATTCAAGAGGCAGAATGCGTGAAAAAATATGGTATTTTACCCTCTGAATTCATTGATTTTCAAAGTCTAGTTGGGGATACTAGCGATAATGTTCCAGGTATCAAAGGTATTGGAGAAAAAACAGCCCAAAAGCTTATCAAATATTTTAAAAACCTTGATAATCTGTATGAAAACCTTCAAGAAGTTTCTAAAATAATAAGTCCCCGCACTGCTAAACTCATAACTGAAGGCAAAGAAAGTGCTTATTTGAGCAAAGAACTTGTTACCCTTAAAACTGATCTTTTAGAAGAATTTGATTTACAATCCTGCAAAATGCCCATTCAAAACCCTTTATCTGTGATCGTTGATGAACTAGAACAATATGAATTCATCAAAATTGCCCAAAGACTCAAAGGAATGCCAATGAGTCAAACTACAAAAGACTTTAAAGCCAAAGCCAAAGGTATTGGTGGTCTCAAGACTTCTTCAGATTCTAGTTTTAGCTATACCCCTCATTTACTAAATAATACACAAAAATTATTCCAAATCCTTGATTCTATTCCAATAGATCAAGAAATATCATATGATTCTGAAACAAGTTCATTAGACCCTCATACTGCGTTTATGGTAGGATTTAGCTTTTGTTTTGATAGACAAAATGGCTATTATGTACCCATAGGGCATAACTATTTAGGCATAGAAACTCAAATATCGACACAAAATGCTAAAAAAGCCATAGAAAAAATCTTTTCCCATCCTCTTATTGGACACAACCTTAAATTTGACATCTTAGTTGCACAAAATAATTTCAATCTCACCCCTCAAAGACCCATCAAAGACTCTATGATACTTGCTTGGCTCTTTGATAGCGTTATGAGCGTAGGGTTAGATAGTCAAATGGAAAGATGGTTTGGTCATAAAATGATAGCTTTTGAAGATATTGTGGCAAAAAACCAAAATTTTTCTAATATCAATCTTGAATTAGCAGCAAAATATGCATCTGAGGATGCCGTCGCAAGCATAAACTTATACTATCGCTTGATTGAAGAATTACAAAAAAAGAATCTTGATACCTTCATTGATATGGCTAAAAACATTGAATTCCCACTCATTGATGTACTCAAAGATATGGAAATCAATGGCATAAAAATCAATGTCCACTGGTTTGAACAACTCAAAGAAGAGCTTTCTATCAAACTAAGCACGCTCCAAAATAACATCCATAAAAAAGCTGGCTATGAATTCAATCTCAATTCTCCAAAACAGCTAGCAGAAGTCCTTTTTGGCAAACTAGGACTCAAGGCAGGCAGGCAAATAAAAGGAGGGTATAGTACTGATGAGCAAACTCTTGAAAGCCTCATTGATTCCCATCCAATCATTTCTGAAATTATGGAATATCGGGAGATATTTAAACTCAAAAATACCTACATCGAACCCTTCCTCAAATTACAAAATCAAGAACATAAAATCCATACATCTTTTTTACAAACAGGCACTGCAACAGGTCGTTTGAGCTCTAAATCACCCAATCTTCAAAATATCCCTGTCCGCACCGAAGCAGGCAAAAAAATACGCGAAGGGTTTATCATTAGCAACCAAAACAATACACTCCTTAGCGTAGACTACTCACAAATTGAGTTACGTCTACTGGCTCATTTTTGCAAAGATAAAGACCTAGTCAGTGCATTCAAAGAAAACAAAGATGTCCATTTAGAAGCAGCTATTAAGATATTTGGTCCCAATATGGCTGAAGAGAAACGTTCAGTCGCAAAATCAATCAATTTTGGACTTATCTATGGCATGGGTTCTAGAAAACTTGCCAAAACCCTTAAAATCACTCCAAAAGAAGCCAAAGAATATATTGATAGTTATTTTAAATCTTACCCAACTGTAAAAAATTTCTTAAAATCCAAAGAAGAAGAGATTTTAGGAAATGGTTTTGCACAGACACTTCTAGGACACAGACGTTATTTTGACTTCACAAGTGCGACTGATTTTATGAAAGCCAATTACTTAAGAGAAGGTATCAATTCTATATTTCAAGGTAGTGCAGCCGACCTCATTAAACTAGCAATGTTAAAAATCCATCATCATTTCAAAAAAACACCTGTAAAAATGCTTCTTCAAGTTCATGATGAACTCATCTTTGAACTCCCTAAAGAACTCATCCATCAAACTTCTAAAGATATTGAACAAATAATGAATAATGTCTATACTCTTGAAGTCCCTCTAAAATGCAGCATTACAACAGGTAAAAACTGGGCAGAATTGAAATAATATAAATATTCTTTATAAGATTTTATATTGTCCTCTGTTTATAAATCTAAGATATTGGTTATCTCTCAATATTTGTAATTGCTGTCTTATTTTTGCTTTTATATTTCCATTATCAGGGTGTCTAATTTTCAAAAAATCTTGAAATTTATACAAATCTGACAAACAAAATTCAGCTTTATTTAATCTTTCTATGCAAAGCATAATATCAAGCAACCATCCTTTTGATAATTGTTCTTGATTTCTTAGAAATAGCATTTTATGAAAACTATCCAATACTTCATTTTTACTGATTACATTTTTGTTCTTAATTAAAAATAAACGACCTATTTTAGGGATCAATTTCAAATTTATATTACATCCAACCCAACCTTGACGTCTTGCACTATCAGAAAGCGGTTTTCTTTTCTCAATGATATCTCTAGTAAAATAATATTTAGGAATAACTATTAAATTTTGTATTATTAAATCCTCATCATAATTTAGATAAAAAAAATTAGGTACTTTAAAATTATCTATTTTTTCTATCATTGTTGCATAGGCACCATCTATTATAGTTTCATTCAATTTTCCATTCTTGCTTTTAAGCTCAAACTCTTCGTCACAATGACTACAATAAAAATCACCAACAGGTTTATTATTTTTGAAAGAATTTAATTCTAATCCACACTTAACACAATATCCATTCTCTCTAATCCAAGCCTCACTCATAACCCTTATTTTCTGAGATTTTGCCTTATAATCTTTTACCAAAGAAATATCAAATTTTAATTCCATATATTTTTACTCATATGTTTAATTTTTTCATACTTTCCTCAAAACTTACCATACCAAATTCCTTCCCCATAGCGATTTGGGAAGGAATTTGGTGGAATTTTTGTTCACGGATAAGTGTCCTTATGGCTGGTGTAGCTATAAGGACTTCATAAATACCTCTGAGAACCCCATTACCAATACAGACAAGCTTCTGAGAAATAATAGCCTGCAAGCAACAAGACAATTCAGTAGCAATCTCTGAACGATTATTTTCAAAACTATTGATGATCCTTGATAAAGTCCCTGCGCTATCACTTGAATGAGTGCTTCCCACGACTAAATGTCCAGTTTGACTTGCTAAAAGTGCAGCTCGTATAGAATCCATGCCTCTGAGTTCACCAACAAGCACAATATCTGGATCCTGACGTAAACTCGCATGAATAGCTCTCTCAAAACTCAAACTATCCTTCCCCACTTCACGATATGAAAAAAAACTCTTGATATTTTGATGCAGATATTCAATAGGATCTTCTATGCAAATAATATGTTTATTAAAATTCATATTTACGTATTCTAAAGCTGTGGCAATAGTAGTGGACTTGCCACTTCCTGTAGGTCCACTCACTAAAATCAAGCCTTCTTTCTTCGCAAAAATATCTTTTAGTACTTCAGGGAGAAAAAGTTCTTGCATGCTTGGTATCCTATTGGGTAACACACGTATACTAAGAGCCTTACAAGATTGAGTCAGATAACAATTCAATCGTAAACGAACTTCACCATAACTAATTGAAGTATCTATTTCAATTCCATTTTGACATTCTTGTATTTGATGCTCGGTCAGAAGCTGTCCAATAATATTTTCTAAATCTTCTATGCTCAAAACTCCAAAAGCAATAACACTCCCAGTAACCCTAAAAAATACTTCTCCATTCGCCAAAATATGAATATCTGAAGCTTTTAAAGTTATAGCCTCAGATAAAATCTTTTCAAACTTATGATCCTGCATTTACACCCTCACTCCTCAATAAAATCTTAGCCCTTGTCCTTAAAATCTGTGAAGTTCTAAGATTTTTACCTTCAATATAAATATCTGCCCAATATTGACCTTCACTATCAGTATCCAAATCATAACCACCCTCATACCCATTGAAAATAAATCTATCTGCAGAACACTCTTCAAAACCATACTTATCTAAACATAAACTTGCCATTTTAGCGATACTAAGGATATGGAGCGAGGATTGAAACCTCAAATGGGCATTACTCACCCAATCAAGTCCAACACTGCTATGATGTAAGGTATTCATACCAATATAAGATACCCCCAAAAGAACACCAAGTGTATAAAAAATCCCTGATGCATTCCTCATATATCCCATAACCTAACCAATCCTTTGGCACAAAAAGAACCATAATCACATAAAACTATTTCAAACCCACTTTCATCCTCAAAAACCCTAAATTCTTTCACCCCTACCAATGCTAAAAACCCATCCAAATACAATATATCTTGCCTCAAAGATATATTATGAATTTTCTCATTATTTATCTTATCTTTCCAAGATAGTGAATAATCTTTATAAACGATGCTTTCTTTTTGGGCTTCAAGTAAATAATTCCTCATCATATCAAGTGTATTTTGAAATGATAAAGCTTTTTGTGCCAAGTGATTGTGGATGTGATTTTGTTTTTGCACATTCAAAAGCATTTTGCTCCCTACTATACCTATCACACTCATCACAACGACACTCATAAGGAAGTCAAACAAAGCAAAAGCAGCTCTATTTTGCATACTTATCCAATCTCTGCGGATAAAAATAACGATAATAGATCAATCCCTCTTTATCCAGTGCTTCAATAAGTTTTCCATTATAAACAAAGGTTTTCTCAGAAGTGAGGGTAAAATCCTCTCCTTTTTGTGTCAAACCAATCTTTTGAGTTATTGATTTTTGGGCTAAAAACATTTGAGTGCTTTTATTTGAAAGGGCTTTATTTTCTGCTATTTCATGGTTTATCTGCCAAAAAATTTTTAATGCAATACCTAAAATCAGCACACTAATTAAAGCCTCAAAACTCATATAAGTATTATGAATGCTTGGAGGCAAAAAACTCTTTTTCAAAATATATCTTTTTGGTCTTATTATTTTGAGTATACTCAATTTGTAAGATTGCTTTCCATCTTCCATCCATATCCAAATCAAACTCTGGAGTCCTACAGAGATTATGGCTATCACAATGCAAATCATTAAAATTTAAATGCTCTTTTTTCATATGATAACGTACCATAAAAAGATTGATTTTTATACCTGATAAATCAGAAGATATTTTCTTAGGCACAAGCAAAACATAAATTTGATTGGGAGAGTTTGTAAACAGTTCTACTTTTGGAGCTTCTTTGAGTTTATCTCGATGCCCTTTGATAAAATATGGTGCTAAAGGCTCATGTATAGAATCCTCAGGAGGTGTTTGATTTGCACCAATATACACAGAATAATCATTAAGAAATATTTTAGTGTCTTTCATAAACGAATTGATATTTTTATCCACTTCATCATATTTTTCAAAATATGCATTATCATCTATTACTGGGGATTGCACAGACAATTTTACCAGCCAAACCAGCAGAATAACACCAATAACAATCACTGCCAAAATACCATATGGCCAAAAATTCCTGCTTTTTTTCATTTTTTGCCCCTTTTGAAAAAATAAACAATCACAAACAAACCAATCAAAATAATCAACATCAAATATAAAATCACCCGCACAAATAAATTTTGATTATCTGAAGGAAAATTATTCTCCAAAGTAACACCATATCTATCAGCAATCCTATCAGCAATCTCAGAATACCCATTCAAAATAATAGCTGAAATCCTTTGGGGCGTTAGATCTATATCTTTCTCTGGTAACAATGGAGCAATATAATCAAAAAACACCTGATCTACATCAAAAAGCTTCTGAGAATCTCTACTCAAAATAATGTTGATTTTTTTGGTTGGTCGATAAAAAAAAATAATGCCATAAGGAGGCTTAAGTGTTGTAAGTATAATATTTTGATGCTCTTCTCTGGTTTCTTTAGAATCCAAAGAAGCATCTGTAGAAACATCCACATAAAGAGAAAAACCTGTTTTATATTTCAGTTCTGTTGATACAGCCTGAACAAAGTCAACACTTTTAGGTATCAAAAGATTATCTTGATTATCAAAAACAAAAGAATTTGCAAATAAAAATATTGGCAAAAAAAGACAAAAAAATAATCTCTTGAAACTCCCAATCATTTCAAACCAAATACAAAAAAAGATTAGGCACAAAAGGAATTACAATAGCCATAATAATCGACAAGACAATAAAAAATGCTAAGACTTTTTCAAGAGTTGTGAAATGCATATTTTCTCCTTTTATTTTTGTTGTAGCAACTCATAATGCTTTTCATTTCCAGTATTTTTCATCTGGATAATACTTTGATTTTCAATTTTATAATAATTAGTTGCCTGATTTTTTTGTATCTTGATAGCAATTGCACCAAAACAAAATACTATGGCTAAAATTAAAACGACTGCCACAATATAACCCAACAATCCATTGATTCCAAATAATCCATTCATCATTGACTCCTTATTCATCATTCAAAGGCTGTAAAGAACCTATATAAGCTGCGATTGCCTTGATTTGAACATCATTAAAATTCCTATAAGCAAAAGAAGGCATTTTACCAATATGTCCTTTTTTGCCATGTTCAAGGACTCTTTTGACAAAATCATAAGTACCATACTTGCTCAAATCTGGAGCAAAATTATCCATTCCAGGCATTCCTTTACCATCTGGACCATGACAACTTGCACATCCTGCAGTATTATAAACCTCTTTGCCATGCTCAACATCTGTAGGGAATTTTGTGTGCTTTACATCAGAAACATCAGCCATAATATAAGCAGCTACAGCCTTAGCATCTTCTTTACTCAAACCCAAAACTGGCATTTCTCCAGCATCATAACCTAGTCCAACACTTCCATGTTCTACAGTATACATAATGCCTTCTTCTTTTCCCCATCGGGTAAGATTTTGTGCTTTTCCATGCATACCCTCAGCATTAATACCATGGCATTGTGAACATTGGACTAAAAAAATTCCTTGTCCCATATTAACCAAATCAGCATTACTCAAATCTTGCCATTTTTGCTCAAACTTTTGATTATGAACTTGAACTTGTTGGTTATAATCTCCAATTTGGGAATATGAATTCAGAGGGTAACCAAAAAAGATATACCAAAATCCCCAGATAATCAATACAATAAAACAAACTGCCCAACCTATAGGTAGATTATTTTTGAACTCAGCAATTCCATCCCATTTGTGATCAGTAAGCTCCCCATCTGCTTTAGCATCACGCATTTTTTTATACATTGAACCAGCAATGCTGATTGTCAAAATCAAAATAACAATAGCAGCACTAAAACCAAATAAATTTACATTATCACTCAACCAACCCATCTCTTCTCCTTAAATTAGCTGTTTTGTTTGCTCTCTCTAGGCTCTATAATCTCATCATTCAAATTATCTTTTAAAGCCAAATCTGCATACCTCTCATAATCAACAATCCCTTTTTTTTGCTTGACATACATACTCACAATATAAGCATACAAAAATACAACAAGCAAAACAGTAGAAATAAAATACACCAGAGCTCGAATCATCTCTATAGATTCAAAATTCATCTTTACTCCCTTATTTTTCTATTCTAGCCTGTCCAAGACTATTGAGATAAGCAATCAAAGCAACAATTTCTTTAACCTCGCCCTTAGCATAAGCATCTTTAATGTTTTGATTCTTCATATCATTGACAATATCTCCAGCCTCTTGCATGAATGCTTTTTTAGCATCTTCAATATTCCCCAAAGGAACCCCTCCTTCAGTATCATAAGGCACACCAAAAACAACTTTTTGCGTATAAGCCTCTGCATAAGCTGTATCAAAATCAACATCTTTTTTAAATAAAAAATGATACGCAGGCATGATTGAATCAGGCACTACACTTGTAGGTTGCCACATATGATTTTCGTGCCAATCAGTAGTCCTACTATCACCCACCCTATGCAAATCAGGACCTGTCCTTTTAGAACCCCACAAAAAAGGTCTGTCATAAGCATATTCACCACTCAAACTATATGCACCGTATCTATCTGTTTCTGCTTGAAAAGGACGGATAAGTTGGGAATGGCAATTATAGCACCCATTATTGATATATATTTGTCTACCAGCTGTTTCTAGTACTGTATATGGGCGTAATCCTTCAATAGGTCTTGAGCCTTTTACAAAATCGGGCAAAATTTCTACAAGTCCAGCTATAGAAAATACAAATAAAAACGCCACCGTAAAAAAGAATGGATTTTTTTCTAACCAATTAAACATACATTACCCCTTTTTATCAAGCAGCCATAGGTGAGGCATAATTTGGCTCACGATCCAGCTCTTTTGCCGCAGTGATAGTCATCACAACATTATAAATAAACAGAATAAATCCTAACAAATACAATGTACCCCCAATACCACGAATGACATAATAAGGGAATAAAACTCTAACAGTGTCAATGAATTGATAGGTAAGATTACCATATTGGTCTACATCTCTCCACATCATCCCTTGTGTGATACCTGATACCCACATACTAGAGAAATAAAGCACAATCCCTATCGTCATTATCCAAAATTGAATATCCATGATTTTTTTAGAATAAATCTCTCTTTTGAACATTCTTGGAACCATATGATAGCAAGCAGCAATAATAGTGAATCCAACCCAACCAAGGACACCATCATGAACATGCCCAATAATCCAATCAGTAAAGTGAGCCAAAGCATTGACTGACTTGATAGCTTGAATAGGTCCCTCAAGAGTAGCCAACATATAGAATGTAGAAGCTAAAACTAAAAATTTAATCAATGGAGACTCTTTAAGCTGGTGCCATTGTCCTCTCATCGTAAGAAGCATATTGATAGCAGTCCCCCAAGAAGGTAAAATCAATATAACTGAAAAAACTGACCCTAAAGTTTGTACCCAATCTGGAACGGTAGAATAAATCACATGATGCCCACCTGCCCAGATATATACAAACATCAAACTCCAAAAAGAAAATAATGTTAATTTATAGGAAAAAATAGGTTGTCCAGATTCTTTAGGCAAGAAATAATAAATAATCCCTATGATACCTGAAGTTAAAACAAAAGCGACCGCATTATGCCCCCACCACCATTGAATCATCGCATCATTGCTTCCTGAATACATTGAAATAGAATGCCAAAAACTCCCTACACCTGCCACAAAATAAGTTGGTACTGCAAGGTTATTAAAAATGTACAAAACTGCTATAGCAGTGAATGTGGCGATAAAATACCATAAAGAAATATAAATAGTTTTCTCTCTTCTAACCCCCATACTACCAAACATACTCACTCCCCATAACACCCAAACAATCACAACTAAAATATCAAGAGGCCAAATCATTTCAGCATATTCTTTAGACTGTGTCAAGCCAGCAAACAAACTAATAACAGCCAATACCAACAATACAATATAAAGCCAAAAATGCAAGTAGCCTATAAATTTAAGGAAAGGATGTTGATGGTATGTTATCTTTAACACCCTCTGTCCCAAATAATACCAAGCTGCCCAAATCCCACTGAGTGTAAAACCATATATCACACCATTAGTATGAAGTGGTCTGAGTCTTCCAAATATACTATATTCACCTGCTATATAGTTCAAATCTGGAAAAGCCAATTGGAATGCCAATACAACACCTATCAACATCCCTATAAAACCAAACGCCATTGTTGAATACAAAAACAACTTGGCGATAGAGTAATCATACTCTAAAGTAGCACTATTCTGCATCTGTTCTCCTTTTTGTGTTTGTTCTACTTTTTACTAGAGATAGAAACAACCCTTAATTTTAATCTTTTTTCTTAATTTAGAGCTTAAAAAATCACTAAACACACAAAAAATAAAGGATATACCCTCAAATTATTGATATTCAGCAAATTTTTTTTTCAAACATGTCTGCATTTCTTTAAACTCAATCCCATTATCATGAAAATAAAGATAAATTTGAGGTCGGATTCTTTTAGGTATTTTATTCTCTCGTGTAATATTTTTAAATCTCTTGGGCAATATTGGAGGGTTAATCATTTCTCTACAGACAAAAATCCACATTTGATTGTTCTGGATAATATATTTTTCACCAATCCCTAAAGAAAAATTTGTCTTCAAAATTTCTTCTCTTTGTTTTGCAGAAAGCACATAACCCATTTTTTTAAGTATTTTATCTACCCAATAAAGATTTGTTATATCTGAATCGCATTTAAAATAATAAATCCCCGCCCAAAATAAAATTTCTTCCTTCTTGTAAAGTAAAGATTTTTCAACCCTCAAATATTCAAAAGACTTCAAGATGCCATTGCCATATTTTTCAATCAGATCATTGCTATAAGATAAACGAAAAGCATTGCGTTTATAAATGCTATCTTGATTGCTTATATCTTCATAAAATTTATAAGAACATCCATATTCATAGATTTCATTTTTAGATACATTCATTAGAGGACGAATAATTTGATAGCTGCCCCTATCCTCTATCCCTTCAAAACCAAGCAAAGTATTAAGCCCACAACCCTTGCTCAATTGCATCAAGAACCATTCTAATCTATCATTAAGATGATGGGCTAAAAGAAGGTATTCATACCCATATTCCTTGATAAGATTTTCAAAAAAAGCATATCGAATCTCTCTAGCCTTTCTCTCAAAATCACCATCAATCTTATTGGATTGCCATACAAAACATTTTTTTTTATAAAATTTAGCTAAACTTTGTGCATAAGCAACCTCATCCTTACTAGAATCCCTGATCTGATAATCCACAATCGCTATATCAAAACAAATATTACTTTTAAGCAAGGCAAAAAACAATGAAACTGAATCCACTCCACCAGAAAAACCCAAAAGATTCTTAGTGTTTTGAATTTTATCAATAAACTTGAGCTTTAACATCCAAGTTTTCTTATCACTTTTCCAAATATAAATCCATCTTTAGCCTCAGACAGCATAGCATCATAATAGCCTGACTTCAAGCTCAAATCGTCCAGTTCACTATCATTGATAAGTATCTCTCCATCAACTTCAGGAGCCCATCTGATATCTCTAGCACTATAAAGATATTCACTCACTTGACTTTTTCCTTCTAAGAGAATGGGATATATATTTGAAATCATCTCTTTTTGGAGCTTTTTTTGTTGATTTAAAATGATTTTATTAATCATATTGATACGTTTGTTGATGATTTTGGTTTGGATCTTGCCTTCCATTTTATCAGCAAAAGTGCCTTCTTCTGAAGAAAAAGCAAAAATATTAAGCCTATCAAAAACAAAATTTTTCAAAAACTCATAAAGCTCATAAAACTCTTCTTCACTCTCCTGAGGATGTCCAACAATCACAGTACTCCTTACAAAACTTCCCTTTACCTTTCTCATCGCTTCAAGCAATTCTATATGCTTAGCTTTATTGACTCCACGTTTCATTTTCTTAAGCATTGTATCACTGATGTGCTGGATAGGCATATCAAAATAATTCTGGAAAATTTTTGAATCTGCAATTTTTGCTATCAATTCCAAAGTCGTGGTTGAGGGATAAAGATAAAGAATCCTAGCACTTTTAGCTAAATTTTGCTCATCAATAGCCCCAATAAGCTCAATCAAACCTTTATCATTCTGCTTATCCCTCAAATAAGAACTAGAATCTTGAGCAATCAAGGTAAAATCTAAAAACCCCTCAGCACTTAATCTCTCAATCTCTCTTAAAACCGAATCAATACTCCTGCTTTGAAGCCTACCTTTAAAGCTAGGTATCGCACAAAAACTACAATTTTGATTGCAGCCTTCAGAAATTTTTATATAAGCGTGTATTTTAGAACCTGTGATGACCCTATTGATATTTTCATCAACTAAATAAACATTATCAGAGATTTGACCCCTTCTTTGAGAAACCATCAAATCAATCTTATCATAATCCCCTACCCCAGTAATAATATCAATCTCAGGGATAAGGTTTTTGAGTTCTTCTTTATAACGTTGGCTCAAACATCCACTCACCACTAATAAAGCACCCTTTTTTCTCGCTGCTGAAGCTTGTAAAATTGTCTGGATACTCTCTTCTTTTGCAGATTGGACAAAACCACAAGTATTGATAAGAATCACATCTGCCAATTCTAATGAATCTGTGATTTTATAATCCCTAAGTTTGCCAAGCATCACTTCAGAATCAACAAGATTTTTTGTACAACCCAGAGAAATAAAATATATATTTTTACTCAAGAGCGACCCTCTAACATATCCACTTCCCAAAAAAAGTCAATCCATTCAGGAGGTTCTTTGAGGTAAAAATCTGCAGATATTTCTGCAGTAAGTTTTTGAAAAATAACTGCGGAAAAAAACTTTTGATTGGGGTAGGATAAAGTTAATTTTTGAACAATTTCCCCCAAACTCCTCCCGCTATCAACAATCTCATCAATAATCAAAATTTTTTCGCATTGGGATTTGATGTTAGGCATATTCTCAATAATTAAAGAACTTTGGACATTTGTATCGCTATAAGAAATTGCATTGATGGTATAAACTGACCTTAAATTCCAAGCCAAAGAAAGCATATGACTCATCACCATTCCTCCTCTAGCAATACAAACAATACCATCAGGAATCCCTATTTTTTTTTCCACCATTACCTGCAAATCTTTAAGATCATTCAAAAATTCACCATAAGAATAATACATCTGCCCTCCCTAAGCAAAATAATTCTGCAAAAATACTATATTTGCTTGCCCATCAAACTTCCTTATGCCAAGCTTATCCAATGCCAACTCAATAGCATTCACTACCCACAAAGCCTCATTAATAGCGATAATACCCATATGATTGATACGAAGAATAGAAGTTTTTAGTTCATCCTGCCCACCAGCTACATTGACATCAAAATCACTTTTCAATACTTTACGTATATCACTCGCATAAGTCTCATTAAAAATTGTTGTCATAGCCAAAGCAGGTTTTTTAGGATAAATCTTCATCCCAATTGAAACAAGTGCTGATTGCGTGGCAATAGCTCGCTTCTTAGTATGAGCATATATCGTCTGTATTCCTCCGATTGATTCAACCTGCTCAAAATACTTTACAAGACCAATCACAAGAGTTGTAGGTGCAGTCCAAGCTGTAGTATTTGCTCGCTGATTTTTAAGCTCAGTCTTAAGATTGAAATAAAATCCAATATTCCTTTGCTCGACTTTTTGAATACCTTTTTGACTCAACCCAATGATACTCATTCCTGGCGGGAGCATAAAGGCTTTTTGACTACCACCAATAAGAGCATCTATATGGATAACATCGATCTCTTCTACACCCATTGCAGTAATCGCATCAACAATCACCATTATATCAGGATTAAAATTTTTCACTGCCCTAGCTACTTCCTCAACAGGATGCCTAAGTCCTCCAGCAGATTCACAAACCTGTATACTTAATGCATCAATTTCAGGATTTTTTTGAAGAATATCTAAAACTTCTTCCACACTCACAGGTGTATCCCAATTATTTTTGATTTCAACATTCTCTATTGCATAAGCTTTAGCTATCTTGCCAAACCTTTCACCAAACTTACCGCTATTGATACTCAAAAGCTTTTTACTACATAAACCCAATACACAAGCTTCCATCGCTCCACTGCCACTGCTTGCTAACATTAAAACTTCTGGCATTTTTAAAAGTTCTTTGAGTTTTTTTTGAGCTTGAGCAAAATAAGCTTCAAATTCTGATGTTCTATGATGGATAGTTGGTTTTGCCATCTCCAATCGGATTTCTTCTGAAACGGGCGTAGGACCAGGAGTAAAAAGCAACATTTTCCTTCTCCATAGTAAAATATAAGCTTGTATTATACAACAATGCCCTCAGAGTTAAAATTAAAAACCGCATTTGCATTCAAAATTATTTTCTAAAAATCTATTTATAAAATATTCATAAAATACACATAGTTTTTGAGTCTAATTCAATAGCCAAAATAAACAACTTAAACTAGGAAAAATAAAATGAAAAAAGCATTCGTTTCAATTTCTATTAGCTGCATTTTATCAAGTCTTGCAATCGCTGATAACACAAAATGGAGCTACGATGGAAAAAATGGTCCTAAAAATTGGGGAAAAATTGCTGATGAATACATAAGCTGCGAAATTGGTCAATACCAATCACCTATTGATATTGATCGTCATATTGAAATAAAAAACCCTAAAGAAATCATCTTTAAATATGGTAAAAATGTAAAATCCGCTACTGATAATGGACACACGATTCAATTAGATTATAACCCTGGCAATTATGTCAAAATCAATAATGACACTTACGAATTACTCCAACTCCATTTCCATTCACCAGCTGAAAATTTAATTCAGGGGAAACAATACCCTCTATCAATGCATATTGTCCATAAAAACAAGGAAGGCAAACTATTAGTCATTGGAATCAAATTCAAAGTTGGAAAAACAAATAAAATCTTATCACCCATTTGGGAAAAAATGCCCAAAAAACCAGGTGAAATTACCTATCCAAAAGATTTTGACCTGAGTAAACTCATACCAGAAAAGGTAGGTTATTACCATTTCAATGGCTCATTAACAACCCCTCCTTGCACAGAAGGTGTGAGTTGGTTTGTCCTCAAAGAAACTCTTGAGATTTCAAAAAATCAATTACAAAAAATCCAAAGCCTCATGCAATACCCCAATAACAGACCCATCCAACCTAAGAACAATCGAATCATCATCAAACAATAAAAAAGATAAATCCAATGACTTTTTGAAGGTTAAATACCTTCAAGTATTTTTAGATTCTTATAAATGGGCAATCTTTTTTTAATATTTTTACAAAGCTCTTCTAATTCTTTGAGATTTTCTTCTGCAGTTTGGAGGGTTTTGCCATCTTTTATAATCCTATTTCCTTGAGAATCCAATATTTTCCAAATAATTTTTGCATATTCTTTATGATCTGATATTTGATTTGAATAATTTGATAAGAAAAGCTGCTCAAAATGAGCTACCTCTATCCCTTCACCAATAGCTGCAGAAGCAAGGTAAGAAATATTATTGCTTATTTTAGCTTTTTGTAAAATTTCTTTATTGATTGCATAAGTTTTTTGCAAGCAAGATTGGATAATCTTATCATCTTGCACCTCACGCAAAATATTCAGCATATTCAAAACCATCAATGATTCAATAAGCCCCCCCCCCTGCAGTTCATCAAATTTTCCTTTTAACTCTTGCTCAATTTGACCTATTGTTTTTGGAGTGTGATCACCCAATATATCCAACAAGGGTTCATAAACTTCTTTTTTTAAATCAAGTTTTCCAATATCAAGCTCTATAGAAAAATTAACCTCATCTTTGGGAACAGTCAAAATGACTCTTATTTCTTTGAGCCTTTTTTGACATTCTTCTACACTTAATCTTTGAGCTCCTTTTAGCCAATAGTCTTTCCTAAAAGAAGTATTATGGATGAGATCTTTAAGGTATTCTTTAAAATATATATCTTCTATAGAATTCAATAAAGCATTTTGTTCAGGTGTAAATATTATAGTATTTTGAAGAATAGAAAATATATTAGCTGAAGAAAGGAATTTTAATCTAGCAGATTTGAATGACTCAGAAATCTTTAGAAAATCCATAATGTCCCAAGAATCATTCATAAATTCATGGATCAAATAAGCCCCACTCATTTTCTTAAATTGCTCAACTTTTCCTTTAAGCCTAGGATTATTTGCTATAAAGTTTGCATTTAAACTAGAAAGCTTATCAAAAAGTTCAAAACCTATACCTATACCACTCACTGGATTTTTTGTTTTGGGGACCATATAATTAGCAACATTTTTCAAAAACCCTCTAAAAGGAATCAAATTTGCAAAACCTGGAAAAACATTGTAACTCGCATACACTGCACCCCCAGCTCGAAGCTTTTTATCCACAAATTTCAAAATCAAATCACGATTTTTCTCATTCACCCAACTATAAACCCCATGAAAACAAATAAAATCAAAATCGGGCAAATCAGTTCGATGAAAAAATTCCTCAAAAGAATCTGAAAAAAGCTTTGCATTATTACCTGAAATGTTGGCTAAATCAGAAGCAAAATTAGCTTGAGAAACATTGAAATCTGTCCCATACCATTGAATATTGGATGCAGATGCATTGATATTAATATTCATTCCATTTCCATATCCCAATTCACAAGCGTTTCTTATTTCAGGAGGCTTAACACCTTGTAATAAACATGCAAATCTGAATGCGAGTGGGCTTTGTTCTCTAAAATAACCATAATTGTAATCAATTTCTGTTCTATAACCATTGGTATCCATAATAAAACCTTTTTTATAAAATTAAATGATTTTAAATTATATAACAAAAAATACATTTCTAACTATAAAAAATTTTAACCTTAAAATATATTTATTTTGTTTGAAAAATATATCTATCAAAGATTTCAATCAAGAAACTTACAATTAGATTATGAGTGATAATTTTCTTGATTGAAATCTTTGATGACTTCATGATACATTTTTTCAGCTTTTTGCATGGATTTTTCTAAAGAATATTTTGAAGCACTTTGGGTATAAATTTTCCCCATATTTTCACGTTCTTGAGGGTTTTCTATCCAATAATCAATCTTCCTTGCTAAATCTTTTGGATTATTAGCTTCAAATAAAGAACGCTCATCAAGGGCAAATTGTCCTGTAGCTGAGATTTTACTATCAGAAATAATAGGCACAATACCACAGGCTATTGCTTCTAAGCAAGCAATAGCTTCACCCTCAACATCTGCAGCATGGACATAAATATCACTCATATGCAAGATTTTCAATAAATCCTCTGGCTGAGAAAATCCAAAATCGACATCATTTTGGAGAGTTGCTGCCATTTTTCTAAGTCTATTTTCTGTAGGACCACTCCCTTTTAGATGAAGCTTGATTTTAGAGGCATAAGCACTAAGCTTCACAGCCTCAATCAAAATATCTTGACGTTTTTCATTTGAATACCTGCCTACCATTGTGATATGGATAAATCCATCATTATTTTTTTTCTCTTTAATGGATGTATAAAGCTCATCAAACCCATTAGAAATTATATATTTTTTAGCTTCATACCCTGCTTTGGTGATCTCATCAGCGATCAAAGCTGATGGGCAATGTATATGCTTGATATGACGATAAAATCGCATCTTAAAAAGCCAAAAAATAAATCGATTCAAAAATCCCAAAGATTGCAATCTCATATTATAAGTGATGTGTTCTGGCTGAAGATGAAAAGCTGCCATATAAGGAATATTCATCAATCTAGCAATCCTAAGTGCTACGATCTCAAGCTTAAAAGGCAAAAACAAATGCACAATATCTGCCCCTTTAAACGCTTCTTGAAATATCTTCACATTAGGTTTACCAAAAATCATCCGCTGTCTGCGTGAAATCTCACTAACCAAAGGAATATAACGTTCACCTACAGCATAATAGCCTTTTCCTTTAATATGGGGAGCAATAACCCTAACCTCATGCCCTCTAGCACTCAAAGCATTGGCAAATCTAAATGCAGTCATTGAAGTTCCATTACTTTTATCTGCAAAACTATCTACAACAAGCACTATAATCATTAAGCTTCCTTGTCCTCTTTGAGCTTGAGTCTAAAAAGCTTTTTATCAAAAATGGCTATATAAAAAATAGCATCAAAAATTTTAATATCAAGCAAAAAACCCTCAACTTTCACCTCACATTTTTTTGCCTCACCTTGAATTGCATTCGCTTTAAAAACAAGTTCATGTCCATACTCTATAGGGGCTAAAAACTTTGTTTCTGAGCTAATGATGATGCTATTTTTCTTATTAATAGCACACATTGCAGTATAAGCAGCAGCACTAAAAACAAAACCTGGATGAATACTCTCATCATCATAAATCATTGTTTCAGTTGGGACAAAAAATACCTCTGCTTTATTTTTTGATAAAGACAACAATTCACCATATAAAGAAACATCAATCTTATTATAAATAATAGGCTTGTCTTTGAGTGTGATATTTTTTTCATCTTGTTGTATCTGTTCATCCATTTTTTATCCTTTTGAACTTAAAATACGCCCGTTTAGGAGCAGGATACCCTTCAATTGTTTTACTCATATCTTCAACATCCAAAAAAGACTCCAAACTCAAACCATCTATCCATTTTGTTTTTCTCTGTTCATAGATGGTGGTTTCTTGTTGTCCTAAAATTTGCATTTCTCTAAAACCAACCCTTTCTCCCCATCCTAACAAAGTAGATATAGAAGGGATAAAATACACATTAGACATCTTTGCATAAGTTTTTTTAGGGCAAAGGGCTACCTCATCTTTACTATCAATAATTAAAGTATCTAAAATCAATTCCCCACCTTCATTCAATCCAGCAAAAAGAGATTTCAATCCAGCAATCGGATCGCTTCGATGATACAACACACCCAAACAAAAAATAACATCAAATTTTTTAGGATAGTGCCTAATATCCTCAACACCTAAAGATTCATAAGTAATATTTTGCTTCAAAAAAGTATTGATAAAATCAAATTGCATTTTATAAAAAATACTTGGATCAAAGCCTAAAAGACTCTTTGGATTCATTTTAGCCATTTCAAACAAATAATATCCATTGTTGCATCCAATATCTACAACATCTTTTCCCTCTAATTGGACAAATGGAGCAATCAATTCCCATTTGATATAACTCCTCCATTCTGTATCAATGAATAAATCTCCTAAATAAAAAGGACCCTTCCTCCAAGGCTTCAAACCAATAGCAATTTCTTCTAACAAATCAAGAGCTTCTTTGTCTAAAAGATTTTCAAAATTCACCCTAATGCCCTGGTCGGAGTAATATTCAAACCCATCTAGGGGTAATTTATCTGATAAAACATCCAACTTTTGTTTCAATGAAATCAATGTTTTAGGAAAACCCTTCGGAATACTATTTAAAATAACGCTCATTATATACTCAAAAAAGGGGTAAAACCGGCTCAACATATGGAGTAGTGATGATATCTATGAGTTCTTTATTTTCAAGCCCCAAAACAAGTCCGAAATTATAATTTTCCTGTTTGAGTAAACTATTCAAATCAGATTTTTCTAAATAGACTTCATTTTGAGCCATCATATCAAAAACACCTTCATAGCCTTTTGGCAAAAATAACATCAATTTTCCCCATTTAGCATTAATGGCAATATAAGCGACATATTTTTTAAATTTTTCAATATCACTTTCAGTTATCACAACCCGATCTGTCTGCCCATAGCCAACAAGCTTGGCATAAGCATTTATAAAATAAGGCTGCATATAAGCAATATGAGAAAAATTCCTCAACTCAAAAATAATTTTATTCATCACACATAAATCAATAATACTGCTCAATTCGGGTAAAAATAAACTAGGTAATTTTAAATCATATTGGGCAAGTTTATAATGTATTTTAGTCTCAAACAAAGTAGCAGTAAGGACTTTAAAAGGTTGTTCTGTAGGTAGAACTGCTTGATTGTATTCAAGCACCAAATCTAAAAGTGCCTCATTTTTTATAAAAATCCCTTCAAGATATTCATCCTTATTTATAAAACTCAAAAGCTCTTCTAAATCATTATCAAAAAATCCGATCTTAGGATCAATAATGATTTCTGAAGCAATGGCATACTCAATCTCAGAAACAAAATAAATTGCAATCTGATTGCTCAAAAATTGATAACGAATCAAACGAATAATAGCATCGTAGACAGATTTTACTTTAATCCAAGCAATTTCCCCATCCACCATTTGTACATATTTGTCATAAACAATCCCATAAGCACCCAAAGCAATAGCACCATCAATCTCATCAGGATTTTTTGCTATAAAAAGACAACCTCTTTTGACCTCTGAAATTCGAATAGCCACCCCCTCAAATGAGCTAATAGCAGGCTGACTTGAAAGCTCTCCATTGATAATCTCTATTGCTTCATTTACTCTCACTAACTTACCTTACTTCCATTTTCTTTATGTATTTTTGGGGCAAGCAAAGCAAGTCCTTCATTATCTTTACTTGCAAGCACCATCCCTTCACTCAACTCACCCATCAATTTAACTGATTTTAGATTTGCCAGGACGCATACCTGAGATCCGATCAAATCCTCTGGTTGATAAAACTTCGCAATTCCTGAAACAATTTGACGCAATCTGCCTTCTCCTAAATCTATCTGAAGCTTAAATAATTTATCACTTTTGGGGATTTTAACTGCTTGTATGATTGTGCCTACACGAATATCAAGCTTAGCAAAATCTTCAATATCTACAATAGGAGCCTGATTATAATTTTGAATTTTTGGGAAATTGAGAGCATCAGACTCTACTGGGAGTTCAATTTTTGGGAACAATGGATCAATTTTTTGTATATTAAAAGTTTTTAAGATACCTTTATTCATGATCAATTCTTTATAATTATTATATGAAATATCTACCTTCAGGCAAGAAGCCATTTTTTTAGCAGTATTTGGCATTATCGGATAAAGAAAAAATATAGCCTTAGCAAGGATATTAGCAATAAAACATAAAAGTGCTTGTGTTTTTTCAATATATGCTTGCTTCATCAAATTCCAAGGTTCATCCCTGCTAATAAGACCATTTGCAAGCACAAATGTTTTCCAAAGTTCTTCAAGGTATTTACTTACTTGCATTTGCTCCATCAAAATGGGCAACTTTTCCAAAATCAGATTCAACTCATTAAGTTCATTTTGATAAAATTGGGTGAGTTTTTCAGAACTAATCTGCAATGAAAAATATTTTTCACCCATCCCAATCAAACGATTCACAAGATTGCCCAAATCATTACTCAAATCAGAATTTATCCTTTCAAATAATGCCTTTTTTGAAAAATCACCATCTTGCCCAAATGGTACTTCACGCATCAAAAAATACCTCAATGGATCTACCCCACAAACTTGAACAATATCTCTAGGGTTGATGACATTCCCTAGACTTTTGCTCATCTTTACCCCTTCTATTGTCCACCATCCATGTACGTAAATATGCTTGGGCAAATCCAACCCTAAGCTCATCAAAAATGCAGGCCAGTAAACAGCATGGAATCTTAAAATATCCTTACCTACAATATGAATAGCATTTTTCCAAAAATCCATTTTCTTTTCATCAATACCATAGCCTAAAGCACTCACATAATTAAGCAAAGCATCCAACCAGACATACATCACATGTTTTTCATCTTTTAGATTCTGAGGTAATTTTATCCCCCAGTCAAAACTTGTCCGAGTAATAGAAAGATCATTAAGTCCTCCTTCAACAAAACGCATCACTTCATTTTTCTTGTGCAAAGGCAAAATGCAATCAGGGCATTTGTTATACCATTCAAGAAGCCTTTCTTCATAGCGACTCAAAGCAAAAAAATAACTCTCTTCTTTGAGCAAAATAGTGTCTTTACCACAATCTGGACATTTTCCAGATGTTGATTGGATTTGAGTAAAAAAACTCTCACAGCTCACGCAATAATGCCCCTCATACTCTCCTTTATAAATATCACCTTTTTCAAACATCCTCTCAAATGCTTTTTGCACACTGATTTTATGATGACTGTCAGTTGTCCTAATAAAATAATCATAATCAATACCCAGCTCATCCCAAAGTCCTTGAAACTTCGCACTGATTTCATCTACATAATTTTTTGGTGTTTTCCCTTTCATTATAGCTGATTGCTCAATCTTTTGCCCGTGTTCATCTGTGCCTGTAAGGAAAAAAACTTCTTCTCCTAAAAGCTCATGGTATTTTTTTAGCATATCAGCAATGAAAGTTGTATAAGAATGTCCAATATGTGGGATATCATTCACATAATAAATAGGGGTTGAAATGAATGTTTTCATTTTTTTCCTTCGGTTTTCACTCTTACAATTATAACAAAAATTATCACTCTTAAATCTTGCTCATTTTTTAGCATTTAAAATACCCTCAATGATGCTGATTATTTTTGAATGATTGGTTTGGGTGCTATATTTTTGTGCTATGTTAGATGCATTATGTTTATAAGCTCCTAACAATCTTTTATCAAGTCCATTCAAAACCCTCGCAACATCTTCAGCTTCAAATCCATTTGCACACTGACCAATATTAAACTCCTCTATCAAAGATTTTACTTCAAAGATTGGGGTAGAAACCACGCATAATCTTGATTGGATATATTCAAAAAATTTATTAGGTAAAGCATAGGTATTATTGAACCCATTTTTAGGTAAAGTAATCAAACCAATATCAAAACGATTGCAAAAAGGAATAATATCTTCCATGCACACGGGGGCTAAAAATTTCAAGTTTGAAATATTTTGAGCTTCTTGTTGCATTCCTTCAATAAAACCTTTTTGATTGCTCAAACCCATTATGTTCAAACAAAACCTTTCATCCAATAAATGGGCAATCTGAAGTAAATTTTTTGAATGCCTATCAGGACTCAAAAATCCATGATAGATGATTTCAAATCGACAAGAAAGCTTAGAAGGCACAAGGTCAAAAAATGGCGGCAAAGAATAAAAAATTTCACAAGCAATTCCAAAATCTTTTTGATATCTCATAGCAATGCCCTCACTCACAGTGATAGCAAAATCAACACAAGGTAAATACTGCGTACATAAATATTTAAAAAATACCCCAAAAGTCTCTAACCACAAAAAATCATTTTCATACTCAAGAGGATAATATTCCCTCAAGTCAATTAAAATTTTTGTATTTGGATGCCTCAAAACATAATCTGAAGCAAAAGGTAAGAGCGTAATATCTTCAACTATAATCAAATCTAACACCGGTATAGAAGTTAAAATATCTGTTATAACCCTACGATTTGGAGTATAAATCAATTTATCAAATTCTCTATTGTAACAATAACTTTGAATGATTTGATCCTCTTTTTGAGTTCGTTGTTTTGAACTCTTAGCAGCAGGAAAGGAAAAACACTCAATCCCTTGTATAAAAGATCCTTCCTTACTGATGGCAAATATTTTATATTCTTCTTGAAGCATTTTTATCATGCGAAATGGTCGCGGTCGTTTGGCAATATCAAAATCACAAAGAATAGCTATTTTTCTTTTCACAATCATCCCCAGATTTCAACAAAAAACTATACCCACTTACAGGCAAAACACAAATGATTCTTTTTTTCTTATTTTTTTCTAAAATAATTTTAAAAGGTCTGCTCAATGCTTCTCTTTTACCACAATATGGTCTACCAAAACGATCAAAATATATCCTAGCTCCCCTAAGCTCTTGGCAAAATTCATCTGCTTGTACATAAAATTTTTCTAATCCATAAGCTTCATGCAACCTCACAAAAACACTAGAATTGTTTTTGCACATATCAGAAATATTTTTATTATTATAGCCACTCAAACATTTCCTATCATTCCCTTCTATGGCAATAATATCTCCATCCATTGGACGACCATCATAATGTGTTGTGGGTGCAAAACGAGGTGTATCTACATAAATACTATAACTAAACATTGTGTATTTACCTGTGAAATGAAATTGTATCTGCCACATAGGATTAAGCAGTATAAGACCATTAGGATCGATACTCCTAAAGCGATTCACAAGTCCTTTTGTCTGGTTCAATTTTGTAAAAACTAAATCATCATTTAAAGCCAAATGACGCGTATAAGCAATATGTTCAAGCAAAGATTTTGCTGCTTGATTGAGTGTATTATCATTTCTTAAGAAAGCAAAAGAAGCGAGTATGCCAAGAATGACCACAACAATAAGTATTTCAAATAAACTGAATGCGGATCTCATTTCTTTAACTTGATGATATTATAAGAACGGATATTCCTACCCATATATTCTATACCAATATCTCCTTTCCTGCCATTTGGAATCTTGATGAGACGAAAATCTTTACTATCTTTGATACCATAAAATCTTAATCGTAATGCAAGTTTATCATCTTTGAGATGGATGGCTTCAATACCATATTGTTTTAGTGCTTTTGCGATTTCTTTAGCCATATAATAATTTGAAGCAAAATTATCTTTTGAAGTAAAAAAATAACTCCATTTATTGCCAAATAAAATAAATATCTCCAAAAATAAAGTGATAAAAACAATTAAAAAACGCATCTTATAACGACTTCTAAAACGAGGCAATCGAATCCTCATATCATTAAAAAAACTCTTAATCATTAATGGCAACCCTACCACACTCATCGGGATAAAAATCTCAGAATCAACATTTTGTCGGATAGATAGCAAAAGTGCAAATACAACACTAGTAACACTAATATAAATCATCAAATTATCTTCATACTTTGTAATTGCCCAATAAAGTGCATAGCTGTAATAAATGAATAAAAAAGGTGAAAAAAGCATTGCCATCTCACTCAAAATATCCAAAAAATGCCCTTGAGGTCTCCCCCCAATATCCATATTAAATAGATACATATTGATAGCAAATCCACAAAGACAATAAATAATGGTTCTTGGCATTTTATTCTTAATAGCATAAAAAGTCACGGCTAAAAACAACACACTTGAACTGCTATCAATAAAGATACTAAAGAATAATACAATATAAGGAATTTTTTTATAACGAATATTGATATAACAAACCAATAAAGATATGAAAATAATAAATCCACTTTTAATAACTAACATAGCACTAAAATTAACACCCGGCAACATTGCATAAATCAAAACGGCAAAAAGACTATCTGTAGGCTTTTTAAGATAATTTCTGCTGATAGCATAAATCAAAAGCATATTAAAAAAATGGAGTAAAATAAAAGGAACCCTCAAAGCATAATCGTTCTGACCAAAAATCTCTACGCTCAAACGAACCAAATCAAATATAAAATTTTTTTCATAAAAAAAACCATAAGCCTCTTTATAACTAATTGATATTTGTCCTATCATCAAAAATTGTAAAGAAACGCTCAAACAAGCAATGATGAAAAATAAAATATCAACAACATCTAAAGATCTCTTAGTATGGCTATGACTCTCTAGCCAAAATCTTATATATAAAACAACCCCTTCAAATGTAACCATTAAAAAATCTCATTGAATCTATATCCATATTCCAATAACTTAAATCTGATAGCTTCTTTATGCTCTCTACCCTTGGTTTCTAAAGCCATTGTAACACTTGCATCGCCATAATCCAAACTTGTACTCACCCTATCATAGTCGATTTGAACAATATTTGCCCCAACCTGTGTCAAAATATCTGTAAGCTTTTGTAAACTGCCGGGTTTATCTATTAAAATTACTTTAAATTTCATCTTTCTGTCAGATTTAAGCAATCCTTTCTCAATAATCAAATTCAACATTGTCACATCAATATTACCCCCACTCAAAAGGACACCTATTTTATCAGTAGGTTTCAGATTGATTTTTTTATGCAAAAGAGCAGCTACACCAGTAGCTCCAGCACCTTCAACAACAAGTTTTTGATTTTCAAGCAAATACAAAATCCCACTTGCTATCTCCTCATCATCAACTTCAGCAATATCATACACACCATCACAAATATAGCGATAATTTTTTTCATTCACATCACGTACAGCAATCCCATCTGCAATTGTACGAACAGATTCTATTTTTTGTATCTTGCCTTTTTTAAAGCTTTCCCTCATTGCTTTAGCTCCTCTAGCCGTAACACCTATAACCTTCACATTAGGCTTGAGTGCCTTGTAAACACTTGCAATACCACCAATCAAGCCACCCCCGCCAATGGGGACTAAAATAATATTCAAATCAGGCTGTTCTTCAATCATCTCAAGACCAATACTTCCCTGTCCTGCCATAACCTCATCATCGGCAAAAGGATGGATAAAATGAAGTTTTTGCTCTAAAGACAATTTCAAAGCATATGCGTATGCCTCATCATAGTTATCCCCAGCCAAAATCACTTCTGCACCAAATCTTTTAGTCGCAATGACTTTAAGCAAAGGAGTTGCTTCAGGCATAACAATAACCGCACGAATACTAAAATGACTAGCAGAATACGCCACTCCTTGAGCATGATTCCCAGCAGAAGAAGCAATGACTCCATTTTTTCGCTCTATTTCACTCATCCCTGCAATTTTATTAAAAGCTCCACGTATCTTAAATGCCCCAGTTCTTTGGAGGTTTTCTTTCTTCAAATAAATTTGTGCACCGACTTCTTGACTCAAACGTGGGGCAAAAGAAAGAGGGATTGATTCTATAATTGATTGGATTCTACTTTGAGCTTGCCGTATCTTTTCCAATTCAATCATTTTTTTCTCCTAATATTTTTTGGTGTTCAATTTTAATACATTTATTTTCTATTACAAAAATATCTCTTGACATCAACATATCTTTGGCTATCTGATTATATATCCCTAATTGCATCCAAAAAATCTTAGGCAAAAAATTTGCACACAAAACATCTTGAGCAATACTCTGGCAAGCTTCACTTTTGCGGAATACAACCACAATTTCAGGTTTATGAACATCTAAGGCTTCTTTAATATCCCTATAAACCTTTTCCCCTAATATAAACTCTTCTTTAGGATAAATAGGCAATATAATATAACCCATTTCTTGCAAATACTTCCCTACAATATAGCTGTCTTTACTCATATCTGGACTCAAACCTATAATAGCAATTTTTTTAGCTTGTTTTAAAATTTGATCCACTTTATGCACTTTTTATCCTTTTGATATCACGTAAAAATACTGGCAAGGCAATCAAAATGCCTGAAATCAAAATCAATAATATCCCTATACTACTTATAAAATCAGGAAAACTATCACCCAAAAATAATCCCAACACTATACCCCAAACAATTCGACTATAATCAATTGGTGCGACAATCCCTGCTGGAGCGAGCATATAAGCACGAGTCAAAAAATGTTGCCCAAAAGTACCTGCCAACCCCATTGCTAAGATATACACCCATTCGATCCCATTAGGAAAATTCCAACCGACAGAAAGAGGTGGTATATATACAAACATTCCTATACCTCCTATCAAAGACATAGTAATCCCAAAAGCAAATACAACACTTTTTTCATCAAAATAATCACGCAAGCTCCTCAAAGTAACAAATGCTAACGCTGCACTCACTCCACTAAAAATACCTGCAAAAACATTTTTCATTCCCAAACCATCTGTGCCTGGATGAGAAATAAAAATCACACCACCAAACCCAATAATCGTAGCAAAAATAACTGAAATACTAGGTCGTTCACGCAAAAAAATTATTGAAAAAATCACAGTATAAATTGGAACACTTTGAGCAAATGCTGTCGCTGTACCTAAAGGAATAGTGGCAATATTATAAAACAAAGCAAGCATACTCAACCCACCAATGACAGCTCTAAAAATAAGTTTCCCCCAACCTCCTTTTTTCTTATTTGAATTATTAGGTGGAAAAAATGCAAACAATCCTAGAACAAAAATAACCATTACAAAGGATCTGAAAAATATATTTTCCATTGGAGAGAGCTGCGGGGAAAGAATTTTTACAAAAGCATTCATCAAAGCAAAGCTAAAAGAAGAAGCTGCCATATAAAAAATTCCTAAACCAGTTTGGGAATATTTCATTACTATCCCTTGAGATAAAATTTATTCAAAGTATAAAACACTTTTGATTTTTCACCCTTAAATTTTCAATAAATCAATAAGATTTCAATAGATTTTCATTCTTTAATATTTTTAAGAATAATTCAAAAAACTCGTAGTAAAATTTAAGATAAAATAAATGACTGGGAAAACCCAGCATTTATTAAAAGGAAGATAATGCGAAGTTAAAGCAATGTGGCTCATTGCTTTAACTAAAAATCACGATTTACAAACTAAACAACCAAACTAAAGGAGACCCACACCACAACCACACCAACTCTCCTTTAGCTAAAACAACTTAAACAATTAGGAATTTATTTATTTTTCATTTTATGTGGATTACCTTCACCTCCTATATAAGAGATTTTTCCATCAATAATGTCATATGCCTGTCCAAAACCTTTCACAAATCTACCTTTTGAGAAATTCAAACGGACAAGATGAAAATCCATCATATTGCGAATGGTTTTAATCCCACCTGCTCCACCTGTATGCTCTACAAAAGTATCAAAAACTTTTTCAAATTCTTCGTTTCGAGAGATAAATTCGACTTCAGTTTTATACCTCAATCGTTTCCTTAAAATTACAGATTTTGCTTTGCATTCATCCTCAATGAACATCACTTCAACATTTTTTGGATATGCCCTAAGACTCTCATAATGTTCACTAACTTCGCTGATATAGATATAAAATTTTCCTCCACACTTCAAAAGAGGGGCATAAGAACAAATAGCTTGATTTGAAGGATGGATACTTGAAATAATGACGGAACCAAATTCATTGATAAAATCTTCAATTTCCTTCTTCACTAAATCAATATCCAATGTCTTAGGAACACTCTTACAAAGATCTATAATAGCGTTCTTCAAGCCATCTTGCATATCAGAAACTTTTTGGGGAAAATCTATCCTAAAAGTCTTATCTGAATCATAACCTATATCCATCCCCATTGAATCAACGTTCAAAAGTTTTGAATTTTGAGGATTTGATATTTGAGCGAACTTTTTTAAAAGACCTGCTAATTCTGCTTGATGATGCTCATTCATATGAGCAATCACACTTCCTACTTCCATTTTTGTTCCTTTAGTTCTAAAATGTCATATTGACATTTATAATTTAGCGTTTGTTTTTAAATTAAACAGCATTTTAAAACAAGTTTCCTTAAAATAATATAAAAATAGTAATTATTATCATTTTATATAAAAATACTGTCAGCTCTTAATACGTAAACTATTCCCTACAACTAAAAGAGAGCTCACACTCATACTAAAGGCTGCCAAAAGAGGAATAATAAATCCCATCATTGCCAAAGGTATCATTAAAATATTATAAAAAATACTCAGTGCAATATTTTGCTTGATAGCTAAATAACTCTTTTTAGAAATCTCAAAAGCTTTTAAAAGTGTTTTAAGTTTATCATCAAGAACAACAATATCTGAAGAAGCAATCGCAATATCACTGCCAGCACCCATTGAAATCCCAACATCGCTTTTGCTTAAAGCTAAAACATCATTAATCCCATCCCCTATCATCACAACAACCTTGCCTTCCTTGTGATAAGAATCCACAATCCCAACTTTTTCTTCAGGCATTAAAGCTGCTTTATAATGTTTGATACCAAGCTCTTGAGCTATTTTTTTCACTACAGGCTCTTTATCCCCACTAAGGATTTTTACTTCAATATTTTTTTGTGATATATTATTTATAAATTCTTTTGCATCTTCTTTCAAAACATCTCTTAGTAAAAATATTGCTACCAACTCTCCATCTACAGCATAAGCAAAAGCTGTATCTTCAATCATTTTTGGCTCAAAAACTGTTACTCCTTCAGAACGTAGATACTCTAAGCTCCCACCTAAAAGCCTCTTAGAATCTCCAAACCCACAAATGCCTCTAGCAGGAACCTCACAAAATCCACTGATAGGAAAATTTACCTCTCCTAAATACCTAAGGATACCTTGAGAAATAGGGTGCTTACTGCAAGAAACAAACGCACTTAAAATCTTTTTATCAAATTCTTTAATTTTTATGACTTCAACTACATCAGGTTGTCCAAGCGTCAATGTACCAGTTTTGTCTAAAAGTACCACATCTGCTTTAGCCATTCTTTCCAAAAAAGAAGCTTCCTTAAAGACTAATCCATTTTTATAAGCCTCTCCCAAACCAATTACAGTTGCTATGGGTGTGGCTAAAGCCAAAGCACAAGGACAAGAAATCACAATCACAGAAATTGCTATGATTAAAGAATGTTCAAACCCAATACCCCCAAAATAATACCACCAGAGTAAACTCAAAGCCCCAATACCTAAAACGGCTTTTGAAAAATATTGTGATATCGAATTAGCCAATGTTTGTATATGAGGCTTATGGGCAATACAATCTTCTAAAATCCTTATCAACCGGCTCATTAAAGAGTCTTCAAAAATTTTTGAAACCCTATACACAAAACTTTTATTGCCATTCACATAGCCAGAAAAAACCCTATCTCCCTCACAAATCCAAACAGGCAAAGATTCTCCATTCACAAATTTCGTATCTAACCAAATACCCTCACCTAATAAATACCCATCTAATGCCAATGCTTCTGCAGGCAATACTTCAATAATATCTCCTATTTGAACCTCTTGAGGAGTTTTGATAACTCGTTGATTGTTTTCCAAAACAACAACATTATTAGGGATTTTTGAATTCAATTTATCCAAAGCATCCCCTGCAGTTTTTTTAGATTTTACCTCTAAAAACTTCCCTGCAAATACAATCGTAACAATCATTGCTACTGATTCAAAATAAGTCTCACCAATGCCTGATAAAGCTGCATAAATAGAATAAAAATAAGTTAAGCTTGCTCCTGTACAAACCAACAAATCCATCCCAACAAATCCATTCTTAAGCCCATAATATGCACCTATAAAAAATACCCTACCTGTATAAAATAACACTGGTGTCGACAAACAAAAAGAAACTAAATTTAAAACCCCTTTCATTTCTTTACCCATACCCAAAAAATACCCTGCATACTGAGCTACAGCTATCCACATAATATTCATTGTACAAAAAATAGCAATCACTAAAGAAATATAGTAAGTTTTACGCTCTTTTTTAGATCTCATCTCTTGTATTTGTGGATCATACACACAAGCATCATAACCAATAGAACGTATCAAAGAAATAATTTTTGAAGGTGAAATCTTACAATCATCGTAAGTGATCTTAACACGATTATTTGTATAATTTACGCTTGCCTCATAAATACCTTCTTGAAAATTTAAAACTTTTTCATTTAGCCAAACACATGCAGCACAATGAATACCTTCTAAAATTAAAGAAATTTGGCATAAACCTTCTTTATTATAAATATATTTTTTTGCAAACGCTGGAGTGTCAAATAAAGCCAAATCTTTTTTATTTATTACCTTTTGAGCTGGTTGGAGAGTCTTGTCCCCAAGCTTATCATAAAAACTTTCTAAACCGCTTTCGTGCAATAAATAATATACACTCTCACATCCATTACAACAAAAATACAATTCTTTGCCATTTCTGCTTGAATGTTTCAAAACATTTTCTGGATACTCCAAATGGCAATGCGAACACTTCATTGTTTTTCCTTCAAAAAATCCATATCCACATCATCAGAAAAAACCTTAATACTATATGTATTTGTCCTTGTGTAAATATCTTTGACTTCTTGGGTATTATCTGTTTGTATACTAGAGTTGTGGGTAATGAGTGGAGGCAAAACCCTTAAACTTGATTTAGTATTGATCCTAGCTTGGCAAAGGATTAAGCTTGCTTCTTTATCCAAACGCGGATAAACAAACCTTATAACTTCTGCATTCAGCCCCACTGCCCTAAGGGTGTAAAAAACACGATGAGACTCCTTAGCATCATAACAAAACACAAAACTACCCTGTGGTTTTAAAAACCTTTTTACCTGCATACAAAGTTTATCAAAAGGTAAAGATTCTTCACTCCTTGCTACTTTGATACGATGATTTTTTGCACTAACAGCTCCACTTCGATAAAAAGGTGGATTGGATAAAATCACATCAAATTTAACCTTTGAAGTAAAATCTAAAAAATCACCTTGTATAACATCTGCTTGTATACCTGCAGATTTAGCATTGAGTTTTGAAAGAAAAACAACAAGCATATCAAGTTCAATCATCATAAGTTTACAACCACTTTCTTTTGCACACAACAAACCCACTACACCACTCCCTGATCCTACATCCAAAATAAAGTGAGTTTGTTTCAAAAAACTTCTAGCAAAATCATACAAAAATAAACTATCACTATTGTAACAATACCCATCAGCAAGCTGATAAATTTTTAAGATTTTTTTATCCATAATAATGCATCATTTCCTAATTTATGCGTATATAGAAGCTCTCCATCCCAAAAAAATCCTTTTGAAAAAATATTTTGCCTTAAAGTAGGTGAAAAATGAATCAAAAACATATCAATGAATGACTCCAAAGACTCAAAAAGCTCCCAACCCCCTTCAATGACATTAAATCCATCCTCTAACCCAAGTCCTAAAACCTCTGAACTCATCATTACTTTTCGATCTAAAACATCAAAAATAGGAGCTGTATTGTCTAAAATATCTTCCCTGCTCAAAACCATAACATCTGTTACTTTTTCACTATACATCTCATTAGCATGCCTAGAATCCAAGATGGGTCTATCATTTCGTAATGTCTTACCAGAAATAATTATTTTATCAGCAATACTGCGTTGATTGTGCGTAAATTCCCTAGATTCTTTTCCGGAAATAAGACCACTTTTATAGTCCCCATTCAATCTTTGTGCAAGTTTAAAAAGATTAAAGCTCCCTTTTTGTGACAAACATAAAAAAGGATAAAGCAAATCTTCACATTTCTTTTGCTCTACCCCATAAATCACCTCAATACCTGCTTCTTGCAATCTATTGATTCCACCTTGTGCTTGTGTTTTTTCTAATGAACCTACCACCACCCTTTTTGGTCTAATATCTTCCAAAAGTTTAGCACAAGGAGGTGTTTTTCCATAATGATTACAAGGTTCAAGGGTAATAAATACACTACATCCTCTGAACATTCCACAATGATTTTCTTCTAAAAAATTATGTATTTCTTCAGGAGTTTGTCCTATACATTTTTTTGAAGTGAGTTTTTCATAAGCAATCTTAAGTGCATTGACCTCTGCATGATAAGTACCGCTTTTTTGATGTGCACTCAAGGCTAAAATCTCTCCATTATCACCTACTATCATAGCCCCTACAGCAGGATTTGGTAAGGTCAAAGTTTGATATCGCCATGCCTCATTGATACATAAAGACATTAATAAATTAATATCTTCCACTCTCTCTCCTTAAAAAAATATTTGCTAGTAAAATCCATCTATTCTTACAAAAGCTATCATTTTATCTATAAACCATAAGTTCCAAAATATCTCTATAAAAGTAAATAATTTTATTTCTTTTAATACACAATTATATGTTATAATTTTGATATTCAAACTTTAAAATCCAAAAATCTTAGGTTTCAAATCAATGCAATCAAAATTCATCCAAATAAAAAATGATATCTTTGCTGGTATTGTTGTCTCTGTAGCTCTTATCCCTGAAGTAGTAGGCTTTAGCCTTGTGGCTAATTTTGATCCAATTGTTGGTCTTTATACGGCATTTATCTTAGGGCTTATTGCATCTATTTTGGGGGGCAAACCCGGAATGGTAAGTGGTGCAGCAGGATCAATGGCAGTAGTGATAGTTTCGCTTTCTGTAAATCATGGTTTATCTTATGTTTTATGGGCAATTATCCTAGCAGGGATCTTTCAAATATTCATTGGAATTTTCAGATTAGGTAAATTTATCCGTTTTGTACCCCAAACAGCAATTTTTGGGTTTGTAAATGGTTTGGCTGTTGTCATTGCAATGAGTCAATTACAATTTTTCAAAGGTGAAGGTATTGCAATATATATAATTGTAATCATTACGATGCTTATTATGTTTTTCCTACCCAAATTTACTAAGGCTGTTCCTGCAGGTCTTGTAGCTATCGTTAGTTTGGGTTTATTATCTTACTTTTTGCATTTGGATACAAAAACCGTAGCCGATCTGGGCAATATGAGTGGTGATTTACCACACTTTTCTCTGCCTCAAGCTCCTCTAAATTGGGAAACTTTCAAGATAATCTTGCCTTATGCAATCATATTAGCTTTAGTAGGGCTAATAGAGTCCTTACTGACACTCTCAGTGCTTGATGAACTCAAAGGTAAAAAAGGCAATAGCAATAAAGAGTGTATCGCTCAAGGGCTAGGGAATGTAACTTGTGGTTTTTTTGGAGCAACTGCAGGATGTGCGATGATTGGACAAAGTATTATCAATTCAACTTCAGGTGGAACCACAAGACTTTCTTCTATCACAGCAGCAATCTTGATTATCATTTTTGTTGTAAGTCTCTCAAATATTATTGGCGAAATTCCTATTGGTGTCCTTGTAGGGATTATGTTCATAGTATCTATCAAGACCTTTGAATGGGCAAGCTTCTCGCGTTTAAAGAGCATGAACAGAGCAGATGCTTTTGTATTAATATCAGTGACTATTATCACGATATTTGCAGATCTAGCAATAGCTGTAATTACCGGAGTCATTATCTCTGCTCTTGTATTTGCCTATCAAAATGCAAAAATCAAAACATCTATAAAATTTCAAAAAGATGGTACGAAAATATATGAACTTGAAGGTCCTTTATTTTTTGGCTCATCATCTCATTTTCTCAATGAACTTTTTGACATAGAATCTGATCCACAAAATGTAATATTTGACTTTCATAAAGCTAGGGTAATGGACAGCAGTGGTATCGAAGCAATTGATAAAATCACCAAAAAATATATAGCCAAAGGCAAAAGTCTCAAATTACGACACCTCAGCCCTGACTGCAAAAAATCTCTTTCACTAGCACAAAAATATTGTACTTATGAACTTGATGATCCTAATTATAAAGTTGCATTAGATTAATATTTGCTACTTTTAAAAAAATGGCAAATATAAAAATCCATTGATGACTAAAGAATTGACCAAATCAATAAAAAATGCTCCTACCAAAGGAACAACAATAAAAGCAGCATGTGAATAGCCATAGTGGTTTGTAACCGTCTGCATATTAACCATTGCTGTGGGTGTCGCACCCAAACCAAAGCCGCAATGCCCTGCAGCAAAAACCGCTGAATCATAATCTTTCCCACAAAAACGAAAGGTTACAAAAATCGCATACAATACCATCACAACAACTTGAGCAATCAAAATCACAATCATTGGCAATGCCAAAGCAACCAACTGCCATAAATTAATAGTCATCAAAGCAAATGCTAAAAATAATGATAAACTCACATTCCCAAGTACAGCAACTTCACGATCAAAAACTTTATGTATATTGAGCATTGAAAGCATATTCCTTAGAATAACACCTACAAAAAGACACCAAACAAATGTAGGCAATGTAAAAAATTGATTCATTAATTCTGAAACACTTGTCCCTATCAATAGTGCAATTGCAATCAAAGCTAAAGATTCCACAAAACTTGAAGAGGTGATTAATCTTTCTTTTTTAGGTGATTCAAAACCTACTGGTGCTATATCTTCTTTGTCATTCACACCTGGTGTTTTGAGCTGATATTTTTTTATCAAATATCTTGCCACAGGTCCTCCAATAATACCTCCACTGATCAATCCAAAAGTAGCACAAGCCATCGCCACTTCCATTGCTGGAGCAAAATCATAAGGATCCTTTTTAAATACTTCTGCCCAAGCAGCACCTGTGCCATGCCCTCCACTCATCGTTATAGAGCCACCTAGCATTCCAATAAGTGGATTAACACCCATTGCTTGAGCTATCCCAATACCAATAATATTTTGCAAAAACAATAAGCCTACAACGATAATTAAAAATATCCCTAACATTTTGCCACCCTTCTTCAGAGAAGCAAAATCTGCACTCAAACCAATAGAAGCAAAAAATGCCAACATCAAAGGGTCTCTTAAAGATGAGTCAAATTTAAATTCCAAATGAAAAAAATGATAAACAATCAATACTAAAAATGCCGCTATCACACCTCCAACAACTGGCTCTGGAATATCATAATCTTGTAAAAACTTGACTCTCTTAATAATCAAACGTCCAATCAACAAAACTCCTACCATACAGACCAAAGTTGCATAAACATTGAAATCCATTACTTGCATTTTCTTCCTTTTTCAATTTATTCTATCCAAGCAATATTTATTCTATGAAACTTTTGCTTAAACTACAAAAATGATTCCATTAGGATAGAAAAACTGCTTATAATAATGCCTCAAAAAATTTTATATATTTTTTCAATCAAAAATAATAAGGAGATTCCAAATGAATACCGTCTTACAAATAGGTGCAGGTGGGGTTGGAGGAGTCGTTGCTCACAAACTCGCAATGAATAGAGGAGTTTTTACAAAAATCATCTTAGCAAGCAAAACACTTTCTAAAGTCCAAAAAATAGCAGAAAATATTCGTAAAAAGGGACTTGGAGAAATTATTTGTGAAAATGTAAATGCTGATGATATTGCTGCTCTTGTCTCCTTGATAAATAAATATAAGCCCACAGTAGTTATCAATGTCGCACTCCCCTATCAAGATCTTACTATCATGCAAGCTTGCCTAGAGACAAAAACACATTATATTGATACAGCCAATTATGAACATCCTGACACAGCTAAATTTGAATATAAAGAACAATGGGCTTTTAATCCTGCTTATAAAGAAGCTCAAATATTTGGATTATTAGGATGTGGTTTTGATCCTGGTGTCACTAATATTTTTTGTGCTTATGCACAAAAACATTATTTTGATGAAATTTATTCAATAGATATTCTTGATTGTAATGCTGGGGATCACGGTTATGCTTTTGCGACTAATTTTAATCCTGAAATAAACCTACGAGAAGTTAGCTCTAAGGGAAAATACTGGGAAAATGGTAAATGGATAGAAACACAACCTATGGAGATTATGCAAGTATGGCCATATCCTGAAATAGGTGAAAAAGATTCTTATCTACTCTATCACGAAGAACTTGAATCATTAGTAAAAAACATTCGAGGCTTAAGACGAATCCGATTTTTTATGACATTTTCACAAAATTACCTCAACCATATGCGTTGCCTACAAAATATTGGTATGCTAAGGATTGATGAAATAGATCACAATGGAACCAAAATAATCCCTATTCAATTCCTCAAAACTCTTTTGCCTGACCCTTCAAGCCTAGCAGGACGCACAAAAGGAAAAACAAATATTGGTTGTTATATGCAGGGGACAAAAAATGGAATAGAAAAAACAATTTATATTTACAATGTATGCGATCATCAAGATTGTTACGAAGAAGTCAATGCACAAGCCATTAGTTATACGACAGGAGTACCTGCTATGATAGGAGCAAAACTAATTTGTGAGGGCAAATGGGGAACAAAAGTATCTGGACCAGGCGTATTCAATATGGAAGAGCTCGACCCTGATCCTTTTATGGAAGAACTCAATGCACAAGGACTACCCTGGCAAATCATTGAAAAATAAACGATACACACAGAGGCATCTCCTCTTTTTCCTCATTAAATTAAAACCATACAAAAATCCTAAAACACACTTCAATATAGCAAATAACTAACATTACTATAATTCAAGATCATAAAATATCCCCAATTAAGTCTAAAAGCCTTGCTTGATATATCGAACAACAAAAAATATCACAATAGATTATTTTAAGACAAATTCAAGTATAATCTATGAGCCTATATATTCAACATTAAAACTTAATTTCCATAAGGTATTAAAAAATTGTATTTCAAAAAACTAATTATTTTGTTACTATGTTTTGGACTTTCTATCCTGTATGCAGAAAAGATTAACTCTATAAAATATCAGGGATTATTATACATGTCTCCAATGCTTGCTGGAGAAGTTACAAATATCCAAGAAGGTGATACATTAGATCTATCTAAATTGAATAAAGCTATCCTTGCTCTTTATAATCAAGGTTATTTCAAAGATGTTTATGCTACTTTTGACAAAAGTATACTAATTTTTCATTTCACTGAAAAACCACGAGTAGCGAGCATAGAAATCAAAGGATATGGGACAGAACAAGAAAAAGAAACCCTCTATACTCAAATGGGTATCAAAAAAGGCGATACTTTTGATGAGCAAAAGCTTGAAAAAGCAAAAAATACTCTAAAAACCATCCTAGAATATCAAGGCTATTATGGCACAGTAGTTGAAACTGATATAACCCCTGTAACAAACGATGGAGCTTATGCTATTGTGCTGAATGTAAATCGTGGCGATAATATTATTATCAGAAAAGCAACCTACGAAGGGAGAGAAAAACTCAAAAAAAAAGATTTAGAATCCTTAAGTGCAAATAAACAGAGAGATTTTATGGGCTGGATGTGGGGACTCAATGATGGTAAATTACACCTAAATGAATTAGAATACGATAGCCTTCGTATCCAAGATGTTTATATGAGGCATGGTTTTTTAGATGCAAATGTTTCTTCACCATTTTTAGATGCAAATTTCTCTACCTATAGTGCAAACCTTTATTACAAAATAGTTGAAGGCACTCAATATAAAGTCTCTGATGTAGAAATAAATATTGATGATGAAGTCGTCCCAATCTCCAAACTCCTAAAATCAATCAAAATCAAAAAAAATGAAATTTTTAACATTGAAAATTTGCGTGCAGATACTCAAATCTTAAAAAGAGAGGTAGCAGACAAAGGCTATGCATTTGCAGTAGTCAAGCCTGATTTAGATAAAAATGAAGCTGAAGGGAGTACAAAAGTAATCTATCATATTCAAGTTGGGGATAAAGTCCATATCAGCGATGTTATTATCTCAGGGAATACTCGAACAAGCGATCGAATCATCCGACGTGAAATCCTCTTAGCCCCCGGAGATCAATACAGTCTTAGCAAAGTAAATGATTCTGAAAATGCTCTGCGAAGGCTTGGTTTTTTTGATAATGTCAAGATTGAAGAAAGAAGAGTAAGCTCAGATGCTATGGATTTGCTTGTAAGTGTTCAGGAAGGCAGGACAGGACAATTACAATTTGGATTGGGCTATGGGAGTTATGGAGGGCTAATGATCAATGGCTCTGTGAGTGAACGAAATCTCTTTGGGACAGGTCAAAGCGGTAGTGTCTATGCCAATATTTCTACCGGTACAGGTCAAAGCTATAATGGTATCAGGAATAGCGGTAGACAGTTTTCAGGCAATATTTCCCTATCCAATCCTAGAATCTTTGATAGCAGATACAGTGGCTCTGCGAATCTATATGCTAACTACTATGTCAATTACCAATATGTCGAACAATCCGGAGGATTTGGCATTACAGCTGGTCGACTCATAACCAATACACTCAGGGCAAGCTTGGGTTATGATATCAATGTAACTAAAACTTTCAATTTTTCCTCTCCACTTTATGAACGTTATTACGCTTCAGATAAGCAAATCGTAGGAAATGACCTGAGTGGTTTTGCAAGGGGTATTTGGAACAAAGACTATCATATCCCAATCGCAAGTTCTATTACCCCTAGCATTAATTTTGATAATACTGATGACTACTACTTCCCAAAAAATGGTATCATCGCTTCAGCATATGCTCAATTTAATGGACTTGGTGGTAATGTCAGGAATACAAAATTATATGCAAAATTCGCTGCATACTATCACCTCAAAAAACTCATTGGTTTAGATTTTATAGCCAGATACAAAGCCCAAGGAGGGTATATATTCCGCTATAGCCCTCAAGACTTTATGGCTATCAATAATACCTTTTATATGGGGGGTGTGAGTACAATAAGAGGATTCCAAAGCGGGTCTATATCTCCACGAGATGTTTATGGATTATGGGTTGGAGGGGATGGACTTTTTACTAATTCTGTCGAACTCAGTTATGGGATTTTAGAAGCAGCCAAAATGAGGATTTCAGGTTATTTTGATTACGGTTTCATAACTTATAAAGGCTATAGTAAAGATAATAAAACTGCTGATTTTCAAGATTATGGCGTACCAAAAAGAGGTTATGAACATTTAGAATGGAGAGCTGCTACTGGTATTGCCTTAGAATGGGTATCACCAATGGGTCCAATTGTTTTAGTATTCCCTATTAAAGTTTTCAACAAACAACCAGGAGACTATACCTCAAATTTTGAATTCACAATGGGAACGAGATTTTAAAGGATTATCAATGAAACGAATAAGCAATCAAGAAATACTCCACTTGATGAAAAATGCATCCCTTAAAGAGCTTGGAGAAATGGCAAATAAAACAAAACAAAAGTTACACCCCGATAAAATCACAACCTTTATCGTTGATCGCAATATCAATTACACTAATATTTGTTGGGTAGATTGTAAATTTTGTGCTTTCAAAAGACGACTCAATGAAGAGGGTCAATATATCTTGAGCTTTGAAGAAATTGATAAAAAAATTGACGAACTCATTGCCATAGGAGGGACACAGATTCTTTTTCAAGGCGGCGTACACCCAAAACTCAAAATTGACTACTATGAAGACTTGGTTTCTCACATCCATCAAAAATACCCTACTATCACTGTACACGGATTTTCTGCTATTGAAATAAACTATATTGCTAAAGTTTCCAAACTCAGTATCTCTGAAGTCTTATCAAGGCTAAAATCAGTAGGTTTGAGTTCTATACCCGGTGCTGGAGCAGAGATCTTAAGCGATAGGGTTCGTGATATCATCGCACCTAAAAAACTAGATTCTGATGAATGGATAGAAGTACATAAACTTGCACACAAACTAGATATTAAAAGTACAGCTACTATGATGTTTGGTAGTGTTGATGAAGATGAAGATGTAGTAGAGCATTGGGATAGAGTTAGGAATCTTCAAGATGAAACAGGAGGATTCAGAGCTTTTATCCTCTGGAGTTTCCAGCCAAGAAATACTCCCCTTCAAGAAGAAATGCCTCACCTAAAAAAAGCCTCTTCAAACCGATATTTAAGACTTCTAGCTTGCAGTCGGCTTTACTTGGATAATATTAAAAATATTCAAAGCTCATGGGTAACACAAGGATCACACATTGGTCAACTAGCACTTCTCTTTGGTGCGAATGATTTAGGTAGCACTATGATGGAAGAAAATGTTGTCGCTGCTGCAGGAGCAAGCCATAGTATGAATGAAGAAGAAATGATACACCTCATCAAAGATATTGGCGAATACCCTGCAAAAAGAAACACAGCTTATGAAATCCTCAAAAGGTATTGAATGAAAAAATCCATCATCACATTATTATTATTTATAGGAGTTTCTATGAACGCAAACAACCTAAATGAATCCATTAAGTTTTATGAAATCAAAGATATCAAAATCCCTGTGATTTATGAAGAATCCAAACTTTTACCCACAGGCTTCATTCGTTTTACCTTTGTTGGTGGGGGGAGCGTAAGTGATGGAGATAAAATTGGACTCGCTAAACTTTCTGCAAGTCTTCTAAATGAAGGGACTAAAGAACTTGGTGCAACAAAATTTTCAGATCTGCTTGAACAAAAAGCAATCAGCTTAAGTTCAGTTTCAGGTAGTGATACCTTAAATATTGAATTAAGCTACCTCAAAGAACAAGAAAAAAATGCTATTGGCTTCCTAGCAGATTTACTAAAATCCCCCAACCTCTCATCTAATGCACTAAAAAAAGTCCAAACCAAAACCATCTCAAATCTCTTGGATAAACAAAGTGATTTCGACTACATAGCTAATACAACTCTTCAATCAATGCTATTCAAAAATACCCCATTAGCACAACCACCATTAGGCACTGTTAAAAGTGTAGGAAATATCAAACTCGCAGATATCAAAAATTATCTCCAACAAAATCTTTCACTCTCTCGTCTCATAATAATTATAGGGGGGGATATAGATATAAATAAAACCCTATCTTTACTCAAACCCATTCTAAATACACTACCCTTAGGAGAAAAATCCCAGACACATCATTATAATGCCAACCCCAAACCACAAAAAAAGATAATCTATAAGGATACACAGCAAGCTTATATATATTTTGGTTCACCTTTTGTCGTTAAAGACCTCAAAACAGAATCTTATAAAGCAAGGGTAATGTCTTTTATATTAGGCTCAAGTGGCTTTGGAAGTCGCTTAATGGAAGAAATTCGTGTCAAAAGAGGCCTAGCTTATTCAGCATATATGAGGATTATACCTGGTAAAATAACAAACTACACAACAGGCTATTTACAAACTCAAATCAAAAACCAAGATGAAAGTATTGACTTGGTCAAAAAAGTTATTGATGATTTCATCAAAAATGGTGCCACTCAAGAAGAACTTGATGGAGCAAAAAAATTCCTCTTGGGTTCAGAACCATTAAGAAATGAAACACTCTCAGAACGTGTATCTACAAAATTTTACAATTTTTATTTAGGGCTTCCACTTGATTTTAACAAAACACAGCTTGAACAAATCAAAAATCTAACCCTCAAAGAACTCAATGACTACATCCGTTCACACGCTGAAATAAAAGATCTCACTTTTAGTATCCTCACAAAAAAGGAGGTAAAATGAGTCATTTTGAAACCATCATTGGTCTTGAAGTGCATGTCCAACTCAACACCAAAACAAAAATTTTTTGCTCCTGCCCTACAAGCTTTGGTGAATCACCCAATATTAATGTATGTCCAACTTGTCTTGGATTGCCAGGTGCTTTGCCTGTTCTGAATCGTGAAGTCGTCAAAAAAGCTATTCAATTTGGTACCGCTATCCAAGCACAAATCAATCAAAATTCAATTTTTGCCAGAAAAAATTATTTTTACCCAGACTTGCCAAAAGCTTATCAAATTTCACAATTTGATGTCCCTATTGTCGGTAAAGGTAATATAGAAATAGAGCTCAATGGGAAGAAAAAAATCATTGGCATCACACGTGCACATATGGAAGAAGACGCGGGTAAAAACATTCACGAAGACGAGTATTCCAAAGTGGACTTGAATCGTGCTTGCACTCCTTTATTAGAAATAGTTTCAGAACCAGATATGCGTAATAGTGATGAAGCTATAGCTTATCTAAAAAAACTCCATTCAATCGTAAGATTTATTGGAATCTCTGATGCCAATATGCAAGAAGGTAGCTTTAGGTGTGATGCTAATGTCTCTATCAGACCACATGGAGACTGTAATCTATACACAAGAGTAGAAATAAAAAATCTCAATAGCTTTAGATTTATCCAAAAAGCCATAGAATATGAAATACAACGACAATCAGAAGCTTGGGAAGATAACAAATACAACCAAGAAATCATTCAAGAAACAAGACTTTTTGATACAGAAAAAGGCGTCACTCGCTCCATGAGAGGAAAAGAAGAATCAGCTGATTACAGATATTTCCCAGATCCAGATCTTTTGAATGTTTATATTGATGAAACTTTGTTTAAAGAAGGAAGAGAAATTGCAGAACTCCCTGATGAAAAAAAAGAACGTTATATCAAAGAGTTTGGCATCAAGGAAAGTGATGCACTTGTGGTAACTAGCAATCTAGAAATGGCTAATTATTTTGAAACAATGTTAGCACAAGGAGCATCACCCAAAGCAAGTATTACTTGGCTAACTGTGGAATTGATTGGGAGGCTCAAAGGCGAATCAACCCTTCAAAATTGTAACATTGATGCAAAAACTTTGAGTACTTTAGTAAAAAGGATTGAAGAAGGTAAAATCAGTGGCAAAAGTGCTAAAGAAATCCTTGATGTCCTCATAGAAAAAAAAGGTGGGGATATAGATAACCTTATTGAATCTCTTGGACTTGCTCAAATCAATGATGATAAAGCAATCTTACAAGCTATTGAAAATGTTTTAAATGCCAATGCAGACAAAGTAGAAGAATATAAAAACGGGAAAGATAAATTACTTGGATTCTTTGTAGGGCAGGTAATGAAAAATGTAAAAGGTGCCAATCCCAACCGACTCAACGAACTCCTCAAAGAAAAACTCCATTGATAAAATCTATTAGTATTTTTATCTTAGCCTGTATATTTGAAGTAGGTGGAGGATATTTGATATGGATATGGATGAAACAAAATCAAAGTATTTGGATAGGATTATTTGGGGCTATTTGTATTGTTATCTATGGGTTAATAGCAACCTTACAGACAGATAGTTTTGGCAGAGTGTATGCTGCTTATGGTGGTATTTTTATCATATTTTCATTATTATGGGCTTGCTTTATTGATGGATTTAAGCCAGACAAATACGATATTATAGGTTCTATTGTCATACTCAGTGGAGTAAGCATTATGATGTATTCCCCACGTCAATAGAAAAAACTAAAAATTTTTCAATACGCCATCAAGGATTCTTTTGACCTTTTCTTGACTTTCTTTTGGAACATATTTTTCAATAACTTTATTTGCTCCTTTATTGATAGCTTTAATCGTTTCTTTTTTCAATAATTCACTTGCATCAATTTCTACTTTTGGAGCATTCAAATCCCCTTTAAGCAAGGTATAAATAAAATCTTTTCCGAAAGTCAATTTGATTTTTGAATCAATCTTATTTTTGCCTAAATCAATTTTCATTTTATCAGAATCTACTTTGAGTTGATCATTTTGTATATTTAACTTCGCATCTAAAATTTTTTTATTTAAGCTAGATGAAAATTTCACATCATCAAAAATTTGTTTTGTTATATCAAAATTAGTATATTTTTTTATCATATAGGTAAAATCATTCTGTGTGAATTTACCATTTTGCATGATGAGATTGAGCTTACCTTTTTGGGTCTCTAAATCATAATCAAGATTTCCGGAAGCGAAAGCATCAAATACATCAGGCACATCAAAAAAGATTAAAATATTTTCTACTGGTATATTTTCAAGATCTGCCTTTAAATGATGATTTTCAAGAATACCCTTAAGCCTCCCCCCTAAATCATCTGAATTAAAGTCAATAAAATAGTTATTTGGAGCATATTGCATTTTACCATTTAAATCAAAAGCACCTTTCATAGGCATACCTGTAATAAAATGTAACTTTTTTAAATCTGGCAAAGATAAATTATAATCGCCTTTGAAAGAATTTTCAATCAAATTCAAATCAATTTTTGGAATCTTAAGACTCCCTAAAGAAGAATCAAATTCAACATTCATCTTGCCAATACCTTGATTTAAAAACACACCTACTTGGGTATTAAAAATAGTATGTGGCATATCCAAGCCTAAATGTTTTTTTATTGGCACATTCATGGTATTCCCAGTCATGTTTGCTGCAACTTTAAGTGAAAGATTTTTATTAAAATCACTTACATTACCCTTAATATCAACTTCTCCATCAATATATTGAGGCTGATATAACATCCACAAGATTTTATTTATACTCAATTTTTTAATATCAAAATGAATACTATCAAGGTTAAAGTTCTTTAAAGCTACCTGATAGGCACTTTTAGAATTTGCGATGTCAGCTTCACCTTCAATGTTTAAAGATTCTTTGACTCTTTTTATCTTACCCAAAGCTTCAAAATTACCTCTAAGAGGGATTTTAAAAAATGGTGTTAATGGAGCAATATCTATCAAATCTATATGATAAACATTATCAATTTTGCCAGTCTGTGTTTCTATCGTCCCATTTGAAGCTATATCACCGAGATTAGAATTTAAATTGAAACGATTTTTAATCAACTTATCCTCAAAATCACCCTCTATATTCAACAAGAAATCCGTCTTAGGTATCGTGATTTTAAAATCATTTTTTACTAAAGCTGTATCCAAACTGCCATCTTGAACCTGCAAAACAGCTTCACCTAAAAGATTTTTTTTGTCATCAGACTCAAGGTTTGCTTGTGCTTTCAAAACACCTTTTACATACGACTTTTGACCCAAAAGAGGTAATAAATTTTGCAAATTCAAATGTGCAATATCCACTTCCAACGCATTGAGAGAAAAATTTTTCAATCTAGCTTGAAGATGTGTTTTAGAATCAGCAATATCACTACAAACATGCACTAATAAATCCCGGAATTTACCTTTCAAAGAAGACTTAATTTTGAATTTCCCATGGTAGGGAGAATCAACTCCTGCAATAGAGCTGTCAAATACGATGTTGATTTTACCATCAACTTTTTGAGTCCAGAGTGAAAAAATACTTTTCAAATCAATCTGCAAATCATCATTATGTTTTAAGGAAGCCTCCAGATTTGAAAACCTTAAAGAAAATTTTTCTAACTCTAATGGAATGGGAAAATGCCTATTGATTTGAGATTGCACAAAGGGTTTTAATAAATCATTCCCTATTTGGGTAAAAAGTAAAATATAAAATAAAACCAATAAAAAAACAATACTCCCTATGAACCACAAAATAAATTTTTTCACTCCACTCCTTTGGTTTTTTAAATTTTAGGTGTTAATAATTTGCGTTTAAAGGCTGCCCATATGATTAAAATCAAGCTACAAGCTACAAAATAATATAAAAATACAGGTATAGGTACCGGATCTCCAGCTGCATAGCTATGCATACCTGATAAATAATAATTCACTCCAAAATATGTCATCAAAATAGAATAAAATGCAATCACACTTGCACTCGCAAAAATATAAGGCATAAATGCAAATCCCATAAACCTAAGGTGCAAAACAATCGCATAAATACCAATAGAAATCAATGCCCAAGTTTCTTTAGGATCCCAACCCCAATATCTACCCCAAGACTCATTAGCCCAAACACCTCCTAAAAAATTCCCAACCGTAAGCATCAATAAACCAAAAATCATACTCATCTCATTAATAGCATTCAAAGAAAGGATTATATGATCAATATTAGGTCGTTTAGGATTTCTAAAAATAAACATTATCAAAGTAATCACACCAAGAATAAAACACAACCCTAAAAATCCATAACTTGCAGTGATAACAGAAACATGTATATTGAGCCAATAAGATTTCAATACAGGCACAAGATTACCAATCTGAGGATCCATAAAACCAATATGTGCGACAAAAAGAGAAATACCTGCCAAAAAACTTGAAGCACAAAGGGCAAGATTTGATTTTCTAAAGAAAACAACCCCAGCTACTCCAGCAGCCCATGCAATGTAAAGCATTGATTCATAAGCATTACTCCATGGTGAATGCCCACTGACATACCAACGCAACACAAGCCCAAAAGTATGTATGAGTACGCATATGAGGATTAAAGTATAAAATCCTCTATGCAACCAAATATTTATGATTTTATCACGTAAAACAGCTATAAGGATTGTAGCAAATAAAGCAATGCCCAGCAAAATGTAAGGTAAAGTCAACTTATCAAAAAAATTCATATGATTCAAAAAAATTTCCGAATCAATTTTAGATTTTGATAAATATAAATCTTTACCATGAATCTGCTGGTATTTTGCAAGCTTATCCAACGCCTCATCTGCTTTACTCCATTGGTCATCAGCGATACCAATATCAAAGCCATCAAAAATATCATTCAGGATAGTCTTTATCTCTAAAGCTGTGCTTGGATCTGATTTTTTCAATGCAGCTAATGGACTAAGCCATGTAGAAGAGTTCTTATCTGGAAATATCCTCAAAATTTCCCCACTAAAAACCATATAAACTAAATTTATCCTCTCATCGACATTCAAAACATCTTTATCAAACGTACCTCTTTCATTGGGTTTCTTAAGATTAGCTTCTTGAACATAATTTTGCAATCGATATCCATTCGGACCAAAAGCATCTGAAAAAGCAATCCATTTTTGATCTACATCTACACCCAAAATTTCTCTCAACTTTGGGGTTGAAGTATAAATCATTTTAATATCTCGCCAATCATTTGGATAGAGCATCATCCCTAAAAATACCTGATTATTGTTTAACCCCATAAAACCATCTTTTTTTGTAATCTTATGCACAATATCCATAGCCATAGTATCAATAGGTTTGATACGACCACCAAAATCTTGCAGTTGGAGACGAGCAAATTTTTTAGTATGATCTTTAGAGTTTTTCTTTAAATTTTTAAGTCTTTGTAAAATCTCTGTTTGAGAGACTTCTGGGACAGATTGACTCTCTTGGATATTTGAATCTTGAGGCAAAGTTTGAGTCGCAGCAGGACCATGTGTTTGAATTTTGCCTTCAGAAGCATGTAAAATCTGCCCCATACTCAGTCCAAAAACAATCACAAATAGTAGACTTGCGATTTTTTGCTCCTTGAGGAATTGGGCTAATTTTCGGAATCTTCCTCCCTTAGCAAATAACATCCAAACTGCTCCTAAAATCAACATTGTATAACCAATATAAGTAGGGATTTTGCCCGGATCTTTATTGACTGAAAGTATGGTGCCTTTTTCATCTGTATCATAAGAAGATTGAAAAAATCTATACCCATCATAATCCAAAACATGATTCATATAAATTTTATAAGGCATCAATACTTTTCCTTCAGAATCTAAAACTTCTACTTCAGAAGCATAAGAAGAAGGACTCATCGATCCTGGATAATGCTCTAAATCAAATTTATTTAATTTTATAGCAAAAGGAAGTTGGATTTTTGTAACTCCCCAATTAATAAAAATCTTTACTCCATTATCAAAGATAGCCTCTGTATCTTGACTTACAATACCAGGTCCGCCAATAATATTATAAACCCGCTCAACACCATTATAGAAAGCATCTAAGACCAAAAAAGTATGATTATCACTCTTGTCTAAATTTTTTTTACGCACTTCAAGAGACTTTAATTCCAAAGGTTTATTGAAAATCATCACTGTTTTTTTAAACTTGTGTCTTGAAAATGCAGAAATATTAGTTGGAATGGATATTTTTTGCTCAATGCCATCAGCAGAAATAGCCTTGATATTAATGAAACTATCACTAGTAGTGATTGAAGATGTACTGTTACCTTCACGAATATGCATAGTCCCCTCAAATCCATAAAATCTAGTAACCCCTGCTCCAAAAATAATCACTACCAATGAAGCATGAAACAATATGCTTGCATATTTCTTTCTTTGCCAAGCTTTTGAGACAATCAACGTTCCAATCAAAACTATCAACAAATAAATATGCAAAAAATCAAACCAATAAGTATTATAAACTAAAGCCCTAGCAGCAGGAGTCCCATAATCATTTTCTATAAAAGTCGCTATCGCTGTAACAGTAGCATATATAAAAAGCAAGGGGATAGCAACCCAAAATGAACAAAAGAGTAGTTTAAAGGTTTTCATCAAATTACTCTTAAGAATTTGATTGTTTTAAAACAAAATCTTGAAGCATTTTATTGAGTTCTTTTTGATCTTTTGCCTTCTTCCACTCTCCACTTCCTATGAATTCAAGCATTGCCATAAATTGTTTTTCAGGCATATAACCAGGAAATTCTAAAATTGTCTTTCCATCGGTATCAGAAAAGACAATTGTAGGGGTAGGACGAACATCATACATTTGTCCTAATTGAGCTGTAGAAACTTTGACTTCTTTAGGATCATCTTTTGTACCTACTTTAAAATCATGCATTTTTGAATAACTTAAATTAATATAATAAGCGGTGAAATGATCTTTGATATAATCTTTCATTGTTGGCGTACTTTTAATATCTTTTTTGAGTTTTTCACAATAAGGACAGCCATTTGCGCCAAATACCATCATCATATATTTTCCATTCGGTGTGATGACCTTAGTATCATTGAATACATCTTCCAAACCTGCATAACTTTTTTTATCTAAATTTTCATTTTCTTTTTGCACTGCTTCTGGAATATCCGTACCTGTTGAAATCACACTCGAATCTATTTTATCCTCACTCTTACATCCAGAAATACCAATAGAAGCAATCAAAGTTATCATCAAGATTGCCAACAATAAAAAAGTTCTTCTCATTACTTTACTCCTTTTAGAGATTTTACCAAACCAAAGATTATTTCTACAAACTCTTGTGTATCATTCAAACAAGGGGATACAATATACTCTTTGACACCTGCATTTTGTGCCAATTCTCTATACTGAATACAAAGCTCATATTTTGTTTCAGAATTATCTATTGTAAAAGATAAAGGGTAAATGATGATTTTTTTATCTACGTATTTTTTAACAATTTCATCTGTGCTTGGACCTATCCATTTCATTGGACCGACCTTAGACTGATAAGACAACACTATATCTAAAAATTCAATACCGCTTTGCTCAATCATGCCCTTGAGTATCTCTACATTTTTTTCGCATTCTTCCTGATAAGTATCACCTTTTTGAACAATACTTTCAGGCAAACCATGTGCTGAAAAAATCAATACAAATTCTCTGCTATCTTGTTTTTGAATCAAACTTTGGATTTGAGAAATAATAGATTGATTGAAAGTAATATCATCATAAAATCTTTCAATTATTTTAATGCTAGGCTTATAATCAAGAAGCTTTAAACATCTATGCACTTCACTCAAAGAAGAAAGAGTTGTAGTGGTAGAATATTGTGGATACATACTCAATAAAATAATAGAATCAAACCCCTGATTTTGCAAATCCCTTAAAACATCTTCTGTATAAGGTGGAGTATACCTCATTGCATAAGTATAATACCTTTGAGCATCAAAACTATTAAGCTTTTGAGTCAGAGAAAAGATAGTCTCAACCATAGGAGATTTACCTCCAATGGCTTTGTAAATTCCTTTTGATGTTTCCAATCGTCTATTGACTATAAAACTACTGATAATCTTCCTAAAAAATCTACTCTTTATCTGCAGAATATAAGGATCATTAAAAAGATTGGTCAAAAAAGTTCGCACTTCATAAAGATTGCTTGGTCCGCCCATATTCAATAACAATACAGCCTCTTTGGATGTTTTGATATTTGATCCTTTCTGTATTTTTGTAAAAGTTCTAACCCCAGCTCCCATCGCTATTTTTGTATCTCTATGTAATCGTGCTATAATATTGAAATAAAGTTAATAATGATAAAATCTAAACCAAGAATCAAACTACTTAAATTTCAAAATCAGGGAGTTTTTATGCAAGAAATAGATATGATTGCCAAAGCGTTTAATGATGCAATATTTTTTCACGCTTTTTTTATGTATTTTATGCCACTCCCTTTTATCATCAATCTCTACACCTTATTTACCCAAAAAGACTATATAAAAATCAACCGTAAAATTTGGTTTGTGATGCCAATGATTTTTTTCTTGATTACTGTGGCTTTTTTCAGTGGAATATTTGTAATGGCAATGCAACATTTTGTCATTGACTCAAGAGTCTTTTTAATGATAGTGGGTGTATTGTTTATTTTTATTGGTGAAATCTTTCGCATAAAAAAACTAAAAATTGCTAAGACAAAAGAGTCGCTAATGATAAAATACCTCAAATATTGTAAAATACTCTATATCATTGATTTATTGTTTTGTATCTCTATATATTTTGCAGTCAAATTTTAAAAAATGCATTTTGCTTATCACAAAGATGCCAAAACTCCATCTCTAAAAATAGAAGGCAATCTCTACAACCACATCTATCAATCAAGACGTACAAAGTTACAAGAGAATATCTTGCTTAGAAATCTCAAAGATGATTATCTATATACTTATAAACACATTAATATTTCACGCAATCACTCTGAATTAAAACTTCAAGAAAGCCTATACCTTCCAATATTACCAAAAAAATATACCCACCTAATTTGGTCTATCATCCAAACAAAAAATATTGAAAAAATCCTACCTTACCTCAATCAAATCGGTGTAAGTAAAATAACTTTTTTCTATGCCAATCGAAGTCAAAAAAATGAAAAAATATCTTTAGATAAACTAGAAAAAATACTAATAAGTTCTTGTGAACAATGTGGCAGGAGTTCTATAATGACATTAGAAATAATGGCCAACACTCAAGAAATCTTACAAGCATATCCAAAATGCCATGTATTTGACTTTGGAGGCAAAAATATTTATCAAAATCCACCCGATCTCACAACAGGTATACTCATAGGACCAGAAGGCGGATTTGACCCACAAGAAAAAATATTATTCAAAGATAATAATATTTACACAACCCCTCAAAACATCACATTGAAAAGTGAGTGTGCAGCTCTTATTTTGGCAAGCTTAGGGAATCAATAACAATTCAAATACACTTTATAAGGTTGATGCCTATAATGATAATCATCAATCACTATTACAAAATGCTCACTTTGATTAGGTTTAATAACACTAGAAATTGAGCGAAGAAAACTTTTTTCTGCAAAAAATAAATTCCTCAAAACAACAGCCAACCTATCCCCACTCCTCAAAACATTTACCTTCACAAAACATTTATGGATATCTAATTTTCCTATATTTTTTATATCCATATCAATAAAAAAAGAATCAGTATATTCCAAAGGAGAAGCACGATTATACGAAACTTCAACCTTATATAGCTTTTCTTGCATTAAGTACCTGATGACAAAAGGTGGTGAAAACAAAACAACAAAAGCCAACAAAAATAAAATTGATGATAGGATTTTTTTAGTATAAAATACTAACCCCAGTCCAAAAATAAGCATAAAAATGATAAAAATAAATAAAAATAACCCAATCTCAATATAGCTCAGACGATAAAATACCATCAAAAGCAGATCTTTTATCTCTTCAATCATTGCTTTTTCTACTATTTTTCTCTTCTATGCCACTCATATTAGTCCTTCTTTTCAACTCTTGTCTTATCAAATCAGGACTGATATTTTTATGACTCAAGCCTACAAGAGTATGATAAATCAAATCTGCACATTCATAAATAATTTGTTCTTTATCATTATCTTTGATAGCAAAGGCAAACTCTCCAGCCTCTTCAACAATCTTTTTACAAATGGCATTATCACCTTTAGCATATAAAGAAGCTGTATATGATTTATCAGGAGACTCACCTTTTTTCTCTTGAAGGGTATGATATAAAACATCTACAATCTCATATTGACTGCTCATATCTATACTCTGACCCAAATGTTGAAATACACCACTTTCAATATCAATGCTTTGAAAAAAACAACTATCACGTCCAGTATGACAGACATTGCCCTCTTGTTGGACTTTCAAAAGCAATGTATCACAATCACAATCTATATATACCTCAATGAGTCTTTGAGTATGACCACTCTTTTCACCTTTTTTCCAAATACGTTCTCTTGTGCGAGAAAAATAATGCACAAATCCTGTCTGCAAAGTAAGCTCAAAAGCTTCAGGATTCATAAAACCTAACATCAAAATATCTTTGCTTTTATATTCTTGCACTATTGCAGGGATCAAGGGAGATTTTTCCCAATCTAATCTTTTTATAATAGATTTTATTGATTCTTGATCCATTTTCTAATACTTACTTCCCACTAGCTGAAGTGTTTTTTTGCTTATTCTTAGAATCTACCCATATATTAGGTACAGCTCCTCCGGGCATCAAAAATATTTGAGCATCTTTATTTGTTTTTAATGCTTCGTTAAATTTGCTTTGTGTCTCTATCTGTCGGAGTTGTAGCAATTTATCAGTCAAGCTCTGAGCGATACTTCTATTGGCTTGAGATTTTGCTTTCGCTTCAATCACAATGGCATCAGCAACACCCTGTGCTTTAATACGACTTGCATCAGCTTCACCTTTAGCCAATGCTGCTACCTTCTCTGCCTCTTGCTTAGAACGTTCCACTTCGTAACGTACCCTCTCAGATTCTTGTCTGGCAATCTGTACTTTTTCGATCTGTTCTTTGATATTTTGTGGCAAAACTATTTCTCGTAATTGCACAGAACTCAATTCAACAGGCGAATTGGGGAATTTTGACATTTCCTTGCTGATATCTGAACTTATCAGAGTAGCAATCTCATTGCGTTTGGTTGGCAGATCTTCAGCAGGATACCGACCTACAACACTCCTAACCACATCCCTGACTACTGGATTGATAATCTTTTGTTCCCAACTCAAACCATAAGTAGCAATGGTTTGTGGAGCAGTTTGAGGGTTTAGACGATATTGTACTGTTAGCTCAATTGAAACAGTAAGACCTCTAGAATCCATTACATTGATAGCATCATTTCTAAAAATACCCTGATTCTTACCCACAACCCCCATATCTTCTGTGCGAGAAAAGTTGATAGTCCTCACACGTGTGTCTACAACAATGATATTTTGTATCACTGGGACAAAAAAATGGATACCGGGCTGCAAAGGCGTATTATCATATTTTCCAGCCGTTACTTTGATACCAATCTCACCAGAATTGATGACTACAAAAGGTTTAGCGATTAAAACAATCACCACAATTATAATCACACCAATCAATGTAGAAATCTTTTTATTTATATAAAAATTTTGTGGGATATGAGGTGGCTTAAAACCTGAATTTTTTGGGGAATTATTATCACTTTTTTTAGGCTCTTCCTTGCCAAGCTGCTCATTCTTTTTTTTCAAATGTTCATTTAAATCAATGGGCATGTTTCTCCTTTTTTATTTAAATATAAGTCAAATAATGGCTATATTTGACATTTTGACCCATCACAAGACTAAAAAATTCTTTTTGTAGTCTCTGTGTGATTGCTCCAGCCTTACCTGAACCAATCACCCTAAAATCTAGCTCCTTCACAGGTGTGATTTCTGCTGCAGTCCCTGTAAAAAATGCTTCATCAGCAATATAGACTTCATCACGACTCACACGTCTTTGAACTACCTCAATGCCAATATCCTTAGCTATCTCAATCACAGTAGCTTGAGTGATAGATTCCAAAGAATTTTCATATGTAGGCGTGATAAGCACCCCATCACGAACTATAAAAAAACACTCCCCGCTCCCCTCAGCGACAAAACCACTTTCATCTAATAACAATGCTTCTTCACAACCACATTTCAAAGCTTCGTGTTTTGCCATTTGAGAATTCAAATAATTAGCAGCAATTTTAGCTTTTCCCATCATTGATTTTACAGAATTCCTAGCAAAAGAACTAGTCTTCACCCTAATACCATTGAGTATACCTTCTTCACCTAAATAAGCCCCCCATTCCCAGGCTGCTATCGCAACATTCACAGGTGCTTCCATGTGATTGACACCCATCACCCCATAGCCCAAAAACACAATGGGTCGGAGATAAACATTCCCCTCATAAGTATTTGCTCTCAAAAGCTCTATATGAGCATCTTCAAGTTGTTTTTGAGTATAAGGACATTCAATAGCAACAATCTTACAAGAATTGAGCAACCTTTTTGTGTGATCACTCAAGCGAAAAATCGCCAATCCTTTTGGTGTAGCATAAGCCCTTGTTCCTTCAAATGCAGCATTTCCATAATGTAGTGTATGTGAAAGTATATGTGTTGTAGCATCTTTCCACGCAACCAACTCTCCATCTTTCCATATATACTGTGCTTCTTTTATCATTTTAAACTCCACTTTATCCTAAAGTTAATGGACAATTCTATCAAAATCTATTCAATCAAATCAAAGTTATCTTCTTTTTCCTTCAGCATGCTTTGATTTTGAAAAATTTCCTCCCGAATCCCTTCCATTCTGTGATCTAGAATATCTCTTGTTACTTTTATTATTAAAAACTTTCCTTGAATTAGGCTTATTTGATTTATTTTCTTTCCCTGAATGTTTGTCTTCTATTTTAAGTATCTCTTGCCTGCTCAGACCAATTTTTCGTGATTTGACCTGCATAGCCAAAAGTTTGAGCGATAATTGTGAAGGATCTATTTTATCCTTGAGGCTTTCATAAAGGCTCACTATTTCATCAGTTACTTTTGCTTTTAAGATATTTTCAAGCATTTTATCTCCATCTGAGTTTACCATCGGGATTTCATAAAGTTCAAGCTTAGAGCCAATATCTTTTTGAATCCTTTGTAACTCTTTATATTCCAATGGAGTTACAAGAGTGATAGCTATGCCTTTTTTCCCAGCCCTCCCTGTCCTACCAATACGATGCACATAACTTTCAGGATTCAAAGGTATATGATAGTTAAAAACATGACTCACATCACTGATATCAAGCCCTCTACTCGCAACATCAGTTGCCACGAGTATATCAGCTTTTTCCATCTTAAAAGCATTGATAGATTGCCTCCTCTCTCTTTGTTCCATATCACCATGCAACGCCACAGATCTATATCCTTTCGCACTCAAAATACTATTGAGCTCATCAGCTTCTTTTTTCATCCGCGTAAAAATGATACTCCTTGAAGGGGATTGCGTATCAAGCAACCTCATAATGGCATCATTCCTCTCGCTTTCATTGATGACATAAAAACGTTGTGAGATATCAACATTTGTAATATTAGTAGGTGTGATTTTAATATTCACAGGATTGTCCAATATCCTATCAGCCAAAGCCCGTATCTGTTGTGGCATCGTAGCTGAGAATAAAAGCACTTGAGCATCACTGGGCAAATAACTAAAAATCTCTTCAATATCATCTAAAAACCCCATATCTAACATTTCATCACTTTCATCCAAAACGACCATTTTAGGGACAAAATTATCAATCCTATTGTTTTTGAGATGATCTAGCAATCTACCGGGTGTAGCTATCATTACCTGAGGCATTTTTTGGATAAATTCACATTGTCTTTTGATACTTTGCCCTCCATATACACATACTGTCCTTGTCCTAGCAAATTTTCCTAACTTAAAAACTTCATCACTAATCTGCATAGCAAGCTCTCTAGTAGGTGTGATAACAAGGGCTTCAATCGTCTTATCATTTTTAAGCCTATTGATGATAGGTAAAGCAAAAGCTGCTGTTTTTCCTGTCCCTGTCTGGGCTTGAGCAATGACATCTCTTCCTTCCAATACTGCAGGGATAGCTTTAGCTTGTATCGGGCTAGGTGTTGTAAAACCTGCTTCAATGATACCTTTCAAAACTTGGGGTTTGAGTCCAAGCGAGTCAAAGCTAGACTCAATTTCATTTACTTCTTGATTGCATTTTTCTTTTGGCATTTTTGCTCACTTTAATATATTTTTAGATGGCAAAAAGCCAAAAATCTTTCACAACCAGACTTTTTGCTATTGTAATTATAACAGAGTATTCTCCCTTTTATTTGAATAACCCTGCTTGAATAACTTGAATAATGTTTTATGCATCTTTTATATCAAAGATAAAAAAATAATAATCCATTGATTTAATATTTTATGCTTTACTTAGAATCTTAAAAGCAAGAAAGTGAGGTTTTTTGAATGTTTGACAATACCCTGATGGAAATTTTTTATTCCGCACCAATGAGTGCTTCTTTGCTCGCAGGAATATTGACTTTTTTAAGCCCTTGTATCTTGCCTCTAATTCCTGCCTATATGTCTTACATATCTGGTGCCTCTCTTGAAGAGCTAAAATCTGGTCAAACAAGCAAAATAACAATACTCATCAAATCTCTTCTATTCATCCTTGGCTTTGGGATTATTTTCATCCTATTGGGTGCCTCAATGGCAAAGCTTATTGAAAACTTCCTGATTGGAAGCTGGTTAAATTATGTAGCTGGCGGGGTAATCATCATTTTTGGTTTGCATTTTATGGGTATATTACGTATCAATTTTTTATACAAAACCAAAAGAACCAACCTAGAAATCAAATCAAAAAATAAATTCCTCAATTTCATCTCACCTTTTATTTTGGGGGTGAGTTTTGCACTGGGCTGGACTCCTTGTATAGGACCTATTTTTTCAAGCATCGTCATACTCAGTGGCACTCAAGAAGGTTATGGATTAGCATTAATGACTATTTATACCATTGGTTTAGGTATCCCTTTTTTGATAGTAGCTATCATGCTAAACCAAGCATTAGGGCTACTGAACAAAATCAAAAAATATACTCGAATCATTGAAATCATCTCAGGACTCCTTCTCATCATCATTGGTCTGATTATCCTAAGTGGTTCTATGCAGAATTTGAGTCAAATTTTATTAAACAAACTTGGAGGCATCTGATGAAAATCACATTTTCTATTATAACCATATGTTGTTTTTTGGCACTTTTAAATGCACAAGAAGATATGATACCACAAGCCTGCGATCAACCTACAGATTCCAAAGGGTTGAAAGGCAGTTTTCTAAATGATGGTAGCTTAGAAGGACAATATTGTGATGGACACGATTATGCTTCAGCACAAGAATCCAAAGATTTTAAAAAAGATAAAACCCTCAATAACCTAAAGTCTTTCCTTGATTCCTCACAAACAAAAAATACAAATATCCAATCCCATTGACATCAAAAACAGAGATTTTTTAAACGGAGTTGGATACAATAACATTCAATAAATATATTTTCAATCATGAATGCAAAAAGGAAATAATAAATGTTGATAAAAAATGGGGTTATTTGCGATCATTCTCAAAATAAAAAAGCAGATATCCGCATTCAAGATAAAAAAATAGTCCAAATTGCTCCCCAACTCACCCCACTAAAAAATGAAAAACAAATCAACTGCGATGGGAAAATCATCACTCCAGCCCTCATCGATCTGAATGTATACCCCAAAAGCAAAATCCTTTCTCAATCAAGCTTAATAACCCTATCAAAAAAATGCCTCAAAGGAGGTGTAGGCACTATCTTATTGCTCCCAGATACTACACCTGCTTGTGAAAATATAGCCATCATTGAACTCATCAAAATCATCGATACTAAGACTGAAATCACCCTCCTCCCTTCTATCAAACCCACCAATAACGAAAACAAACTCAATGATATATCTATCCTACACTCACAAGGAGGCAAAGTTATCTACATTGATAGCCACATTGATGGAAACAATCTCTTACGGATAGCTCAATATTCATCAATGCTCAATATCCCTCTGATATGCTTCGCTCAAGACCCAGAGCTTGCCTCAGGGGTTATCAATGAAGGAGAATTAGCCTCTACCTTAGGCTTGCCAAGCATATCGCCTCTCTCTCAAACCAAAGAAATAGCAAAATTTTCCCAAACCGCAAGACACCTGAATGTAAAAATTTTATTCAACACCATTACAGAAATACATTCTTTTGAAATCATTAATGATTTCAAATCAAAACATACCCCTATATTTACCCAAACCCCTATCCATCACCTCATACTAGATGAAAGTTCCTGCAAGCACTACAACACAAGAGCTAAGCTAAACCCACCCTTAAAAGATACTCCTTCCAAAGCCTTCCTGCTAAAATCCCTCAAAGAAAATAAAATCGATATGCTTACCTCTCTACAATGTGCAGATTACAACTCTAAAAAAGATCTAGTCTTTGAATTAGCAAGCTTTGGGGTTGATAGTATTGCTCATTATTTTGCTCTAGCTTATACATACCTCATCAAACCCGGCCATATCACTTTAGAACATTTTTTACGCATCGCTTCAAAAAATCAATCTGATTTCCTCTCTTTGCAAAAAGGTGAAATTGCTTTGGATAAAGATGCCGATTTGATGATAATCGATCCAAATGACTACACACACATCACAGATACTTTCTCTCCCTATCACGACCAAAAGCTCAATTCCAAAATACAAGCAATGATTATCAATGGTGATTTTTATGAATAATTTATCCGTTTTCTTTCAAAAAATACCCCCCTCAATAGAAGATTTTGCCCTTGTGTTGATAAAAGCATTGCTTATCCTTGCTATTGGAATATATGTATCCAAATTCATCTCAAAAAAAATCAAAAAAACCATTTGCAAAAAAGACCCTATATTAGGGAATTTCATTTCTCAAGTAGTTTTCATCGCTCTTTTCATCATCGTCATAATCACAATGCTAAGCAATATCGGTGTACAAACCACTTCTATCCTCACTATCATAGGCACTGCTGGTGTGGCTATCGCACTCGCTCTAAAAGATTCACTCTCTAGCATCGCAGGAGGCATTATCCTCATCATATTGCGACCTTTCAAAAAAAACGATACCATTGAAATAGGCTCAATAATTGGCAATGTAGAGTCCATCAATCTTTTCAACACAACCATACGACTCCCTGATGACAAGCTAGCCATCCTACCAAACCGCAACATCGCCAACGCAAATATCATCAACTGCACAGACAGCGACAAAAGACGAATAGAATGGGTATTCCACATAAAATACACAAATGACATAGAACAAATCCGTCAAATCATCCAAAATGTCATCAGCAAAATGGACAAAATCGATCCAAACACATCTGTCTTCATTGGAGTAACTGAATTTGGCTCAGATTCTTTAAGTTTCACCATCAGGGTATGGGCAAAGATCAAAGACAATGTCTTTGCTATCAAAAGCGAGCTGATAGAAAAAACTCAAGCTGCCCTAAATGAAGCAAAAATCCAAATCTCCCCTCAAAAACTCAACATCACCCTCTCATCAAAAGAATCACAATGACAAATCACATCAAACTCATAGGAGCTAGCAAAGTTTTTATCTGTAATGAAGCATTCGATATCATTTCTAATGGTGGGGTTGCTTTTGAGTGCTTTGAAGACAAAGAAAGTAAAATCATTGAAGTAGGGGATTATCAAACTTTAAAGAAAAAATACCCAAATGCAAGCTTTTATGATGACTCTGTGATTTTACCTGCTTTCATCAATACACATATCCATTTTGAATTTGGGAATAATATTTCAAGCTTCATATATGGTAGCTTTGAAAAATGGCTTGAAAGTGTGATGCAAAAACGCGATGAAGTACTAAATGATATCCAATCATCTGTAAAATCCTCTATCCAAGAACAACTCCAAAGCGGTGTAGCGACTGTGGGTGCTATCAGTAGCTATGGGCAAGATATGCCTATTTTGGCAAATTCAGATCTAAGGGTTATATATTTCAGTGAAGTCATTGGTTCTATACCTGTGGCATTAGATTTTTTATATGAGAGTTTTTCCTCCCGCTACATTGCCTCAAAAGGATTCAAATCACACAAATTCACACCTGCCATTGCTCTGCATTCACCCTATTCTGTCCACAGCATATTGGCAAAAAAAGTGCTTGAAATTGCCAAAAAAGATAATTGCTTGCTTTCAACCCATTTTTTAGAGTCAGCTGCTGAGAGAGAATGGCTAGAGGATCAAAAAGGCTGGTTCAAGACCTTTTATAAAAATACTTTAAAAATCCCTTCTCCAAAGCCCCTTTATACTATCAAAGAATTTTTAGACCTCTTTGAAGGGATGAGGGTTTTGTTCACACATTGTCTTTTCGCCACTCATAAAGAGCTTTTGACAATATCAAAAAACGGCTATGTCATCTCCTGCCCTCGCTCAAATCGCTTGCTCAATAATACCTACATAGACCTATCTATGCTCAAATCTGCAGGACTAAACCCCATTTTTGCCACCGATGGCAAAAGCTCTAATGACAACTTGAATATGCTAGATGAGCTTAAATGTGCGTTATTTTCTTACCCAAATATACAGCTAGAAGACCTAAGCAAAACCCTCATCTTAGGAGCCACCAAATACGCTGCCAAAGCACTCAACCTCAAATCAGGTGCATTAGAATCTGACAAGTTTGCAGATATCAGTATTTTTGAATGCCCACAAATCGCCAAAAGCAGCCAACCTTCTTTGCAATTTCTCCTCCAATGCAAAAAAGTCAAAACCCTCTATATCAATGGAAATGCAGTGATTCAAAATCAGATTCAATAAAAACCCTAAAAAACAAATTTATAGCCAAGCATCAGTTGGATAGGTTTGTAAATATTAGAGTCATAGCTATCAGGATTTTTGGCAAAACTAAGATCATACACAGGTATTTTAGCTACAAATTCTATGCGGTGATGTTGGGCTAAAAATAGGGATATTCCTGTGCGAACTGAACTAAAAACTTCAGGAGCTACAAATGAATGAAGATTCTCTTCATCGTAGTAAAATGTTTTATCTGAAAAAACAGAACTTACCCCCCCCTCAACCCCACCAAATAATCCCAAAGAATTATTACCACCAAACTCAATCACATCTAACAATATATCTGCCCCTAAAGCTATGTTGATTATGCTTGAAGGATAATGAATCTTATTAATGACTTGATTGACCAAATCAGTCCTACCATAACCTCCTGTAAAAAACCACCTAAAACCTATGAATTGATTTTTATCAAAATAATGTTGTGTGCCTAGATTGATATTGATTAGCCATCCTGTTCCTTTGTAGGCATTTTTGATATAACTAGCTGGGGTTATCATAGAACCTGTAGAATCATAAGAAGCTTCTGTATTTACATCTACCCTATCTATAGTATGCCCATTGTCTATCCCTATGAAAAATCTTGCTTGTGCAAAAGAGATGAAAGAAGCTATGATAAATAAAAATGCAAATATGCTTTTATGTAGTGGATTCATTTGATTTTCCTTTATTCTTGCATGATTATATCAAAATTCAATATCGACATGAAGATAAAAATGTAAAATATTTTATTCTTTTAAATAAATTTAAGTAATATTCATTTAAAATATAAAAAATTAAATATATAAATATAATAATGAAGGAATTTTTTATGAATTTATGCAATCTATTTAAAAAAATATTGAGTTTATTGATAAGTATTGCACTCATTGTTATCCAACCCACCTTTGCTATAGACAATACCCCAGATATTCCAAATATCATCATTGATACTTCCAAAGTCATTGACAATAACCCCACTTTAACAAAAGCTCCCAACGGAGTAGATATCATCAATATCGCTTCTCCCAATCAAGGAGGCATTTCTAATAATTATTATGAAACTTTGAATGTAGACAATAAAGGTCTTATCTTCAATAATTCAAAAGATTTATCCACAGATACCCGATTAAGTGGCTGGATAACAGGCAATCCTCACCTAAAAGACAAAGAAGCCAAGCTGATTTTGAATCAAATCACAAGCAATAAAGATTCTTCTTTGCTAGGCTTCATAGAGACAGCAGGGGGAGTAGCAGATCTCATCATCGCCAACCCTAATGGCATCACTTGTAAAGGCTGTGGCTTTATCCATAATAACTCTGTGAGCCTCATCACAGCAAATTTCAATCCAGAAGAAAACAATAAGTTTGATGACCTAAATAACCTTCAAAAAACACTCAACCTTATGGTTCAAAAAGGACATATCAATATAGAAGCCTTGAATGCTTCTAACATCCCTACCCTCAATCTCTTATCCCAAAGCATCACTATCAATGGCAAACTCAATGCCAATACCCTCAATATGATCCTAGGACAAAACAAAATCAACTTGGATTTCAACCACAATGCTCCTATCTTATTGTATGAACCCATCAGTATTCAAACAGCAGACAATCAAGACAAAACCTATCTAGCCCTAGATGTGAGCTATCTAGGCAGTGTGTTGGCAAACTCTATTTATCTGGTAGCCACACAAGAAGGCATAGGCATCAAAGACTCTGGCATCATAGCCACCACCCCATCTACCAAAGCAGGGGATGGGGGATTTAGCATTGATGTGAATGGCAGGGTTGAAATAGCTTATCCCAAAGAAGGGATAAGGAGCATAGATTTTATAGATAGAACTCCAGCTGAGGATAGCAGCTTTGGCAATGAAGGTTTGGATACTGATAATCCTAACCCTATCCCAATGCTCTATGCTACTAGTAGCCTCAATATCAAATCCAAATCCCTCCAAAACCACTCCCTTATCTTTGCTAAAGGGGATTTAAAGATTGTATCTGATGTGATTGACAATATAGGGGTATTGGAATTAGAAAATCAAATCATCTCTAAAGAATCTCATTATGGCTGGTGTGAAGACAATAGAGCTGATAGTGCTTGTGGCACAGCTAAAAAACATAGCATTTTTGATTATACCACCACTATCACAGAAGACAAACTCAAGCAAGAAACCTATAGCCCTGCATTGATACTATCTGAGAACAATATCCATATCAAAGCCCTAAAACTCAATAATGACTCTTCCCTCATCAAAGCCAAAGGAGACAATATCCTTGAGGTCAAAGATATCACCAATAATACCCCTGTAGCAAAGAGGATGGTGAAAAAAGATGGCACTAGGAAGGATTATGATAGGTATGGATACTGTGTAATTGGAATACCAAGCTTTTTGGGGGGAAGCGAACAAGACTGGAATTGCGAAAGTCGAACACGCACTTACCCCTTCCACCCCGCTCCTGCTATCTCTTCGATAGAGATAGATTACCCTAAGATCGATTTGTCTGCTTTGATGGTTTTTTATCAAAAAGACTTTTTGGATTCTAAGCTTGATAGTTTCACAGAACTCCAATCAATCATAGAATCCAATCCCATCTATACAGACAAATCACAATTTTTGAAATCTGATATTTTTACTGCTTATCTAAAAAATAGGCTCAGGGAAAATCCATCTATCGCATTAGACGCTTTGTCTGCTCAATCTACTCCTTCAGATCCTATAGCTAATCTCTCTTCTCAAAGGGCTTTATTAGATAACTTCAATCAAAATCAAAAAGAAAATATTTTAACCAACCTTGCTTCAGAGCATATACAAAAAGATTTCAAAACTTTGGAAAATATTTCATCGACTCATACGGGTATCTTTGGGAATGATATTTTTATCATAGGGGATAGTTTGAAAAACACTTCCTTCATAGCTTCTACTTCAGATATGACTATCCATACACCCTATGTCTTGAATCAAAATGGCTCTATCATCGCCAAAAATGATGTATCCATTTATGCTGATGGCTTCAAACACATTTCTTCCAAACTCAAAGGCAGTGATGTGAATATCATAGCAAAAGACATCATCATTGAATCAGGAGTGAATCAAAAAGATTTTTCTTTAAAAGAGGCTCAAAGCATTTTTCCTTATAATCTATCCTCACACCACCAAAATGCCTATCCTTTTGGTGTAGAAAAAATTATCTATTCTTCTTCAATCGCTTCGCTTGACTCGCTCTCAAGCATCTCTTCTGACAATCTTTCTATCAATTCACAAGATGTGTATATCAAAGGAGCATCATTACAAGCAAAAGATAAGCTCAATATCAAAGCTTCCAATGCCTCTATCAATACGCTTGCTTTATACCAAAACTATTCTGATGACGATCAAACCCATCAAAATCAAGAACAATTACAATCAAGCCTAAAAGCAAATAACATCAGTATTGATACAAACAATGACTTGAAAATGACTTCTATAGATTTAAAAGGCAATGAATCTATTGCTATTGCCAGTGGAGGGAGTATCCTTATCGACACTGCTCAAAATACTTCTTTTATAAAAAATATTCTAACTTCTTATTCTCATAAAATTCTAGAATCTACCAAGACTGATACTACCAACATTGATAGTTCTACGACTCATATAGCCAATACCTTAGCAGGCAAAAACATCTCTATGAGCAGCAAAGGTGATTTGAAAGCCTATAACCTTTCTGTGAAGTCCGATGAAAAACTAGCCCTATCTTCTGACAATAATCTAACTTTGAGCAATCTAGCTGATAGCACTTCACATACACAAGACATCCATTCAAAAACCACTGGGATTGACTTTTCTTCCAAAGGGGATAAATACACTTTGAGCTATGGCACAGATACAAGTGATTCAAAAGACTTTAATGCTGCCTCAATCCATCACAATCAAAGCATCCAAGCCAATAATATCTACCTAACTTCGGGCAATCAAATCTCTATCCAATCTAGCGATCTGAAAGCACAAGGAGATATCAAAATAGCAGCCCAAGACATTAGTATCATTTCTTTAGAAGATGAGCACAAACAAGATTATACTAAGACTACGACTTCAGATCGCTTCGGCATCTCTGTATCCAAAGCAGATGTAGGAGAAATCTTGGGCAACTTGGGCAAGAAAGCAATCGCCTCCACAGGCAAAACACTCTCAAAACTCTATGACAATCCCAAAGATATCTTGCACAAAACAGGTAATTGGCTCCAAGAGCAATCAAACAAGATCAAAGCACCCTCTAGCCTAAAAGATACAGACCTAAATGTCTCAGTAGGTTTCACTCATAGCAAAACACACCAGAGTAAAAGCCAAACTCAAACCATCGCTTCTGCTTCTAACCTCAAAGCCAATAATATTGCTTTGAGCACAAGAGGTGATATTAATATCATAGGATCAGATTTATCTACAAACTCAAATATCAACCTCACTGCCAATAACCTCAACATAACAGCTGCCAAAAATACAAATATTCAAGATAAAACCTCTTCAGAAGACATCATAGCAGGCTCTATTTCTGCTAATCTTGGCAAAAATACTGGATTTGGCGGAGAATTCTCTTATGATCACAACCACTCTTCTGCTCACCTAAAAGCCTCTTCACATACAGCCTCAAGCTTGGCAGGCAAAAACATCTCTGTGCATACAACAGAGCATACCACCATCACTGGCTCCAACCTCAATGCCTCTGATAATACCCTCATCCAAACCACTCATTTCAAAATGACTGCCTCAAAAGATGAAGCTTCTTTTCAGAGTCAAAGTCAATCTTATGGAGGCAAAATAAAAGGCTCATATAATGGGATAAACACATCACTTGGATTATCAGGTCATTATTCTGACTCACGCCACACCATAAATACTATCCATCACAATGCCTCATCACTAAATACTCAAAACCTAACCCTCCAAGCCAAAAAAGATACTCTCATCGCTAGCTCTGATATGAATGTGAGCGATTCTGCCTCTATCAGTGCAGATTCTTTGAGTGTCTATGCCCTCCAAGATACTCATCAAGACAAAGCAAATGCCAAAGATTTTGCAGGAAGTATAGATGGCTCCATAGGAGTCCATACACAAGCAAATGCCAACCTCACCATAGGCATATCTGATATATCAAAACAAAGCACTACCCATCAAAATGCCTCTATCAATGCCAACAAACTCAACATCAACATCAATGAAGATGTAAACTTAATAGGCGGGGATATCTCAACCTCTTCTTTGGACAATCAAATCAAGGGCAAAACACACATACAAGATATCCAAGATAAAAGCACCTCAAAAAACTATAGTGTCGTAGGTACAATGAGTCTGAGTACTTCTGCCAAACCCACCGCACTCTTCACCCCTACATATCAAGAGAGTATCTCTACACACACCCAATCAAGTGGTATTTTTATCACTCAAGAAAAACACAGCCCAACCCAGCCAAAAACCACTGACAAAAACCTTGATGATATAGACAACATAACCAATCCAGCCCAAGACACTATCAATTCACTCCTAAACACACACCAAAAATCAACCCTATTCATACAAGACACTCACAACCTAATCAACTTCATCAAAAACAATCAAAACTCACCCATCAAGCAAATCCTAAAAAACATCGCTTCAGGAGTATATGAAGAAAGCAAGCCTCTATTGAACTCAATGCTAAATATCCCACTTGATACAACCAGCTCAATCATCAAGAATACTATCGACAAAAAGCCTAACCCATCACTGAAACAAACCCTCAATAATATGGGAGAGCAAGCAAGTCAAAATGCTGTGGACTTTGGGCAAAAAAGGATATGGGGGAGGTACTGGTAATGAGTCAAATTCAAAAACACACAATGGAGGCAATATGAACACACAAAATACGACCAATCAACACATCAAAATAAACCCAACTCAAAAGGAAAATCAAATGAATCCACTACATAAAAGCATATTTGCATTACTCTTTGTCATCGCTTCTTTCATCTCTTTTGCACAAGCAAGATTTTTTATGGGTATTGATGATGGTTATAGCATAGACACACTAGATTATGACAAAAAGTCTGATACAGGAGAAAAAGCCTATATTAAAAAAATTTATAAAGGAGGGGGTAATCTTTTTAGCCTCAATCTAGGCACACAACATTATTTTGATAAAAATCAATTCATAGGTTTTAGGTGGTTATTGAATTTAGAGTATGGCAATAGTGTGATAAAAAATCAATTCACCGGAAGTAGTTATTTTACCACAATGCTTGGAGGGAGTATAGCTTTGGATATTCTTTTTGATGTCTTAAAACTCCCAAATTCTTCTAGCATTGGATTTTTTGGTGGTATAGATGCAGGGAGTGAAGATTTGTTCATAAAAGAAGGAAAAACATTTCTTTTTTACACACCTCAAATCCAGCTAAAAGCCCATGCAGGTCTTTCGATCTTCATTGCTGATCATCACCGCATAGAGTTTGTAGCTAAAATCCCTGTGTATACTCATAGTTTTCATATTAATGACAGAGTAATGATTTATAAACCTATCCAACTGATGCTTGGTTATAAATTTGTATTTTAACGATAAAGGAAAAAAATGAAAAAGAATATCCTGATTTTTAAATTTATATGTGTATTGATTTTTATGGCTTCTTTTGCACAAGCAAGATTTTTCATAGGGATAGACAATGGGCATACTATAGATAGGGTAGATGTAAATACAGAAGCTTCTTATGACACTACAGGTTCTATGATAACCCCAGCTAGTTATATCAAAAATGCCTACAAAGGAACAGGATGGCTAATCAATATCAATCTAGGCACACAGCATTATTTTGATAAAAATCAATTCATAGGTTTTAGGTGGTTCCTTACAGGAGGTTATGGTAGGACTGATTTGGTCAATCAAGTCATTAATAAGATTCATTATCCTTCAAGCATAATCAACATAGCTTTAGGGGCAGATATATTGTTAGATGTGATTAAGTTTGGTGATAATAATTCTTTGGGATTATTTGGTGGGGTTGAGGGGGGATTTAATGGGACACTTTCAGATCAAACTTATTTAAATAGTAGTCATGAAAAACTTTATACATTGCCTTCAGGAAGTCTTTTTAGTTCAGTTCGCATAGGGATATCCCTATTTTTAGCCCAACATCACCGCATAGAGTTTGTAACTAAAATACCTGTGTATGATTATATGTTTAATGTTGACTCTAATATTTATAAACCTATCCAACTGATGCTTGGCTATAAATTTGTATTTTAAGCTCAATGCATTTTATGAAAAAATCAGTCTTAATGCCTAAAAAATCTATATTTTTAATCCTCTTATCACTATATGGGCTAAATGCCAAGATGATAGAAAGCCAAACATCTACCCATAGCCCTGAGGCAAAACCCCTATGCTTTGATATCTATGCTATTGAGTTTATCCCTTTAGGCACTGGACAAAAAGATGAAGCAAAAATACTCAAAAAATTTTCCTTCGCTTATCCTATCGCTAAACCTTATCAAAATACTTGTATGGGTATCACACAAATCAACAATTTATTAAAACAGCTCAACCTCAAGAGCATAGATAAAGGATATATCACCACAAAATTTGGGCTTCTACCCCAAGATCTAAACTCAGGAGAGCTAAAGATCAGTATCCAGATAGGTTTGATTGATGAAATCAAATATCAAGACAAAGCCAAAATGCTTTCCTTTAGCAAAGATTTTGGTATGAAAAAAGGAGATATCCTAAACCTAAAAGATATCCAATCAGGGATCGAAAATCTAAAGCGACTCAGGCATCTATCTGTGAGTGCAAAAATCCTTCCCTCTGAAGAAAAATCAAAAAGCAACATCATCATTTCTAGCCAGCCAAAGTCTCTGCCTATTTTCGCTCAAGCTTCATTTGACAATGGAGGCAATCTAGCTGATAATTATGAAGGGATATTCCTCTTTGGTATCGAAAATCCGCTGCATTTAGCTGATAGCATGCAGTTATATCTCCTCACATCCATACCTTTTGATAAGAAAAATCATAGCTATTATGGATCTTTGAGTTATACTATCCCTATCAGAAGATTTTTATTCCAGATTGATTCTTCCTATGCTCATAATGCCCAAGTCATAAAATTCTCTCAAATCTCTCCTGTATATAGCGGACGTTCATTTAGCTTTGACTTGAAGATGAGCTATCTTGTCTATGAAGATATAAAAAACAAGCTTTCATTAGGTCTAGGGATAGCTCAAAGGAATTCGGACAATTATCTGGACAAAATCAAACTAGAAGTGCAAAAAAAGTACCTCAATGAAATATCAGCTTTCATCAACTACAAAAGATTTTTTGCAAATTCACAATTTGACATTACTTTGAGCCTGCTCCAAGCTATTCCCTTATTTGGCTCAAACAAAAACTCTATCACGCACAAAACCTACCTTTATACCATCCCTAGCTTGAATTTATATTTTTACCAACCTTTCAGCTTACTCAATCAAACTTTTGTCTACAACACAGCATTCAAAACCCAGATTTCAAGAGATGAACTCTATGCGAGTGAAAAAATGACTATAGGAGGGAGGTATACAGTAAGAGGCTTTGATCACTTTAGCCTGAGTGGGCAAATGGGTATCTTGTATAGGAATGATTTGATGGCATACCTGCCTAGATTTTTTGGGATAACACTCGCCCCATCACTTGGAGCAGATATAGGCTATGTGAGCAATATCACTACCAAAAATCCAAATCCCGGACTCCTATCTGGAGGCGGCATTGGACTGCAACTTTTTTCAAAATATTTCAATGCTCAAATTTGGGAATACCTAGCCTTTTACAATCCTTACCAAAGTCCAACTCAAAATCTATTTTTCTCTCTAGCATTCAAATGGTAGAGTCTAACGATTGTCGATTTTTTCAGGATAGAGGTCATGATTTAACAGTCGATATTCTGCCATTTGCTCATATTTTGTGTCCGGTATGCCATAGTTCACATAAGGGTCAATACTGATACCTCCCCTAGGAGTGAATTTTCCCCATACTTCTATGTATTTTGGCTCCATCACATTAATCAAATCTTTTAAAATGATATTCATACAATCTTCGTGAAAATCCCCGTGATTACGAAAACTAAATAAATAAAGCTTCAATGATTTAGATTCTACCATTTTCCTTGCTGGGATATAGCTAATATAGAGTGTAGCAAAATCTGGCTGAGAGGTTATAGGACACAGACTACTAAACTCTGGACAATTAAACTTCACAAAATAATCATTTCCCAAATGCTTGTTTTCAAAAACTTCTAAAATATCTGGGTTATAACTAAAATCATATTTGGTATCTTGCTTACCTAAAAGATTGAATTTATGATTATTCATTTTGACTCCTAATAGATTGTGATTATACAAATTTTATAATAAAATGCACTCATGAAAATATCTGAAGAACAATACCATAAACTCCAAAAAATCAACTGCAATGACTTGCTCTCTTTTGCCTTATATGTGCCAAAATCTTATATGGATACTTCTTTTTTATCTTCTTTGAATCCACCTTGCACTGGGACGATAGAAATACAGATCCTGAATGCAGACTTATTCAAAGGCAAAAATATCCTCAAAGCCCAAGCCCTAATGCCAAAGTTTGACAAACACATCGAAATCATCATCTTCAATGCAAAAACCTTCCACAAAAATATATATGCTATTGGCAAACATCTCTGCATATATGGCAAAATCGAATACAAACTAAACAAATATTGTATGACTCAGCCCAAACTCATTGAAACAGAGGGCAAAATCACTATGCAATTCAAAAGCACATCTTTAAAATCAAATACCATTTCAGCACTAGCCCAAGACCTCATCACTCAAGAAAATCTTATTGAAGAAGGCTTACCCAAAAATATCGCAGCCCCTATAGAAGAAATATTCCACCCTAATAAAAAATACCTTTCACAATACCAACAAAATAATTTTTTTCCTCATTTGCACCTCTATGCACTAAAATGGACAGAGATATACAGCTACCTCAAATCACTTTCAAAAAAACGAAGGTATTTTGAAAGCAAATATACCTGCAATGGGGATTATGAAGCCTTTATCAACTCCTTACCATTTGAACTCACTCCAGCACAAGCTAGCACCATCAAGACCATCTCCACGGATCTGAAAAAATCCACTGCAGCCAAACGGCTCATTATGGGTGATGTTGGTTGTGGCAAAACGATTGTGATTTTGAGTGCAGTGGTGATGTGCTACCCTCACCAGAGTTTGCTAATGGCTCCCACAACGATTTTAGCAAAACAGCTTTTTGAAGAAGCACAAAAATACCTCCCAAAATATATCCAATGCAAGCTCATCACAGCAGATTCAAAAGACGATATGCAAAAAAATCTTTTCGAAAGAGAAGGGGATTTTATCATTGGCACACAAGCACTCCTTTATCGAGATATTGACACGCAAAATCTAGCCCTAATCATCACTGATGAACAACACCGATTTGGTACTAAACAACGTCATCAGCTTGAAAAAATTGCTGAAGAAAAAACCTCTTGTGAAACAAAAAAACCCCATGTGCTACAATTCTCAGCAACACCTATCCCAAGAACAATGGCAATGCTAAACTCAAGCCTTATAGATTTTAGCTTCATCAAAGACCTGCCTTTCAAAAAAGACATCACCACAACTATCATCAACAAAGCCAACTTCGCCAAACTCATCCAACACATTCAATCTGAAATCTCACAAAATAGGCAAGTAGTAATTGTATACCCTTTGGTAGAAGAGAGTGAAAATTTTGATTACATTTCACTCAAAGAGGGTGCGTGCTTTTGGCAAAAACATTTTGAAAATGTATACATCACTTCAGGCAAAGACAAAGAGAAAGAACAAGTTTTAGAAAATTTCAAAAATAAAGGCAATATCCTATTGGCAACCACCCTTATTGAGGTGGGCATATCACTACCAAGACTATCTACAATAGTCATCGTAGCCCCTGAAAGGCTTGGACTTGCCACCCTGCACCAATTACGCGGTAGAGTGAGTAGGAATGGACTCAAAGGATATTGCTTCTTATACACAAATTTAGCAAAATCTCAACGTTTGGAGGATTTTTCCAAAAATCTAAGCGGCTTTGATATTGCCGAATTAGACCTAAAATATCGTAATAGTGGCGATATACTCAATGGAGATCGTCAAAGCGGGGCTGAATTTGAATTTTTTGATATGAAAGATGATGTACACATCTTATCTGAAGTCAAAAAGCACCTCAATGCCTGAATTCAATCCATTGCCCTAATTATTTTTATTTTTTATCCACGATAACAGAGAGCAAATCTTTGATTGTCTTTTTAGAAACATCTTGAAGTGCTTTAATAGCATTTTCTTTAAAGGATTCTTTATTCATCAACACGCCTTTAATGAGTCCTTTTTTTGCTGAATCAAACTCATAGCTAATCACAAGCTCTGCTTTAGGCTCATCAGCCTTGATAATACCAAAAGACAAAATACTTAGCCTCAAGGTCTTTTTTGGAACATACGCCCCAAAAGGAGGAAAAGAAACACCAATACATTCTTTTTGTGCCTCTAGCACAAATAAGACTTTGAGCATATTTTTTGGAAAATCCACCCATACCTTTCCCTCTAAATATTGTATTTTACCATCAAGAGATTTTTCCAAAATACTTTTAGTATCATAAATCTCTACACTTGAAATACCCAATAAACCCACTTCATCAACCTTAGCACATTGAGTATTTTCAAACTGTGTGTTGAGATCATACATATCTAGGCTAGGGATGTCTGATTTGATTTTCAAGCTCACACAACCCGATAAAACCAATACTAAAAATACTGCCCCTATTGTTTTCATTTTCTCTCTCCAAACAAAGTATTGTAGGGGTCAGAATCAAATTTATCTAACAAATTCGAACCCTTTTGAAAAAACCTATCTATATTTTTCAAGCTGACTTCTAGCTCAGAAATCACTGGATTTAACATCTTTTTAAAATCATATTCACCATCTTCAATCTTACGATTAAGGTTGATGAGTAACATATTTGAATTTTTTGACAAAGCATTGATATTATCTTTTGTTTGTGCTAAATCAGCAGTAAGCACATCTAAAGAATTGATGATGTGGGAAATATTTTTTATATTTTGAGCATTGGTGAGTTGCTTGATATTTTTGAGTATGTCTAAAAGTTCTTTACTCACTTCATCAGCCTGAGAAGCAATACGACCCATAAAATTTTGTCTAAAATCCAATACTCTATCATCTTTATCTTTAATGAATTCAGGATTATCACCTTGATTCAAAGATAAATAGCTCAACCCAGCAAGACCTTGGGAATCTAATATAACCGCAGAACCTTTATGTATTGGTATAGAAGAGTTCAAAGAAAGCTTGATTTTTACCATACCTAAATGATTTTTATCAAAGCCAATTTGAGTCACACTGCCAATATTGATACCTTTATACTTCACTGGTGTATTCACACCAATACCAGAGACCTCTTTATCTGTGTAGACATAGTAAGTTCGATATTTATCTTCATCAATACCCATGCGTCCTATCCAAAGTATAAAAACTACCATACACACAACTACAACAAAAAATATAGACCCAATTAGAGTATAATTTACATTTCTCTCCAAAATCTCTCTCCTCGTCTTGAGTTGAATAAATTATCTTGTGAAAGACCCTTCAATAAAGCTATTGAAGCAAATTCATCTAAATCCCCTTCAAAATCAATTTCACCATCTTTGAGCAAAATAAATCGATCAGTAATATCCCTTATGGAATCTAGATCATGAGTGATCATCACAACGGTTAAATCAAGCATTTCTTTGAGTCCTAAAATCAAAGTATCAAATTTATCAGCACTCATCGGATCAAGTCCACTTGTCGGTTCATCTAAAAATAAAATTTCAGGACACAATGCCATTGCCCTAGCCAAACCAACTCGCTTTTTCATCCCACCACTGAGTTCATAAGGATAAAGCCGGTAAACTTTTCTACTCAAACCAACCATATCCAACCACATTTTTGAAATCTCTTCAATAGTTTTTTTAGGATAAATGCTATATTCCTCAAGCATAATGCCCACATTTTCCAAAACATTCAACGAACTGTACAATGCTCCAAATTGAAACAACACACCACAACGATTTAAGACTGAAGACCTTTCTTTATCTTTGAGTTTCCAAATATCTTGAGAAAATATCTTTATCTCTCCACTTTTAGGACGATTTAACAATATCATACTACGTAATAAAGTACTTTTTCCACTTCCACTTCCACCCAAAATAGCAAATATTTCCCCTTGATTGATATGAAAATTTATACCATTATGAACAACCTCGCTTCCATAAGCATTATAAAGGTTTTTAACCTCAATGATTTTTTTCATATACCCAACTTTGTCCATATAACTGAAAAAATAGCATTGATGAATATAATCCAAAATAGAGCATTCACCACACTCACAGTTGTTTTTATACCAACTGACTCTGTATTACCCTTAACTTCAAATCCCCTAAAACAGCCCACCATAGCAATGGCTCCTCCAAAAAAAGGTGCCTTTATCATACCGATCCAAAAATGTGTCCAACTCACCGTCTCATAAAATCTTTCAATATATTGAGCAAAGCCTATGCCAAGTTGATATTTTATAGCCAACATCCCACCAAACAAAGCAAATATATCGGCTAAAAAAACTAATAAAGGCATAATAATCATCAAAGCCAAAACACGTGGAATGACAAGGAATTCAAAAGGAGTAAAACTCATTGTTTTCATTGCATCCATTTCTTCAGTAATCTGCATCGCACCAATCTGAGCTGTGAAACTTGATGCACTCCTCCCTGCAATAACCAAAGCTAATATAAATGGACCCATTTCACGCAAAGAAAGCTTCGCAGTGATCTCTATGCTCACCAAAGGCACTCCCATACTTTGAAGTTGCATCGCTCCTTGTAAAGTAATAGCAGCCCCAACAATAAAAGCTGTCAAAATACTCACAGGCAATGCCTTAAAACCTGATTCACTGATGTGATAGACTAGAGGTGCGATACGTATCCTTGATGGATGGATCAAAGTTTGTCCAAAAAAATAAAGCGTTATGCCCATAAAATTAAAAAAATCCAATGTTTTTTGGAAAAAACTTTCAACCCACCTGCCAATTTTTTCAAAAATATTTCCAAATTTTTTTGTTTGTTTGTATTCTGCATTTTCTTTGGGGACATAAGATCGGATTGTGCCTAAAATGCGTTGGATTTTATCAGAAATATTTATAAATTCGACATTCAAAGAATAATTCCTAAAAATATCAATCAAAAAACACGAAAAAACAAAATCAATATGTGTAACATCACTAAAATCTATACCCAAAGGTAAATGACTATTTTTCAAAGCAGTTTTGAGTTGATTTAAATGCTCTATATCGGTGCGAAAATCCCAATGCCCTCCTAGATAAATGATTGTTTTTTGAGTGTCTTTTTGGATACTCAAAGAGGTTTTTGACATTGTCCTTCCTCGTGATTTTTGCTAAGATTATAACAAAAACAAGTTGTATAACCAATCATTATCCCAAAAGGTCTATAAATGGGCAAAACTCAAAAAATATTTTTATGTATATTGATTTTATGTGCGACCTTAAATGCATATGACAATCAAGATTCTTCTGCTGATTTGCCCAATACCCAAAAAAATGAAGGGTATGGAGTCGCTCAAATACGAGAAAAACAAAAACTCATCCGTGCAAAAAGCGGTCAATATGTTGGAGTAGGTATTGGAGGCTTTGAGGTCAAAAAAGACTATAACAACCAAAATCAAATCAACACCCCTATGATACTATCTCTCAAAACAGGCGTGCAAACCTTTTTTAATAAAAACATTGGTATCAGAGGATTTTTTGGGCTAGATATGGGCACAGGATTATTGAATTATTATTTTTCAAAAGACCCTAGCAAATCATTTTATTCTATGCTTTCTTTAGGGATTGATATGATAGCAGAATTCCCCTTAAGTCGAAGTTATAAGCATTTCTTAGGTGCATTCGTAGGGATTGGAGGAGGGGCAACAATATACACAGATAATGATAATTTTTCTTTGTTTAAAAATGCTGTTTATGCTGCAGGGCTAATGATAGAAGGAGGCATCACACTGAGTATTTTTGTCAAGCACCGTATTGAATTTGGACTCAAAATCCTCCCTACTTCCAAAAGTTTGCTGAACAACAAACGATTTGAAACAAGCCTAATGCCCTATGTAATGTATAACTATAAGTTTTGATTATTCTACTGTAACACTTTTTGCCAGATTTCTAGGCATATCCACATCATTCCCAAGCCTAATAGCAACCTCTAAAGCCAAAAGCTGCAGAACAACCATCATTGAGAAAAACTCCTCCATATAATCTGCCCCTTCCTTGATGATAATCATATCATCAGCTGACTCAAAAATCTCCGAACCAATCGTGCAAATCGTAGCATCTCTAGCAGCAAGTTCCTCAACATTACTTTTGATCTTTTCATACAATAAATGACGGGGCATCAAAGCAACCGTAAAAAGCAAAGAATCTACCAAAGCAATTGGACCGTGCTTCATCTCTCCACTTGGATACCCTTCAGCATGCAAATAACTGATTTCTTTGAGTTTCAAAGCACCTTCTAAAGCCAGAGGATAAAAAATATCCCTACCAATAAAAAAGAACCCATGCCCATGAAGGTATCTTTTTGATAATCTTTTAAGCCTTTCATGCAGTTTCACATCCACTTCAGTTGCCCTTATCGCAGCGATCATTGATTCTACTTGGTTCTTAAAACATTGATTATCTAAAATCTTTTTATGACGACCCATATAAACACTCAAAATCCACAATACCATCACTTGGGTCGCAAAAGCCTTCGTAGAAGCTACCCCTTTTTCAATCCCTGCACGAGTCAAAATAACAGCATCGCTTTCTCGTACGATAGAGCTATTATCAACATTACAAATAGCTAGTGTTTTAAGATGGGCTTTCTTAGCCAATTTGAGTGCTTCAAGCGTGTCAGCAGTTTCACCGCTTTGAGAAATAACTACAAAAAGCTCTTTTTCTCTCATAATAGGCTCAGAATACCGGAATTCACTTGCGATGACTACATTTGTCTTGATTTTAGCAATCCGCTCTAATAAATATTTCCCACTCATCCCAGCGTGATAACTTGTCCCACAAGCACAAATAGTTATTTCATCAATGCCCTCAAAAAATCTATCCTCAATAGACTCCAAATAAATCCCTTCCTCACTGACTCTACCCATCACTGTTTCTAACAAAACTTTATGTTGTTCATAAATTTCTTTTTCCATAAAATACCTAAAGCCTTCCTTTTGGGCAAATGCTCTATTTTGCTCTAAAGACTTGATATTTTTGAGTAAATCAAATTGCCCGTTATCATCCATATACCCAATCGCCCCATCTTCAAGATAAACCACCTTATCTGTGTATCCAATCAGAGGAGCATCTGAACTCGCAAAAAATATACCTGTTTGACCTTTTCCAACAATCAAAGGAGAACCATTTTTAGCATAAAAAATCCTATCGGGATATTTTTTACTCACAAGCAAAATAGCATAAGCCCCCTTCAAACAAAAAATAGTTTTTTTAAAGGCTTCAAAACCATTATTTTCAGCATCATCCTTAAGGTATTCTTCAAATAAATGCACAATAACTTCTGTATCGGTCTGACTCAAAAATTGATGCCCTTTTTGCTCAAGGAGTTTTTTGATCTCTTGATAATTTTCTATAATCCCATTATGAATAACATTACTAAAATCTGCGATATGTGGATGTGCATTCACTTCAGTAGGTTTGCCATGTGTAGCCCATCGTGTATGCCCAATCCCAACCCCAAATCCCTCTGAAATAAAATCCGCACACTTATTTTCAAGATTGCAAATTCTCCCTACAGCTTTAAAAGTCTTCAGCTCTCCATCGCTCAAAACAGTTATCCCTGCACTATCATATCCCCTATATTCAAGCTCTTTAAGACCTTTTAGCAAAATCTCCTTTTTTTCTTTTTTGCCAATATAGCCCACAATCCCACACATAAGAGACCTCCAAATCATTTTTAAAATTATAACAAAAACAAATCCAGTTAAATTTTTTTAAAGTATAATATAACTTTTATTAGAATCCATACAATAATCAAACAACCCAAAACGAGGAGCACCAATGCGAAGTGATATGATCAAAAAAGGCTATTCAAGAACACCTCATAGGAGTTTATTAAGAGCTACTGGACTAAAAGATGAAGATTTTCAAAAACCTTTTATCGGCATAGCAAATAGTTACATTGACATTATTCCGGGTCATTTTTTCCTCTCAGAATATGCCAAAATCGTAAAAGATGAAATAAGAAAGGCTGGTGGCATACCCTTTGAATTCAATACTATTGGCGTAGATGATGGCATCGCAATGGGGCATAATGGAATGCTCTATAGTTTACCTAGCCGAGAGATTATCGCAGATTCTATAGAAACTGTGATGAATGCCCATAAACTTGATGCTATGGTCTGTATTCCTAATTGCGATAAAATCGTTCCGGGTATGATAATGGGAGCATTAAGGGTAAATGTACCTACAATTTTTGTAAGTGGGGGACCCATGCTTGCAGGGACTTTAAATGATGGTAGCAAAATTGGTCTTTCACAGGTTTTTGAAGCAGTTGGAGCTTTTGAAGCAAAAAAAATTGATGAAAAAAAACTCTATGAAATTGAATGCAAAGCCTGTCCAGGCGGAGGAAGCTGTAGTGGGATGTTTACAGCAAATTCAATGAATACTCTTTGTGAAGCGATGGGCATAGCCCTGAGTGGTAATGGGACAATCCCAGCCCTCACAAAACAAAGAGAAGCCCTCCTTAGAAAAGCCGCACAAAGGATCGTAGAAATTGCTCTTGATGCCAAAAAAACAGAACAATACAAGATGAAAAATATCCTGAATCAAAAAGCCATTCATAATGCTTTTGTTGTTGATATGGCAATGGGAGGAAGCACTAATACAGTATTGCATATGTTAGCTATTGCCAAAGAAGCAGAAGTAGATTTTGGTATGAAAAATATCAATGAAATAGCCAAAAATGTTTCTCATCTCACCAAAATTGCCCCAGCAATTAGCAATGTCTTTATGGAAGATGTTAATAAAGCAGGTGGTGTAAGTGCTGTGATGAAAGAAGTCAACAAAAGAGGTAATATTGTCCAAGATACTCTCACTATCACAGGCGAAAGTATTCATGAACGCATACAAGATGCAAAAATCACTGACAACAACATCATTCATACTGCTGAAAATGCGTATTCAAAAACAGGTGGATTGAAAATCCTCTATGGCAACCTTGCCCAAGAAGGGGCTGTTATCAAAGTTGGTGCGATGGCTGAAGGGATGAAGAACTTCACAGGGAATGCTATTGTTTTTGAATCTCAAGATGATGCCATTGCAGGGATTTCAAAAGGAAAGGTAAAATCTGGCAATGTAGTCGTCATCCGTTATGAAGGACCCAAAGGCGGACCGGGTATGCCTGAAATGCTAAGCCCTACAAGTCTCATAATGGGGATGGGGCTAGGAGAATCTGTTGCCCTCATCACAGATGGAAGATTTAGCGGTGCGACAAGGGGTGCTTGTATTGGACATATAAGTCCAGAAGCTGCTGAAGGAGGCACCATTGCACTAGTAGAAAATGGTGATCACATTAAAATAGATGTAGAAAATGGGATTTTAGAACTCCTTGTAGATGAAACCACACTTCAAGAACGTTCAAAAAAATGGCAACCCAAAACCAAAACTATTGAAGGCAAATGGCTCAAACGATATGCTCTTTTAGTGAGCAATGCAAGCAATGGGGCAGTCCTAAAAACAGAACTATGAATAAGGATTTTTATGAATAAATTGAATTTAGATTTTATAGATGACAAAGATTTTAAAGAAGATTCTGTCCGTGAGGAAATCATCAATCCATTGATTAAAAATTTGGGATTCATTTCAGCCAATACAAAAAATAACTCCCTGACTTTCAAACGATCAGTAAAACTAAAATCCGCTACAATAACAGGCTCTAATAGTAAAGTAACATTTTCTAATCGCTTCCCTGATTATGTCCTATATAGAGGCAAAGAAGCCATTTGTGTCCTAGAAGCAAAAGCCCCTGATAAAGATATAAAAACAGGCAAAAGTCCATTACAAGCTTCTTTTTATGCTCAAAATGCAGAAATTGCGGCTCCTTTTTATGCACTATGCAATGGAAAAGAATTTGTCTTATTCAAAACAAATGGACAAAAACTCATCTTAGAAATTGATCTAAAAAATGAACTTGAATCTAAATTCAATACCCTCAAAACATACTTAACCCAAATATCTGACCCCATACCTCCTCAACCTGATATCAAAAATGACCAATGGTATTTAGACAAAACACTCCCCAAATCCATTGACCCACAAAAACGAAAAGCAAAACGGCATTTTGGTTGCACAGCTTATTTCACGCGTCAAAGCTGGGATGTATTGCAAAATCACATCACACACTTCACACAAGAAGGTGATAAGGTATTAGATAGCTTTGGAGGGAGTGGTGTGAGTGCTATTGAAGCGATGATGAAAGGTAGGGTAGGAATCCATATTGATCTCAATCCTCTATCGGTATTTATGGTCAAAGCTTTGAGTGCAAAGGTAAATCTTGGCGAGCTTTATGAAGCAGGTGAAAAAATTTTGAAAAATTTTGAAAAACAAAGACCCAAAAACGAACAAGAAGCTCAAAAAATCTTAGCAAATGCTTCCTATTTTCCCTCACCCATAACAAATCAAGCTACAAAATCTAGCAATGGGGGGGGGGGCATATCAAAAAATCCTTTGGATACCCAAAGATGAAATCCTCCCAAAAGGCAGTGATGTACCTAGTTTAAGAGATATTTTTACCCCACTCCAGTTAATAGAACTTGCTTTACTACGTCAAGAAATACTAAAAATAAAAGATGAAAATATTAAATTATCTTTATTGTTGGCTTTTATGAATACATTAAGCATAGTAAATTTAACTTATCATATCTCCAGCTACAATTCTGGAGATAATAGTATTTTCAGATATTATCGATATAGAATTGCCCATAATCCAACCAAAGCATCAACTAGCGAAACTTTCAAACGCAAACTCAAACGCGTTATCTCTGGCAAAAAAGAACTTGAAAATTCACCCCATTTCTATAAAATGCTAGAAGACTCAAAGATCATTCAAGGCGATGCCACAGACTTAAAAGGAATAGAAGCTCAAAGCATAGATTATATCTACACCGACCCTCCTTATGGAGCAAAAATCCCTTACCTAGACCTCTCGACTATGTGGAATGCTTGGCTAGATTTTGAAGTAGATACGAAGCTAAAACAAAAAGAATGTATCGAAAAAGGCAGCTTGAATAAAAACATTAATGAATACTATGACTTGATGAAAAAAAGCCTAAAAGAAATGTATAGAGTCCTAAAATACAATCGCTGGCTAAGCTTTGTCTTCCAACATCAAAGCCCCCAATTATGGCAGACCATCATCGAATACGCTGAAGAAATAGGATTTGAATATACAGGCTGCATCAGGCAAAGCAATGGACAAGCAAGTTTTAAAAAAATTCAAAATCCCTTCACCGTCCTAAGTGGTCAACTCATTATACATTTCAAAAAAGTCCAAAGTCCAAAAACTAGGATCAAAGAATCTTTAGGAGATGATTTTGATTTGATTTGCAATCACATTGAAGCTGTGATAGCAAAAAATGATGGGGCAACCCTTGAAGAAATCTATGCTGAATTAACAACAACAGGTCTTGAAATGGGATTTTTGCACGAATTATCCCAAGAATATGAAACCCTCATCCCTTATATCAATGAAAATTTTGACCGTGATGAAAAAAGCCAAAAATACCATATCAAAGAAGGCAATAAGTTCAAAAGCCATCAAATCGCATTAGAACTTCGTGCAAAATATTTTATTGTCTCATTTTTAAGGAAAGCAGAAAGGCAAAATCGCAAAGTGAACTTTGATGATATTTGCCTAGAAGTCATCCCTCAGCTAAAAAATGGTATCACACCACAACAAGAAGACATAAAAAATATTTTAAAAGGTATAGCCATAGCTGATGCAACAGGAAATTATGTCTTAAAGACATTCCAACAAAGCCTGCCTTTATTTTGAGCATTATTAAAAAAATAATAAATTTTTTTGATAAAAACTCTCAATCCTGCTATAAAACTCCAAAAACCTATCAATTCTTATAAAATCCATATAAAATGGATTTTCACTCGCTAAAACAACTTTATAAAAATGAAATAAGGAAAATAATTATTTTCTAAATTTTATAGTTAGCCTATGAATAAAAAATACTTATAAGTTTTATCATTTTTTAATCATAAAAGGATACAATACTGATAGTTCAAAGACGAGATTAAAAATCCCGCATAAAAATTAACAAAATCAAATCCTTTTCAGTGATTAGCAATATGGTTATCTCCCAAATGTATCAGGCAATTCAAAATATTTCAATCAAAACATTGCCTAATTTTGGATGATTTTTGAATAAAAGATAAATGCTCTAGACTAAAAACAACTTAAATTGATAATCCTGAAAACCAAAAAGCTCCTAGCAATAAGGGATGATGAATATGAAACAATATCAAAATCTCAATGAAGTACTAAAACCCAATGAAATGCCCGCATTCTGGGGTGCAGTAGCCAGACCTGAACTCCCCCTTAAAATCCATTTGGTTTATGCAATTGGATGGATTGTAGTACTCTTTGCAGCAGGACTACAAAATAACTTGACGATTGCCAATATTTATGAAATACAAGGTAATTTAGGACTCACGCCTGCTGAAGGAGGAGTAATAACTTCTTGTTATTATATGGGTTATGCGTGGATGAGTGTGGTTTTGTTCAAAATGCGTCAACAATTTGGAATGAAAGTATTTTTTGGGATTGTAGTGGGTATTTTAGTCATCGTACACGCGATACAAATACTCCATGATGGTTTTTATACTGCTGTCATTACCAGATTCCTGAATGGCTTGGTTGGGAGTGGGCTATCAACTCTTTGTGCCTATTACGCAATGCAAATGCTCCCCCAATCAAAAAAATATTTAGCAATGTGCGTGAGTATAGGACTTATGCAGGTAGGATCTTCAGCAGCAAGATGGATAGTGCCTTATTTAATGCTCAATGAAAATGCTCACCTTGCAGTTTTTATTGATATGGGGACAACATTATTTGTCATCGCGACTTATTTATTAATAGAATTGCCTCCTTCACAAACAGGTAAAGCCTTTTCAAGGGCAGATATTCCTTCATTGCTGCTCTATGGTACTGGAACAGCTATATTTTGTTTTATTTTTAGCATTGGGTATATTGTCTGGTGGGATCAAACTTGGATAGCTTATGGGCTATGTATTGCATTAACTTGCTTGGCATTGTTTTTTATGATTGAGATACGTCGAGAAAAACCACTGATAAAATTCTCTTTTGTCAGCACATTCCAAGTTATTAAACTCGCCCTAGCAGGAGGGTTTGCTAGGATGTGCCTTGCGGAGCAAACCACAGGAGCAGCTGGATTATTTAGGAATGTATTAGGCTATAGCGATTATCAACTCACACATTATTATGGAGTGATAACACTTGGGGCATTATTTGGTGGCTTGTTATCCATAGCTTTGATGAGCTATAAACGGACTTCTATGATATTAGTCATTTCTTTTGCTATGCTTGTGGCAGGTTCTTTTGCCTCTACAAATCTCTCCACTCAAGTGATGCCCTCAGACTTATACATACCTCAATTCCTCATCGCTGCTGCGAGTGTCTTTTTCATCGGACCCTTGTTTGCAGAGGGTTTTACTATATCTTTGCCTAGAGGGACAGGATATGTGCTAACTTTTATTGCGATATTTAGTTTTTCTCAAGGGGTTTTTGGACTTTTAGGATCTGCACTTATCGGTTATTATATTAAAGTACATACTGCCCTACATTTACAAGATCTAATCAACCATACCCCAGATACAGATTCAATCCTAACCATTACACCTAATTTTCCTGCAGAGTTAAGCAAACAAGCAGGTGTTTTGGCTTATTCTGACTTATTTTTTACTGTCGGATGTGTAGCAGTAGGGATATTCTTATTGTTAGCAGGGCATTGGCTTTATTATACATTCTTGAAAGCTACTCCTATTGACAGAGAACTAAAAATCATTGGTCGTAAAAATGCTTTAGCAAACTTAAAAACAAAAGCCTTCTTAGATCAATTACAAAAAGAAAAAAATACAGAGGCAAATTAGCCCATAAAAGGAATATCAAATGCCTTATTTCAAACACTGGACTCCCAAGAAACCAAGTTTTGTAGTGAGTGCTATCGCTGGCATTATTCTCATTTGTGGGATTTTATGTATCTTATATGCATGGGAACTCCCACCATTTTTTAGGGGAGTAGTCAGTACCAATGATGCCTATGTCCAATCTAAAACTACGCTCATTACCCCTCGTGTCAGTGGATATGTAGTAGAGATTTATGTCAAAGATTATGCGATGGTCAAACAAGGTGATCCTATTTTACAGATCGACAAAAGCATTTTTATCCAAAAAGTCAAAGAGGCAGAGGCAAATCTCCAAACTGCACAATCAAAACTTAGCAGTTACACAGAAAATTATCGCTCCCATCAAGCAAATGTTCAACAGAAAAAAGCAATCATTTCAACTGATGAAGCCACATTAAAAAATGCAATTATTCAAGACAAACGCGTCGCCTCACTAGTCCAAAAAGGTTCTGTCAGTAAAAGGGAATACGAAGACACTCAAACCTCACTAAAAAAAGCAAAATATACCCTCGCACAATCTCAAGCTGAATATAACAAAGCCCTTGAAGAACTCAAAGCCTATGAAATAAGTAAATCAGCACTAGAAGCTGATGTCAAACGTGCTAGTGCACTTTTAGAATTAGCTAAAATTGATTTGGATTATTCTCTTATAAAAGCCCCTGTCGATGGAGTGCTAGGTGCTGTTGGTGCAAGATTGGGTCAATTTGTATCACAAGGCAGTCCACTGACCTTTTTGATACCTAATCTTAAATGGGTGCAAGCAAATTTCAAAGAAACTAAAATGAAAGATGTTCATCTAGGTCAAAAAGCTACCTTTACTGTAGATGCACTCGGTGGAGCAACCATCAAAGGGGTAGTAGAAAAAATCTCTCCAGCAACGGGTAGCGAATTTAGCTCTATTAGAGTAAATAATGCAACGGGCAATTTCATCAAAGTCGTCCAAAGGATACCCGTACGTATCAAAATCGATGAAAGCAACCCACTTTCAAAAGAACTCAAGGCAGGTATGAGCGTTATCGCGACCATCCATACCAAAAAGGATTGAGGATGTGGTGGTCTCAAAGTCTGCGTATACTTGGAATAGTAATTTTACTCTGTGGCTGTGTACCCAAAATATCTGATATTCCAAAAGATTCAAAAGTAAGCATTGCTCTTGATGAAAATTTTGATGAAACCATCAATAAAAACTGGTGGGAAAACTTCAATGACAAAAATTTGTTGTTTTTAATACAAAAAGCAAGGATTTATAACAGCGACAACCAAATAGCAAAAACACGTATAAATGCCGGTATAGCATCCATAAAAATAGCAAAATCCACCCTATATCCAAGTGCAAATTTTAATGCAAGCCCACAATACACTCAAAATATGCTCACTCCAATCTTTGGTTTTACTACACCTATTGGAATGATAGACCCAACTTTAAATATCAATTATAGTTTTGACTTTTTTGGCAAAAATAAAAATGAACGCAAAAATAAATTTTACCAAGCTCAAGCTGCAATTGCACAAAGCTATGCGACAAAACTCTCTGTAGATTCTATAGTGGCAAAAACCTACATTAATTTAGTAGCCCTAAAAGATCATTTAAGGCTACTTAAAAACACCCTCAAAGTTAGAGAAATTGAACTCAAAATTGCAGAAAGCAAATCAGCTACTGGTTATGCAAGCGAATATGATAAGCAACAAGCTAAAATCCAATATGAAGCTACAAAATCCCAAATAGCACCTACCAAATTATCAATCATAAAAACACAAAATGCTCTTGAAGAACTCACTGGAATCTCTACCAAAGACATCAAAACAGCACAAAGCTTAAAAGAACTCGCTGAACCCAAACTACCTGACAAAATCCCCTCTTCAATACTACGTCATCGTCCTGATATCGCTTATGCTGAATTTGAACTAGCTGCCAGTAGTGCAGCATTAGCTAGAGCTAGAGCAAATTTTTTACCTGATTTCAATCTTATTGCTAATATTGGTGGAGCATTCTTTTCAAACTTCCTAGGAACATCTGGTTGGATACCCACAGGAGCAATAGGTGCAGGTATTTTAGCACCCCTATTTGAAGGTGGCAAGCTAAAAGGAGAATTTGCGCTAGCAAATGCCAAAAGAGATGAAGCAGCCTACACTTATAAAAAAATTGTCCTCAATGCTTACAAAGAAATAAAAGATGCTCAAGCATCCATCATATGGATAAAAACCCAACAAAAATCACTCAATGAGGAATATCAAGCAGCCATCAAAACACTTGATTATGCAAAAAACCGATACGATAGTGGCTATTCATCTTATCTGGAAGTCATTGATGCAGAACGTTCTTTGCTGAATTTACAAGGTCAAATCATTAACCTCAAGACCTCCTATATAGAATCATTAATTAACCTCTATCATTCACTTGGAAGTGGGTTTGACACAGATGAAGTCAAATTAGAAAATTTCAAAAAATCTCCTTCTAAATAAATCCCTCTCCCTTATTTGTTCAACCTAGCTTTTCTACGTTGCAAGGCTTTTTCATACCTTTCCTTTTCAGAAGGTGTTTGTGGGTTTAGTGGTGGAATTGGCACTGTCTTGCCATCTTGCACAGCCACCATTGTGAAATAGCAGCTATTGCAATGGATGGCATATTTATCTTTTATATTTTCACTGATGACTTTAATACCCACTTCACAGCTTGTCCTGCCTGTATAATTTACACTCGCTAAGAAAGTGAGCAAAGAACCAATATGAATAGGTTGTTTGAAAATCACGCTATCTACACTCAAAGTCACTACACCTACACCACAGTACCTAGTCGCACAGGCATAAGCGACTTGATCTAACATTTTGAGTAATTCGCCCCCATGCATTACTCCACTGAAGTTCACCATACTTGGAGTCACTAGAACTGACATTGTGAGCGATTTGGCATCAAATACATCTTCCATTGCCATTATTTTTCCTTCTTCATAATAAAATATTTTTTAACATAAAAAATTATAGCTAACTATCAATAAACTAGAATAATAGATATATATCTATTCAAAATCATAAACTTAGTTATAATAAAATATTTTCTTATAGGAGTTTTAATGGAACTTTTACTTACTGGGGGAAGTGGATATATTGGTTCTCATACAGGATTAGAATTTTTAACCCACACCACTTGTAACATCACTATAATTGATAATCTTTCCACAGGTTTCATAGAAAATCAAGCCTACTTAAAAGATAGGTTTCCCAATCGGGTGCATTTTATCCAAGCAGATCTATCTGATACTCCCACTATTGAAAAAATACTCAAGAATACTCCTTTTGATTGTATCTTGCATTTTAGTGGTTCACTCATCGTTAATGAGTCCGTTATAAACCCTTTATTATATTATACAAATAACACATGCAATACGATTTCTTTGATAAAGCTCTGTGTCCAATATCAAATCAAAAATTTTATTTTCTCATCTACAGCTGCTGTCTATGGAGAACCTGAAGCCTCACTCATCCCAGTCGTTGAAAGCCTCCCTCTAAAGCCTATCAACCCTTATGGTAACTCAAAAATGATGCTTGAGCAAGTCCTTAAAGATTGCTCTATGGCTTATGATTTAAATTATGTTGCATTAAGATATTTCAATGTTGCAGGTGCGAGTATGCAAAATAACCTGAAAACTCGAATTGGATTAGGGCAAAGGAGCAAAAATGCAACTCATCTTATCAAAATTGCCTGTGAATATATAACAAAAAAAAGAACAGAACTATTCATCTTCGGTGATGATTACCCCACTTTTGATGGCACTTGTATACGTGACTACATCCACATAGATGACTTAGCAAATGCTCACTTACAAGCTTATTATTATCTTAAAGAGCATAAAAAATCTCAAATCTTTAATGTTGGTTATGGGATAGGCTATAGTGTAAAAGAAGTACTCCAAACACTCAAAGAAATATCAAAAATAGATTTTGAAATCAACATTACTAAAAGACGCGATGGTGACCCAGCTATCCTCATTTCCAATAATCAAAAAATCCTTTCTCATACAAATTGGAAACCAAAATACAATGATCTAAATACGATTATTAAAAGCTCTTATGAATGGGAAAAGTTTTTCCTCTAATCAAAAATCACATACATCACAATCATAAAAGGAATAAAAACAAATAAAGAAGGAATAAAAAAGATAAAAGGAGTTTCCCTATCCCTGCATCGACTTACATTCCCACACCTGAAAGATGCAGTATCATCAGCGAAGAGG